>JAVHYF010000085.1 GCA_031119205.1 Moraxellaceae bacterium | reverse complement strand
CCGCCAGCGTGAACAGGTTCGGCAGGATGTAGATGCCCTTGCGGCGCTTGCGCGGTTGCACATCGTCGGGGAGCGTGTCGTCATGCATTGAATTTGCCTCCGTCCCTCGTGGGCACTGCGCTGGCAGCTATCCATTCGATAGCATCTTGATCTTTGAATCGCATGGTTCGCAGTGTAGTTCAGGGGCCGCGGTGCCCCTCGTCAAACAAAAGGGCCACCGCAACGGGTGGCCCTCGGGAAACGGGCGCCGAAGCGCCCTCCTGGCTCGCAGATCAGTTGCGGGTCTGGTCGACCAGCTTGTTCTTCTTGATCCAGGGCATCATCGCGCGCAGCTTCTCGCCGACGACTTCGATCTGGTGCTCCGCATTCAGGCGGCGGCGGCTGATGAGGGCCGGCTGGCCCGCAGCGGCTTCGAGCACGAAGCTCTTGGCGTATTCACCGGTCTGGATGTCGCGCAGCACTTGCTTCATGACCTTCTTGGTCTCGTCCGTCACGATGCGCGGGCCGGTGACGTACTCGCCGTACTCGGCGTTGTTCGAGATCGAGTAGTTCATGTTGGCGATGCCGCCTTCGTAGATCAGGTCGACAATCAGCTTCAGTTCGTGCAGGCATTCGAAGTACGCCATTTCGGGCGCGTAGCCGGCTTCCACCAGCGTTTCGAAGCCAGCCTTGATCAGCTCGACCGTACCGCCGCACAGAACCGCTTGTTCGCCGAACAGGTCGGTCTCGGTTTCTTCGCGGAAGTTGGTCTCGATGATGCCGGCCTTGCCGCCGCCGTTGGCGGTGGCGTAGCTCAGCGCGAGGTCACGCGCCTTGCCGGTCTTGTCCTGGTGCACGGCCACGAGGTGGGGCACGCCGCCGCCCTGGGTGTAGGTGCTGCGCACGGTGTGGCCCGGGGCCTTGGGAGCGACCATCCACACGTCGAGGTCGGCGCGCGGCTGCACGAAGCCGTAGTGCACGTTGAAGCCGTGCGCGAACACCAGCGAAGCGCCTTCCTTGATGTTGGGGGCGACGTCGTTCTTGTAGACGTTGGCGATCTGCTCGTCCGGCAGCAGGATCATCACGACGTCGGCGGCCTTCACGGCGTCGGCGACTTCGGCGACCTTCAGGCCGGCCTTCTCGACCTTGGGCCACGAAGCGCCGCCCTTGCGCAGGCCGACCACGACCTTGACGCCGCTGTCGTTCAGGTTCTGCGCGTGCGCATGGCCTTGCGAGCCGTAACCGATGATTGCAACCGTCTTGCCCTTGATGAGGCTCAGGTCAGCGTCCTTGTCGTAATAAACCTTCATGTGTATCTCTCCTAAAAAATCTCGAGCATCCGCGCGGGATGCACTTCACTCAAAGGCCGGAGGAATTCCGGTCCTTCATCTGCTGGTTGATGGACACGAGGCTGTCGTGGATGCGGAACAGCACGATGAGCAGCTCGCTGTAGATGCGAACGCCGATGGCGCCGAAGATCAGGACCGTGAAGGCCGGCAGGTACTGCCGCTGGTACAGCGCGGCCACCGCCAGCACGAGCACGCCCAGCAGGCCGAGAAAGTAGAGCACCCGGACGATCGCCGGGGTCACCATCCTGTCGAAACCGAGCAGACCTCGCATCACTCTTGCCTCATGTGTGGATGAACGTATGAACTGAGGGCGCCTTCACCCTCCTACACGCGCAGGATGCGCTCGCCGCGCCCGATGCCGCTGGCACCGGTACGGACAGTCTCGAGGATAGCGCTACGTTCGATCGCTTCCAGGAAAGCGTCGTTCTTGCCGTGGTCGCCGGTGAGTTCGATGGTGTAGCTCTTGTCGGTCACGTCGATGATGCGGCCGCGGAAGATTTCCGCCATGCGCATCATTTCCTCGCGCTCCTTGCCGACCGCGCGCACCTTCACCATCATGAGCTCGCGCTCGGTGTAGGCGCCTTCGGTCAGGTCGACGACCTTCACCACTTCGATCAGCCGGTTCAGGTGCTTGGTGATCTGCTCGATCACGTCGTCCGAACCGGTGGTGACGATGGTCATGCGCGAGAGGCTCGCGTCCTCCGTGGGCGCCACCGTGAGCGATTCGATGTTGTAGCCGCGGGCCGAGAACAGGCCCACCACGCGGGAAAGAGCACCCGGCTCGTTTTCCAGCAGCACTGCAATGATGTGTTTCATGTTTGCGTGACTCCTCTTTTCGCCGCCCTCCCCCGTGCACGGTAATGCGCGGGCTTGGCGGGCAATAGATTCGTCAGTAGTAAAGAGTTGAGCGAATGTCCGTTCCGTCGATCGGTCAGAGATCTTCGGAACCCAGCAGCATCTCGGTGATGCCCATGCCGGCCTTCACCATCGGGAACACGTTTTCGGTCGGATCGGTACGGAAGTCCATGAACACCGTGCGGTCCTTGAGCTTGCGCGCTTCGCGAAGCGCCGGCTCCACGTCTTGTGGACGCTCGATCAGCATGCCGACGTGGCCATAGGCCTCGGCGAGCTTCACGAAGTTGGGCAGCGCATCCATGTAGCTGTGGCTGTAGCGGCCGGAGTACTCGATCTCCTGCCACTGGCGCACCATGCCCAGGTAGCGGTTGTTGAGCGAGCAGATCTTGATCGGCGTGTTGTACTGCAGGCAGGTGGAGAGTTCCTGGATGCACATCTGCACCGAGCCTTCGCCAGTGATGGTGAACACTTCCGAGTCGGGCTTCGCGAGCTTGATGCCCATGGCGTAGGGAATGCCCACGCCCATGGTGCCCAGGCCGCCGGAATTGATCCAGCGGCGCGGCTCGTCGAAGCGGTAGTACTGCGCGGCCCACATCTGGTGCTGGCCGACGTCCGACGTGATGTAGGTGTCGGCGTCCTTGGTCATGTTCCAGAGCGTCTCGACCACGAACTGCGGCTTGATCACGTCCTGGTTGCCACGGTCGTACTTGAGGCAGTCGCGCGAGCGCCATGCCTCGATCGTCTTCCACCAGTCGGCCAGCGCGCCTGCGTCGGGCTTGGCGGTGCTCTCGCGGATCATCGAGATCAGCTCGGTGAGCACGTCCTTCACGTCGCCGACGATCGGGATGTCGACCTTCACGCGCTTGGAGATGCTCGACGGGTCGATGTCGA
>JAVHYF010000028.1 GCA_031119205.1 Moraxellaceae bacterium | reverse complement strand
AGGCCTCCTCGCTCATGCCGGTCATGCTGCCCGCCATCTGCTGGAAGCTCTTGCCATCGGTGGCGCCGATCTTGGCCAGGAAGTAGATGTTCCCGCCGAGGCTGATGCAGCGATTGAGATCACGCGCCAGAACCGCCTCCTTCTGCTCCTCGCTCATCGCCCATTCATCGAGGTAGGCACGCTCGTCGGCCTTGAAGCGCGCACGGTTGTCAGCGCTCATCAACGACATGCAGAACTGGTTGAGCCAGTAACCCAGGCGCGACTGCTCCGCATCGAAGATCGTCGTGCCGGGGATGTCCTTGTAGGGTTTGGCCAGGGGCATCAGGAGGCCTCCACGTGGTTCGTCGTCGCGGTTTGCGTAGGGTGGGTTCGCGAAGCAACCCACCAGCCAGCCTTGGCAGAAAGAAAGCGGTGGGTTGTCGCTACGCTCCGAACCCACCCTACAAGTGACGCGAAGCACATCACTTCACCTCCTCCGGCCAGTACAGGCGCATCGGGTTGTCCACCAGCAGCTTGTGCTGCAACGCCGGCGTCACCGCGATGTGCGGGATGAAATCCACCAGCAGGCCGTCGTCCGGCATGTGGTTCTTCAGGTTGGGGTGCGGCCAGTCGGTCCCCCACAACACGCGGTCCGGAAACTCCTCGACGATGGCGCGGGCGAAGGGGATGACGTCGCAATACGCGTGGCGCTCGCCGTCCAGTGCCGGTGGGCCGGACACGGACAGGCGCTCCGGGCAGCTGACCTTGCTCCACACGTTGCTGTGCTCGCGCATGAGGCGCTGGAACAGGGTGAACTCCGGACCGTCGATGGGTTTGCTGACATCCGGCCGGCCCATGTGGTCCACCACCACGGTCGTCGGCAGTGCGGTGAAGAAATCCCACAGCTCCGGCAGGTCCACCGCTTCGAAGTAGATCACCACATGCCAGCCCAGCTTGCTGATGCGTCCGGCGATTTCCATCAGCTCGTCGCGCGGCGTGAAGTCCACCAGGCGCTTGACGAAGTTGAAGCGCACGCCGCGCACACCGGCGGCGTGCAGTTGCTGCAGTTCATCGTCCGTGATGCTTCGGCGGACGGTGGCGACGCCACGCGCTTTTCCGTTCGACGCGAGACAGGCATCCACCATCGCGCGGTTGTCGGCGCCGTGGCAGGTGGCCTGCACGATGACATTGCGGGCGAAGCCGAGGTGGTCGCGCAGCGCAAACAGTTGCGCCTTCGACGCGTCACACGGCGTGTACTTGCGCTCCGGCGCGAAGGGGAAGGCGTCGCCCGGGCCGAACACGTGGCAGTGGGCGTCCACCGCGCCGGGCGGCGGCATGAAGGCGGGCTCGCTGGGGCCGGCGTACCAGTCCAGCCAGCCGGGGGTTTTGGTGAAGGTCTCGGTAGTCATGATGTCCAAGCGGGCGTTCAGTCGATGCTCAGTCCACGTATTTGAGGCCCGCTTTTTCCAGGGGCTCACGCATCTTGTAGAGGTCCAGGCCCAGCACGCCGGCAGCGAACTTCGCGCGCTTCTCGCCTTCCAGGTTCTCGCGCGCCTCGGCGGCGTCCGCCACCTGCTGCGCGATGGCGGCGGGCACGACGACCACGCCATCGGTGTCGGCGATCACCACGTCACCCGGATTGATGAACGCGCCAGCGCAGACGATGGGCACATTCACCGAGCCCAGCGTGGCCTTGATGCAGCCCTTGGCATGGATGGCCTTGCTGAACACAGGGAAGCCCATCTCCTGCAGGGTGTCGACGTCGCGCACGCCACCGTCGATGACGAGGCCGCGCGCACCACGCGCCTTGAACGAGGTGGCGAGCAGGTCGCCAAAGAAGCCGTCGGCGTTTTCGGTGGTACACGCCGCCACCGCCACGTCGCCAGGCTGCAGCTGTTCCGCCGCGACGTGCAGCATCCAGTTGTCGCCGGGTTGCAGCAGCACGGTGACGGCCGTGCCGCAGATCTTCGCGCCGCTGTAGATCGGCCGCATGAAGGGCTTCATCAGGCCGCTGCGACCCAACGCTTCATGGATGGTGGACACGCCGAAGCGCGACAGCTTTTCCACAGCGGCGGCATCGGCGCGCAGGATATTGCGTTTGACGACGCCGAGTTGATTGGGTGTGACGGCCATGGGCACGACTCCTCAGCGGCCACGCGCCTTCAGCGCGGCATCCAGGCGGGGATACACGCGGCGGGCGTTGCCTTCGTAGATCTTGTAGCGCGCGTCCGGCTCGATGCTGGCGGCATCGATGTAGCGCTTCGTATCGTCGTAGTAGTTGCCGGTCTCCGGGTCGACGCCGCGCACGGCGCCGATCATCTCGCTGGCGAACAGGATGTTGTCGACCGGGATCACCCTGGTCAGCAGGTCGATGCCCGGCTGGTGATACACGCAGGTGTCGAAGAAGATGTTTTTCAGCAGGTGATCCTTCAGCAGCGGCTTCTTCATTTCCTGCGCGAGGCCGCGGTAGCGGCCCCAGTGGTAAGGCACCGCGCCGCCACCGTGCGGGATGACGAAGCGCAGCTTCGGGAAGTCCTTGAACAGATCACCGGTCAGGCACTGCATGAAGGCTGTGGTGTCGGCGTTGATGTAGTGCGCGCCGGTGGTGTGGAAGCACGCGTTGCAACTGGTGCTGACATGCACCATCGCCGGGATGTCGTACTCGACCATCTTTTCGTAGATGGGGTACCACTGGCGGTCGGTCAGCGGCGGCGAGTTCCAGTGGCCGCCGGAGGGGTCCGGGTTGAGGTTGATGGCGACGAAGCCGTACTCCTTCACACAGCGTTCAAGCTCCGGGATGCAGGTTTCCGGCGCCACGCCCGGCGACTGCGGCAGCATGGCCGCGCCGATGAAGTGGTCCGGGAAGAGTTGCGCGACGCGGTGGCACAGCTCGTTGCAGATCGCCGCCCAGGTGGACGACACCTGGAAGTCACCGATGTGGTGCGCCATGAAGCTGGCACGCGGCGAGAAGATCGTGAGGTCCGAGCCGCGCTCGCGCATCAGTCGCAGCTGGTTGGTCTCGATGGTTTCGCGCAGTTCGTCGTCGCTGATTTTCAGCTCGGATACGCGGGGCATCTGCGCCGGATCCTTGATGCCGGCGATCTGGCGGTTGCGCCAGTCTTCCAGCGCCTTCGGTGCGGTGGTGTAGTGGCCGTGGCAGTCGATGATCATGAACGGGGCCTCGTCATCAGGATTCAGGGCCAGCCCACACGCCACGGGGCACCATCGCCTCGCCACGCATCAGCAGGCGGGCCGTGCGCAGCAGTGCAGCACGGGTCACGCGCTGCGGGTCGGCGGGGTCGGTTTCCAGTTCGACGCTGAACTCCCCGGTGGGGTGTTCCACCGACACGGTGACCGGATTGCCGCCGGGCATCTGCGCGACGCCATCGGCCACGGTGCCCGGCAGCTTGCAGGCGGTGGCGACAGTAACGGCGGCCAGCACGCCGATGGCGTCGTGGCACACATGCGGAATGAAGCTGCGGGTGCACAGCGCACCGCCATCGCGCGGCGGCGCGATCAGCGTCATCTTGGGATAGTTCTTCGCGCTGACATCGCCCAGCCCCATCGCGTGGCCAGCGGCAATGCGCAGTCGCTCGATGCGTGCCTTCAGTTCGGTGTCGGCGTTCAGCGCCTCGACGCTCTCGTAGCCGGTGCGCCCCACGTCGGCAGCGCTGAAGATCACCAGCGGCATGCCATTGTCGATGCAGGTCACCTCGATGCCGTCGATGTGCTCGCGCAGCTTGCCGGTGGGCAACAGGCTGCCGGCCACCGAGCCAGCGGTGTCGAGGAAGTTGATGGTGATCGGCGCCGAGCTGCCGGGGGCGCCGTCGATGCGTGCACCGCCTTCGTAGCTGACCAACCCGCCCGGCGTCTGCACGGTTATATCGCACTGCATGCCGGTGTTCAGCGTCAGTACGCGGAAGGTGCTGACGCTGTCTTCACCTGTGCCCTGCGGATCGACCAGCCCGGTCTCCAGCGCGAAAGGCACGACAGCGGCCAGCATGTTGCCGCAGTTGGGCGTGGTGTCGACCTTGTCGGAATCCGGCTGCAGTTGTGCGAACAGGAAGTCGAGGTCGACGCCCGGCTGGCTGCCGCGGCTGACGATGCCGACCTTGCTGGTCAGTGGATGCGCGCCGCCGAGCCCGTCGATCTGGCGCTTGTCCGGCGAGCCCATCACGGCCAGCAACACGAGGTCACGCGCGTCGGTGTCGGCTGGCAGGTCCGCCGCACTGAAGAACGGCCCGCGCGAGGTGCCGCCACGCATGAACAGGCAGGGGATCGCGGTCTGGGAGGTGGGACGTACGGTGGGGCGTACTGCGGTAGGACGCACGGTGTCGGCAGCTCCGTCGTGACACGCCTGCGTTGCACCCGGCCATGACATCCGGGTTTCTGGAAGGCGTCGATGTGGCCGCATTGTGCGAGCCCGTCTGTGCCGCTGAAAGCCGGCGAATCGACTAGCTGCTAGAACAACATGCTATAACTGAAGTTCAGTTATACGGGAAACACCTTATACGAGCGTTTGACGCCCCGTTTCCGCCAAGGCTGGAACGTGCGTCGAAATGGCGGTATCGAGCGGCTATCGTGCGACTTGAACCATGGATCTGAAACAACTGGAGTACTTCGTCCGCGTCGCCGAGCTGGGCAGCTTCACCCGTGCGGCCCAGGCGCTGGATATCGCCCAGCCGGCGCTGAGCCGGCAGGTGCGCCTGCTGGAAGTGGAGTTGCGCCAGACCCTGCTGGTACGCAACGGTCGTGGCGCGACGACCACCGAGGCCGGCAAGCTGCTGCTGGAGCACGGCCGCGGCATCCTGCACCAGGTGGCGCGTGCGCGTGACGACCTCGCCCGCATGCGCGGCGGCCTCGCCGGTCGCGTCGCGCTGGGCCTGCCGCCCAGCGTGGCGCGGGTGCTCACCGTGCCGCTGACGCGGGCCTTCCGCGAGCAGCTGCCCGAGGCGCGCCTCGCCATCAGCGAAGGCCTGTCGGTGGCGATGCAGGGCAGCCTCCTCAACGGCCACCTCGACATCGCCGTGCTGTACAAGGCCGCGCCGGTCGACGGCCTGGAGATCGCCCCGCTGGCGGCCGAGCAACTGATGCTGGTGGAGCCCCGCCCGCCCGGCCTGCAGGAAGATCCGCCGCCGCCGCCGATCACGCTGGCCGAAGTGGCGACGATGCCGCTGGTGATTCCCAGCCGCCCTAATGCCATCCGCATGCTGGTGGAATCCGAGATGGCGGCCATCGGCTGCCAGCCACAGATCGCACTGGAGATCGACGGCATTCCCGCCATCCTCGACCTGGTGGCGGACGACGCCGGCTGCGCCGTGCTGTCGCGCCACGCCGTCGCCCGCTCCATCCGCCCATCCGCCTACCGCCAGCGCCCGGTGTCCCTGCCCGATGGCAGCCTGCTGACGATTCCACTGCACATCGCCACCAGCGCCCTGCGACCCGCAACACCGACGCAGCAGGCGACGCTGGCGTTGATTCGCGACACGCTGCAAAGATCCATTGGTTCTGTTTAGTCGGAGAAAGTACCGACTATCGGGCGCAATGCCAAAGAACGTGCGGAATTTCGCGGAACGACTAAAGCTCTGGCAAAGAGTATCCAATCGGCATGAATTTGCTCTGCTGACGTGCAGAGGTTCACTCGATCTGGAGAAGCCGGAATGGCAAAGAAGGCCGAAGGAAAGCAGCGCTCTGTATACCTTTTGAAACCAGCGTGCGCTATCCGTGACGTAGTGGATGCTATCGGCCTAGGGCATCAATCCGCACTCTCGGTAGCTGTCGATGGCGCATCCGAGGCTACTTTTGTCGCACTTCGCTCGGTAGAGAGGCCGGCTGCGTGGATCGATTTCTTCAGTGACCAAGACAGCGAAGAGATTCAGGCTGCACTGCAGAAGCAGCGAACTCAGTCGGCTTCTGGCCTCTTGCTCGTTCGGTTCGAAAAGGCGGTCTTCGTCATAACTTTTGGCTACGGACATACGCTTCTGGATGACGCGCACATCGATGAGACGTTTGGGCTACGGGTCGCCCTGAACTCGATCGATCCAAAATCCTTGAAATCACTCGATAGATCTAATGTTGAGGTTCGCGGTCACCGCATACGAGAGCAAACCCCAGCATCGACCTCACTAGATGATTTTTCGATCGATTTTGATCGGGATCTCGTTCAGGCGGTCGCCGGTATTCCAACGGATCGCAGCCTAGGGAAAACAGTCGCCGGCTTCGACTCCCTGTCAGTCCGCCTTCCGAATGAGTCCTCCAAGATCGGCTCCGCATTGTTGCGGCTCCTTGAGCTATCTGCGAAAGATGACTACCTGACTAGCTTTCCTGGCATCGACAACATTCGAGCAGTGAAGGCGACGCCTACTATCGACTCGCTTGAGGCTCGTCTTATCGAGGCCTTGCGTACTAGAGCGATTGACAAAGTCTGGCTCGCTCCTCCTGAGATCAACAATCCTTACAGCCCCGGTAGGTATAGATACACAGGGTTCAGATGCAAGGATGAGTTTGATGACATCTACATTGAAGAGTTTCTAGATGCCGTGCCCAAGCTTGACAAGATATCGTCAGCGTCTTTGGTCAGCTGGAAGGTTCATCAGCTGGGGCCCGATGGAAACACCGAGAAGTCTTGGTCATTGTTCAGATGCATACACGCAGAATTTGAGGTCGATAAGAACACCTACATTCTCAACGCAGGGAAGTGGTATGTCGTCAAGTCTGATTTCGTAGAACGCGTAAATGATGTCATCGGCCCCTTGCTTTCAAAGGCTGCCGAGTCTGCCTGTCTCCCGGACTACGATCATTCTTGCGAGGCTGACTATAACCAGTACGTTGGCGAGGCTGTGGCCGAGGCCAAGGTTCTTGATCGGCGACTCATCCATGGGTACGGCAGTCCTCATAGCAAGATTGAAGTCTGCGACTTGCTGATACGAGACAGATTGATCCACGTAAAGCGCTATTCGAGCTCTGCCGCGCTGAGTCATCTATTCAAGCAGGCGAGCGTCGCTGCGGAACTGCTTTGCGACGCAAGTTTCAGGAAGCTCGTAAATAAGGCTCATCCAACCACACAGTTTCCTGAGGAAGACGATTTTCAGAGATCCCAGTACGTGGTTTGCGTGGCGATTGTTGCGAAGAGCGTTACCCCTCTTAACCTTCCGTTTTTCAGCCGCGTGGCGCTCAAGAACACCCTTTCCTACTTGAGGAAGATTGGTTACCGAGTTGAGGTTTCGGCGATCAAGGACGTGTACGCGTACGGAGTGAAAAGAAGAAGAACTCCAGCCCGCCTTGATCTGAGTTCAGACTGGCCGCTTGAGCAGCTGCGATGATCATGGTGTGCGCTCGTACACCTGCTCGAAGAAGCGCGGCTCGCTGCTGTCGATGAGCGCGCGCACCTTGTCGCGGTGTTGTGCGAAGGCGGCGCTGGTGGCCATCCATTCGCGATGCGCATCGGCGTCGTCGAAGCTGCTGATCAGCACCGCACTACCGCTCTCGTCATCGCGCAACAGGCGGCTGCCGCGCCAGCCGGGAATCTCGCGCGCCAGCGTGGCGGCGGCATCCTGCAGGGCGACGAATTCGTCGAGCTTGCCGGGCTTGGGCCTGAAGTGGTTCACCAGCACCACCGGCTGCACCGCGCTGGCGGGCTCCGGTGCGGGCAGTGCTGCGGCACGCGTCGCGCGCCGTCCAGGGTAGGGCCGCTGCGCTGCGCCCTGCTGCAGGGCCTGCACCCACCAGCGCAGCTGCGCGAGCAGGGTGTCGAGTGAGCGGCCGGCGCGTTCGCTGCTCCAGGGCGTGCCATCTGCATCGAACTGCTCACTGGCGTTGGCGAAGCTGACGCTGGCCTGCAGGTTCACCGCGTGCAGCTCGATGAAGACCTGGCGCAGCTGCTCCACCGCACGCAGACCGCCGGACACGCCGCCATAGGACACGAAGCCCACCGGCTTGCCCTGCCACTCGGCACCGAAGCTGTCGATGAAGGCCTTCAGTGCAGCCGGGTAGCCGTGGTTGTACTCCGGCACGACGACGATGAAAGCCTGCGCCGCCGCCAGCCGCTGCCCCATCGCGGTCAGGGCCTTGTGTTCCGCCACCCGGCTGCCGGCCTGCGCCAGCCCGGCGGGGTCCACCAGGTCCAGCTGCAGGTCGACCTGCCTCACCAGCTGCTGGCGCAGCCAGTCCATGACCTTGTTGCAGAAGCGCCCCTCGCGCGTGCTGCCGTAGATGAGCGCGACACGCGTGCCGCCGCCGTTGACTGCCCTGTCCGCCATACCCATGTTCACTCCCCGGTTGATGAATCCTGTGGCGCAGCGTAAAAGCTCAAGTTAAGTTGAGATCAAGCACTTTGTGCAGGAGGACTCCGCCATGGCCACGCGTCGCCCCTCACCGAAAGCGGAAGCCGCCCGCAGCACGGGCAAGGCGCCCGGCTCCGGCAGGGCCCGGACTACGAGTACGACTGCGACCACGGCTCCGGGCTTCAGCGTGCTGTTGAGCGTCGGCGAGGTGGCGGCGCGTGCCGGCGTGGCAGTGTCGGCCCTGCACTTCTACGAATCGAAGGGCCTGATCCGCAGCGCACGCAGTGCCGGCAACCAGCGGCGCTACGCGCGCGATGTGCTGCGGCGGGTGTCCTTCATCCGCGTGGCGCAGCGGGTCGGCGTGCCGCTGGCGGAAATCGCCGCCGCGCTGGACACCCTGCCGGAGCGACGCACGCCGACACGCGAGGACTGGGCGCGCCTGTCCGCCGCCTGGCGCGACGACCTGGACGCGCGCATCGCCCAGCTCACCGCCTTGCGCGATTCACTGGACGACTGCATCGGCTGCGGCTGCCTGTCCATCGAGCAATGCCGCCTGCGCAACCCGGGCGACGAGCTGGCCGCGCGCGGGCCGGGGCCGCATCGTCTGCTGGCGGCAGAGCCGGTTGCCAGCGTGCCCGTCACCAAGCCCCGCAAGCGCAGCGGCTGATGCCACCCGGCACGGAACCCACATCCGCTTACATGTGTCCTCGCCCGCCTCCGCAGCTTATCGGCTAGGCTTGCCGGCAGTGCTGGCGCCGGCCGGCAACAAGCGGACATCCACATGGACTGGAATCAGGAACTGCTCAACAGCGCGATCTGGCTGGCCAAGGCCTTCGCGCTCAGCCTCGTCGGATTGACGATCGTGGTGCTGTGGCTGGCCAAGGCCACGCAATGGGGACGACAGGTCAAGCGCATCGCCTGGCCCTACTTCGACCCGCGCAAAAACTGGCGGCCGATGGCGGTGCTGGCCCTGCTGGTGTTGCTGACACTGTTCTCGGTACGCATGAACGTGCTGCTCTCGTTCTGGTACAACGGTCTTTACGCCGCCATGCAGAGGCTGGACGCGGATGCGTTCTGGTTCATGATGGCTGTGTTCGGCGTGCTGGCGACGATACATGTGGCGCGCGCGCTGTTCGACTTCTACGTGTATCAGGGTTTGCTGATCCGCTGGCGCGAAGCCCTGACCCATACGCTGATGGAGCGCTGGCTGGCGCACCAGACCTATCACCGCAGCCAGTACCTGGCGGAGCAGGTCGACAACCCGGATCAGCGCATCCAGGAGGACATCGAGCAGTTCGCCAGCCGCACACTCGCACTGTCGCTAGGCATGCTGAATGCCATCGTGTCGCTGGTGGAGTTCACCATCATTCTGTGGGGCCTTTCCGGCGCGTTGGCGCTGTTCGGCGTGGAGATACCGCGAGGAATGATCTTCGTGGTCTACATCTACGTCCTCGTTGCGACCTTCATCGCCGCCTGGCTGGGCCGCCCGCTGATCCGCCTCAACTTCCTGAACGAGCTGTTCAACGCGAATTTCCGCTATGGGCTGATCCGCCTGCGCGAGTATGCGGAGAGCATTGCCTTCTTCCGTGGCGAGCGCGTCGAGCGCGTTGGCCTCTTCGGCCGTTTCGCCAATGTCGTGCAGAACATGTGGGACATGCTATTCCGCGCACTCAAGCTGCAGGGCTTCAACCTCGGTGTCAGCCAGGTGGCGGTAGTGTTCCCGATGATCCTCCAGGCACCGCGCCTGTTCTCCAAGGAGATCACCCTGGGTGACTTCATGCAGACCGCCGAGGCCTTCGGCCAGGTGCAGACCGCGCTGTCCTTCTTCCGCACGTCCTACGACGACTTCGCCAACTACCGCGCGGTACTCACCCGTTTGTCCAGCTTCATGGACACGCTGGAGCACACCGAAGCCCTGCCCGCACTGGCCGCGCATGGCGAGGGTGACCGCGTCGCCGTGCGCGGCCTCAGCGTGCGCACACCCGCGCAACAGGTGCTGCTCAACGGTCTGGACCTGACCCTGGAACCGGGTGACTCGCTGCTGATCCGCGGCGCGTCCGGCAGTGGCAAGACCACCCTGCTGCGCACCATGGCCGGCCTGTGGCCCTTCGCAGATGGCGAAGTGGTGCGTCCGCAGGGCGAACGCGCGCTGTTCCTGCCGCAGAAACCCTACTTGCCACTGGGCACGCTGCGCACCGCGCTGTATTACCCGGCCACCGCGCCAGCCGTAAGTGGCGGCGAAGACGCCGCCGCCGAGGCGCTACGCCGCGTGCAGCTCGGCCACCTGGTGGCGCAGTTGGACGAGGAGGCCGACTGGACCCGCATCCTGTCGCTGGGCGAGCAGCAGCGGCTCGCCATCGGCCGCGCCCTGCTCGCCAATCCCGCCGTGCTGTTCCTCGACGAGTCCAGCAGCGCGATGGACGAGGGCCTGGAGCACGCGATGTACGCGCTGCTGCGGGAAGCCTTGCCGCAGGCCACGCTGGTCAGCGTGGGCCACCGCAGCACACTGCGCGGCTTCCACGAACGTGAACTGGTGCTGGAGGGTGGTGGTGCCTGGCGTATCGATCAGCCTGCCAGCGCCTGAGTCACCAGAGAAACGAGAATGAAAAACGGCCGCCCAAGGGCGGCCGCTTCCGTTCTGACGCTCAGGCCTTGCGACGTACGCGGGCCATGGCACGGGCACTCGCGGCAACGCCCAGACCGAGGCCGGCCAGCAGCAGGCTGGACGGCAGAGGCACCTGGGCCGGGTCTTCCGCGAGGGTCACGGTGAAGGCGCTGGCGGTGCCGCCGACGCAGGCGCCGTACATGTTCTCCCCGGCCTGACCCCACCAGCCGCAACCGCCGCCACCATCGCGCCCATCCGCGGCAAACCAGCTGTTGTTGCTGATGTAGCCGAAATTGATGCCGAACATGGTGCTGCCATCCCGCAGCCGGATGGACACGGCATCCAGCGCGCCGCTGGCGCCAGGGCGGACGCTCGAGAACATCACGCTTGCGTCGCCCAGCACCCAGCTGAAGTTGCCCACCGTCGCAGTGAAGGCAGTCAGCGTCACGCTGTTGAACACGCCGGCGACCAGACCCGCGTCGTCGAAGCTGAAGCTGCCGGTGAAAGGGCCGGCAGGCAGGGCACTGATGCCGAACGCGGGCAGCTCGTCACCGATCTGGTCGGCGTTGAGGGTGAAGTCATAGCTCACCGGGGCGGCGTGAAGGGCGCTGGCGAAGATGGCGCTGCCGAGGGCCAGCGAAGTCTTGCGGATGATCGACATGAGGACTGCTCTCCGGTTTCCGTCCGGATCGCCGTCGTCGGTGCGGGTCGCGCCGTCGATCCGGGATCCGTTTTCGTGTGGCGGAGCTGATGCAGGATTTGCACCACAGTGCAGGGAAGCCCGATCTGTCAGGCAAGCAGCGACGATGCCTTACGACGCCGCACCCGACCTGTAAGCCGCGTCGACAGTGCCTTTCGTCATGGATGCGGGGTGGAGGAGCCGGCTGCGGGCAGCAAATCGGGCAGCGCCATGAAGCGCCGCGCGTTGCGCTGTCCGTCATCCTCGTGATTGGTGTTGACCACCACGTGCATCAAGCCGGTGCGCTCGCGCAGGCGTTGCGCCTTGCGCGCCAGCTCTTCCAGCTCGGCCGTCGCGTACTGGTACATGAAACGGCCGGAGGACGCCGGTCCGCTGTGGTTCCAGCTCGCCGCGTTGCGCCCGTGCAGGCGCAGCATGGCGAGTTGCGGATGGGTCACTTCCCACACCTGCGGCACGCAGTTGTCGAAGCCCTGTGGCTCGTCGACGATGACGTTCACCAGTTGCCGCTCGCGCAGGAAGGCGAGCGTGCTGTCCGTCTGCGCGCCATCGAACCAGCTGCGGTGGCGGAACTCCACCGCCATGGTGTCGCCACGCATGTGCGCAGCGCCGTGATGCACCCACAGGTGGCCGTTGCGATCCGCCGTCACCCAGGGCGGGTACTGGCACAGCACGGCCCCCAGCTTGCCGGCGTCGCGCAGGGGCTGCAGCGCGAGATGCCAGCGCCGCCACAACTCGTCGCGCAGCTCGCCGGGTACGTCGCGGTAGAACACCTTCGCCTGCGGCGGCTGCCATGCCGACAGCAGGTCACGCGGCAGGCGCTTCGCTTCGACACCGTGCCCGGTGAACAGGCCGAAGGCCTTCACGTTGAAAGTGAAATCCGCCGGCGTGCGCTCGGCCCACAGCTGCGCGTTCGCCGGGCCGGGCAGGCTGTAGTAGCTGGAATCCACCTCCACCAGCGGGAACTGGCTGGCGTAGTAGCGCAGGCGGTCCTCCGCACTGGTGACGCCGCGTGGGTAGAAGCGCTTGCAGGCGATCAGCGTGGGGTCGGTCCAGGAGGCGGTGCCGACGAGGGTACGCATGGGGTTGGTGTTGAGGTATCGCCGTTCACGTTATTGCGACAGGCTGCGAGAGGGTGTGGTGTTGGGCTTCGCTGCGCTCAACCCAACCTACCGCCTTCTGCGCGGCGCCTCGCTGTGGACGTAGGTTGGGTTGAGCGAATCGACTTGTGCTGAGCACGGTCGAAGCAAGCCCAACACGCTGATCGCAAAACCGGATCGGCCCTTCGCACGATCGTCACTTCCACATCGCCCGCATACGCGCGGCCAGATCAATGACGGCTTGAGGCGCTGGCACTGCCGGCGTGTTGAGATCCGGCGGTTTCGCCACCGGCCATGCGGTCGGCTGGAACAGCGGCAGCAGGCTGGCGGGGATGAAGCGGGTGCAGTTGGCGTAGAGATGGCGGTCGCCCTGCGGGGTCTGCTGGGTGACGTAGAAGCGTTGCGGCGTCATGACGTGCAGGGCATCACGCGCGCGGGTCATCGCCACGTACAGCAGGCGGCGCTCTTCCTCGATCTCGGCGCTGCTCCCGGTGGCCATGTCGGAGGGGATGCAGCCGTCCACCGCGTTGAGCAGGAACACCACGTCCCATTCCTGGCCCTTCGCGGAGTGGATGGTGGACAGGATCATGTAGTCCTCGTCGCGCAGCGGCACGCCGGATTCGTCGCTGGTGGCGTCCGGCGGGTCCAGCGTCAGCTCGGACAGGAAGCGCTCGCGCGTCGGGTAGGTGGCGGCGATGCGCTCCATCTGCAGCAGGTCGCCGGCGCGGATGTCGGCGTCCTCGTGCTTGCGCGCCATCTGCGGTTCGTACCACTGGCGTACGCGTTCGAACTCGCTGGGCCAGGCGGATTGCGCCGTGCGCAGCTGCGCCACCAGCGCGACGAAAAGCTCCCACTCCGCACGCGCCTGGGCTGGCGGCACGAAGGCGGCCAGCGCGGCAGCGGGATGCTCGGCGGTGCCGGCGACATCCAGCACCTTGCCCGCAGTCTTCGGGCCGATGCCGGCAATCAGGTGCAGCACGCGGAAACCGGCGACGCGGTCGCGCGGGTTCTCGATCCAGCGCAGCACCGCCAGCAGGTCCTTGATGTGCGAGGCCTCGAGGAACTTGAGGCCGCCGAACTTCACGAAGGGCACGTTGCGGCGAGTGAGTTCGACCTCCAGCTGCGCGCTGTGCGTGGCGGCGCGGAACAGCACCGCCTGCTTCTTGAGGATGGTGCCGGCCTCGCGTTGTTCCAGCACCTGCTCCACGACGTAGCGCGCCTGTTCGGCCTCGTCGCGCACGGTCACCAGCAGCGGCTTGCCCTTGGCGGCCTTATCGGTCCACAGGTCTTTTTCGAAGCGCTCTTCGGCAAGGCCGATGACGGCGTTCGATGCGGCGAGGATGTCCGGCGTGGAGCGGTAGTTGCGCGCCAGCGTGACCACGCGCGCCGGTGGCTCGAACTGCTGCGGGAATTCCAGGATGTTGCGCACCGTGGCGCCGCGGAAGGAATAGATGGACTGCGCGTCGTCGCCCACCACGGTGAGGCCGCGCCCGTCCGGTTTGAGTGAGCGCAGGATGCTGCCCTGCAGCCTGTTGGTGTCCTGGTATTCGTCCACCAGCACATGGCGGAAGCGCCCGCCGACACTCGCCGCCAGCGCCGGCTCGGTGAGCATCTGCGCCCAGTACAGCAGCAGGTCGTCGTAATCCAGCACCGCCTGGTGTTGCTTGGCCTCGACGTAGCGGCTGAAGAGCGCGCGCAATTCGTCTTCCCATTCCGCGCACCAGGGCCACACGTCCGGCAGCAGTTCGCCCAACGGCACGCCGGTGTTGATGACCTGCGAGTAGATCGACATGCAGGTCTGCTTGGTGGGGAAGCGCTTGTCCTTGGTCGACTGGCCGAGGTCGTGGCGCACCAGGTTCATCAGGTCGGCCGAGTCCTCGCGGTCATGGATCGTGAAGGACGGGCTCAGCCCGAGTTGCGGCGCGTACTCGCGCAGCAGGCGCGCGCCGATGCCGTGGAAGGTGCCGGCCCACTGCAGGGCGGCGCGGGCCAGGTTGGACGCCGGGCCGTCCAGGCTGGCGACGATGCGCTCCACCCGCCGGCTCATCTCGAAGGCGGCGCGGCGCGAGAAGGTGAGCAGCAGGATGGCCTGCGGGTCCGCACCCTGCGCGATCAGGTGCGCCACCCGGTGGGCCAGCGTGCTGGTCTTGCCGGTGCCGGCACCGGCGATCACCAGCAGCGGCGCATCGCCATGCAGCACGGCAGCGCGCTGCTCGTCGTTCAGACGGCTGAGGTAGGCCGGGATGTCACCGGGCGGCGGAGCGGACATGGGCAGGGACGGGCGCGGAGCTTTCTGAAAACGGTGGGACAGGCGGGCGCAAAACTGTATGAATTAACAGTAGTCATGGCAAGAGCCCGGCGCATCTTTTTCTGGCTTGCTGGCGCGTGTGACATCCGCACGAGCGCCGCCGCGCCTTACGCGTGACCTGTTCGACACCACGACGACAAAGTACGGTCGGCCCGGAACCGAATAGGAGCATTCCTACAAGGCCGAGCCGGCAGGCACGAGACGATTCCCGGTTTGCTTTTCCGCAGCAGCAGCGCGATGTGCGCCGGCCCGCCCCCAACGGACCGCATGCGTGACCCGGTCATCCAGGCCCCCATCCGATAACGACAACGCAACAACGAGGAACTGCCGTGGCGATCTTCCGCTGGTCCAACGGTGAGCAGACCGTGACTACCCTGCCAAAACTCAACGCCCTGCGCGACCCGGGCCGGCTGGCCCGCTCCGGTCCGCCGCTGCCGCCGGGGCCGATGGCGGCCTTCGTCATCAAGATCGTGGCGGTGGTGGTGATGGCGGTAGCGTCCTGGCAGGCGCTGCAGGTGCGCAGCGAGGCGCGCAACTACGTGGAGCAGCTGCGCCAGGCGATCTCGCTGCGGCAGGCCACGTTCTCCACCCTGCAGGACGCGGAGACCGGCCAGCGTGGCTTCCTGCTGACCGGCAAGGAGTCCTACCTCGAACCCTATAACGCAGCCAAGGGGCGCCTGCCCGGCCAGTTGCGCACGCTCGCCCAGCTGTCGGAACGCGGCACCCTGGACAAGGAGTCGGTGGACACGCTGATCCAGCTCGCCGACGACAAGATGGCCGAGCTGGAAGAGACCATCACGCTGCGCCGTGCCGGCAAGACGGACGAGGCGCTGGCCATCGTCCTCGCCGATCGCGGCCGCGCCGCCATGGACGGCGCGCGCTCGGTGCTGGAGAAAGCGGAGCGTGACGAAGCAGCGCGCATGGCCGAGCGCGAGCTGGCCTGGCAGGCCGCCGCCGACCGCTCGGCGATGATCACCTGGGGCGGCGGCGGCATCGTGCTGCTGGTGATCTTCGCCTCCGCCCTCATGACCTCGCGCGACTACCGCGCCCGCCAGTTGTCCGCCTGGGTGCGCAACGGGCAGACCACTCTGGTGACGCAGATCCAGGGCGAGCAACGCCTGGAGCTGCTGGCCGACAAGGCGCTGGCCTTCCTCGCCAGCTACACAGAGGCACGGGTCGGCGCGCTGTATGCGCAGGAAGACGGCATCCTGCGCCGCGTCGGGCGCTACGCCACCGGCAGCGGCGAAGACAACCTGTCGCAGACCCTGCGCCCCGGTGACAGCCTGGCCGGCCAGGCCGCCAAGGACGGCGTCGGCCTGCATGTGCGCGACGTACCCGATCACTACCTGGACATCGCATCCGGTGCCGGCCGCGGCAAGCCGCGCGAGCTGCTGGTGGTACCGCTGCTGGACGACGGCGTGGTGCAGGGCGTGCTGGAGCTGGGCTTCTTCCGCAAGCTGGAGAGCGCCGACCGCGAGCTGGTGGAACGCGTCTCCGAACAGCTGGGCGTGGCGCTGCGTTCCGCACGCGACCGCCGTCGCCTGGTGGAGCTGCTGGAAGAGACCCAGCGCCAGTCCGAGGAACTGCAGGCGCAGCAGGAAGAGCTGCGCGTCAACAACGAAGAGCTGGAAGAACACGGCCGCATCCTGCGTGCCTCGCAGGCGCAGATGGAGGCGCAGCAGGCCGAGCTGGAGCAGACCAACTCCCAGCTGGAGGAACAGACCCAGCTGCTGGAGAACCAGAAGGACGAGTTGACGCGCGCACAGGAAATACTGGGCGACAAGGCCGCCGAGCTGGAGCGCGCCAGCCAGTACAAGAGCGAGTTCCTCGCCAACATGAGCCACGAGCTGCGCACGCCGCTCAACTCCACGTTGATCCTCGCCACCCTGCTGGCGGACAACAAGGACGGCAACCTCACGGAACAGCAGGTGAAGTTCGCCCGCACCATCTGGTCCGCCGGCACCGACCTGCTGGTGCTGATCAACGACATCCTGGATCTCGCCAAGATCGAGGCCGGCCAGATCGAGCTGAACATGGAGCCGGTGGCGCTTGTCTCCACGGTGGAGAACCTCGTCGCCACGCTGCAGCCCATCGCCGGCCAGAAGCAACTGACGCTCACCGCCTCCATCGAGCCGGGCACACCGGCGACGCTGGAGACCGACCCGCTGCGCCTGGGCCAGATCCTCAAGAACCTGCTGTCCAACGCGCTGAAGTTCACCGACAAGGGCAGCGTCAGCCTGCACATCACGCAGCAGGGCGAGCAGGTGGTGTTCGCCGTGCAGGACAGCGGCATCGGCATCCCTGCGCACCAGCAGGACATCATCTTCGAGGCCTTCCGCCAGGCCGACGGCAGCACCCACCGCAAGTACGGCGGCACCGGCCTGGGCCTGTCGATCTCGCGCGACCTCGCCCGCCTGCTGGGTGGTGACGTCACGGTGCGCAGCACGCCGGGCGAAGGCAGCGTGTTCACGCTGACCATCCCGCTGCAGCACGTGCCCTCCGACATCGCGCCGCCACCGGTCAGCGTGGCGGCCAGCCGCCCTGCGCGGGCCGAAGCACCGCGCGGCATCGCTGCCGTCAGTGCGCCGCCGGTACCGACGCCTCAGGCGGAATGGAACCTGCCGGCAGACCCCGGCCACACGCTGGCACCGCCGCAGATCGAGGACGACCGCGACCGGCTGTCGCCAGAAGCGCGCCTGATCCTCATCGTGGAAGACGACCTGCGCTTCGCGGCCATCCTGCGCGATCTGGCGGAGGAGCTGCACTTCCAGAGCGTGGTCACCCACACCTCCACCGACGGCCTCAAGGCCGCGCTGCAGTTCCAGCCCAGCGCGATCCTGCTGGACGTGAACCTGCCGGACTATTCCGGTCTGGGCATGCTGGACCAGTTGAAGCGCACGCCACAGACCCGCCACATCCCGGTGCACATGGTGTCGGTGGCCGACTACTCGCAGGAGGCCATGGGCCTGGGTGCGGTGGGCTATGCACTGAAGCCGGTGAAGCGCGAAGAGCTGGTGGTCGCCTTCGAGCGCCTGGAGGCCAAGCTGTCGCAAAGCCTGCGCCACGTGCTGGTGGTGGAGGACGACGAACGCCAGCGCGACAGCATGTGCCACCTGCTGGCCACCGATGACGTGCGGGTGACCGCCGTAGCGAGCGCCGCGGAAGGCCTCGCCCAGCTGCGCGCCAGCACCTTCGACTGCATGGTGATGGACCTCGCCCTGCCCGGCATGAGCGGCTACGAGCTGCTGGAGACCATGGCCAGCGAGGAGGACGTGTCCTTCCCGCCGGTCATCGTCTACACCGGCCGTAGCCTGAGTCGCGACGAAGAGCAGCGCCTGCGCCGCTATTCGCGCTCCATCATCATCAAGGACGCCCGCTCGCCGGAACGCCTGCTCGACGAGGTGACGCTGTTCCTCCACCAGGTGGAGGCCAACCTACCGGCCGAACGCCGCCGCATGCTGCAGGTGGCGCGCGACCGCGACGCCACGCTGGAGGGTCGCCGCATCCTGGTGGCGGAGGACGACGTGCGCAACGTGTTCGCCCTCAACAGCCTGCTGGAGCTGCGCGGTGCCGCCGTCACCATCACCCGCAACGGCCGCGAGGCCATCACTGCGCTGGAACAGGCGCAGGAAACCGGCGATGAATTCGACCTCGTGCTGATGGACATCATGATGCCGGAGATGGATGGCATGACCGCGATGCGCGAGATCCGCAAGCGTGCGGAATGGAAGAAGCTGCCGATCATCGCGCTGACCGCCAAGGCCATGCGCGACGACCAGGAGAAGTGCCTGGCGGCCGGCGCCAACGACTACATCTCCAAACCGCTGGACGTGGAGAAGCTGCTGTCGCTGGTGCGGGTGTGGCTGCGCAAGTGATAGGCGCGTGTGAAGGACGCGTGAAAGCATGAACGGCGAGGACATGTGAGCGACACGAGGATCAGCGGCCGGGTTGCCGACATAGAGCTGCAACTGCTCATCGAGGCGATCTACCTGAAGTACCACTACGACTTCCGCGAGTACGCGGGCGCGTCGATCAAGCGTCGCCTCACCACGGCGATGGACCGCTTCGGCTGCAAGACGCTGTCGCAGCTGCAGGACCGCGTGCTGCACGAGCCGGCGATGTTTCCGGCGCTGCTGGAATTCCTCACCGTGCAGGTCAGCGAGATGTTCCGCGACCCGTCCTACTTCCTGTCGATCCGCGAGCAGGTGGTGCCGCTGCTGCGCACCTATCCCTCGCTGAAGTTCTGGGTGGCCGGCTGCAGCGCCGGCGAGGAGGTGTATTCGCTGGCCATCCTGCTGCACGAGGAAGGCTTGCTGGAGCGCTCGCTGATCTACGCCACCGACATCAACGCGCATGCATTGCAACGTGCGGAGGCCGGGGTGTAC
Source organism: Moraxellaceae bacterium (assembly GCA_031119205.1). Lineage (GTDB taxonomy): Bacteria > Pseudomonadota > Gammaproteobacteria > Burkholderiales > Rhodocyclaceae > Uliginosibacterium. The sequence goes on along the minus strand of JAVHYF010000028.1, from coordinate 41,280 downwards.
GACATCGAACGGATCGCCGGCTTCACCGCTAACCACCAGCGCTCCGGCGCGCGCACTTCGCTATCGGAGTACTACACCGCCGCCTACGGCCGCGCGATCTTCGACAAGGCCTTCCGCAAGCACATCGTGTTCTCCGACCACAGCCTGGCCACCGACAGCGTGTTCGCCGAGGTGCAGTTCGTGTCCTGCCGCAACGTGCTGATCTACTTCAACCGCGAGCTGCAGGACCGCGCCATCGGCCTGTTCCACGAGGCGCTGTGCCACAAGGGCTTCCTCGGCCTTGGCGCCAAGGAGTCGCTGCGGTTTTCGGCTTACGCCGAGCGCTTCGACGAGATCGCACGCGTCGACCGCCTGTTCCAGAAACGGAGCCCGGCGTGATCCGCCTCGGCAAGCGCCCCGCGTCGGCGCGCCCGCCGCAGCCGGACGCGATCGTCATCGGCGCGTCGGCCGGTGGCGTGGAGGCCATTTCCGTCCTGTTGACCGCCCTGCCCGCCCGCTTCGACATTCCGGTGTTCGTCGTGCAGCACCTGCCGCGCGAGCGGCCCAGCCTGCTCGCCGACATCTTCACGCCGCGTTGCGCCCGGCCGGTGTGCGAGGCCGCCGACAAGGAGCCGGTGGCGCGCGGCACGGTGTACTTCGCGCCGCCGGACTACCACCTGCTGGTCGACCGCAGCGATGACGGGCCGCTGCTGTCGCTGTCGTCCGACGAGCCGGTGTGCTTCGCGCGCCCGTCCATCGACGTGCTGTTCGAAGCCGCTGCCGATGTCTATGCGGAAGGCCTGCTGGGCATCGTGCTGAGCGGTGCCAACGAGGACGGCTCCGACGGCCTCGCGGCCGTCCTGGCGGCAGGCGGTCGTGGCTGGGTGCAACGCCCGGCGGAGGCCTCGTCCTCGCTGATGCCGGCGTCCGCGCTGGCCCGCTGCCCGCAGGCCGAGGTGCTGGGCCTCGCCGACATGGCGGCGCGACTCGCGGGCATGCCGGCCGGCTCCTCACGCAAGGTGTGACAAAGCCCGCACGTGCGCCTGTGCCAGCAGGGTGCGGCGGGCAGGACACATTCGTTTGCGTTGTGCAGCGTGAAAGGTTTGGCATCCGGCGGCGAGTCCGCATGATGCCGCGGCGGCTTTCGCCGCTATACAGGCAAAGCAACCCGCAAACGCCTGATCATGGATCGCAACACCTACCTGCTCACCAGCTGGCAACGCCTGCCCGCCGATACCGCCCTGCGCCACATCACCGGGCTGACGGTGCGCTTCACTCCCATCGCGGATGCGGCGCTGGTGGACACGCCGGGACCGGTGGCTTTCGCCTGGCGGGACGAACAGCAGTGGCTCGGCCATATCGTGGCTGGGCGCGATCTGGTTGCCGACTGGGTGCATCGCGAGCTGGCCGGCCAGCCTTCCTGGCGTGACCACCTGCAGCTGACGCTGGCCCGCCTGATGAGCGAGGCCGGTGAGTGCTTCCGCCTCGCCGGCGGCAGCGCGACAGTGCCGGCCGCTGCTCAGGCGGCGACGGTCACTTCCGTCACGTCCGTCACTTCCGCGAGAACTTGCTGACCAGCTGGTCGAGCTTCTGCGCGCGTTCCTTCTCGACGCGCTCTTTCTTCTCGACCGCCTGTTTGGCCGCAACCGCCGCCTTGTTGGCCTGCGCGCGCTTCTTGAAGCGTTCCAGCAGTTCCTTGCCGGCCACTTCGCGCTGCTCGGCCGTCACCTCGCCGGCAGCGTTACCCGCCAGGTCGAAGCGTTGCGTCGCCTCCTGCAGCGTCTTGAGATAGCGCACGGTGTGCGTGTGGATGCCGAGTGCCACGCGCAGCAGCTTGCGGTTGATGCCGGGCTGCGCCGCCAGCAACTGCTTGTCGATGCCGATCGCCAGCGGTTGATGGTTGGCGAGCACCGGGTAAGTCTCGTGAAGGGACTTCAGCAGGTCGCGGGCGCTAGGGGAAGCCGCTTCGGTCGCGGCGCCGGTGGTGGTTTCAGTGGTAGTGATTTCGGTCATGACTGCGGTGTCCGGGGCCTTGCGCACGCGGTTGGCGGCGCCTGACGACCCGGACGGTACGTTGGATCGTTGCGGACGATAACACTTTGCGCGCCCCTGTCTCATCTCCGCGGCCTTCTCCTTTCGCGCTTTCGTATTCCGCAGTTGCGCCTGCACGAAACTGCATGGCGGGGCCGTCGGATACATTCCCTGCGTGAAGCAGCCTCCCGGCGACAGGGTGTCGGGCCGGGACGTCATGCGGCAAGGAAGGGCAGCAGCAATGAAAGTCATCATCATCGGCGCAGGCATGGGCGGCTTGAGCGCGGGTATCGCCTTGCGCCGCTTCGGCCATGAGGTCGAGGTCTTCGAGCAGGCGGTGGAGATCCGGCCGGTGGGCGCCGCCATCTCGCTGTGGTCCAACGGCGTGAAGTGCCTCAACTACCTGGGCCTCGAAAAGCAGCTGGCCGCACTGGGTGGCGACATGGCGAGCATGGCCTACGTGGATGGCCTGAACGGTCACACGATGACGCAGTTCAGCCTCGCCCCGCTGGTGGACGCGGTGGGCCAGCGCCCCTACCCGGTGTCGCGCGCGGACCTGCAGGCCATGCTGATGCGCGAGTTCGGTCTGGACCGCATCCGCCTGGGCATGCGCATGGTGGAAGTGCGCGACGATGGCGCGCAGGTCACCGCGGTGTTCGCCGATGGCACTACTGCGCAGGGCGACCTGCTGATCGGTGCCGACGGCGCGCACTCGCTGGTGCGCAGCTATATCCTGGGCCAGCCGGTGGAGCGGCGTTACGCCGGCTACGTGAACTGGAACGGGCTGGTGGCGATCGACGAAGCCATCGCGCCGGCCACGCAATGGACCACCTTCGTCGGCGAAGGCAAGCGGGTGTCGGTCATGCCGGTGGCCGACGGGCGCTTCTACTTCTTCTTCGACGCGCCCTTGCCGAAGGGCCTGCCGAACGAGCGCGCGACCTACAAGGAGAACCTGCGCGAGTATTTCCGCGGCTGGGCAGCGCCGGTACAGCGCCTCATCGACCAGATCGACGAGCAGACCACCAACCGCATCGAGATCCACGACATCGACCCCTTCAACACCTGGACGCGCGGCCGCGTGGCCCTGCTGGGGGATGCCGCCCACAACACCACGCCGGACATCGGTCAGGGCGGCGGTTCGGCGATGGAGGACGCCATCGTGCTGGCGACCGCGCTGCAGACCCATACGCAGGGCATCGAGGACGCCTTGCAGCGTTACGTGAAGCGCCGCGTCGAACGCGCCGGCGAGCTGGTGCTGCGCGCCCGCAAGCGCAGCGACATCACCCACGGCATCGACCCGCAGGCCATGCAGGCCTGGTACGACGAACTGCGGGCAGAGGACGGCAGCCGCATCATCCGCGGCCTGGCCAGCACCATCGAAGGCGGCCCGCTGGGCTGACCGAGCGCTGCGGCGGGCGCGTTGGCATCGCGGGGCACGGGCCTCGCGGGGCGCGCACGCTATCATCGGCGCATGACACAACAACCTGCCGGGCAGTTCGACGTCGCGGTCATCGGGGCCGGCGCGGCAGGCATGATGGCCGCCGCCGTGGCCGGTCAACGCGGCCGCAAGGTGGTGCTGATCGACCACGCCGGGAAGCTGGCGGAGAAGATCCGCATCTCCGGCGGCGGCCGCTGCAACTTCACCAACCTCGGCGCCGGCCCGGCCAACTTCCTTTCCGACAATCCGCACTTCTGTCGCGCCGCCCTGTCGCGCTACAGGCCGCAGGATTTCATCAAGCTGGTGGAGCGATACGGCATCCGCTGGCACGAGAAGCACCGTGGCCAGCTGTTCTGCGACGACAGCGCGCAGGACATCATCGACATGCTGGTGGCCGAATGCGATGCCGGCGGCGTGAGCTGGCGCCGGCCCTGCACGGTGCAGGCCCTGCGCCGCGAGGGTGATGCCTGGCTGCTGGAAACCAGCCTGGGTGCGCTGCAGGTCGGGTCGGTGGTCATCGCTACCGGCGGCCTGTCCATCCCCAAGATCGGCGCCACCGATTTCGGCCACCGCATCGCGAAGCAGTTCGGCATTCCGCTGATCGCGCCACGTCCGGCACTGGTACCGCTGACCTTCGACCCCGCCGCCTGGGCGCCCTTCGCAGAGTTGGCCGGGGCTTCACTGGAAGTCGAGGTGAGCTGCGCCGAGGGCCACTTCCGTGAAGACCTGCTGTTCACCCACCGCGGCCTGTCCGGCCCGGCCATCCTGCAGATCTCGTCCTTCTGGCAACCGGGCGAAACGCTTGCCATCAACCTCGTGCCCGACCAGCGCCTGGACGAATCGCTGATCGCCGCCAAGCACGCCAACCGCCAGCATGTCGCCAGCGTGCTGGCGCAGTGGTTGCCGCGCCGCCTCGCCGACGCCTGGGTGGAGCGCGCGGGTCTGGCCGGCAAGCCCATCGCCGACTGTGCCGACAAGACCCTGCGCGAGCTCGCCCGCGGCGTCCAGGCCTGGCAACTCACACCGGCCGGCTCCGAGGGCTACCGCAAGGCGGAAGTCACGCGCGGCGGCGTGGATACGCGCGCGCTGGACCAGAAGACGATGATGGCGAGACAGGTACCGGGCCTGCACTTCGTCGGCGAAGTGATGGACGTCACCGGCTGGCTCGGTGGCTACAACTTCCAGTGGGCCTGGGCCAGCGGGTACGCAGCAGGGCAGAGCGTCTGAGCCCTCAGAGGTCGATGTCGAAGTACACGCGACCGCCCTGCTTCGCGAGCGCCGACAAGGCGTCGCGCAACTTCGTCAGCACGGCCTGCGTGGCACGCTTGCCGGGCAGCTTGTGATCCGGCCCTGACAAGGCCGCGAGCAGTGCGTCGATCACCGGCAACAACTGCGCCGCGTCCACGCCTGCGGCATCGCCCTCGCCGGGCACCGCGATGAAGCCGGACAGGGGCGGCTGACCGACAGCCCCGGCCAGTTCGTCGAGTTTCTTCCAGGCCTTGCCCAGCACCTGCGCGTCGGTGTCGTCGAACCCGACAATCTCTGGCTGCGTCACGAAGTACATCGCCCGTGTCGATGTGCGCAGCACCCCGAGCGCCTCGCGCTGTAGCACCCGTATCTCGGCCAGGAAGGCGTCGTCACCGATGCAGGCCAGCCAGGCCGCGGCGAATGCCTCCTCCTCCCGCTGCATGCCGCGGGCGGCTTCGACAATGTCGGGCGTGTGCTCGGCGAGCAGGAGGCGCGCGGACATCAGGGCGTAGACGAAATGCGTGCGGGCATGGGTGCGCAGCACTTCGTCAGCGTCTGGCTGCGCGGCATACAGGGTGCGCACGTCGCGCTCCATATCCTCGCGCGTCGGACCCATGGCATTGATCGCCGCCACGCGCGCAGCTGAATACACTTCGCCACGCGCATGGCGGGCAGCCACCGCCTCGCCGTCGAACCCGGCACGCTGCCCCATCAGCTGCTCGCGCAACGCACACAGGCCTGCGAGCTTCGCCCGCTCTTCAGCCGTGCTGGCCTTCTGTTGCGCGATCTCCAGCGCGCGCGCCTCCATATGGTGGATCAACGACACATCGATTGGCGGTTCGTCGGCGGGGTCGAGGCTCATGTGCAGTGGGTATCTCGCAGGATTGATTCAGCGGGCAAGGACGACAAGGCAGTAATGGCAAGCCAGACCCAAGCCAACGGCAAGATGCAGCAACAGGGCGCCGCGCATGGCCTGCAACCAGCCGGGCGCCGGCGGGAAGCGGAAGTGCAGCAACGCCCCGAGGAACAGGGTCGGCGCATACACCGCAGCGCTCCACATCGCCCATGCGATGCCGAGCCCGGTGCAACCGAAGTTTTCGCAACGCAGCTCCCATAGCCAGACAGCCGTCGCGACGGAGCACGCCACCGCCAGCATGACCAAGCCGGCTCCCGCCTGCCGGAACATGCGGGAACGCGCGCTCAGCGCCATGGCACGATCATGAAGTCGGTGATCACCGCGACCAGCTTGCCCGCCTTGTCGTAGCCACGGTAGGTCGGGTAGGCGCCGTCGCCATAGCCGCTGGAGAACATCGCCACCGTTCCACCAGTGGTCTGGTGGAGATGCCAGCTCCAGGTGTGGCGATAGGTCTTGTCCAGCGCGTCGAAGAGCTGCTGGTCGAACTTCTCGCCACCCCGTTCGCGCTCGGCTTCGAAAGCCGTCAACGCGTCGGCATCCATGAAGCCACCCGTGCCGCTGTCGACGCCGTAACCGAAGAACTCTCCCGGCTTCAGCGTCGATACATCCTGCGCGGGGGTCACCGCCAGCTCCCAGGATGCGATCGGTCCCTCCGCGAACACGATCTTTGCCAAAGCCACCCGCTCGTCGTCACCGTTACGCGCGATGGCCAGCTGCAAGGGAAAGCGCCCGGCCGGCACACGGGCAGCAAAGGCATCGCCGCAGCTCACCAGGGGATCGCAGGCCACCAGCCTGCCGGAAGGCAGATACAACTCGCCGACCGCCTGGCTGCGGAACCGGTAGGTCTGGCCCCCCACCCGGGCCTCGAAACCCTCGACGAAGGCTTCGTTGAAGACCGGACCTTCGCGGGGCACCACCTCCACCGCGGCGGCAGGCTGAACCGCCGGCGGCTTGCGCTCGCAGGCCGTCACGGTAAAGACCAGCAGCAAAACAATCAGGCGACGGCAGGACATGCTGGAACAGGCAGACACACGACCGATCGTGCATGAATGGAGAAGCACCCGGCCTGGAGGCCGGATGGCAGACCGGGGCGCACAACCGACCGCTTGGCTGCATGTCGAGGATGGCGCATTCGTCCGAACCCGTGGCGCACCATCTGTCGGAAATGCTGACAACCTTGCCCTCCCGGTGAGCTTCGCGTCAGCGACAGGCTTTGCGGCATCAGCGATCGCGTGCAATGGCATGCCAACTGCTTAAACATTGGCCCGCACATAAGGAGCCTTCCCCATGGTCCGCAAAGCACTCGTCCAGCCATTCGCTACCCTGCTGATGGTTGTGTCTGTCATGAATTCCGCACAGGCGTTGCCGCTCCAGCCAGAGGTGCCCGTCGATGCCACTTTCGCGGACGCCGAAGTCCTCCTCGTTCCGCCGGGCTCCGACGATACAGCTGGATCCGTTTTTTCAACCTCGTGGGAGCTGATCACCGGACCTGGGGCCATTTGCGCGTGTTTCGAACACGTAGGCCCCGATCTCCCACCAATTTTCATCTCTGGCCCCTCGGCATCCGCTGTGCCAACCCCGGCCACCGGCGCACTGGCAATGATTGGCATGCTCGCGCTCGCACTGCGCCGCAGGGAGTCCTGACCTCCAGCCTTGCGGAGCGCCTGCGCCCGCCCGGCGCGCTGAGGCGTTCCGCGCTACCCGAATCCCTCGTCCCACCGGTTCAAGATCTTGGGCGCACGACACCCCGCTCTTGAAATGCCGCATTGCCGCACCTATTATTAGCACTCCCTCGGAGTGAGTGCTAACAGTGTGCGTTTCATCACGTGCACCGCATCCTCCGCAGATTTGTCGCGGGATGCTCACATCCCATTGATTATTAACTGTTTTCAAACCTAGGAGTGGTTATGAAAATCCGTCCCCTGCACGATCGCGTGATCGTCAAGCGTGTTGAAGCCGAACGTACGACTGCCAGCGGCATCGTGATCCCCGACAGTGCTGGCGAGAAGCCGGATCAAGGCCAGATCCTGGCCGTGGGCAACGGCAAGATCCTGGAGAGCGGCGAAGTGCGCAAGCTGGACGTGAAGGTCGGCGACCGCGTGCTGTTCGGCAAGTACTCCGGCCAGACCGTGAAGGTCGATGGCGAGGAACTGCTGGTCATGCGTGAAGAAGACATCATGGGCGTTGTTGAGGCTTGAGCCTCCGCCTGCTGATCCTTTCGCATCCGCTCACGATTCAATCATTGGAGTAACAACACATGGCAGCTAAACAAGTCCTGTTCGGCGACGACGCGCGCGCGAAGATCGTCAATGGCGTCAACATCCTGGCCAACGCGGTCAAGGTGACCCTGGGCCCGAAGGGCCGCAACGTGGTGCTGGAGCGCTCCTTCGGCGCCCCGACCGTGACCAAGGACGGCGTGTCCGTCGCCAAGGAAATCGAACTGAAGGACAAGTTCGAGAACATGGGCGCCCAGCTGGTGAAGGAAGTCGCTTCGAAGACCTCCGACAACGCCGGTGACGGCACCACCACCGCGACCGTGCTGGCACAGGCCATCGTTCGCGAAGGCTTCAAGTACGTGTCCGCCGGTTTCAACCCGGCCGACCTGAAGCGCGGCATCGACAAGGCGGTTGCCGCCATCACCGCCGAGATCAAGAAGAACGCCAAGCCGACGACCACCAACAAGGAAATCGCCCAGGTGGGTTCGATCTCCGCCAACAGCGACAGCTCCATCGGCGACATCATCGCTGAAGCCATGGACAAGGTCGGCAAGTCGGGCGTGATCACCGTCGAAGACGGCAAGAGCCTGGAAAACGAGCTGGATGTCGTGGAAGGCATGCAGTTCGACCGCGGCTACCTGAGCCCGTACTTCATCAACAACCCGGACAAGCAGATCGCCGCGCTGGATAGCCCGTTCGTGCTGCTGTACGACAAGAAGATCTCCAACATCCGCGACCTGCTGCCGGTGCTGGAGCAAGTGGCGAAGGCTGGCCGCCCGCTGCTGATCATCGCTGAAGACGTGGACGGCGAAGCGCTGGCCACCCTGGTGGTGAACAACATCCGCGGCATCCTGAAGACCGTGGCCGTCAAGGCTCCGGGCTTCGGCGACCGTCGCAAGGCCATGCTGGAAGACATCGCCATCCTGACCGGTGGCCAGGTGATCGCCGAGGAAGTCGGCCTGTCGCTGGAAAAGGCCACCCTGCAAGACCTGGGTCAAGCCAAGCGCATCGAAGTCGAAAAGGAAACCACCATCATCATCGACGGTGCCGGTTCCGCCGAAGCGATCCAGGCCCGCGTGGCCCAGATCGAGTCGCTGACCGCTGCCTCGACCTCCGACTACGACAAGGAAAAGCTGCAGGAACGCAAGGCCAAGCTGGCTGGCGGTGTTGCAGTGATCAAGGTCGGCGCTGCCACCGAAGTCGAAATGAAGGAAAAGAAGGCCCGCGTGGAAGACGCGCTGCACGCAACCCGTGCCGCCGTTGAAGAAGGCGTGGTGGCCGGTGGTGGCGTGGCCCTGCTGCGCGCCCGTGCTGCGGTTGGCGAACTGAAGGGCGACAACGCCGACCAGGACGCCGGTATCAAGATCGTGCTGCGCGCGGTCGAAGAGCCGCTGCGCCAGATCGTGTCCAACGCCGGTGACGAGCCGTCCGTGGTCATCAACAAGGTGCTGGAAGGCAAGGGCAACTTTGGCTACAACGCCTCCAACAGCACCTACGGTGACCTGGTGGAACTGGGCGTGCTGGACCCGGCCAAGGTGACCCGCTCGGCCCTGCAGAACGCCGCTTCCGTGGCTTCGCTGATCCTGACCACCGACGCACTGGTTGCCGAACTGGCTGAAGACAAGCCGGCCGGCGGCGGTGGCATGGGCGGTATGGGTGGTATGGGCGGCATGGACATGGGCATGTAACTTTGAGCGGCGCAGCGTAGCCGCGGACGTCGTTGCCCCCCGCTTGCCGTACCTTTTCGTACTGCCTGCGCGGGGGGCGCCTAGTCCCCGGCCACGCTGCTTGCTCAAAGCCGTGCTTGTTCCAACGGCTGTGAGAAAGGCCTCGCTTCGGCGGGGCCTTTTGCTTTTCTTCTCCCTTCTCCCGACTGGCGTAGCCCGGATGAAGCGGGGCGCAATCCGGGAGCGGCAGGTGCCGGCCGCGCTGCTGGTGCCGGAGCAATCGTGCCCCGCACCTCGCGCTTCACCGTCCGTGATGGATGCCGTGGGTGGCATATCGCATTTCATGCCAGCCTTGGTCGAACGATGCCGATACAAGCGGGTCTGTGATCGCGTTTGCCTTTCGCATGCCCCGCCCCGCTGGAGGATGAAGTTGATGTCTGCTGCACGTCGCCCGTTTGCTGTGATGTCCCTGCCCCTGTTCCGTCGCTTCGCCTTCGCGAGCGCAACGATGGTGGCGATTGCCTGCTGTGCCACGGCGATGGCACAGACCACGACCGCCGCGACGGCGGCACTGCTCGCGCCGGGGCGCTGGGAATCGAGCATCGCAGCCTTCGAGCAGGCTGACCGTCTCAAGGCACCGGCGACCGGCGGCGTGGTCTTCGTCGGCAGCTCGTCGATCCGCATGTGGGAAGACCTCGAGCGCCAGTTCGGCGACAGCGTGGTGATCACCAAGCGCGGCTTCGGCGGCTCACGCCTGGAGGACTGCAAGCAGTATCTGTCGCGCATCGTCGTGCCCTACCGCCCGCGCATGGTGGTGGTTTACGCCGGCGACAACGACCTGGCCGAAGGCCACACGCCGCAGGAGGTGCTGGCGAGTTTCCGCGGCTTCGTGGAGGGCGTGCGCAGCCAGCTGCCGGACACCCGCATCGCCTTCGTGTCGATCAAGCCCAGCCCTTCGCGCGCCAGCCTGCTGAAGCCCATTCGCGAGACCAACGCGTTGATCAGCGACTACGTGACCAGCGGCAGCAACCTGGACTTCATCGACATCTTCACGCCCATGCTGGCTGCCGACGGCATGCCACGCGGCGAGCTGTTCCGCGCCGACGCGCTGCACCTGAACGACAGCGGCTACGCGCTGTGGAAGACGGTCATCGCGGGACACCTGCGCTGAACGGCGGCCCGGCGGGCGGGGGTGGTCGCCGCAGTTTCGGCACCACCTTGTGCTCGACGTGGGTGAAGGCCCGCGCCACGGCATAGAGCAGCGCGAAACTCCCCACCAGCAGCACCGCATCCACCCAGCGCGAATGCTGGGCGGCCGTGCCGGCGAGGGCCAGCGCGAGCAGCACCGCCACGAGGTGGGCACAGAACACCGGCAGCGAAGCGGCCCCCAGCGTTTCCAGGAAGGGAATGCGGATCAGCCGGCTTAACGGCTCGGCAAAGCGCAGCGCCAGCAGCAGCATCGCGAAGAAACTGATCAGCCGCAGCGGCGCCAGCTGCCATTTGTCGAAGGTCATGTTGAGCGACACGTTGGCGCCGAAGGGTGCCTGCCCGCCGATGTGCCGCCACAACATCCCGGTCACCACGATGGCCAGTGCCGTGCCGAGCAACCAGCGCGGCAGCACGGCCATGTCGGCAGGGTGGCGCGCGGTCTCGGGCCGGCCGCCCGGCGTCGTGCTGCGGCTGTACTCCGCACCCAGCCACAGGCCCAGCACCCACAGGAACTGCCAGGCAAAGGTGTCGAAGGCGCCCATCTCCTGATAGGGAATGCCGATCTGCGTACGCGCCAGCGTCAGTCCGTACAGCCACTCCCCCAACCCGAACTGCGCCAGCAGCCACAGCAGCACGCTGCCGGCGAGAATGCCGCGCCAGCCGCGGTGCAGGCCCCAGGCCAGCACGAAGGGACTCGCCAGCATGAGCATCACGTACAGGGGCAGGATGTCCAGCAGCGGCGGGTTGTACAGCAGGGCCAGCGAACCCAGCAGGGCACGCACCGGTTCCTGGAGAAAGAAAGACAGCAGATCGGTGATGGCCGGCTGATGGATCTTCACGCCGATGCCGGCAATGATCGTGAACACGAACAGCAGCAAAGCGGCTTGACAAGCGTAGATCACCAGCGCGCGCCGCAGGAAGGCGCGGTGCATGGCGCGGATGCCGTCCTTCAGCGCCCGCTGCGTGTAGACCATGCCGGCCATGAATGCCGACAGGAACACGAAGCCCTCCGCCGCCGACACGAACCCGAAAGGCTGCCCCAGGCGCTCGGCCAGCAGCACGGGCAGATGGGTGACGGTCATCATCACCAGCATCAGCCCGCGCAGGGCATCCAGTTCGCGTCGTCGCTGCATGACGGCCCTCCCCTAAAGCCGCTTTGAGCCCCTGCCGCCGGCAAAGGTTTGTAGGCGCCCGCCGATTCTTCGCCTGCTGGTTCCCCCTGCTGAGCCACCTCATCGCGCCCGATTGGGCGCTGGCAATCGCCAGCCGGCGTACTACCTTGGCAGGGCAACGCGGCAGCACGCCGCCGCCCGCAAGGCCGTCGTCACCGACGCGGCCGCTCCGTATACAACAAACAGAAAATGGGGGATTGCCATGCTCTTCATCACCAACCGCATGCCGACGGTGAATACCGAACCGGCGCTCAACCCGGACTACCAGTTCGACCTCGAGAACAACGCAGCGGGCCGCGCGGTGTTCTTCTGCCGGCGCAAGAAGAAAGGCAGTTACGAGGAGATCGGCAGCAAGGCCTTCCTCACTGCGGTGAAGGAGGCGAAGTACCGCCAGGTGCTGGTGTACATCCACGGCTTCGCCAACCTGCCCGAGGACGTGTTCGCCGACATCGCCGAATTCCAGGCGCTGTGCGACGGGCAGAAGAAGGGCGAGGTGCTGGTGGTGCCCATCGTGTGGCCCTGCGACGCCGACATGGGGGTGGTGAAGGATTACTGGGACGACCAGAAAGCCGCCGACCAGAGCGCCTTCTCGATCGCGCGGGTGCTGCAGAAGTTCATGGAATGGCGCGCCTCCCCCGAGTTCAACCCGGAAGACGACCCCTGCCTCAAGCGCATCAACCTGCTGGCGCATTCGATGGGCAACCGCGTGCTGCGCGAGACGATGAGCGTGTGGCGCCGCTACGACCAGCCACAGGGCCTGCCGCTGCTGTTCCGCAACACCTTCATGATCGCCGCTGACATCGTCAACGAGTCCCTGCACCGCGGCCACATCGGCGAACTGATCAGCCATGCCTCGCGCAATGTCGTCGTGTACTACGCCTCCGACGACCTCGCCCTGCGCGCCAGCAAGGTGGCCAACCTGAAGAACGCCGAGGCCTCCCGCCGCCTCGGCCACACCGGCCCCGAGGACATGGACCAGACGCCGAAGAACATCTACGCAGTGGACTGCGACGACGTGAACACCGAGTACGACAAGCCCAAGGGCCACAGCTACTTCCGCTATGCGGACAAGAAGAAGCAGGTGCCGGGGCTGGTGTTCCGCCACATCTTCGACTGCATGCTGAGCGGCCGCGTGTTCCCGACCGAGGAGTTCCGCAAGACCAGCATCATCGGCGTGTCCGGCGGCTGACGGACCGCCGCTACGCAGCGGCGTCAGCGCTCCCTTCCCGGCGCTGGCATGCAGCCCATCGGGCAGGTCGCCACCACCTGCCCTGCCCGTACGGGTAAGCCTTCGGGCAAAAATTTCGCCTCGTCTATCACTCAGTACAGGCAGGGCAGGCGTGGGTACGTCGCGCATCCCGTCACCGCCCTGCCGACTGTGTGCCCCTGTGCTGCTCTCCCGGCGCAGACGGGCGACGACAGTATTTCTGGCAGTCGCTGGAACGGTATCGCCATACCCGTCATTTACGCCATAGCCACCATAACCGCCATAACCGTCACAACCGCCGGACTTCGCCCCCGGCAGCCCGCATCAAGCAGAACAAGAAAGGGATCGCATGAGCAGAACCACAAGCTGGATCGCGCTGGCCGTCATCCTGCTGGCCGCCGGCGCCTTCATCGGCACGCAACAGGTCAACAGCCAGACCAGTGCGCCCGCCACGACCACGGCGGCAAGTACGCCGCCAGCGGGCACCACCGGCACGCCGGAGATCGCGGCGGTCGACCAGGACGCGCCCTACTTCGAGGCCTGCTCGCGCGAAGGGCTCAGTGCCTCGGCCTGCATCGGGCGGCTCATCTGGTTCAAGGCCACCGGCGGCAACGAGCGTTTCCACACCTACGTCTTCCAGCAGCGCGTCGGCGTGCTGGTGGACTGGTTCCGCGTGCTGCGCAGCGACCAGCGCGACGACCGCTTCAAGGCCTGGGGCATCATCAACGACCCGGCCTGCTGCAAGCCCGGCAGCGACGGTTGCCCGGCGAAGAGCCTGGACGAGACCTTCGGCCTTGACTGGTGTCCGGGCGACGATGTGCTGCTGAAGTACGTCGGCCGCGAGGGCTATCGTGACCCCGCGTGTGACCTGAAGGATGCGCCGCTGGCCGGCGACGACCCGCACGCGCCCGGCGGCAAAGACCAGCGCCACAGCGCCTGCGACCTGCGCTTCGGCACCTCCACCGGCGCGCTCGGCTTCCGCAAGTTTCCCAACCCGCGCTTCGACGCTGCCGCCTGGCGCAAGCTCAACAACGGACAGGCCAGCTGGGAGGGTTACAACCAGGTCATGGTGAAGAAAACCGGCGTGCCCAGCGACGAGCGCGCCACCAAGCTGGCCGATGGCTCGGTGGAGCCACCCTTCCTCGTCGGCACCACCTGCGCGTCCTGCCACGTCGCCTTCCGTCCCGACAACCCGCCGGCGGACCCGGCGCATCCGAAGTGGGAGAACCTCTCCGGCCTGGTCGGCAACCAGTACATCCGCATGTCGGAACTGCTCGGCTCCGGCATGCCGCGCACCAGCCTGGAGTGGCAGATGTTCGCCCACCCGCGCCCCGGTGTGACCGACACCTCGGCAATCCCCAACGACCAGGTGAACAACCCCGGCAGCATCAACGCCATCATCAACCTCGCCCAGCGTCCGCTGTTCCCGGGCGAGCAGATCGCCAAGTGGCGCAAGGTGACGAGCTGTGCCGCCGGCAGCAGCGGCGACGCCTGCTGGTGCGAACCCGGCCGCGACGGCAAGTGCTGGCAGCGCGGCACGCGCAGCGACGACACCACACTGGGCAAGCCGGGCGTGCATCACATCCTGAAGGGCGGCGAGGATTCCATCGGCGGGCTGGAAGCGATCCAGCGGGTGTACTTCAACATCGGTTCCTGCTCCGAGCAGTGCTGGCTGAACAACCTCTCCGACCTGCGCCAGCTCGACCCGGCACAGCGCAACTTCGGCCAGACGGTGTTCTCCATCGGCCAGTGCCGGCGTGACTGTCCCAACTTCCGCGCGGTGGAAGACCGCCTCGCCAACATCCTGGACTTCTTCCTGTCCGCCGAAGGCAATGTCGCCGACCTGCACACCGCGCGCGACAAACAGCGCCGCGCGGCCAACCCCAAGGCTGCGGGCTACACCCGCAACGACCTCATCGACGACCTGGAACGCGAGTTCGGCAAGGGCGCGGTGGCACGCGGCAAGCAGGTGTTCGGCGAAACCTGCGCCAGCTGCCACAGCAGCGTGCCGGACAAGGACGGCGGCCCCTTCGCAAGCCGTGACGTCTGGGCCACCAACGACAAAGGCATGCGTGTCGACTGGCTGGGCAACGACCAGGCCACCGCGGTGAGCGAGGTGGGCACCTACCGCTGCCGCTCGCTGCACTCCAACCACATGGCCGGCCACGTCTGGCAGGAATACGGCTCGGAGACGCTGCGCGGCCGCGGACCGGACGCCAACGTGAAGGAGCCTGCCAACGGCGGGCGCGGCTACTACCGCAACATCTCCTTGCTGAACCTGTGGGCGCACGCCCCCTTCATGCATAACAACGCCATCGGCCCGGACATCTGCGGCAAGCCTGCCAACGCTGCCAACGACTTCGCCCGCAAGCGCAACCTGGATGCCAATGGCAAGCTCGCTGCCGAACAGGTGGCCTGCACGGCCTACGATCCGAGCATAGAAGGCCGCGTGGCGCTGTACCGCCGTTCGATGGAGATGCTGCTCAACCCGGCGCAGCGCAAGCCGGAGGGCACGCTGACCGACCGCGACATCATCCAGGACATGGGCCCGCGCTTCTGGAACGGCAAGACCGAGAAGCCGCTGATCGGCGACGGCAAGGTGGTGATCCCCGCAGGCGTACCGGCCAACTTCCTGACCAGCATGCGGCACAAGGATTTCATCGTCGACCTGTTCCTCGCCAAGCGCGACAAGGCACGCACCGAAGCCCGCCTGGGCAAGGAGCTCACCACCGAGCTGGGCGCGCTGGCCGACCGCCTGGTCGCCGACCCCTCGCAGTTCGTGAAGATCATCGGTGAGAAAAGTGAGCTGATCGACCAGCACTACAGCCACTGCACGGCCGTGGTGGAAAACGAGGGCCACCGTTTCGGCGAAGGCCTGCCCGACAGCGACAAGAAGGCACTGATCGCCTTCCTGGCCACCCTGTGAGCGGAGCGCAACCATGACGACCAATCGCATCCGCGCCATCCTCTTCGCCACGTCCTGCGTCCTGGTTCTCGCCGCCTGCGACCGCAAACCCGAGGCGCCGGACATCCCCTTCGCCACCTACGGTGAGGGCTACGCCAGCAAGCCGGACCTCGCCGCCGTGGAGCACCAGCATCCGCTCACGGTGGCCGATCTCGACAAGATCACGCCGGAGAACCTCGCCGCGCTGGACCAGGAGCGCATCGACCAGATCTACGCGCGCCTCTCCGCCGGGCCGATTCCCGACGGCGCCTTCGAGGGCGGCATCGTGTTTCCCGGTGGCGTCAGCGGCAAGAAGCGGCTCACCGAGATCCTCCAGACCGGCAGCGGCGGCATCGCACTGGCGCTCAAGGGTGCGCTCACCGAGAAGACCATCGGCGCGGTGGACGCCATCGGCGAAGGGCTGTGGAAGGGCAAGGTGTTCTATCGCCAGCAACGCGTGTTGCGCAACCGCATCGAGGACCTGGCCACGCTGAAGGCCGCCGGTCTCGTCGAAGGCGATCCGCAGAAGATCGAGGTCAGCGGCCGTGACGCCTGGCTGCTGTTCCCCGCCAAGCTGTACTGCGGCCAGAGCCTGCTCGACTCGCGGCGCGAGTCCATCATCATCGACTACGCCTTCACCGACGAAGTCGAGGGCTACATGGAGAAGCCCGACTATCTGGCTGGCCGCCGCGGCCTCAAGGTGCGTGACGAGATCCGCATGGTGCGTCCCGGCTTCTACCTCGGCCGCGCCTACATCGACCGCGTGTTCGTCCTCAACTTCACGCTCTACAACGAGGACATCGCGAAACGCGAGCAACCGGCCTTCGCGCAGAGCGGCAAGGTGGCCGAGGACTGCTGGGGTGGCACGCAGGCCCGCGCACTGCTGGCTGGCAAGTGAGGCGCCAGTGAATGGACTGTGCGCCACGCCGGCTTGCGCTGCTGTTCGCGACAGTGTGCACGCTGGGCACAACCACATCGGCGGGCAAGGCGCAGGAACCGGCCATGACAGTGACGCCGGCTGACGCCTTGCCGGACGCCATGCGCCCCGGCCCCGACCTGCCACCCGCCGGCCAGTCGCTGTTCGACACACTGACCCGTCGCGACGGCAAACATCACCTGCCCTTTCCGTTCACGAAGCTGCTTGCGCAGCTTGAGCAGCGCGGTGGCTGCAGTGAAGCCACGCCCTGCTCGCGCCGCGTACTGATTCCACTGGGCCGCTCGCTGCAACGGCCGGCCGCCATCGGCCAGTTCTTCCAGCACCCGCGCGTGGTGGTCGGCTTCGACCGCGAGGCGCCGGCCAGCAAGCCACACGATGCACCGCTGCTGCGCGACCGCCTCTACCTCGGCTACCAGGACAACACCGGCAGCATCGAGGTGATCAGCTACAACGAGGCCGCCGGCCGTTTCGAGTTCCAGCTCGTGCACGACTACCGCGCAGGTGGCACGCCACGCGTGACGCCTGCGCGGCGCGTGCTGTGCGCGAGCTGCCACCAGAACCTCGGGCCGATCTTCTCGCGCCCGCTGTGGCAGGAGAGCAATGCCGACGCGCAGATCGGCCAGCGCCTGCGCACGGTGCAGGCCAGGTTCCACGGCATCGCAGCCACCGGCAGCGTGGACCAGGCCAACGCGCTGGATGAGTCCACCGACCGCGCCAGCCACATCGCCACCGCGCAGGCCGTCTGGCAGAAGGGTTGCGGCGACGCGACCTCGCGCGCCGCACGCAGCTGCCGCGGCGCCTTGCTGCGTGCCGCTTTGCAGTGGCGCCTGTCCGGCGGCCGCGCCAGCGCACCGGCGCTGGACAAGACGGCATCCGAAGCCCTGCATGCCAACTGGCAACGGCACTGGTCGCAGGGCCTCGCGGCGATGGGCGCCGATATCCCTTCGCGCATGCCGGTTCTGACCCACGCGGAGGGGACGCAGGCCGCCCGCGCGGTACACGTCAGCCCCGCTCTCGACCCGCTGGCGACACGTCCGCCACAGGCCGTGCTGCGAGTGCCGGACGCCACCACGCTGGCCCAGGTGGCCGCCACCCTGGGCAGCTTCTTCGACGAGGCCGACATGCGTGTGCTGGACCGGGCACTGCGTGCGCCGGTCACACCGATGCAGGACACCGTGCTGGATTGCCACCCGGTGGACCTGCGCGCGCAACGCATCTCACTGGACTGCCGCAACCCGCAAGGCGCGCAGATCAGCGGCCGCATCTACCTGAACGGTCGCGGCAGCCTGGACAGCCTGCGCACCGGTAGCGGCAACGATGGCGACTTCGGCGCAGCAGAGATCGGCAGCCTCCGCGCTGCCCATGACCGCCTGCAGGTGGTGCCGCTTCGCGAGCGTCGCCCCCCGCGCGACGCACAGGGTCGCGCACTCGTGTCGCTCGAACTGCGCAACGCCCGGGCCGGCAGCACGGCACGTACCGCACTGCGCCTACAGACGGCCGATGACTTCGCGACACTCGCGTCGCATATCGATGCGGCGCTCACTGCGCGCGGCGTGAATGACGATCTGCTGGACGACCACGCCTTCTCGCGCGAGCGCGTGCAGCGCCTGCTGTTCACGCGTCTGGGCGTGCGTGTCCCAGCCGGGCCATCGCAAGCCCCACACGCCTTGCACGCATCGCCCGCCCCAGCCACCGCAAGCACGGCAGGAACGGCTGGCGCTACTGCACCGGGCAGCACGCCCTTCCACCCGCTTTGCGCGAGTTGCCACGACACGGCCGAGCGCTTTCCGCCCAACTTCCTGCACGGCAACGCCGCCGAGGTGGATGCCCGCCTGCGTCGCTGCGCCGCGCGCATCTACCAGCGCCTGGCGATGTGGCAGGTGCCGGCCGCGCAGCGCATCAAGACACCGATGCCACCGGCCAGCGTGCTGCCCGCTGCGCACTTCGACGCCAGCGACGACACCCGTCGGCAGTTGCAGGCATTGAGCGATATCGCCGCGCGCTGGCTGCGCGAGGACGGCCAGTTGCCACGCCCGCTGATGCCCGGCCGCGATGGCGATGGCAGCGACTACGAGCTGCTGCCGACCTGCGTGGAAGAACCCGCCCCGTCACGAGGACTGCAACGATGAACCCGGCAACCGAGCCCACCGCCGCCCGCAGCGCACGCCGCTGGCGCAACCGCTTCTGGTTGCTCGTCGCCTTGCTGGTGACGGTGCCCGCACTGGTGCTGCTGATCGCCGCCATCCGCTTCCTGCCGGACCGGCCGGTGACCTACGACGACCCCGCCGAGCACTTCAAGTACGGCTCCACCGGCGGCGAGCGTGAATCCGGCTTCCCGTACTGGATCTGGCAGGTGCTGCCCACCGTGTGCGCCAAACACCTGCCCGGCAAGGGCTATGAATCGCTGGGCATGATCTTCGAGCCGGGCAAGACGCTGCCGGTGGGCGTATCGCAGCGGCGCAACCTCGGCCTGGATCGCGTGTTCCTCAACTGCGCGGCCTGCCACGTCAGCACCGTGCGTGCGTCCGACACTGCTGAGCCGAAGCTCTACGTCGGCATGCCCTCGCACCGGCTGGACCTGTACGCCTTCGAGCGGTTCTTCTTCAACTGCGCAGCGGATCCGAAGTTCGCCGCCGAGTACCTGGTGCCGGAGATCGACCGCGCTGCGGGCGGCATCGGGCCGATAGACCGCTACCTGGTGTACCCGGTGGCCATCTCGCTGATGCGCGAGCGCCTGCTGATGCTGAAGGGGCGTTTCTCCTTCGTGGCGGAGAGCCCGCCCTGGGGGCCGGGCCGCGTCGACACCTTCAACTCCGCCAAGGCGCTGTTCGCTTTCCCGTTCGAGCGCCTGCCGGTGGAAGAGAAACGCGGCGCCTCCGACTTTCCCTCGGTGTGGTTGCAGGCCGCGCGCAAGCAACGCGACGACGGCGCACCGATGCAGTTGCACTGGGACGGCAACAACGACCGCGTGGAGGAACGCAACCGCAGCGCCGCCTTCGGCACCGGCACCACGCCACCCACCATCGACATGACTGCCATCGGCCGCATCGAGGACTGGCTGCTGACCCTGCCGCCACCGGACTATCCCTTCCCGCGCGACGCGGCACTCGCCGCGCGCGGCAAGCCCGTCTACGACAGGCTGTGCGCCGACTGCCACGGCGCCAGCGGACGCGACTTCAAGGGCAAGCTGGTCGGCCACATCACACCGATCGCCGACATCACCACCGACCGTGCTCGGCTGGATTCCTACACGTATGAGCTGGCGGTCAATCAGGCCACGCTCTACGCCGGCTACGACGCTGCATCGCGCGAGCCGCGCTTCGAGCGCTTCCGCAAGACCTGGGGCTACGCCAACATGCCGCTGGACGGACTGTGGTTGCGCGCACCCTATCTGCATAACGGCTCGGTGCCCACGCTGCGCGACCTGCTGGAGCCTGTAGAGAAACGACCGAAACAGTTCCACCGTGGCAATGATGTGTACGACCCGCAGCGGGTCGGATTCGTCAGCAACGTGGCGGAGGCAAATGGCCACCGCTTCTTCCCCTACGACACCACGCAAGCCGGCAACGGCAACGGCGGCCACAGCGGTGCGGCCTACGGCACCGATCTGCCCGCCGCCGACAAGGACGCGCTGGTGGAATACCTAAAGGGTTTCTGAGGGAGAGAGATCATGCGCCTACGCACCCGCAGCGTCTTCATCGTCCTCGGCATCCTCTTCGTGCTGACCTTGTTCAGCGTTTGGCTGACCTACGAGCGTTTCTTCCGCGAGTTTCCGCAGGAGGCGTGGGTCACTGCCGACGAGGACACGCGCTTCCTGTACGGCTCCATCGGTGGCGAGGTGGATGCCGGCATCCCGTACTGGATCTTCTACGTACTGCCGCGCGTGTTCCCGGAAAAGCTGCCGGGTAACGGCGCCGGCTACGCCGCTTTCGGCCCGGCCTGGGAGCAGGGCCGCGAGCTACCGGCCGGCTTCACGAAGAAGCGCATCGGCTTCGATCGCGTCGGCAACAACTGCGCGTCCTGCCACACCGCCAGCTACCGCCTGACGCATGACAGCAACCCGGTGTTCGTGCCCACCGGGCCGAACCATCGCCTCGCCCTGCAGGACTTCTTCCGCTTCCTGGTGCTGTGCGCTCAGGACCCGCGTTTCAACAGCGACGTGCTGATGCGCGAGATCGCACTGGTCACCGATCTCGATCTCATCGACAGCCTGGCCTACCGCTTCGTCATCATCCCGATGACGAAGAAGCGCCTGCTGGAACGCGAGGCGCAGTTCGCGTGGATCTTCCGTCCCGACTTTCCGCACTGGGGGCGTGGCCGCGACGACGCCATGAACCTCACCAAGTACTTCATGCTGGAGTGGAAGATGGACGACACGCTGGGGCCCACCGACATGCCCTCGCTGTGGAACATCGACAAGTACAAGCCGGAGGCCGGCCAGCGCATGAACTGGGCCGGCGACAGCAACGACCCGCGCTCGGTGATCATCGATTCCGCGCTGGGCGTGGTGGGCGCCGCGCCGCGCGACAACGCCGCCTTCCTGCGCGAGATCGACTGGCTGCACACCTACCTCGCGAAGTACAAGGCGCCGAAGTTCCCGCTGCCGGTCGACGCCGCCCGCGCCACCCAGGGCAAGGCCGTGTTCGACCAGCAATGCGCCACCTGCCACGCCAGCCCGCGCACCGGCACCGTGGTCCCGCTGGCCGAGATCGGAACCGATGACAAGCGCATCCTCACCTGGACGAAGGAAGCCGCGGTGGCCGCCAACAGGGTGGTGCGCGAGATGGGCATCGAGCGGCCGGGGCTGGTGGAGGCGCCGCTGACCGGCTACGTCGCGCAACACCTGGACGGCATCTGGCTGCGCGCGCCCTACCTGCACAACGGCTCGGTGCCGACCCTGCGCGACCTGCTGGAGCCACCGGCACAGCGGCCCACGCTGTTCCATCGCGGCTACGACCTGCTCGACCCGCAGAAGGTCGGCTTCGTCAGCACCGGCCCGCGCGCCGAGCAGGTGGGCACGCCCTTCGACGTGCGACTGCACGGCAACGGCAACGGCGGGCACGACTTCGGCACGACGCTGCCGGCGGCCGACAAGGATGCGCTGGTGGAGTACCTGAAGACGCTCTGAGCCCCCTGATCACCCCTGGAGTTGCCATGCCCGGAATCTTCATCAGTTACCGCCGCGCCGACGCCTCCGGCTGGGCCGGCCGCCTGCGCGACGAACTCGCCAGCCACTTCGGCGCATCGAAGGTGTTCATGGATATCGAGACGATCCGCCCCGGCGTCGACTTCGCGAAGGCCATCGACGATGCGGTGAGCAGCAGCGACGTGCTGCTGGCACTGACCGGCCCCGGCTGGCTCAACGCGCGTAGCTCGCAGGGCCAGCGCCGGCTCGACGATCCGGACGATTTCACGCGACTGGAGATCGCTACCGCGCTGCGCAGTCAGCGCGTGGTCATTCCTGTCTTGCTGGGTGGCGCGACCATGCCCTCGCGCACCGACCTGCCCGACGACATCCAGGGCCTGGCCCGCCTGCAGGCCAGCGAGGTGAGCGACAAGCGCTGGGACTACGACGTGGCCCAGTTGGTGGCCGTACTGGAGACGCTACTGGGCGACAGCAAAGGCGGCCAGCGCAATCCGGTTTTGCTCGCGGGTGCCGCAGCCGCCGTCGCACTCGTCGTCGGAGCAGTCGCCTGGTCGCTGTCCGGCCCCGACGCAGTGGTGGCAGAGCTGTCCCCCGACAGACAACTGGCGACCGAACCTCCTGCCGCAGGCCCCGCGAACACAGAGGTCGCGATCGCTACGCCGCCACCACCAACACCCGCCATGCCGGCACCGGAACCGGCACAACAGCCGGACACGCCCTTCCCCGAGTTCCGCCAGAGCCTTGTGAGGGCAGACACCCTTGCGCAGGGCGCCCGCACCGCACAGGACAGGGCCGACGCGGAAGCGAAGCGCGCACAGGAGGCTGCCCGGCGCGCAGCCGACATCGCCAGCCGTTACGCCACCCGCTGGCCACAGGACAGCGGGCTGGCGAGCGTACAGGGCATGGCCGATGCCGTCGGACGCGCAGCCGGCTCCGCTCAGGACAGCGCAACACAAGCCGCCACCGCGGTGACCGACACACTCGCCCAACGTCAGGCCGTTGCTGCATCCACCCGCCTGGCCACCGCCGAACAGGCACTGGAGGCAGGACGCACCGCAGCTGAAGTGGCCGAGGCTGCGGCAGGTAATGCCGCACGCTTCGCCGACGGCGCAGAAAGCCGGGCCAACGCACTCCAGGAGCGCTTCGACAAACGGGCCAGCCAACCTCCGTCG
This sequence comes from Moraxellaceae bacterium, assembly GCA_031119205.1. Classification (GTDB taxonomy): domain Bacteria; phylum Pseudomonadota; class Gammaproteobacteria; order Burkholderiales; family Rhodocyclaceae; genus Uliginosibacterium. The sequence continues at coordinate 17,998 of JAVHYF010000028.1, read as the reverse complement.
ACGCCACCGGTCGCTTCGACCGAGCCACGGCCGAAAGCGATTCAGGACGCTACGAGGTTTCGTCGCATCGACGACACGAAAGCCTATGACGCAATCAAGCGTTACGGGCAGTGAGACGGACACCTTGCTGCGCTCTTACTCACCCGGCATTACAGGAAGATGCCGCCCGACGCCTCTACGCGCTGCGCATTCACCCAGCCCATGCCCGGCGACAGCAGTGACGCGATGACGCCGCCAATGTCGTCCGGCACGCCGACGCGGCCCAGTGCGGTCTGCGCGGCGAGCTGGGCGTTCATGCTGGCGTTGTCGCGCACCACGCCGCCGCCGAAGTCAGTCTCGATCGGGCCGGGTGCCACCACGTTCACCGTGATGCGGCGCGCGCCGAGTTCCTTGGCGAGGTAGCGCGTCAGCATCTCCACCGCCGCTTTCATGGTGCCGTAGGCGGCAAAGCCGGGGATCGCGAAGCGGGCCAGGCCGCTGGACACATTGAGGATACGACCGCCATCGGCGATCTGCGGCAACAGCGCCTGGGTGAGGAAGAACACGCCCTTGAGATGGATGTTCACCATCTCGTCGAACTGCGCCTCGCTGGTGTCGGCGAAGGACACGTGGATGCCAGTGCCGGCGTTGTTCACCAGGTAGTCGAAGCGCTCGCGCTGCCACACGCCCTGCAGGCTTTCGTGCACCTGGGCGGCGAAGCCGGCAAAGCTGCGGCTGTTGGCCACGTCCAGTTGCAGGGCAACCGCGCGGCGGCCAAGGGCGGCGATCTCCGCCACCACGGCGTCGGCCTCGGCGCGCTGGCTGCGATAGGTGAGGATCACATCCACGCCCTGGGCGGCGAGCTTCAGCGCGGCGTTGCGACCGAGGCCGCGGCTGCCACCGGTAACCAGGGCGATAGGGGTGGCAGTCGTTTGGGTTGTCGTGTTCATGACGCGTCCTTCCGTGTGAGGTGGGCAGGCTTGCCCGACGGAATGCAGTCTATTGAGCGAACTGCTGCAGATAAACGCGGCGCGGATTGCTAGACTGTCTTTGATTTCAAGACAATCAGGGCACCATGAACCAGTTTGAATCCATGCAGATCTTCCTGCGCGTCGCCGAGCTGGCGAGCTTCACCGCCGCCGCCGACAGCCTGGGCATGCACAAGGCCAGCGTGTCGGCCGCCGTGCAGCAGCTGGAGAACCGCCTCGGCACCCGCCTGCTGCACCGGACCACCCGCAAGGTGCAGATGACCCAGGACGGCCAGGTTTTCTACGAGCGCAGCAAGGATCTGGTGGCCGACATCGAGGAACTGCAGGGCCTGTTCCAGGACAGCCCGGCCGCCCTGCGCGGCCGCCTGCGGGTGGACATGCCGCTGGCCGTGGCACGCGACGTGGTGATACCCGCCCTGCCGGCCTTCATGGCCGAGCACCCGGGGCTGGAGATCGAGCTGTCCAGCACCGACCGGCGGGTGGATCTGGTGCGCGAAGGCTTCGACTGCGTGCTGCGCGTCGGCGCGCTGGCCGACTCCAGCCTGATCGCCCGGCCGCTGGGCCGCTACCGCCTGCTCAACGTCGCCAGCCCGGCCTACCTGGCTGAACACGGCACGCCGCAGACGCTGGACGATCTCGCCCAGCACCGGCTGGTGCACTACCTGCCGGTGCTGAGTGCCCGTGCACCGGGCTTCGAGTACGTGGATGGCGACGGCCACACGCAATTCCTGCCCATGCCGGGCGGCCTGAGCGTGAACAATTCCGACGCCTACACCCGCGCCTGTCTGGCCGGGCTGGGCATCATCCAGGCGCCGGAAACCGGGCTGCAACCCTGGCTGGCGGGCGGCCACCTGGTGGAAGTCCTGCCCGCCTGGCAGGCCGCGCCGATGCCGGTGTCCCTGCTCTACGCCAACCGCCGCCACCTGCCGCGCCGGGTGCAGGTGTTCATGGCCTGGCTCAGCGGGCTGATGCAGCCGCGGTTGATGCAGGGCTGAGGCCGCGGCGACGCACTCCTGCCGTGCTGGTTCCCCGGCTGTCGGCTGGTGCTCCGGGTTGCCATTGCTTGCCCTCGGTTGCCATTCCGTCGCTCCGGCAAACAGCTTGCTTCTGCAACATGGTTGCAATAACGCCGCCGCCTGTGCTCCAATGCCAGTCCGTTTTCCCGTTGTCGCCCAAGGAATTGCCATGCGCCTGCCGTCCCTGCTGTTGCTGTCCGCCCTGTTGTCCACCACGCTTGCAGCGCCGCTGGCCCACGCCCAGGGCCACAGCCACAAGCACGTACACGGGGTAGGCGAGCTAGCCGTAAGCGTCGAGGGCGATACGCTGACCATCGCCCTGGAGTCCCCGCTGGACAACTTCCTCGGCTTCGAACGCGCGCCCAAGTACGAAAAGGATTTCGCCGCGGTGAAGAGCATGGCCGCCACGCTGCGCAAGACCGACAGCCTCTTCGTGCCGACTGCCGCTGCGCAATGCACCCCGGTATCCGTGAAGCTGGCGTCGGATGTCGTCGCGCCGGAACTGCTGGGCGAGACCAGCAAGAAGGTCGAAGGGGCTGACGAAGACCATGCCGACCTCGACGCCCAATGGACCTTCCGCTGCGCCAATCCGGCCGTCCTCAACGGCGTGGAAGTGAAGCTGTTCGACGCCTTCAAGCGCTTCCGCCAGTTCGATGTCGCCCTGGTGACCCCCAAGCGCCAGAGCGCCGCCAAGCTCAGCAGCAAGGCGCGCAAGCTGTCCTGGTAAGCCATGCAGGCATGAAGCGGATGCGTCGCGGCTCACACCCGACGCATGCCGTTCCGCTACGCTTGCGCATGCCTTCGTACACTCGCTACCCATGACGCCAGCACCGGCTGAGCCCACCCCGGTCGTCGCCCTGCACGACCTGCACTACCGCTGGCCCGGACAGGCCGGCGCGGGGCTGCGCGTGCCGACGCTGACGCTGGTTGCCGGCGAACACCTGTTCCTCCACGGCCCCAGCGGCAGTGGCAAGAGCACCTTGCTCGGCCTCGTCGCCGGCGTGCTGCGTGCCGAGGCCGGTTCGGTCCGGGTACTCGGCCAGGCGCTGGAGAAACTGGGCGGCGCCGCGCGCGACCGCCTGCGCGGCGAGCACATGGGCATCGTGTTCCAGCAGTTCAACCTGCTGCCCTACCTGTCCGTCATCGACAACGTGCTGCTGCCCTGCCGCTTCTCCGCCCGCCGCCGTGCGCGCGTGCTGCAGGCAGGCAGTCTGCACAGCGAGGCCACGCGCCTGCTCGGCCGCCTCGGCCTGCCGGAAGACCGCTGGCAGAAAGCCGCCACCGCGCTGTCGGTCGGCGAGCAGCAACGCGTCGCCGCCGCCCGCGCGCTGATCGGCCGGCCGGAACTGCTGATCGCCGACGAACCCACCTCCGCGCTGGACGCCGAACGCCAGCAGGCCTTCATCGACCTGCTGCTACAGGAGGCGGACGAAGCGGGGGCGACCGTGCTGTTCGTCAGCCATGACATGCGGCTGGCTGCGCGCTTCGCGCGCGTCGCATCGCTGACGGAACTGAGCGGGGTAGCGGCATGAGGACGCCCCGCGAGCGCATTCGCTTCGTCATTGGCACCGCCCCTTGCATCCGTCATTCCTGCGTAGGCAGGAATCCAGCGTCGTCCGCGTTTTTTCAAAGTCACTGGGCTCCTGCCTTCGCAGGAGCGACGGATTTCCTGCAGGCGTCGTTTTCCCCGCACGCCATGCGCGTGGCAGACGGCACACCATGACCGCCCTCCTCCACACCGCCCTGCGCAGCGCCTGGAACCGCCGCTTCGCGCTGTCGCTCACCCTGCTGTCCATCGCCCTGGCCACCGCCCTGCTGCTGGGCGTGCAGCGCGTGCGCCATGACGTGCGCGACAACTTCGTGCAGTCGGTGTCCGGCACCGACCTGGTGGTGGGCGCCCGCGGTGGCTCGGTGCCGTTGATGCTGTACGCGGTGTTCCGCCTCGGTGACGCCACCGCCGACATCCGCTGGCAGAGTGCGCAATGGCTGGCGCAGCACCCGGCGGTGGCGTGGACCCTGCCGCTGGCGATGGGCGACTCCTATCGCGGCTTCCCGGTGCTGGGCACCACCACGGACTACTTCACGCATTACCGCTACGGCGACGCGCAGTCGCTGCGCCTGCAGGACGGCCGCGCCTTCGGTGGTACGACGGACACGCTGTTCGAAGCGGTGCTCGGCGCGGAAGTCGCCGAGCGGCTGGACCACCGCACAGGCGACCGCCTCACCCTGACCCACGGCAGTGCGGGGCTGGAAGGCGCCGAGCATGCCGACAAGCCTTTCACCGTAGTCGGCGTACTGGCGCGCACCGGCACCGCGGTGGACCGCACGGTGCACATCAGCCTGCAGGGCATCGAGGCGATCCATGTCGACTGGGCTGGCGGCATGCCGATGCCGGGCATGAGCATTCCGCCCGAGCTGGTGCGCAAGTTCGACCTCACGCCCAAGCGCGTCACCGCCGTGCTGGTGGGCCTGAAGAGCCGCGCCCAGGTGTTCGCCATGCAGCGCGCGGTGGCGGGCTACGCCGACGAGCCACTAATGGGCGTGATGCCCGGCGTGGCGCTGGACGAGCTTTGGCAGGTGGTCAGCGTGGGCGAGCGGGTCATGCTGCTGGTGTCCGCCCTCGTCGTCGCGGTGGGCCTCGTGGGGCTGGTGGCGACCATCCTCGCCGGCCTGGACGCACGCCGGCGCGAGCTGGCGGTGCTGCGCGCCGTGGGCGCGCGGCCGCTGCACATCCTGCTGCTGCTGGCGCTGGAAGGCCTGCTGGTCACCGTGGCCGGCGTGCTGCTAGGCGGTGCGCTGCTGGCGCTGCTCTCCGCTGGCCTCGGCCCCTGGGTGGAGGCGCAATACGGCGTCGCGCTGCGCAGCGTGGCCTTCAATGCCGACGAACTCGGCCTGCTGGCGGCGATCATAATGGCGGGCACGCTCGCCAGCCTGGTACCGGCGGCGCGCGCCTACCGTCTCTCGCTGGCAGACGGCCTCAGCCAGCGTTTCTGACACACGGATCCCTCATGCGTCCTGCCCTCTTCACCCTTCTGATCCTTGCGCTGACGCCCTGCTTCAGCGACCTCGCCAGCGCGCAGTACAAGGTGGGCGAGACACTGCAGTCCGCCCCGGCCCCGAAGGCAGGCGGCTTCCGCGAGATCAATTTCGATGCGCTGATGCCCGCCGACTGGGACCCGATGGCGGTGTTCAAGGGCGTGGACCTCGGCAAGTTGCAGGACGGCGACCCGCGCGCCAACCAGCTGATGGAGAAAGTGCGCGCCGCCTGGGACAACGCCCCGGTGGAGCCGAAGCTCAACGGCCAGTCGGTACGCATCGCCGGCTTCGTGGTGCCGCTGGACAGCGGCAAGGACGGCCTCAAGGAATTCCTGCTGGTGCCCTACTTCGGCGCCTGCATCCACACCCCGCCGCCGCCGTCCAACCAGATCATCCACGTGGTGAGCGACAAGCCGCTGAAGAACGTGCAGATGATGTCCACGCTGTGGGTGTCCGGCCGCATGCAGACGGTGTCCACCGACAGCCCCTTCGGCAAGGCCGGCTACAAGCTGAGCGCCCAGCAGACCGCACCCTACGAACGCGCCGGCAAGTAAGCCGCGCCTTCACATGGCCTTCACACCCCAGACGCCCCACACGCAACCGACACACGCACCACCCACAACAAGAACATGATCCTGCTCTACATCATCATCGCCGGCATCATCGGCGGCTTGCTCAGCCTGCTGGTCGCGGGCCTCTTCGTCGCCGGCCTGCCGCAACGCTGGCTGCCCCGCATGGTGGCCTTCGCCACCGGCGCGCTGCTCGGCGCCGCCACCCTCACCGTGCTGCCGGAAGCCTTCGAGACCGGCGAAGACCCGCGCATGCTGTTCACCGTGTTGCTCGGCGGCCTGCTCGCGCTGTTCCTGATGGAGCGCGCCTCGCTGTGGCGCCACCACCACCATGCCGACGGCGAGCACCACGGCCACGGCGGGCATGAACACGAGGCGGCTCACAGCCATGGTCACGACGGTCACTCGCACGGCCACCACCATCATGGGCACAGCCACGTGGTGGGTCAGGACACCGTGATGTCCATCCTCATCGGCGACGGTTTCCACAACTTCGTCGACGGGGTGGTGATCGCCGCCGCCTTCCTCACCGATCCGCTGCTGGGCTGGACGACGACCGCCGCCGTGGTGGCCCACGAAATCCCGCAGGAGGCAGGCGACTTCATGCTGCTGCGCGCCGCCGGCTTCTCCAACCTGAAGGCGCTGCTCTACAACGGTGCCTCCAGCCTGGCATCCGTGGCCGGCGGCATCGTCGGCTACTTCGCACTCGCCTCCGCCCAGCCGCTGCTGCCCTACGCCCTGTGCCTCGCCGCGGCGAGCTTCCTGTACATCGCGGTGGCCGACCTCATCCCCATGCTGCGGCGGGAACGCGAACGTCATGTCGCCGCCTGGCAGGTCGGCTGCCTGCTCGCCGGCATCGGCGTCATGGTGGTGACCGGCCTTTTCCATCACCACTGAGCTGACTCCCTCACGGCCGGGCTGCGTCGTCACCTGCTGACGGCCACCCGGCCACAGCGCCACCGCTCTGGCGGCGCGCTCCTCACCCCCGACCCTCGCCCGACCTTTCTTCCCTTCGCCTGCCGGACGGCCAGCTTCTTGCTTGATGCAGGGCGTGGTCGGCCTGCATTGCGCCGTCCGGAAGCTGGGGGACAGCCGCCGGACTGCCATCTCGCGGGCCTGCATCGCCGGGTGCCCGAGGATTGCCTGAGGGGGAGCACAGTCATGACACATGGCTGCGGCAGGCTTTCACGCGTGGTGCACGGTCTGTTCAGGTGCGTTAGCTTCTTTGGGGGAAGAGCTGATGGGCAAGATCCTGGTTTCCGGTGGCGCAGGCTTCCTGGGCTCGCATCTGTGCGAGCGCCTGCTTGATGCGGGCCACGATGTACTGTGCGTCGACAACTACTTCACCGGGTCGAAACGCAACATCGAGCACCTGTTGCCAAACCCGCGCTTCGAGGCCATGCGCCACGACGTGACCTTCCCCCTGTACGTGGAGGTCGACCAGATCTACAACCTGGCCTGCCCGGCCTCGCCGGTGCATTACCAGTTCGATCCGGTGCAGACCACCAAGACCAGCGTGCACGGCGCCATCAACATGCTGGGGCTGGCCAAGCGGGTGAAGGCGCGCATCCTGCAGGCCTCCACCTCGGAGGTCTATGGCGACCCGGAAGTCCACCCGCAGCCCGAGGGCTACTGGGGGCGCGTCAATCCGATCGGCATCCGCAGCTGCTACGACGAGGGCAAGCGCTGCGCCGAGACGCTGTTCTTCGACTACTGGCGCCAGCACCGGCTGGAGATCAAGGTCATGCGCATCTTCAACACCTACGGCCCGCGCATGCATGCCTCCGACGGCCGCGTGGTCAGCAACTTCATCGTGCAGGCGCTGAAGAACGAACCCATCACCATCTACGGCGACGGCTCGCAGACACGCAGCTTCTGCTACGTGGATGACCTCATCGAGGCGATGATCCGCCTGATGAACACGCCGGCCGATTTCACCGGCCCGGTGAACGTCGGCAACCCGGGCGAGTTCACGATGCTGCAGCTTGCGCAGCAGATCCTCGCCATGACGGGCAGCCGCTCGGAGATCGTGTTCCGCCCGCTGCCGCAGGACGACCCGCGACAGCGTCGCCCCGACATCGCGCTGGCCCGGCAGGCGCTCGGCTGGCAGCCCACCATCGCCCTGGAGCAGGGCCTGGGCAGAACCATCGACTACTTCCGCAAGGTGCTGGACGCATGATTCCTGCAAACATCGGACTGGTTGTCGTCACGCCGGTGTACGAGGACCTGGAGGCCTCGTCCCGCCTGTTCCGTGAACTGGATGCGGTGTTCGGCGCGCAACTGTTCATCCTCGCCGTGGATGACGGCTCGGTGCGCCAGCCCCTGCCGGCATCCGTACTGGAGGGCCTGTCCGCGCAGGGCGCTGTCGTCAGGCTGCGGCGCAATGTCGGCCACCAGCGCGCCATCGCGGTGGGCATGGGCCTGGCGGCGGAGCACATGCTGGAGCATCAGCAGGTGGTCGTCATGGACTCCGACGGCGAGGACCTGCCGCGCAGCATCCCGGATCTGCTGCAGGTGCTGGACGACCGTCAGGTGGACGTGGCGGTAGCGCAACGCAAGAGCCGCATCGAGACCTTCCGCTTCAAGGCTTTCTACGAGGTGTACAAGCGCCTGTTCGCGCTGATGACCGGACGCAGCATCAGCTTCGGCAACTTCATGGCGATGCGCCGTGCAGGGGTGCGGCGCCTGGCGGCGATGCAGGAGCTGCCCATCCACGTGGCGGCCGCGGCACTGGCCTCGAAGCTGCGGGTGCGCGCGTGTCCGCTGGACCGGGGGCCACGCTACGCCGGGCAATCCAAGATGAACTTCGTGGGCCTGGCCCTGCACGGCTTCCGCGCGCTGATGGTGTTTGCGGAGGACGTGCTGGTGCGGGTCGGCCTCGTGTGCGCGGGCATCGCCGGTCTGTCCGTCATCGGCAGTGTTGCGGCCGTCATGCTGAAGCTCGCAGGCTTCGCCACACCCGGCTGGTTCTCGGTCGCGCTCGGCATCCTGATGCTGACGCTGCTGCAGACCGGTACGCTGGCGCTGATGATGCTGATGCTCACCGGCGTGGTGCGCAGCGGTGCGGTGGCCACCACCCTGGCCTACCGGGAGTTCGTCGACACCATCCTGCTGCCGCGGCCGAGCGGAAGCCAGCCGTGACGGAGATCTGGCGGTACGTGCTGAACGGCGTCGTGGCGACCGCCGTTCACTACGCGGTGCTGGCCTTCAACCTGGACGTGCTGGGCTTCCCCTCAGCGGGCCTGGCGAACCTGGTGGCCGCGGTGTTCGGCATTGCGGCATCCTTCGCGGGCAACCGCTACTTCGTCTTTCCCGATGGCGCACGCGCTGCCTGGCAAGGGCAGGCACTGCGCTTCGCTTCCCTGTACGGTGTCATCGCCCTGCTGCACGGCGGCGTCATGTGGCTGTGGGCGGATGTCCTCGGGCAGGACTACCACCTCGGCTTCCTGCTCGCGACCGGCCTGCAGTTCGTGCTGAGCTATCTCGGCAACCGGACCCTGGTCTTCAGCAAATGAAACTGCGCCTCTTCCTGTCGATGTCCCTGCTGTTCGTCGTCGTCCTGTGCGCGACTTACCTGCTGCACATCGGCTTCTTCAAGGTCGGCGTGGTGTTCTACGCAGCGATCGCCGACGGCGTCATCGCCGCGCTGCTGGTGTTCGCCCTGCTGTGGCTGCCTTTCGCTCGGGCCTTCAACCCGTTCGAGCGCTTCCAGATGCTGCTCATCTGGCTGCTGGCCGGTTACGCCTTTGCCATATCGGTGCCGACGGTCATCGACCGCTCGTTGTCCTTCTACATCCTCGAAAAGCTGGCCCAGCGCGGCGGCGGCATCCGGCAGGACGCAATGAGCGGAGTGTTCTCGCAGGAGTACATGAAGGAACACCGCCTGGTGGACGTGCGCCTGACCGAGCAGGTCGAGTCCGGCACGATCACGATCGAGGACGGTTGCGTGAAGCTGACGGACAAGGGCCGGCAGCTCGCCGGTTTCAGCCGCTATTTCCGGCAGCACTTCCTGCCCAGGCACCGCCTGCTGATGGGCGAGTACACCGACGCACTCACCGACCCCTTCCGCCACGGCAGCAGCTCGGGCGGCTACGAATGCCGATGACACCACAGGCCTCCTCGCCACACTCGCCCAGCGCCCGCTTCCGCCTGCCGGAGTTCGCCTGCCTGCTGCTGTTCGCGGGGCTGAGCCTGTACGGCCTGATGCATCACGAGCTGTGGCGCGACGAAACACAGGCCTGGCTGATCGTGCGCGAGAGCCACAGCCTCGCGCAGCTGCTGGAGAACATCCGCTACGACGGCCATCCGGCGCTGTGGTTCATGGCGCTGTTCGCGCTGCCGGACATCCAGCAGGGCTTCCTGCCAGCGCAGGTCCTGCACTACCTGATCGCCCTCGCGTCCGCAGCCTTGCTGCTGTTCTGCAGCCCCTTCAGCCGGCTGGAGCGCTGCCTGCTGCTGTTCGGCTACTTCATGCTTTACGAATATACGGTGATCGCACGCAATTACGGCGCAGGCGCCTTGCTGCTGTGGGCGTTCTGCCTCTCGTTCCGGTACCTGCCGCGCAACGCCTGGCTGCCGGGACTGGTGCTCGGCGTGCTGGCCAACACCAGCATGATGGGCTGTCTGGTCGCCATTGCCGGCGTGCTGGCGCTGGGCACGGCCGCGCTGTCCGGCGCATGGACGATCCGCGCGCGCGCCAGTCTTGCGACGGGGCTGGTTGTCGCAGCGGCGGGCATCCTCGCAGCGGCCATCACAATGGCTCCCCCCGCCGATCTCGCCTTCGGTCGTGGCTGGCTGTTCAGCTTCGACGCCGATCGCCTGACGATGGTCCGGAACGGTTTCGCACGGGCCTGGTTCCCGCTGATGAATCCCGAACTGCATTTCTGGGACCAGTGGAGCATCCCGTACAAGCTGAAGCTGCTGTTGCTCGGCGGCGCGCTGGGGATGGCCGGCCTCTTCGCCTGGCGCCTTGCCCCCGTGCGGCATGCGCAGATGTTCTTCGTGGCAGGCATCGGCGGCCTGCTGGTGTTCTTCTACTGTGGCTACCCGGGATACATACGCCATCACGGCTTCCTGTTCTTGGTACTGGTCGGCGCCTGGTGGCTGTACCGGCAGGCTGCTCCACCAGCAACGACGCAGACCGCGAGCGGTGAGCAATGGATGCGCAGGGCCTTCGTCGGCCTGCTCGCCGTGCAGGCAGTAGCCGGTGTCACCGCCATCGGGCTGGAGCGGCGTTACCTGTTTTCGGGCAGTGCGGAGGTAGCGGACTACATCCGGACCACGGCCCCGGAGCTACCGCTCTCCGGCTACCCGGATTACATCGTGGGGCCCGTACTCGCGCAGCTAAACGACCGGCCGCAGGCCTACTTCCTGAACGGCAGCCGCTGGGGCAGTTTCATCCGCTGGGACCGGCAGCGCGCCGAGCCCGAGCCGATGCCCACGGAGACGATGGAGACGCGGCTGTGCGCATTCGCAGCGGCCGAGCGACGCAACGTGCTGGTCGTGCTCAGCCTGGACGCGCCCCTGCCCGCGCCTCGCTGTGGCCGCCTGCACCTGCGCATGCACACGCCCGAGGCCGTGGTGGGCAACGAGGCCTACGCACTGTATGAACTGGCCTATGACGCCGCAAGCGGTGTACCTTTCACCCAGGCGTCGCAGTAGCGCGCCGTGCCCGGCACCACCCATCCGCTGCGGGCAACTCACACGTCATCCTGTTGCCGGCCGCCATGAAAGAAACCGAAGTCTGCCCGCGCTGTTCCGCGGAGTTCTCCTCCCGCAAGGCACTGCTGGCCGGCGGCCTGCGCAGCCACTACAACGTGTACTCGCCGTACGGCCCGGCGGTGCGCTGCCCCAACTGCTGGCACATCTTCCCCGCCGAGGCATTGCGACTGTTCGGCTTCCTGCCGGCGACACGACTGCCCTGGGTGATCGCGGGCATCATTGTCCTGTGCGTCGTGCTGCCGGTCTTGCTGCGTTAGCCACGAGGCGTCGCCAGAGGACATGCCCAGCGCCCTGACGCTAGTCATTGTGGCGCTCCACCACGATGCCAACCTCAGCATCCGTCATCAGGATCTCCGGGCCTGCCGCATCAAGGTCAGTCATGCCTGCAGTCGATAGAAGCCCGGGAGCGAGCGTTGCGCCACCGAAACGCCTTCATCGATACGATTCGAGATCGATCTTCGACATCGGCACGGCACTTTCCATGACGATCCGCAGCGCCATGTCTGCCGGCAGTATCTGCTTGCTCATGCCCATTACCTGCTGGATGGCGATGCCATACAGGATCGGCCATTCCGAAGGCTTCGGGCAGCAGCGCTTGACCGTAGGCAGGAGGGCTGCCCAGTAAGCCTGGACATAGCTGACAGGTTTCAGTGCCGGCTGGTGGCGCTCCGGTAGACGCGGGTGGCCGAAGTCGGCGTTGCCCACCGTCTTGCTGACGTGACCAAAGATCTCCGCAACGTCGGGCAGGTCAGCACACCCATGATGTTGGGCCGCGCCGGCAGCGAGCCCCCATACGGAGTACTTCGATTCCGCCAGCGCCTTGTTCAGCGGATCACCAAAGTAGTACTTACCGCCGTTAGTGGTCTCGACGATGACGAATACCTTGTTCTCAGGTGTGCCTTTCTCGAGGGCCTGCGCCCGCAACCTGGCCTGGCACGCATAGCCTGCCAGGGAGCCCAGCGCGCAAAGCAGCGACTCCACGTGCACGCCATTACCGGTGTTCAGCTTGCCAACGAGCGCCTGGACCACTTCCTGGGCACCCCGCTTCGCGCCTGCGAGAGGGTCCGTACCTTGCGATTGCGTGGGCACCTCGGGCGCGCTGGATGGAGCTGGCGCAGTGTGCTGCGCAGGCCTGGCAGACGCGGAGGACGTCTGGCACACGCCTTCCATACGCTCCTGCAGCTCTGCAAAGAACGCCAGGAACTGGGTGCTGCCATCAAAGGCCGACAACATCAACCGGGACTGACCGGCCTTCGTGTTCACGACAATCATCTTGTCGTTGTTCGGGGCCGGGCGAATCTCCACCCCGGTGACGTCCTCGTAGGGCACGGACAGCCACCCGCCCAGTATCGATGCTTTCGGAATTTCGACATGCTCGCCAGCAAGCTGGACAAAACTGGGACCTCGAAGGCGCCTTACCGCAAACACCGTACACAGAACCGCGAGAAAAACCGTCAACCCGCACAATGCCCACAGCGCACCCTGTGGCAGATGGACCAGTCCACCCAACACTGACTTTCCCTGCGGATTGCGCGACGCACCCCAGTACGTGGCTAGCGGGAAGATCCACACAACGACGATCATTTTGATGATCGACGTCGTGGAATGAGTGTAGCGATAGTCGCGAATCTCTCTGTTCATGGTCATCATCCGGAGTATGCGGAATGCGTGGGCACGCTAGCACGATGCCTTGGAGTAGCCGGCATCCATTCCCGTTTGGTCACGCTGCATGTGCTGATGCAATCGGCCCAACACAATTGCCCTCACCCTTCCGGGCAACCACTGCCTTTCCGGCGTCGTGGACAACACAGCCGGCGTTCCGGTCAAGTTTCCAATCCGCTCCTTCACCAAGATGTGCGCCCGTCGTATCCGGCGCCAGTGCGCCGCGATGCCGCCTGCCCACATCACGAAGGAGAATCCCGTGCCCCGTATCCGCCTCGCGCCTGTCGCCGTCCTCGCCTTGCTGGCTGCCTGTTCCACCACGCCGCCGCTCACCGCACCCGGCGTGCCCGCTGCGCTGAACCCACCGGCGGGCCAGACGCTGTATCTCGAAACCCTGGCCAGGGGCGTGCAGATCTACGAGTGCGCGCAGAAGGCGGATGGCAGCTACGAGTGGGCGTTCAAGGCACCGGAAGCGGTGCTGGAAGCCCGCACCGGTGCCTCGCTCGGCAAGCACTATGCGGGGCCGACCTGGGAGGCGCCGGATGGCAGCACGGTGGTCGGTGAGGTGAAGGCCCGCGACCCCGGCCCGTCGTCCACCGCCATCCCCTGGCTGTTGCTGGCCAACAAGAGCAACACCGGCAGCGGCATGTTCGCTGCTACACGCAGCATCCAGCGCGTGGACACGGTGGGCGGACTCGCACCCGCCACCGCCTGCGCTGCGGGCAACCTGAAGGCGCTGGCGAAAGTGCCCTACACCGCGACCTACTATTTCTATCGCTGACTTCCATCGCGGACCTCCATCACCCAGCATCCCGGCCGCAGGAGGTGGGCGCACAGGCGAACGCGACCAGGCGTGCCCATCACGCGGCCGGGCCCGGCCCACAAGCCCGGCGTGATGCGCCGTGCATTTGTGCTCCCTCGCCAGGGCCGCATTGCATTACGCTCTGCCCACCTCATCCAGCGGCAGGCCCGACACCATGAACGCACGCACCCTCCCCCTCCTGGCCCGACTGTGCATGACCTGGGCGGGGCTGGCGGCCATGAGCGCCGGGGCGGCGGATGCCGGTCCCGCCGCCACCGGTACGACACCCGGCGCCCGCCTCGGCTTCGAGCAGATCGAGTTCGACAGCCTGGACACGACGGGCCTGTTTCCGCCGAAGCCGGTGAAGATCAGTGGCTACCTGTTGAAGTCGACGACCCCCGGCAAGGCACCGGCGGCCGTTCTCGCCCCCGCCTGCAACGGCCTGCTGTCACCGGGCGGCGATCTGATCCTGCCGCACTACCGCAACATGGCGAAGATGCTCAACGAGATGGGCCTCGCCGTGCTGCTGGTGGACGGCTTCAACCCGCGCGGCTTCAAGGAGATCTGCACGCAACCGGCGCGGGGGCGCGACATCGACACCGCCACGCGCATGAAGGATTCGCTGGGTGCGCTCGCCTACCTGCGCACCCGCAGCGACGTGTCGCCCGAGCAGATCGTGCTGCTGAGCTGGGGCGCAGCCGGCAGCTTCCAGGCCATGGCGGCCGAGCCGTCACGCGCCGACAAGGCCGGCGGCAGCTTCAAGGCCGCTGTCATGTTCTACCCCGACTGCAGCAGCGTCAGCGGCCGTTACACCCACGCGGCGCCCATCCAGGTACTGGTCGGCGACAAGGACACCTGGAACCCGCCCGCAGCCTGCCAGACGCTGACCGCACAACGGAGCCCCGGCAGCGCCGCCTTCGAACTCAAGGTGTACCCCGGCGCCTTCCACGGCTTCGACCAGCCGCGCGCACCGTCCCTGCGCACCGACACCCCCTTCGGCCCGGTCATGACCGGCGGCAACCCGGAAGCCGCTGCGGATGCCAACAAGGTGACGGCCAGCTTCCTGGCACCCTTCGTCCAGCCGGCGAAGGCGCCCTAGCAGGACGACCTAACCGCCCACCGGGTCCCGGTCACGCGGTTCGCCGCGGTCGCACTTGCGGCACTCCAGCCGCGCCCCGAGCTTCCCCGCCCGCCCCACCTCCGTCGTCACCCACGGACGACTGACCCAGGGCGGATCGTGGCGCACATGCTGGTTGTGACCGCACGCCAGTTCCGCCACCCAGTGCTGTTCTTCGTCCAGATGGAAACCGGTGATGGGGCGTTGCATGGGGTCGGAGCCGAGGAAGTGTTTGGCGCGACGCCACAGGAAGCCCGGCCTGAACCGGGTTGGCAGAGCAACTAGCTGGAAGACGTCTCTTCAGCCGCGGCACTGCGGCGGCTACGCCGTGCGAGCGCCAGGCCTATGAAGAACCACAGCGGACCGCCTATGACGAAAGCGAGGTTCATCAAGCGGTCAAAGCCGTCGGACGATTCCCCCCAATGCCGGATGCCGAGAATAAACAACCAGGCACCCCAGCAACTGATGGCGATGCCTGCCAACCGTCTCAGCCAGCCGCCAACGCGTACCAGCATCGAGTCATCGGGGATGGGCGCAGTCTTGTCGCCGGGCTCGCCGCGAAGCAGGCCCCAGCACCCCGCCGCGCACAGGGCAAACATCATCGCCAGCGCGTCCCCCTGATCCCAGTCCCGCCAGCTACGGCCGTGCTCGCGGTACGGGCCAAAGACGTGGATGACCAGTCCCACAGCGGCGATCCCGACGAACAGGCCCAGGCCCTCCATCCACACCCCTGAGGAAGCAGCCTGGCGCACCCCGCGTCGCCGCGCCGACGAAGGCGGCGGCTCCGCCGAGCCTCCCCGAAGGAACAGGGCGACAACCGCGCTGGGCACGAGCCAACCGAGGTACAGCGCCAGGTATCCCCAACCCGGAGGCGGCTTGAGCATCAGCGCGAGGTGCGTCACCGCGCCGAGGGCCAGAATTACTGCGAATGCTATTCGTGGTCGCATGAGGGATGACGTCTGGATTGATCCGGGCCGCGAAGCGGGTTCAAACAAATCGAGCCTGACGCTTTTTGATTCTCGAGCTTTCCGGCCCGCCCCGCTCCGTCGTCATCCAGTGCTGCTCCTCGTCCAGATGGAAGCCGATGATGGAGCGTTGCATGGGTTGCAGCACAGCGAGCGGGCCTGTGTGGCTAGAGCGTCTTTTCCAGCAGACGTCGGACACGGCGCGCCGAGCCCAGCATGCGCCCCCCGTACCACACCATGAACGCGAACAGACCGATCAACACCCCGTACGTCAGACGACCATACTGCTCGCTTGTAACAATAATGGACAAGCCCAGCAGCAAACCTGAAGCCATCGAGGTCCACCCGGCTACAACTGAGTGGGTCACAAGGACAGTCTTGCTGTCATGAACCGCCACGCCGTGCACGACAGACCAGTCGTCCGGTCCGTCGAGCACCACCGTGATGTCGATACCACGCCGGGTCTCGAACCCTGGCGGGAAGATGACCGAGTAGTGCTTCTTGCCCGCAACGTCCTTGAAGCTCAGCAGCACGCCACCCTCGTCGTCACCTGGTGCATAGCGCTGCACGTCGAAGAACTCGTCAACCGTGATGCGGACCAGATGCATCTCTCGCCCAGTCAGCCCGCAACCGAAACAACCATATCGAGTTCTACACTCGCGTTCTTCGGCAAATGGTACACCCCCACCGACGTCCGCGTATGCCGCCCGGCCTCGCCCAGCACCTCGTGCAGCAACGCAGAGGCACCATCCGACACCTCGCTCTGCTGCGTGAAGTCGGCGGCGGACTGGATATAGACGGAGATGCGCAGAACCCGTCGCAGCTTGTCCAGCGAACCCAGCTCCCGCTGCAACAAGGCCAGCGCCCGCATGGCGCACACCTTCGCTGCCAGTTGCGCCTGGCCAAGCGACACCTCGGCCCCGACCCGTCCGGTGACGACCACCGTGTTCTCCACGCGCGGAATCTGCCCGCTGATGTAGATGACGTCGCCATCACGCAGCAACGGCACGTAGTCACCGCCGACCTTCAGGTCACCGTCGAAGGTGTACCCGAGGTAGGCGGTGGCTTGCTGAAAGCGGGTATCGGCAGACATGGCAAAAATCAACGTAGAAGTGACCGGCATGCTGCGGCAAGGGGCCGCGCGGCGCACAACGTCCAAGGGCGCTGAGCGGCCCCTTGCCGCAGCGTGTCCGTGTCGACTGCCAAGTTAGGCAGCATCGCCTACGCTTCCTTTGTCTGTCCTCTGCAATCGCTGCCCCGATGGAAAGTGCTTTCGGAGCACTTCTGCAACTTCAGTAACGGCCGCCATCTGGCCCATGATGTACAACACGCAATACCGTGCGGTCTGGGACAGACTCTCTGGTTCTTTCCAGTCTTTCAGCTCGCTCGCATCTTTCGGTTTGCACAGTCCGTAGAGCGCTGTCAGATGCGACTCGAACGCGCGAGGCTCGAGTTCATGTACAAGGGAGTTTCGAACCTTGTTCAAGGCAAGAACAGGCTCCCACCAAGGGAGATCTGCAGGTAGCTGCAACAGCGCTTGAGCGACATACGTGATCTGTGCGAACGTCAGACGAGCCTTAGTTAGACTCTCCGGATTCGGACAATGACCGGTGGCAAGAGAGTGAAGGAGTTCCTCAATTATGAGGTGACCCTTGAGAATGACTAATGTGGGGTCGTCAGTCTTGGGCAGGTATTTGGCATAGCGGCCGTACGCATCTGCCTTGCTCGTCGATTCGTCCATGGCGCCAATGTGCTGTCTTAACTATTACTGTGTTCATGAACAGGGTAAATGCCGGCAAAAAGCACCCGGCCCGCCAGAGTGTAGCCATGGCTGGTCCGGCATGTCACTTGGGTGCGGCCTCCCGCACAAGCACGGCCCCACGACCCCTCTGCAGCCGCCGAGCAGCACAGCCGTGACGAGGGATCGCGCGTAGCGCGACGGCGAGCATGTCTGAGCACCGAAGGCCGAGCGTAGCGACGAGCTGAGGGCGAGTTCCGCAGCCGCTCGTCACGGCGAGCAGCGCAGGGGACCACGCGAAGCGTGGCGGCGGAAGCGGGGCGCGCTTTTGGGTTACCTTTTGCCGCGTAGCAAAAGGTAACTCGCCCGCCGGGGCGAACTCCCGGCCAAGCGTAACGAGTGAG
>JAVHYF010000027.1 GCA_031119205.1 Moraxellaceae bacterium | reverse complement strand
TGGAGAGGTCACCGGCGGCCACGGCCTTGGTCACGTCGGCGATGTTGCGCACCTGCGATGTCAGGTTGCCGGCCATGAAGTTAACGTTGTCGGTGAGGTCCTTCCAGGTACCCGACACGCCGCGCACTTCGGCCTGGCCACCGAGGCGACCTTCGGTGCCCACTTCCCGTGCCACCCGCGTCACTTCTGCAGCGAAGGAGGAGAGCTGATCCACCATGGTGTTGATGGTGGCCTTCAGCTCCAGGATCTCGCCCTTCACATCCACGGTGATCTTCTTGGACAGGTCGCCGGCAGCCACGGCCTTGGTCACGTCGGCGATGTTGCGCACCTGCGAGGTAAGGTTGCCGGCCATGAAGTTCACTGACTCGGTGAGATCCTTCCAGGTACCGGCCACGCCCTGCACGTCGGCCTGGCCGCCGAGCTTGCCTTCGGTGCCGACCTCCCGCGCGACCCGCGTCACTTCTGCCGCGAAGCTTCGCAACTGGTCCACCATGGTGTTGACGGTGTTCTTCAGTTCGAGGATTTCGCCCTTCACGTCCACGGTGATCTTCTTGGAGAGGTCACCGGCGGCCACCGCTTTCGTCACGTCGGCGATGTTGCGTACCTGCGAGGTGAGGTTGCCGGCCATGGAGTTCACCGAGTCGGTGAGGTCCTTCCACGTGCCCGACACACCTTCCACGCGGGCCTGACCGCCGAGGATGCCTTCGGTACCCACTTCGCGCGCCACGCGGGTCACTTCGGAGGCGAAGGAGCGCAGCTGGTCCACCATGGTGTTGATGGTGTTCTTCAGCGTGAGGAACTCGCCCTTCACGTCCACTTCGATCTTTTTGGAGAGGTCGCCCTTGGCCACCGCGGTCGTCACGTCGGCGATGTTGCGCACCTGGTCGGTGAGGTTGCCGGCCATGGAGTTCACCGAGTCGGTGAGGTCCTTCCAGGTACCCGCCACGCCCTTCACCTTGGCCTGGCCACCGAGCTTGCCTTCGGTGCCCACTTCGCGCGCCACGCGGGTCACTTCGGCAGAGAAGTTGCCGAGCTGGTCCACCATCTTGTTGATGGTCTTCGCGGTGCGCAGGAATTCGCCCTCCAGCGGCCGGCCATCCACTTCCAGCGCCATGCTCTTGGACAGGTCGCCCTGAGCCACCGCGCCGATCACCCGTGCCACTTCCGAAGTGGGGTGCACCAGGTCATCGATCAGCGAGTTGATGTTGTCCACCGAGCTGGCCCAGAAGCCGCGCGCATTCGGCATGGCGGCGCGCTGCTTCAGCTTGCCCTCCTTGCCGACCATCTGGCTGAGGCGCTGCAGTTCGTCGGCCATGGTGGCGTTCTGCTCGACCAGATCGTTGAACACCTCGGCTACCTTGGCGAACACGCCATGCCCGCCGTAGGGCAGGCGCACGCTGGCATCACCGCGCCGCAGTGCCACCAGTGCCGACAGCAGCAAGGTGAGTTCTTCGGTCTCGTCGAACTCGACGGTTTCTCCCACTGCATTCATGACGACGCTCCTCTGGTCGGGCGACGGTTATCGGGTTGTCATTTCAGCGCTTCACGAGGAAATTCTTCTCGATGATCGCGTACAGGATGATCAGGAAACCCGCCAGCCGCATCAGGTACAGGTAGGTGTAGGTCTCGTCCGGTTCGGACACGAAGAGATTGCCGAAGCGGTTCAGCGCGAAGATCAGGAAGGCCAGCGCGAAGAAGCCGAAGATGCGGTCGCCGGTACGCCGCCATTGGCGCAGGAACAGCAGCGAGCAGGTCACCAGGCAGATGAACAGGATGCCGGTCAGGAAGAGCAGCCAGCCCTGGATGTCCGGTCCGAAGCTCATCGGTCGGCCTCCGTGATCAGCCCGTACATCATCGCCACCGCACCCAGCACGGCGGGCAGCAGGCGGGGGATGGACAGCTCGACATCGGGCAGGATGATCATGTCCACGATGGCCATCGCGTTGTTGAGGGTGAAGCCGAGGAAGGCCAGCGCGCCCCAGAACAGCAGCCGCACGCCGCTGCGGCGATAGCCGCGCACCAGCAGGCCGAAACACAACAGCGAGGTCAGCGTGCACAGCACATAGACGCTCTCGATCATGGCGATTTCTTCCGGAATACGAAGGAGTCGGCGAATGTCTGCGCGTCGCTCGGCCGGGCGTAGATCAGGCTCGTGATGGTGACGCGTCGTTCGTTATAGGCGTCGCGCAGGTCCTGCACGATCGCATCGTCCTGTGGGGTGCCGGGGGCGTACACGAAGCCGTCGCTGTCAGCGCGCTTCACGAGGCCACTGTGCTGCAGCTCGCGCAGGAAACCGAGGGCGCCGTTCTCCTGCACGAAGAGCTCGCGTGCCAGCCGCTCCGCCGTCCACGGTTGCGGCGCATCGGCCTGCAGCAGGAGCAGGGCTTCGAGCAGGCCGATCGACCGGATATGGCGGCGTATGAACGCTGCGGTCTGTGGCGAGATATCTGAACCGGACATGCGCGCAGGCGTGACGATGAGACTGGCATGGCTTCCCCGAGCGCTCTCCAGACGGAAAACGATCCCCCCGTTGCGCGGACACACCATCCCCGTTGGTGCGCGCAGCGTCAGCGGATGCTGGCATGCAGCCTGGTGATGGGGTGTAGGAGCTGTCCTACTCCCATGTAGGACGCGTCTTGGTGCAGGGCGCGGCGTTGATCCCGCTTACACAGGCGCCGATACATGCAAAGGCGGGCGGCAAGGAGGGGGACTGCGATGTGGAATCTGCCAGCCGGTGCCGACAAGTATCAATAACGCCGATGCGTGCGCGGCGGAATGCCGGTTCTGATGATTCTCGGTGCAGCGCACATCGCTCTTTTTTTGCGCAGGCGTATGCTCGCGCGCACAGCCACCGTGCGCATGCAGGTGAGCATAAAAACAGAACGAAACATTGGAGACAACATGATGCGTCAGACCCTGGCTGCCCTCGTGGCGAGCCTGGCGGTGAGTTCTGCGCTCGCCGCCACGGACTACCCCTCCGGTTACACCAAGTGCGTGCAGAACACCGGCGCGACATGCACCTTCAGTGGCACGCGCTCGGTGGCGCTCGGCAAGTCCGGCAGCTTCGTCTACGCCACGTTCACCAACAGCGTGGTGTGCTCGGGCGGCAACTTCCCGAGCAACGGTTTCACCACGTCGGCCTGGTGTTCCTACGCCAACACCGCCACCTCGTCCTCGGGTGGCAGCTCGTCGAGCAGTTCGACGTCAAGCTCGTCGTCGAGCTCCAGTTCCTCTTCCGGCTCTTCATCCAGCTCATCGTCGAGTACGAGTTCGTCGTCTTCGTCGTCATCCTCGTCTTCTTCCTCATCGAGCAGCAGCTCTTCAAGCTCTTCGAGCTCCTCCTCCAGTTCCTCGTCTGGCGGCACGTCCTACCTCAGCCAGTACGGCAACCCCGTCGTCACGAACCGCTTTACCGCCGACCCGTCGGCGATCGTCGACAACGGTCGGGTCTACGTCTATGTCGGCGTGGATGAGGCTGCCGTGGGTGGCACCGATTACGTGATGAACCAGTGGCGCGTCTATTCGTCGGCCGACATGAAGACCTGGACCGATCATGGTTCGCCGATGAACGTCAGTACCTTCAGCTGGGCGAAGGGCCGCGCCTGGGCCAGTCACGTCGTCAAGAAGGACAACAAGTACTGGTGGTACGTGACGGTGGAGCACAAGACCAAGTCCGGCATGGCCATCGGTGTGGCGGTCTCCGACAGCCCCACCGGCCCCTTCGTGGACGCCAAGGGCTCGGCCATCATCACCAACGACATGACCACCCATACCGACATCTGGTGGGACGACATCGACCCGGCCGTGCTGGTGGATTCGGATGGCTCGGTGCACATGTGGTGGGGCAACACCGTGCTGAAGTACGTCAAGCTCAAGAGCAACATGACCGAGCTGAACGGTAGCATCCAGCGCATCAACCTGGACTGGTTCACCGAGGCGCCTTTCGTGCACCAGCGGGGCAGCACCTATTACCTGTCCTACGCGTACAACTTCCCGGAGAACATCGCCTACGCCACGGCGTCGAGCCCGAGCGGTCCGTGGACCTACCGCGGCATCATCCAGACGCCGAACTTCAACGTGGGTACCAACCACCAGGCCATCGTGGAGCTGAACGGGCAGAGCTTCATCATCTACCACACGGCGGCGCTGCCTACCGGGGGCGACTACCGTCGTTCGGTGGCGGTCGACAAACTGTCCTATAACTCGGATGGCACGATCCAGCCGGCACCGCAGACGTCCACCGGCGTGCACGGCATCAGCCGTCGTCTGCAGTCGAACAACTTCAGCGACCGGTACGTGCGGCACAGCAACTTCGACGTGCTGCTGGACCCGAACGTGACGCCGGCGCTGGATTCGCGCTGGAAGATCGTGCCGGGTCTGGCGAACACCGGGCCTGGCTACGTGTCCTTCGAGTCGGTGAATGCGCCGGGCTACTACCTGCGTCACGTCGGCTTCGATTTCCAGCTTGTGAAGCACGACGGCAGCGATAACTTCAGACAGGACGCCACCTTCAGAGTGGTGCCAGGGCTGGCGAACAATGGTGCATCGTCGTTCCAGTCGTACAACTACAGTGATCGCTACATCCGGCACGCAGCGTTCTCGCTGAAGCTGGAGCCGGTGGCGAACGATACGGACCGCCAGGACGCGACCTTCCGCATCGTGGAGTAAGCCTGAAGGAACAGCAGGACCGACACGACGGCGTGGCAGCCGCCGTGTCGCGTGCAGGAAGCGCTGCACACAGATGCAGAAAGCGCGGCACCGCAGTACCGATAAAGCAGCACAACAACGATATTCCCGGAGGAGACACCATGATCCGCAAACTACTGGCCGGCCTCAGCGTCGGCCTGCTCAGCCTGGGCGCCCAGGCGGCGACCGACTATCCGTCGGGCTACACCAAGTGCGTGCAGAACACCGGCGCAACCTGCTCTTTCAGCGGCACGCGTTCGGTCGCGCTCGGCAAGTCCGGCAGCTTCGTGTACGCCACCTTCACCAACAGTGTGGTGTGCTCGGGCAGCAACTTTCCGAGCAACAGCTTCACCACCTCGGCCTGGTGTTCCTACGCCAACACGACGACGTCCTCGTCGGGCGGCAGTTCCTCGAGCAGTTCGTCGTCCAGCTCGTCGAGCTCCTCTTCCAGCTCTTCGTCCAGCTCATCGAGTTCTTCGTCGAGCTCGTCGTCTTCCTCGTCTTCGAGCTCCAGCTCCAGTTCTTCGTCGAGCAGCAGTTCGTCGTCCAGCTCCAGCTCGTCGAGCACCGGCGGTGGACAGGGCGCTGGCTTCTGGGGCGCGCAAGGCGAGATCGGTTCGCACGATCCGACCATCACCAAGGAAGGCAACACCTGGTGGGTGTTCCAGACCGGCCCCGGCATCCAGGTGCGTTACTCCAACGACAACGGCCGCAACTGGGGCGCCACGCCGCAGATCTTCCTGCAGCGCCCGAGCTGGTGGGGCACCTATGTGCCGGCACACAGCGGCCTCGACGTATGGGCGCCGGACGTGCAGATCTACAACGGGCGCGTGTGGCTGTACTACTCGATCTCCACTTTCGGCCAGAACACTTCGGCCATCGGCCTCGTGTCCGCCCCGACGATCAGCGGTGGCGCATGGCGCGACGACGGCATGGTGCTGCGTAGCACGAGCTCCAACGACTACAACGCCATCGATCCGCATCTGACCTTCGACAGCAGCGGCAATCCGTACCTGGCCTATGGCTCGTTCTGGAGCGGCTTGAAGATCGTGAAGATCGACAAGAGCACCATGAAGCCGACCGGCTCCACCACGTCGATCGCCAAGCGCAGCAATGGCATCGAAGCGCCGGCCATCACCTATCGGAACGGCTATTACTACCTGTTCGCATCGATCGACCGTTGTTGTGCCGGCGTGGACAGCACCTACAAGATCGTCGTCGGCCGCTCCACCAGCATCACCGGTCCCTACAAGGACAAGAGCGGCAAGAGCATGCTCGACGGTGGCGGTACGGTGTTCGATTCCGGCAACGCGCAGTGGGTCGGCCCGGGCGGCCAGGACGTGGACGGCAGCAACGTCATCATCCGCCACGCCTACGACGCGACCGCCAACGGTGCGCCGAAGATGCTGATCAACGACCTGAAGTGGGACTCGTCAGGCTGGCCGACGTACTGAGCCGGCGTCTGAACGACCTTTGATAGAAGCACTCGGGCCGCACATGCGGCCCGAGTGCGTTGAGCGTGACGTGCAGTGTTTCCAGCGGAGAACTGCGATGAAGCACGCCAGTACAAGCACGGACAAGGAGACAGGACATGAATCGATTTCTTTCGCAGGCTTTGCGTGCCACCGCCTGCCTGGGGCTGAGCTTCGGCTTGCTGAGCGGTGAAGCGGCCGCACAGTTCGCCAAGGGCGCGGACGTGAGCTGGATCACCGAGCAGGAAGCAGCCGGTACGCGCTTCTACAGCGACGGCGGCTCGCAGCAGGACGTACTGCAGATACTGAAGGACCACGGCGTCAACGCCGTGCGCCTGCGCGTGTGGGTCAATCCACAAGGCGGCTGGAACGGCGTGAACGATGTGGTGGCGAAGGCCAAGCGCGCGAAGGCCGCAGGGCTGCGCATCATGATCGACTTCCACTACAGCGATTCCTGGGCGGATCCGGGCCAGCAGAACAAGCCTGCGGCGTGGAGCAGCCACTCCTTCGAGCAGCTCATGAACGATGTGTGGAGCCACACGCGTGACGTGCTGAACACGCTGAAGTCCAACGGCATCACGCCGGAGTGGGTGCAGGTCGGCAACGAAACCAACAACGGCATGCTGTGGGAGCAGGGCAGGGCGTCGGCCAACATGCGCAACTTCGCGTGGCTGGTGAATAGCGGTTACGACGCCACCAAGGAAGTGTTCCCGAACGCCAAGGTCATCGTGCACCTGTCGAACGCTTACGACAATTCGCTGTTCCGCTGGATGTTCGACGGCCTGAAGAACAACGGCGCGCGCTGGGACGTCATCGGCATGTCGCTGTACCCGACGACCAGCGACTGGCCGACGTTGAACAGCCAGGCGTTGTCCAACATGCGTGACATGAAGTCGCGCTACGGCAAGGACGTGATGATCGTGGAGATTGGCATGGAAGCCGCTGCCGCGACGACCAGCCGTGCCTTCATCCAGGACATCCTGAGCAAGGCGCGTTCGGCTGGCGCGCTGGGCGTCTTCTACTGGGAGCCGCAGGCCTACGGCATGTGGAAGGGCTACGGCAAGGCGGCCTGGCAGGACAACGGACGGCCGTCGGTGGCGATGGATGCCTTCCTGGAAGGCTCATCCTCTTCTTCGTCCTCCTCGTCGTCATCAAGCTCTTCTTCGAGTTCGTCCTCCAGCTCATCGTCGAGCAGTTCGTCGTCGAGTTCTTCCAGCAGCTCTTCCAGTTCCAGCTCGTCGAGCTCCACGTCGTCCTCCTCTTCTTCGTCCTCCTCGTCGAGCAGCTCCTCGGGCGGCGCGCCGGTGCTGGGCGGCACGGGTGATTACCCCAGCGGCTTCAGCAAGTGCGCCGAACTCGGCGGCACCTGCAACGTCAGCAAGGGAACGGGCTGGGTGGCCTTCGGTCGCAAGGGCAAGTGGGTGGCGAAGTACGTCGGCGTGGGCAGCAGCATCGCCTGTACCGTCTCGGCATTCGGTAGCGATCCTGGCGGCAATCCCAACAAGTGCGCCTATCAGCAATGAGCTGACGGTGAACAGTCGAGGACATGACAAGGGCCGCACGCGCGGCCCTTGTCATGTGCAGCCGCTACAATGCGCGCTTCCCACGTCCGGGCCGATGACGGTCCGGGTGTCGATCATCTGCGAGGAAGCACCATGCCCGTGAATCTGCCCCTGCCCGTTGCCGATCAACTCCTGCCCGTCGCCGGTGTGCGCCTGGGTGTGACGGAGGCGGGCATCCGCAAGGCCAACCGCCGCGACCTGACCTTGATCGAACTGGCTGCTGGCAGCGCCGTGGCCGGCGTGTTCACGCTCAACCGTTTCTGCGCAGCGCCCGTACAGGTCTGCAAGACCCACCTCGCCAGCGGTGACATCCGCGCGCTGGTGGTGAACACCGGCATCGCCAACGCCGGTACCGGCGAGCTGGGCCTGTCCAATGCGCGCGCCACCTGTGCCGCAGTGGCAGAGCAACTCGGTGTGAAGGCGGAGCAGGTGCTGCCGTTTTCCACCGGCGTCATCCTCGAACATCTGCCGATGGATCGTCTCGTCGCGGGCCTGCCGGCTGCGAAGGCCGCGCTGAAGGCCGACGGCTGGTATGACGCCTGCCACGGCATCATGACCACCGACACCCAGCCCAAGTGCGCCTCGCGCCAGGTGAAGATCGGCGGCCAGACTTACACACTGACCGGCATGAGCAAGGGCGCCGGCATGATCCGCCCCAACATGGCCACCATGCTGGGCTACGTCGCCACGGATGCGCCGCTGTCGCAGGCGCTGACCGAAGCACTGGTGCGCGAAGCGGCCGACTTGTCCTTCAACAGCATCACCATCGACGGTGACACCTCCACCAACGACAGCTTCATCCTGATCGCCACTGGCGCAGCCGGTGGTGCCCCGATCAGCGACGCCGCCAGCGCGGAATACAAGGCCCTGCGCGACGCGGTGGTCGAGCTTTCCGTGTGGCTGGCCCAGGCCATCGTGCGCGACGGCGAAGGTGCCACCAAGTTCATGACCATCGCCGTCGGCGGCGGCAAGAGCCGCGACGAATGCCGCCAGGTCGCTTATGCAGTCGCCCACTCCCCGCTGGTCAAGACCGCGTTCTTCGCCTCCGACCCCAACCTCGGCCGCATCCTGGCCGCCATCGGCTATGCCGGCGTGAACGACCTGGACGTGAACACCCTGCGCGTCTGGCTGGGCGGCGGTGGTGAGGAGGTGCTGGTGGCGGAGAAGGGCGGCCGTGCGGTGAGCTACGTGGAAGACGCCGGCGCCCGCATCATGAAGAACGCCGAGATCACCGTTCGTGTCGACCTGGCGCGCGGCAACGATGCAGCCGAGGTCTATACCTGCGACTTCTCCTACGACTACGTGAAGATCAACGCGGACTACCGCAGCTGATCCGGTTGGCGCGGGCCAGCGTGAAATAAATCACTGTCGGCAGGTTTGACGATTTTGGTGATTTTGAGGAAATATTTCTGTCAATAAGATCGCTTAAGTCTTTGAGATGGAAAAACTTTCCTGAATTGGTCCGCGCCTTGCTAAAGCCCTCCCGTCTGTTCAAAAAAACACAGGGAGAGCTAGATGTCTGTCGCTACCGTGGTTCGTTCCACCTTGCTGGCCACCATCCTGGTCGCCAGCGCCGCTGCCCAGGCCGTTCCGGTCACTTTCAACTTCCGCACCAGCAACCCGCTGGACAACGACGGCAAGATGACGGTGGGCGGTGTCCTGCTGGATGTTGATTCCGCACCGGGCTCCATCGTCGAGAATTCCGGCGGTCTGGGTGTCCAGGGCCAGGGTCAGGGCCACGTCAACAACTCGCCACCCGATGCAGATGGCGAATGGCTGCTGTTCAAGTTCACCGCGCCGGTTGCGCTGACCAGCTTCGTCCTGACCTCGATCGACGCCGTGGATGGCTTCGAGCTGAGCTGGGGCCTGGGTTCGTTGACCAACAGTCTGACCGTCAGCCCGCTGGGTAGCGTCTCCAACCCGTTCAACTTCGACGTGAACCCGGATGCCATCGGTTCGTGGTTCCGCATCAAGGCTGTGGGCGGTACCAACAGCAATGACTCGGACTTCTACGTCGGTTCGATCACGATCGACACCGTGGTGCCGACTGCGCCGACCAACAACGTGCCGGAACCCGCTTCGCTGGCCCTGCTGGCTGCAGGCCTGCTCGGTTACGCTGCGCGCCGTCGTAACCGCGCGCAGTGAAACGCCGGAATTTGTGCGACGCAGATTGACCCATCCGACACTATTGCTCAAAGTTTGATCGAACCGCCAACTAAACCCGGGCGGCAACCCGGGACGAAGAACAGGCGGACGGCTCCGTAGAGAGCTTGGAGGACATCAAGCGCGGTCGGAGGAGAGAGTTGGAAAGAGAAGGCCCCGTGCATTGGCACGGGGCCTTTTTCTTTGCTGCTGCGCCAGGGCAAATGCTCTGGCTGTGCGGCTCAGTGCAGGACGCGCGGGCCGAGCAGCGAGAACTGGGGAATCTCGGCGTCGAAGCGATGCCCGTCCGCCGCCTGCATCTGGTAAGTGCCGTGCATGGTGCCGAAGGGCGTGCCCAGCGAGCACCCGCTGCTGTATTCGAAGGATTCACCCGGCTGCAGGGTAGGCTGTTCGCCGATCACGCCCATGCCCTGGACTTCCTGCACCTCGCCGTCTGCGTCGGTGATGATCCAGTGCCGGCTGATGAGCTGGGCGGCCACGTCGCCCGCGTTGCGGATGCGGATGTGGTACGAGAACACGTAGCGCCCCGCGTCCGCATCGGATTGCTCCTCGATGAACTGGGCCTTGGCTTCGACCTCGATCTTGTAGTGGCTGCTCACAAGCACGCTCCGGTAGTGGAAAATGGCGGGGTGGCGACGGCGAACATCCGCGCCTGCCGCTCCAGCTTCATTTCACGCAATTCAAGAACTCAAGCAATCAAGACTTCGCATCATGTCCAGACCGACCTACCGCATAGCCCCCAGCCTGCTCTCCGCCGACTTCGCCCGCCTGGGCGAGGAAGTCCGCAACGTCATTGCGGCGGGTGCGGACTGGCTGCACTTCGACGTGATGGACAACCATTATGTCCCGAATCTCACGGTTGGTCCGCTGGTGTGCCAGGCGATCCGCCCGCACACGCAGGCGAAGATCGACGTGCACCTGATGGTGGAGCCGGTGGACGCGCTGGTGCCCATGTTCGCCAAGGCCGGCGCCGATGTCATCACCTTCCACCCGGAAGCCTCGCGCCACGTCGATCGCACGCTCCAGCTGATCCGTGACCAGGGCTGCATGGCCGGCCTGGTGTTCAATCCGGCCACGCCGCTGAACTGGCTGGACCACGTGATGGACAAGCTGGACATCGTGATGCTGATGTCGGTGAACCCCGGCTTCGGCGGCCAGAGCTTCATCCCCTCCACACTGGACAAGCTGCGTGCGGTGCGCGAACGCTTCGATGCCTACGAGGCGCAGACCGGCAAGCGCATCCTGCTGGAGGTGGACGGCGGCGTGAAGACCGACAACATCGCCGAGATCGCCCGCGCTGGCGCCGACACCTTCGTGGCTGGCTCTGCCGTGTTCGGCGCGGCGAAGGACAGCGATCCGCACCACTACGACTCCGTCATCGCCGCCCTGCGTAGCGAGCTGGGCAAGGTTTGATGCTGGCTTGCCGTGCGGTGCTGTTCGACCTGGACGGCACCCTGGTCGATGCGGTGCCGGATCTCGCCGATGCCACCCGCGCGATGCTGGCGGAACTGGGCGAGCCGCCGCGTAGCGACGAAGAGGTCGGTCGTTTCATCGGCAAGGGTCTGGGCGTGCTGGTGGAGCGCGCGCTGACGGTGGACCGGCCGCCGGTCGATCAGGCGCGGCTGGACGCGGCGCTGGCGGTCTTCAAACGGCATTACGCCGCCGTGAACGGCCGCCGCGCGTTTGCCTATCCACACGCCCGCGAAACCCTGCAGACCCTGCACGCACGTGGCTTCAGCCTCGCTTGCGTGACCAACAAGGCGGCCGAATTCACCGAACCGCTGCTGCGCCAGCTCGGCTTGGCGGAATTCCTCGACGCCATCGTCAGCGGCGACACCCTGCCGCAGAAGAAACCGCAGCCCGAACCCCTGTGGCATGCCTGTGAGCAACTGGGCATCGCAGCGGCCGATGCGGTGATGGTCGGCGACTCCGCGAACGACGCCCAGGCGGCCCACGCAGCA
Organism: Moraxellaceae bacterium; assembly: GCA_031119205.1. Classification (GTDB taxonomy): domain Bacteria; phylum Pseudomonadota; class Gammaproteobacteria; order Burkholderiales; family Rhodocyclaceae; genus Uliginosibacterium. Next base: position 50,710 of record JAVHYF010000027.1, on the reverse strand, counting down.
GGCATCCGGCTGGTGCTGGTGAGCTACGGCTACAGCGAAGGGCAGCCCGTAGACAGCATTCCTTGCGACAGGCTAGTATCAGCGCTCGCCGAGTTGACCGGCCTTTTCGGCCCGGAGCCCGGCTCAAGCGTGAAAGCATCCTGTGACTGACAAGAGCCTGTTCTGCGGAAAGGGGAGTTTCCCGAACCGCGCCGCCCTCAGCTGGCAGCGCGTCGGGTACTCGTGGCGCGCTCGTTCCTGAGCCGCCGGCGCGGGCTGCGCGCCGCAACACCCGTTGTCGCAAGAAGAACACGCACTTGGAGTCATCATGACCGAAGCTGAATTCCTGGCGCTGGCCGGGCAGGGCTACAACCGCATCCCCCTGACCCTCCAGACCTTCGCCGACCTCGACACGCCGCTGTCGATCTACCTCAAGCTGGCCAACGAGCCCTACACCTACCTGCTGGAGTCCGTGCAGGGCGGTGAGCGTTTCGGCCGCTATTCCATCATCGGCCTGCGCGCCCATACCCGCATCGAGGTGCGTGGCCGCAGCGTGCTGCTGATCGCCAACGATCACATCGTGGAGCGCCGCGACTACGGCGATCCGCTGGCCTACGTCGGCGAGTTCATGCAACGCATCAAGGTGCCGCCGCGCGATGGCCTGCCGCGCTACTGCGGTGGCCTGGTCGGCGCCTTCGGCTACGACACCGTGCGCTACATCGAGTCGAAGCTGGCCAAGCATCAGCCCAATGACGAACTGGACGTGCCCGACATCGCGCTGCTGCTGTCGGAAGAGATCGCCATCGTCGACAACCTGTCCGGCAAGCTGACCCTGGTGGTGTATGCCGAGCCGGAAGTGCCGGGCGCCTACAAGAAGGCGCAGGCGCGCCTGAAGACACTGCTCGGCAAGCTGCGCGAGCCGGTGACGATTCCCGCCGACGTGCGCGCCGAATCGAAGCCTGCGGTGTCCGGCTTCGGCGAGGAGGCCTTCAAGGCCGCCGTGTTGCGCGCCAAGGAATACATCGTCGAAGGCGACATCATGCAGGTGGTGCTGTCCCAGCGCATGAGCAAGCCGATCGCCGCCAGCCCGATGCAGCTGTACCGCGCGCTGCGTGCGCTGAACCCCAGCCCCTACATGTTCTTCTTCAACTTCGAGGACTTCCACATCGTCGGCGCCTCGCCGGAGATCCTCGTCAAGGTGGAGGACGACACCGTCACCGTGCGCCCCATCGCCGGCACCCGCAAGCGCGGCGCCACGCACGAGGAAGACCTCGCGCTGGAGGCCGACCTGCTGGCCGACCAGAAGGAGCTGGCCGAGCACCTGCAACTGCTCGATCTCGGTCGCAACGACATCGGTCGCGTTGCCGCCACCGGCAGCGTGAAGGTGACCGACCGCTTCACCATCGAGCGCTACTCCCACGTCATGCACATCGTGTCCAACGTGGAAGGTACGCTGCCCAAGGGCACCGACCATCGCGCGGCGGCCCTCGCCGTGCTGCGCGCCACCTTCCCGGCCGGCACGGTCAGCGGCGCGCCCAAGGTGCGCGCGATGGAAATCATCGACGAACTGGAGCCCACCAAGCGCGGCATCTATGCCGGCGCGGTCGGCTACCTGGGCTTCGATGGCGACCTGGACGTAGCGATCGCGATCCGCACCGGCGTCATCAAGGACGGTGTGCTGCACGTGCAGGCCGGCGCCGGCATCGTCGCCGACTCCAACCCCGATTCGGAATGGCAGGAAACGCTGAACAAGGCCCGCGCCGTGCTGCGCGCCGCCGAGATCGCGGAATCCGGTCTCGATACCCGAATCGAATAAGCCTCAAAGAATTGGAGCCTGCCATGCTGCTGATGATCGACAACTACGACAGCTTTACCTACAACCTGGTGCAGTACTTCGGCGAGCTGGGTGCCGACGTGCGCGTGCACCGCAACGACCAGATCACGCTGGAGCAGATCGAGGCGATGCGCCCCGACAAGATCGTGATTTCGCCCGGGCCGTGTTCGCCGAACGAGGCGGGCATCTCGGTGCCCACCATCAAGCACTTCGCCGGCAAGCTGCCTATCCTCGGCGTGTGCCTCGGCCACCAGAGCATCGGTGCGGCCTTCGGTGGAAAGATCATCCACGCCAAGCGCCTGATGCACGGCAAGACCTCGCCGATCCAGCACGAGAACGTCGGGGTGTTCAAAGGGTTGCCGAACCCCTTCACGGCAACGCGCTACCATTCGCTGGCCATTGAGCGCGAGACCTGTCCGGACTGCCTGGACATCACCGCGTGGACCGAGGACGGCGAGATCATGGGCGTGCGCCACAAGACGCTGGACATCGAGGGCGTGCAGTTCCACCCCGAGTCGATCATGACCGAAGGCGGTCACCAACTGCTGAAGAACTTCCTGGAACGCTGACATGAGCCCGCAAGAAGCCCTGCAACGCGTCATCGAGCATCGCGAGATCTTCCACGACGAGATGGTCGACCTGATGCGCCAGATCATGTCCGGTCAGGTGTCGCCGACGCTGATCGGCGCCATCATCACCGGCCTGCGCGTGAAGAAGGAAACCATCGGCGAGATTGCCGCCGCGGCCACCGTCATGCGCGAGCTGTCCACCAAGGTGCCGGTGGCCGACACCGGCAACCTGGTGGACACCTGCGGCACCGGCGGTGACGGCGCGCATACCTTCAACATCTCCACCGCGGCGATGTTCGTCGCGGCGGCGGCGGGCGCCAAGATCGCCAAGCACGGCGGCCGCTCGGTGTCCTCGCAGTCCGGCTCGGCCGACGTACTGGAAGCGCTGGGCGCCAACATCAACCTGACGCCGGAACGGGTCGGCCAGTGCATCGACGAAGTCGGCCTGGGCTTCATGTTCGCGCCGAACCACCACGCCGCCATGAAGCACGCCGCGCCGGTGCGTCGCGAGCTGGGTGTGCGCACCATCTTCAACATCCTGGGCCCGCTGACCAACCCGGCTACCGCCGCCAACCAGGTGATGGGCGTCTTCCATCCCGATCTGGTCGGCATCCAGGTGCGGGTGCTGGAACGTCTGGGCGCGCGCAATGTCATGATCGTGCACGGCATGGAAGGGCTGGACGAGCTGTCCATCTCCGCGCCGACGCTGGTGGGTGAGCTGCGTGACGGCGAGGTGCGCGAGTACCGCCTCAGCCCGGAAGACGTCGGCCTGCCGCTGCATGCGTCCTCGACGCTGCGCGTCGCCAACGTGGAGGAGTCGAAGTCGGTGGTGCTCGGTGCGCTGGACGGCAAACTGCCGGCCGCGCGTGACATCGTCGCCTTCAACGCCGGTGCCAGCCTGTATGTGTCGGGCGTGGCCGACTCGCTCAGCAACGGCGTCGAGCGTGCGCTGGATGCGATTGCCAGCGGTGCCGCGCGCAAGAAGCTGGATGCCTTCGTGGCACGCACCCGCGAATTCACCGCGGCAAGCTGAGCACTACAAGGATATAGAGAAGCGCATGTCGGACATCCTGCAGAAAATCCTGGCGACCAAGCACGAAGAGATCGCCGCCGCCGAGCGCGAACTGTCGCGTGAGGACATCGTGGAAGAGGCGCGCGAAGCGGCCGAGCCGCGCGACTTCGTCGGCGCCGTGCGCGCGAAGATCGCTGCCGGCAAGGCCGCGGTCATCGCCGAGGTGAAGAAGGCCAGCCCGTCGAAGGGCGTATTGCGCGAGCACTTCGTGCCGGCCGACATCGCCCGCTCCTACGAAGCCGGTGGCGCGGCCTGCCTGTCGGTGCTGACCGACCGCCAGTACTTCCAGGGTGCCACCGAGTACCTGCAGCAGGCACGCGAAGCCTGCAGCCTGCCGGTACTGCGCAAGGACTTCATCATCGACGCCTACCAAGTGTTCGAGGCCCGCATGATGGGCGCGGATTGCATCCTGCTGATCGTGGCGGCCTTCCTGCCACCGGATGGCACGGTCAACAGCTCCACCAGCCGCGCCGCGCTGTCGCAGCTGCTGGAGCTGGAGCAGCTGGCGCATGATCTCGGCATGGGCGTGTTGGTGGAGGTTCACTCTGCCGACGAACTCGACATCGCCCTGCAGATGACGACGCCCTTGCTGGGCATCAACAACCGTAACCTGCGTACCTTCGAGGTCACGCTGGACGTCACGCTGTCGCAACTGGCGCGCATTCCGGAAGACCGCATCGTCGTCACCGAGAGCGGCATCCTCGGCCGCGACGATGTGTCGCTGATGCGTGGCCGCGACGTGCATGCCTTCCTGGTCGGCGAGGCCTTCATGCGCGCGCCGGATCCGGGCCAGCAACTGGCGGCGTTGTTCGCCTGACGCCCAGGCATGACGGCGGCGACTCCCGACAGTCCCCGCGAAGGTAGCGACAGCAGCGCCCGCCCGAGGCGCTGGCTGCGATGGTTGTTGCTGGCCGCCGCGGTACCGCTGTTTGCGGTGCTGCTGAGCATGGTGTTGCTGACCTGGATGATCCGCAGCGAGACCGGTAGTCGCGTGGCCTCGGAATGGGCCAGCCGCTGGGGCGGGCCGTCACTGATCCTCGAAGGCTGGCAGGGCCGTCTCTTCGACGCCTGGCGGCTGAAGCGCTTCGAGCTGAACCTCGCCGATATGCGCATCGTCGTCGAGGGCGCGGAAGCCGACTGGCGTTTCTGGCCGCTGCTGGCACGCGACATCCAGTTGTCCCGCCTGCGTGCCGAGCGCGTCGAAGTCCGCATCCGGCCGAGCGCCGACCCCAAACCCCTGAGCCTGCCGCAGAGCCTGCTGCTGCCGCTGTCGATCGAAGCGAGCAGCGCGTTCGTGGCGCGCCTGCAGGTGGGCGAGCTTGGTGATGGGCCTGCGCAGCCGGCTCCCTATCTCGATCTCGGCGAGATCGATGTCACCGGGCTGGCCTTGCGCAGCGAGGCGCTGTCGGCGGAACGCGCGAGCGCGATGACGCCTTTCGGTCGCGTGCAGGCCCAGGGTCGCATCGAGACCGCTGCGCCTTTCGCCCTCAATGCCAGCGCCAGCCTGCAGGGTCGTATAGAAGAGCGCAGCTTCAGCGTGACGGGGCAGGCGCAGGGTTCGCTGGCCAGTCTTGACGCGAACCTGCTGGCGGAGGGCGATGGCCTGAAAGGCAATGCGCAACTGCGCCTGACGCCTTTCGAGCCCTTGCCCTTGCAGCGTGCCCACGTGAAGGTCAGCGGACTGAACCCCGCCGCCTTCAATGCCTCGGCGCCGCAGGCACTGCTGGACATCGACGCTGACCTGACGCCCGAGCTGCCTGCCACGGGAGCGGCCCGTGGCGCGGCGCAATGGCGCGTGCGTGGCCCTGTGTCCGTGCGCAACACCCAGCCGCGTGCCTTCGACCGCCAGGGCATTGCCGTGGAGGCGCTGACCGCGCAGATCGACTGGCAGGCCGGCGTGTTGCGCGCCGAGACGCTGCAGGCGCAGGTGCCCGGTGGCGGCCGCGTGGGTGGCAATCTGAGCTGGCGACCCGACACCGCGGGTGGCTTTGGTCGCCTGGACGGCCGGCTCAACGTGGCGCAGGTGGATCTGCAGAAAATGGTGGCAGCATTGCGCCCCATGCGGGTCAACGGTGCCTTGACCGCCGAGGTGGAAACGAACGAGCAGCGTTTCACCCTGCAACTGGCCGGTGGCGACAAGCGCCTGGATGCCGCCGTGCAACTGCGCGATGGCGTGCTCTCCCTGCCGCGCGCCCGGCTCAATGCCGGACAGGCCGAAGCCAGCGCGAGCGGTCGGCTTGGCTTGCGCGGCCAGCAGGCCTTCGAGTTCAGCGGCACGCTGAAGAATGTGGACCCCAGTGCCTTCCTGCAGAGCGCGCCGCGTGGCGATCTCAATGCAGGCGTAGCGGCGAAGGGGCAGCTGCAACCGCGTTGGCAGGTGACCGCCCAGCTCAACATGGATGAAGGGCGGCTGGGCAAATTCCCGCTGCAGGGCAAGCTTGGCGGTACCGTGTCGGCCGAACGCATGCAGGGCATGCAGGGCGACCTCAACCTGCTGGGCAACACGGTGAACCTGCGTGGTGATTTTGGCAGGCCAGGGGACCGCCTGAGCTTCAAGCTGGATGCGCCTGCACTTGCCCGGCTGGCGGAGGGCTACGGCGGCAGCCTGCAGGCCGAAGGCGAACTGCGTGGCTCGCTCGCCGAGCCGGCAGGCGAACTGCAGGCCCGCCTGCGCCAGTTGCGGTTGCCCGGTGATGTGCGCCTGGCGGAGGCCAATGCCCGCCTGCAGTTGCGCGAGGGAGCCGGCGGCGCCTTCTCGCTGGCGGCGGACATGCAGTCCCTGCTGATGGGGGAGGACACCCGCTGGGGCGTGCCGCGCGCGCAGCTGACGATCGACGGCACGCGCGCCAGCCATCGCGCCAGCCTGGACGCCCTGCTGGGCGAGCCTGGGGCACGCACGCCGCAGCAGCTCCTGCTGCGCGTTTCGGGCGGACTGGTCGAAGCCGGATGGCGCGGGCAGATCGAGCAACTGGAAGGCAAGGGTCCATATACCCTGGCGCTGAGATCCCCGGCCAGCCTGACGGCGGGTAGCGCGGGGGTCGAGTTGGGTGAGGCGGAGATTCGCGGCGAGCAGGTGCGCATCCATCTTGCCCGCACAGCCTGGACGCCAACCCGGGTCGAAGCGCGCGGCAGCTTCACCGGGGTGGAGGTGGGCGTGTCGCTGGATGACGAGCAGCGCACCGTCATGCGCGGTCGCAGCCTGCGCCTGGGCGGCGAGTGGGACGTCATGCTGGGCGAGCTGGCCAATGGCCAGGTACGGGTGTACCGCGAAGGCGGTGACATCGTGCTGCAGGGTGACGCACCGATCGCGCTGGGCCTGAGCGAGCTGGAGGTCATCCTGGCGGCCACCGACAATCGCCTCGCGCTGGCAGCTTCGGCAGCCGGCCGGCGTATCGGCGTCATCTCCGCGAGCGCGACGGCAACAGCACGGCGGGTGGGCAGCGCCGTACGCCTGGATCCGGACCAGCCGCTGCTGGGGGCGGCGCATATCGAGGTGCCCAACGTCGACTGGGTGGGGCCGCTGGTCAACCAGAACCTGCATACCGGTGGCAGCGTGGTGGGCGATTTCTCGCTGTCCGGCACGCCGGCGCGACCGGTGAGTACCGGGCAGATAGAAGGCAAGGGCCTGGCCGTCGGCCTTGCCGATCAGGGCTTGCGCCTGAAGGATGGCGAGCTGCTGCTGGCCTTCGATGCGCAGACCCTGAAACTGCAGACGCTCGAGTTCGCTTCCGAATGCCTGAATCGTCCGGGGGACCTGCGCGTCGCCGCCAACGTGCTGTGCGCGAAACCTGGCCGCCTGAGTGCCGGTGGAACGATGGCGCTGACCACTGGCGAGGGACGCTTCGACCTGCGTGCCGATCGCATCGGTGTAATGCAGCGCAATGACATATGGGTGCTTGTCTCCGGCGACGGACGCATCGACACGACCTGGGAAGGAGCGAAGCTGGACGCGCGTCTGGCCAGCGACGCTGGCTTCGTGGGATTTGCGCGCACGGGTGCGCCATCGTTGTCGGATGACGTCGTGATCCGCGGCAGCAAGCCGGCGTCAGGGCGCAAGCTGCACTTCGAGGCGGACGTGAGGTTCGATTTCGGCGAACGCTTCCTGGTGCGGGCCTACGGGGTAGATGCGATGCTGTCCGGTGGCTTGCAGATCGTGCGGGCGGACAATGGCAGCTTGCGCGCCAATGGTTCGGTGCGCACGCGCGAAGGAGTGTATGACGCCTACGGCCAGCGCCTGGCGATCGAGCGGGGGCTGGTGAACTTCCAGGGGCCGCTGGATAACCCGGGCCTCAACATCGTCGCCAAGCGCACGGGGCTGGCGGTGGAGGCCGGGGTCGAGGTCACCGGCACGGCGCAGCGCCCGCGCGTGCGGCTGGTGTCGGAACCGAACGTGCCGGACTCGGAGAAGCTCTCCTGGATCCTGCTGGGACGTGGCAGCGATGTCGGTTCGCAGGACGCGGCCCTACTGTTGTCGGCGGCGGGTGTGCTGTTCAACGACGATGGCGAGGGCATCAAGGACAAGGTGGCGCGCAGCTTTGGCTTCGACGACATCATCATCGGTCAGTCGGAGAGCAGCATGGCGGGCCGCGCGCTCAGTTCCAGCGTGGCGACCGATGCTACGGGCACCAGCGCTGGCCGCGGAGGCGGTGGGGACCAGGATCAGGCGGTCAGTGTGGGCAAGCGGTTGAGCCGTGACGTGTACCTGTCGCTCGAGCAGAACTTCATCGGCACCGAGAGCATCGTCAAGCTGACCTACAACCTCTCGCGGCTGTTCTCGCTGATCGTGCGGGCCGGTACGGACAATGCGATCGACCTCAATTACTCGGTCACCTTCCGCTGACCGGGAGTGCTGTCATCGGGAAAGAACAAGGGCGGAAAGGAAAGGGCCGGCATCCGCCGGCCCTTTCCTTTCCGGGGCATCTCCCGGGCTTGTCCCTCAGCTCGCTTTGGCGGGCGACGTGATCAGTACGTGCTGCACCAGTTCTGCCAGCGAGTTGGCGCCCATCTTTTCCATGACGCGGGCACGGTGGACCTCCACCGTCTTGATACTGATGCCCAGGTCGTCGGCGATCTGCTTGTTGAGGCGGCCGGCGACGATGAGATCCAGCACCTCGCGCTCGCGCGGCGTCAGTTGCTCGATGCGGCGCTGGGCTTCCGCGCCCTGGCGACGGGCCTCACGCTGACTGCGCTCCTGGGCGAGGCATTGCTCGATGAGCTTAAGCATGTCGCGGTCATTGAACGGTTTCTCGATGAAGTCGACCGCGCCTTTCTTCAGCGCGGAAACAGCCATCGGTACGTCCCCGTGACCGGTGATGAAGATCACCGGCAGGGTGGAATGCATGGTGTTGAGCTTCTCGTACAGTTCCAGGCCGCTCATACCCGGCATGCGCACATCCAGGACCAGGCAGCCCGTGATGTCCGGCCGCCATGCTGCGAGGAATTCTTCTGCCGAGGCGTAGGCCGATACGGCGAGTCCGGTGGACTCCAGCAACCAGACCAGCGAATCGCGCAGCGCCTCATCGTCATCGACGATGTGCACGAGCTGTTTTGCGGCGGTGTCAGAGGGGGACATGGGGGGCGCGAGATTCAAGGGTGAGCTCCTGCGGCAGGGTAAAGCGGAAGATACTCCCTCCGGCGGGGTTGGGGTCAACCCACAAGCGACCATCATGGAACTCGATGATGGAGCGGCAGATGTTCAACCCCATGCCCATGCCTTCGGCCTTGGTGGTGAAGAAGGCGGCAAACAGGCGCTCCAGGTCTTCGGGCGCGATGCCCGGACCATAGTCGGTCACCGACACCTCCACCTGTCCATCGCGGACCACCGCGCCGACCCACACGTCGCGCCGTTCCGGCGGGAAGCTGGCGACGGCCTCGGCGGCGTTCTTCACCAGATTGAGCAGGACCTGTTCGATCATGATGCGGTCAGCATGGACGGCCGGCAGGTCGGTTCCGATGTCGTTGACCAGCCGCACGCCGAGCCGGCGGGCATCGATCTCGGCAAAGCCCAGGGCGTCCTCGACGATGTCCGCGAGATCCGCGCGCTCGCGCCGCGGTTCGCTCTTGCGCACGAAGTCGCGTACGCGACGCACGATCTTGCCGGCCCGCTCGGCCTGGGCGCTGGCCTTCTCCATCGCTGACAGCAGGTCTTCCTGGCGGAAGCCGCCGGCACGCAGGCGATTGACGCAGCCCATGTTGTAGTTGGCGATGGCCGACAGCGGCTGATTGAGCTCGTGGGCGAGGGTGGAAGCCATCTCGCCCATGGTGATGAGGCGGGAGGTGCGCTGCAGACGCTCTTCCTGCTCGCGGTTGACCTCTTCGACTTCCTTGCGGTCGGTGATGTCGGTGGCCACCGCCAGCCTGACCACGCGGCCATCCACCCAGCGGGTGGCGCGCTCGCGCAGGTGGAACCAGCGGCCGCTCTGTGTGTGCTGGAGTTCACCGTCGAAGAGTTCGCGTGGCAGATCGGCGTCGACCAGACGGCGCGGATCCACCATGTAGTCGCCACGTTCAGGTTGGGGTACGGCCAGCTGCGAGGCGAGGCGCGGCGCGGCGAGCGCCGGCGAGGCCGCGTGTTGCTCGTCCAGGCAGGCCCGGTTGGCGTACAGCACTTCGTCGCTGGCGGCATCGGCCACGAAAACGGCTGCGTCCAGTCCGTCCAGCACGGCGACGAAGCGCTCGTGGGCGAGTTCGAGATGGGCGCGGGCCTCACGGGCCTCGGTCACGTCGTGCATGGCGCCCATCCAGCCCACCTGCGCGCCGGTGGCGTCGATCAGCGGCGATATATGGAAGCGCATCAGCATCTGGTGGCCGTCGCGATGCAGGATAGGCGCGTCGAAACCGGATGCCGGCGCATTGCCCGAGAGCACCAGGGCGAGGTTGCGCCAGTGCAGCTCCAGGTTGTCCTGCGGCCAATAGGCGTAGGGCGGCTCCATGCCGATCAGTTCGTCGGCCGTCCACCCGACCATCTCGCAGAAGGCCGGGTTCACATAGAGGATGCGGCCGCGCAGGTCGAAGGCGCGCAGGCCGGTCAGCACAGACTCTTCCATGGACTTGCGGAAGGCCATCTCGGCGCGCAGGGCGTCCTCGCTGGCCTTGCGGTCGGAGACGTCGTGGCCGACGGCGTAAATCAGCGAGTCGTCCGGCACCGGATTGGCGTTCCAGCTCAGCCAGCGATAGCTGCCGTTGGCGCAGCGGCAGCGTAGCTCGAAGCTGGCACTGCGCTGGCTGCGCAGGTCGCGCAGGGCGCCGACAGCGATGGCGGTGTCGTCGGGGTGCACCACGTCGGGCAACCTTGTGCCGACGAGGGCGTCGAAGGGATAGCCCAGCACGCGGTGGAAGGCCGGGTTGGTGCGCTGGAAGCGGCCCTCGCGGTCCAGCACCGCCATCAGGTCCAGCGACAGGCTGAACAGCTGGTCGCGTTCCTTCCGTGCGAGCTGGGTGCGCAACTGCTCACGCTTGAGTGCGTTGGCCGAGCCGACCGCGAGCACGCCGACCGCTAACGCGACGGCGCCTAGAAGGGTGCTGAGGCCGTGTTCGCCCTCCAGCACGCCCGGCAGGGTCCAGGCGAGCAGCACCAGTGCCGCGACGAGTGCCAGCCACCACAGGAGGCGGCTGAGGCGGTCGGAAAGGCGGGTCTGGCGCGAGCGATTCATGGCGGGAGGCATGCAGCAGTCAGGGCATTCTGGTGGCTCGCGCGCGGGGTGCAGATTCGGACTTTCCCGTAAGCATGGGCGCAGTCTTGCGCCACGCGAAGCCCTGCCGTGCAGGTCATTTGTCCCTGTTCGGCAGATGATGCACATGGCATTTGTGTTGTGCGGTGCAACATCATGATTTGACACTCTTTTTCTGTTGCGCTGCGCAAGGCGCTGGCGGAGAAATGAATTGCATCTGATGAATTCGTGTTTTATATTGTGAAAATCCGGGTCGGGGCGGCAGTCCCGATCTGCGGTAACGTGCGGGTCTTTACGCTGCCGCTGTGTCGAAGGGCAGTTCGCACTGGGCGATACCGGGCCTCTCCGGTATCCGCAGGCAACACGCAAGTACTGACCATGTGGTGTTCCGATGCGCCAGCGACGGCGATTGCGGATGCCATAACCCCCAACCGAGGAGAAGCAAGATGGCAGCAGTGCCCCACGTTCTCCTGCAGTCCGACCCGGACGCGCGGGAAACGCAGGAGTGGCTGGAAGCGCTCAGCGCGGTAATGTCCCAAGAGGGCCCCGAGCGCGCTCACTACCTGATCGAACGGCTGATCGAAGCCGCACGCGAGGCCGGTGTTGATATCCCCTACAGCGCCAACACCGCCTACATCAACACCATCCCCACCGAACTGCAGCCCAAGTACCCGGGCAATACCGCCATCGAAGAACGCATCCAGGCTTACCTGCGCTGGAACGCGATGGCCATGGTGGTGCGTGCCAACAAGCACACCAACGTTGGTGGCCACATTGCCTCCTACGCGTCTTCCGCCACGTTGTATGACGTGGGCTTCAACTGGTTCTGGAACGCTGCCCACGAAGGCCACGGCGGCGACCTGATCTTCTTCCAGGGCCACTCGATTCCCGGCATCTATGCGCGCGCTTTCCTGCTGGGCCGTCTGAGCGAGGAACAGCTCGACCATTTCCGCCAGGAAACCGGTGGCAAGGGCCTGCCGTCCTACCCGCACCCGTGGCTGATGCCGGAGTTCTGGCAGTTCCCCACCGTGTCGATGGGCCTGGGCCCGCTGCAGGCCATCTACCAGGCCCGCTTCATGAAGTACCTGCAGGACCGCAACATCGCGCAGACGACCAACCGCAAGGTATGGGCGTTCATGGGCGACGGCGAAATGGACGAAGTCGAGTCGCTGGGCGCCATCGGCGTGGCCGGTCGCGAGCGTCTGGATAACCTGGTCTTCGTGATCAACTGCAACCTGCAGCGCCTGGATGGCCCGGTGCGCGGCAACGGCAAGATCATCCAGGAACTGGAAGCCGAATTCCGCGGCGCCGGCTGGAACGTCATCAAGCTGATCTGGGGCACCCACTGGGATGCACTGTTCGCACGCGACGCCCAGGGTCTGCTGAAGAAGCGGATGATGGAAGTGGTCGACGGCGAGTACCAGACCTACAAGTCCAAGGACGGCGCCTACGTCCGTGAGAACTTCTTCAACACGCCGGAACTGAAGGCCATGGTGGCCGACTGGACCGACGACGACATCTGGCGCCTGAACCGCGGCGGCCATGACATGTTCAAGATCTTCGCGGCCTACAAGTCGGCCGTGGAGCACAAGGGTCAGCCGACGCTGATCCTGGCGAAGACCATCAAGGGCTTCGGCATGGGTGACTCCGGCGAAGCGCAGAACATCAGCCACCAGCAGAAGAAGATGTCGACGGATTCGCTGCGCGCGTTCCGCGACCGCTTCCAGATCCCGGTTGCCGATGACCAGATCGAGAAGATGCCCTACATCAAGTTCGAAGAGGGCTCGAAGGAACTGGAATACATGCGCAAGCAGCGCACCGACCTCGGTGGCTACCTGCCCGCACGCGTGAGCAAGGGCGACAGCCTGCAGGTGCCGCCGCTGTCCGCGTTCGACGCACTGCTGAAGGCGTCCGGCGAAGGCCGCGAGATCTCCACCACGATGGCCATCGTGCGCATGTTCAACATCCTGTTGAAGGACAAGAACGTCGGCAAGTACGTGGTGCCCATCGTCGTCGACGAATCGCGCACTTTCGGCATGGAAGGCATGTTCCGTCAGTACGGCATCTGGAACCAGGATGGTCAGAAGTACGTCCCGCAGGACCATGACCAGCTGATGTTCTACAAGGAGGTCAAAGACGGCCAGATCATGCAGGACGGCATCAACGAAGCCGGTGCCATGGCTGACTGGATCGCCGCCGCCACCGCGTACTCGGTGCACGGCGTGCCGATGATCCCGTTCTACATCTTCTACTCGATGTTCGGCATGCAGCGCACGATGGACTTGTGCTGGGCGGCCGGTGACTCGCGTGCCCGTGGCTTCCTGGTCGGCGGTACCGCCGGCCGCACCACGCTGAACGGCGAAGGCCTGCAGCACGAAGACGGTCACTCGCATGTGCTGGCGCACACCATCCCGAACTGCATCAGCTACGACCCGGCTTTCTCGTTCGAACTGGCGGTGATCTTCCAGGACGGCCTGCGTCGCATGTACCAGGATCAGGAAGATGTGTACTACTACCTGACCGTCATGAACGAGAACTACGAGCACCCCGAGATGCCGGCCGGCGCAGAAGCCGACATCATCAAGGGTCTCTACAAGCTCAAGGATGGCGGCAAGTCGAAGGGTCCGCGCGTGCAACTGATGGGCTCCGGCACGATCTTCCGCGAAGTCATCGCCGCGGCCGAGCTGCTCAAGAGCGACTGGGGTGTCGAGGCCGACATCTGGGGCGCACCGAGCTTCAACGAACTGGCCCGCGACGGCCAGGCCGCTGCGCGCTGGAACATGCTGCACCCGCTGGAAACCCCGCGCGTGTCGCACGTCGAGGCCAAGCTGAAGGACGCGCAAGGTCCGGTGGTGGTCGCAACCGACTACATCCGCCTGTATGCAGAGCAGATCCGTCCCTACGTGCCGCAACGCTACGTAGTGCTGGGTTGCGACGGCTTCGGCCGCTCCGACACCCGCGAGGCCCTGCGCAACCACTTCGAGGTGAATCGTCACTGGGTGGTGGTGGCTGCGCTGTCGGCCCTGGTGGCCGAAGGCAAGGTGGATCGCGAGAAGGTGGCGGCAGCGATGGTCAAGTACGGCATCGATCCGAACAAACCGAACCCGCTGCATGCCTGAGAACCGGTGAAGGGAGAAGGGGGAAGGGAGAAGGGCGCGGCCGCCGGATGGCGTCATGTGTCCCTTCCCCCTTCACTCTTCTCCCTTCCCCACGCGAGGAAGAAAAATGAGCCAACTGGTTGAAGTAAAGGTTCCCGACATCGGCGACTTCACGGACGTGCCGGTGATCGAGGTGATGGTCAAACCGGGCGATAGCGTCAAGGTCGACGACTCGCTGGTGACGCTGGAGTCGGACAAGGCCACGATGGATGTGCCGTCTTCGACTGCCGGCGTGGTGAAGGAAGTACGCGTCAAGGTCGGCGACCGCATCGGCGAAGGTGCCGTGGTCGTCATCGTGGAAGCCGCGGGTGCAGCAGCTGCTGCAGCCCCCGCCGCAGCACCGGCTCCCGCGCCTGCCGCAGCAGCGACTGCGCCCGCCCCGGCGGTCGCTCCCGCACCGGCTCCGGCCGCTGCAGCGCCTGCCGCCTCCGCAGGCCCGGTCGAAGTGAAGGTGCCGGACATCGGCGACTTCGATACCGTGCCCATCATCGAACTGCATGTGAAGGTCGGCGACACCATCAAGGTGGATGACGCCATCGCCACGCTGGAGTCCGACAAGGCCACCATGGACGTGCCGTCGTCGGCCGCCGGTGTGGTGAAGGACGTCAAGGTCAAGGTCGGCGACAAGGTGGGCGAGGGTGCCGTGCTGATCGTCGTCGAGAGCACCGGTGGTGCGCCTGTCGCTGCTGCCCCGGCCGCGGCGCCCGCACCGGCCGCCGCCGCAGCAGCGCCGGTTCCCGCCGCTGCACCTGCACCCGTTGCGGCTCCGGCTGCAGCCCCCGCGGTTGCTGCGCCGGTCGCCACCGCTGCTGCCGGCAAGGCCCACGCCAGCCCGTCGGTGCGCAAGTTCGCGCGCGAACTGGGTGTGGATGTGTCGCTGGTGCCGGGTAGCGGTCCGAAGGGCCGCATCCTGCAGGAGGACGTGCAGAACTTCATCAAGGGCGTGATGGCCCAGGTCGCTTCCGGTGGCCTGCAGTCCACGCCCGCTGGCACCACGGCGGGTGGCAGTGTCGGTGGTCTCACCGTGCTGCCCTGGCCGAAGGTGGACTTCAGCAAGTTCGGCGCGGTGGAAACGCAACCGCTGTCGCGCATCAAGAAGATCAGTGGCGCCAACCTGCATCGCAACTGGGTGGTCATCCCGCACGTCACCAACCATGACGACGCGGACATCACCGACCTGGAAGCTTTCCGCGTGCAGATGAACAAGGAGCTGGAGAAGAGCGGCGCCAAGCTCACCATGCTCGCGTTCATGATCAAGGCCGCGGTCGCGTCGCTGAAGAAATTCCCCAGCTTCAATGCCTCGCTGGACGGCGACAACCTGGTGCTGAAGAAGTACTACAACATCGGCTTCGCCGCCGACACGCCGAATGGCCTGGTGGTCCCGGTGATCAAGAACGCCGACCAGAAGGGCGTGATCGAGATCGCCAAGGAAATGGGCGACCTGGCCAAGCTGGCACGCGAAGGCAAGCTGAAGCCGGACCAGATGCAGGGCGGTTGTTTCTCGATCAGCTCGCTGGGCGGTATCGGCGGCACCTACTTCACGCCGATCATCAATGCGCCGGAAGTGGCGATCATGGGTGTCTGCAAGTCCGCCACCAAGCCGGTGTGGGACGGCAAGGCCTTCCAGCCGCGCCTGATCCTGCCGCTGTCGCTGTCCTGGGACCACCGCGTGATCGATGGTGCGGAAGCCGCGCGCTTCAACACCTACTTCGCCGGCGTGCTGCAGGACTTCCGTCGCGTACTGCTCTGAGGAGAAGGGTGAAGGGAGAAGGGGGAAGGGTGAGTCGGGCGTGATGTTGCCCTTCCCCCTTCACTCTTCTCCCTTCCCCGAGCGCCATGACCACGCTCGCCATCGTCCGCAAGAACGGCCAGGTCGCCATCGCTGCCGATGGCCTGACCACTTTCGGCGATACGCGATTGTCGGCGGAGTACAAGCGCGATCCGGACAAGCTGCTGTACGTGGCGGATTCATGGATCGGTGTGTGCGGCAGTTCGGCGCATCACCTGGTGCTGGAGAGTGCTTTCGCGCAACTGGAAGAAGTGAGCTTCGACAGCCGCGAAGAGATCTACGACACCTTCCGCCGCCTGCATCCGGTGCTCAAGGAACATGCCTTCCTCAACCCCAAGGAAGAGGATGACGACCCCTACGAGTCATCGCAGGTCACCTGCGTGATCGCCAATGCCAGCGGCATCTACGCGGTGTACTCGTACCGTGAGGTGTTCGATTTCGATCGTTTCTGGGCGGCGGGATCGGGACGCAGCTTCGCGCTGGGCGCCATGTACGCGGCCTACAACTCGCAGTTGTCGGCAGAAGAGATCGCGCGGCTGGGCGTGCGCGCAGGCGTGGAATTCGATACCGCCAGTGGCGGCAAGATCGTTTCGTATTTGATGCAACTCAGTGACGTGACTCGCTCACGAGAGGAAGAACAATGAGCCAACTGGTTGAAGTGAAGGTTCCCGACATCGGCGACTTCAAGGACGTGCCGGTCATCGAAGTGATGGTCAAGCCGGGCGACAGCGTCAAGGTCGACGACTCGCTGGTGACGCTGGAGTCCGACAAGGCCACGATGGACGTGCCGTCCTCGGCCGCTGGCGTGGTGAAGGAAGTGCGCGTCAAGGTCGGTGAGCGCATCGGCGAAGGCGCCGTGGTGGTCGTGCTGGAAGCCTCGGGCGCTGCGGCAGCCCCTGCGGCGGCAGGCGCACCGGCACCGGCCGCAGCGCCTGCTGCACCGGCTCCTGCTCCCGCAGCAGCGCCTGCCGCAGCGCCGGTCGCCGGCAGCTACACCGGCAAGGTGGATGTCGAGACCGACATGGTGGTGCTGGGCGCTGGTCCCGGCGGTTATTCCGCTGCGTTCCGCGCGGCGGATCTCGGCATGAAGACGGTGCTGATCGAGCGCTACTCGGTGCTCGGTGGCGTTTGTCTGAACGTGGGTTGCATCCCGTCCAAGGCGCTGCTGCACGTGGCGGCGATCATGGACGAGGCTTCGCATTTCTCCGACGTGGGTGTCGCATTCTCGGCACCGAAGGTCGACCTCGAGCAACTGCGCAAGCACAAGGAAAAGGTCATCGGCAAGCTGAACGCCGGCCTCAACGGCATGGCCAAGTCGCGCAAGGTGGACGTGGTGCGCGGCTACGGCAGCTTCCTGGATGCCAACCACATCGAAGTGGAAGTGACCTCCGGTACCGGCCAGGATCGTACCGGCGAGAAGAAGGTCGTGAAGTTCCAGAAGTGCATCATCGCTGCCGGTTCGCAGGCAGTGAAGCTGCCGTTCTTCCCGGAAGATCCGCGCATCGTCGACTCGACCGGCGCGCTGGAACTGCGCCAGATCCCGAAGCGCATGCTGGTTGTCGGCGGCGGCATCATCGGCCTGGAAATGGCCACGGTGTATTCGTCGCTGGGCGCACGCATCGACGTCGTGGAAATGATGGACGGCCTGATGGCCGGTGCCGACAAGGACCTGGTGAAGGTGTGGGAGAAGCAGAACACCCACCGCTTCGACAAGATCATGCTGAAGACCAAGACCGTTGGCGCCACCGTGCGCGAGGACGGCATCCTGGTGAAGTTCGAAGGCGAGGGCGCACCGGCCGACGAACAGAAGTACGACCTCGTGCTGGTGGCCGTGGGCCGTAGCCCGAACGGCAAGAAGGTTGCTGCCGAGAAGGCCGGTGTCATCGTCAGCGACCGCGGCTTCATCCCGGTCGACAGCCAGCAGCGCACCAACGTGCCGCACATCTTCGCCATCGGCGACATCGTCGGCCAACCGATGCTGGCCCACAAGGGTGAGCACGAAGGCCACGTCGCAGCAGAAGCCGCACATGGCGAGAAGGCCTACTTCGATGCCAAGCTGATTCCGTCGGTGGCCTACACCGAGCCGGAAGTGGCCTGGGCCGGCCTGACCGAGGCGGAAGCCAAGGCCAAGGGCATCAAGTTCGGCGTCGGCAAGTTCCCGTGGGCCGCGTCCGGTCGCGCGATCGCCAACGGCTGCGACTACGGTTTCACCAAGCTGATCTTCGACGAGGAGACCCACCGCATCATCGGTGGTGCCATCGTCGGCCCGAACGCGGGCGACATGATTGGCGAAGTGGCACTGGCCATCGAGATGGGCTGCGACGCCGTGGATATCGGCAAGACCATCCACCCGCACCCGACGCTGGGTGAGTCGCTGGGCAAGGCTGCCGAGGTCTACGAAGGCACCTGTACCGACCTGCCGCCGGTCCGCAAGAAGTAAGCAGACGGCTGTCCCGGCGCACCGGATTTGCAGTGCCGGGAAAGTGATATGCTGCACCGCATCAGGGCTCTGCCCATGTGGTGATCATCGGGGCCCGCGGGTGTAAGCCTGCTGGCCCCGATTTGTTTTTCGACGTGCTTGACCCCGTGCTAGACCTCTACCCCTCAGGAGTTTTGCGATGGAAAACATTGTGATTGTGGCTGCCGTCCGTACCCCGGTCGGCAAATTCGGCGGCACGCTGGCCAAGGTGCCCGCAGCAGAACTCGGCGCGACCGTCATCCGTGGCCTGCTGGCGAAGACAGGGGTGAGTGGTGATCAGGTCAGTGACGTGATCCTCGGTCAGGTGCTGACCGCGGGTGTCGGCCAGAACCCGGCGCGCCAGGCTGTCATCCGCGCTGGTCTGCCGGAAGGCGTGCCGGGCATGACCATCAACATGGTGTGCGGCTCCGGCCTGCGCGCCGTGATGCTGGCAGCCCAGGCGATCAGGAGCGGTGACGCGGAGATCGTCATCGCTGGCGGGCAGGAAAACATGTCGGCCAGCCCGCATGTGCTGAACGGTTCGCGCGACGGCTTCCGCATGGGCGATGCGAAGCTGATCGACACCATGATCACCGACGGCCTGTGGGACGTGTACAACCAGTACCACATGGGTGTTACCGCCGAAAACCTGGCCAAGAAGTACGGCATCAGCCGCGAAGAACAGGATGCCTTCTCGGCCGCCTCGCAGCAGAAGGCAGAGGCCGCGCAGAAGGCCGGCAAGTTCAAGGACGAGATCGTGCCGGTGGTGATCCCCAACAAGAAGGGCGACATCGTTTTCGACACCGACGAGTATCCGAAGCATGGCTCCACCGCCGAATCGCTGGCTGGCCTGAAGCCGGCCTTCGACAAGGCTGGTACGGTGACCGCCGGCAATGCTTCCGGCATCAACGATGGTGCTGCGGCAGTGATGGTGATGACCGAGTCCAAGGCCAAGGCCCTGGGCCTGCCGATCCTCGCGACGATTGCGTCCTATTCGACCGCTGGTGTCGACCCGGCCATCATGGGCATCGGCCCGGCACCGGCTTCGCGCCGCGCATTGCAGAAGGCGGGCTGGACCATCGACACGCCGGAACTCATGGAGATCAACGAAGCCTTCGCCGCTCAGGCCATCGCCGTGAACAAGGAGATGGAGTGGGATACGTCGAAGATCAACGTGAACGGTGGTGCGATCGCCATCGGTCACCCGATCGGCGCATCGGGTTGCCGCGTGCTGGTCAGCCTGTTGCATGAGATGCAGAAGCGCGACGTCAAGAAGGGCTTCGCCTCGCTGTGTATCGGTGGCGGCATGGGCGTGGCGCTGGCCGTCGAACGCTGAACGTCGGATGCACACGCAAAAGCCGACCCGCGGGTCGGCTTTTTTCTTTTGCCCGATGGGCTCAGGCGCGTTTGATCAGACGCAGTACGAAGATCAGCAGGATCGCCCCGACGGTGGCCACGATGATGCTGCCAAGCAACCCGCCGGCACCGATGCCGAGGGCGCCGAATACAAAGCCGCCGATCAGCGCGCCGACGATGCCGACCACAATGTCGCCGACCACGCCGAAGCCGCCGCCTTTCATGATCATCCCGGCCAGCCAGCCGGCGATCAGTCCGACGACGATGAACCAGAGGACGTCCACGGTGCGCGCCTCAGGCTTTGCCGAACATGCCGCTGAATGCTGACAGCCCCTGCGAAAGCAGATCAGCCGCTTCGTCCGGATTGCCATGCGGCGTGAGCCCGTCGATGAACTGAGGCAGCAGTTGCGCCAGGCCAGCACTGAGCTGTTCCTGGCCGATGCCGAACCTCGCCGCGAGCTCGCCGAGCTGGCCGTTGCCCAGCACTGCAGTCAGCTGGCTGGCGTCGAGGGGCAAGTTGCGCCCGGTGCTGACCCAGGAGGCTGCCTGTTCCCCCAGCCCGGCGGACTGGAACTGCTGCAGGAGTCCGCCCAGGCCGCCTTGCTGTTGCAAGAGGCTGGCAGCGATCTGGAGCAGGGGCGAGTCACCCCCGGCGGACGCCGTGTTGCCGTTCAGGGAGCCGAGCACCTGGCCGGCGAGTTGATCGAGCAATCCCATGGTGTTCAGCTCCTTGTGGTTGAGGAAGGCCGGGGCAGCGTTGCCGCCGATGTCCAGTGGCTGAGCGGCAGTACAATCCCGGGCAGGATTCCTTGCAACAGATACGGATGTGCGTGATGACCCAGGATGAATTGAAACGGGCCGTGGCCGAAGCGGCGTTGGCCTATGTGCCCGAAGGCGAGATCATCGGCGTGGGCACGGGCTCCACTGCCAATTTCTTCATAGACGGTCTGGGCCGCATGCGCGACCGTATCAAAGGGGCAGTGGCCAGCTCGGAGGGCAGCGCGAAGCGCCTGGCCGCTCACGGCATTCCGCTGTTCGATCTGAACGAGATCGAGTCGCTGTCGGTGTATGTCGACGGCGCCGACGAGGTTGATGCGCAGCTGTGCATGATCAAGGGCGGTGGTGCCGCGCTGACACGCGAGAAGATCGTTGCCGCCGTGGCGCAGCGCTTCGTGTGCATCTGCGACGCCAGCAAGAAAGTGCCCGTGATGGGCCGCTTCCCGTTGCCGGTCGAAGTCATTCCGATGGCGCGGGCGCAGGTGGCGCGCGCCCTGGTTGCACTGGGCGGTCGCCCGGTATGGCGTGAGGGTGTGGTGACCGACAACGGCAACCTGATCCTCGACGTACATGGCCTGTCGATTACCGACCCAGTCGGTCTGGAGTCGCAGATCAACCAGATCGTCGGTGTCGTCACCAATGGCCTGTTTGCGGCACGCCCGGCCGACGTGTTGTTGCTCGGCACGTCTGAGGGTGTGCAGACCCTTGAACGTGACTGAAATATTTCAGTCATGCGCAGCGGGCATACTTGCCTTCCAATCCCGTTCTCCCGTCCCCCGGAGTTGAGTCCATGAACGACCATACCCATCACCAGTACGACCTTGAACTCGATGGCATCCGCACCCGCGTGTTGCAGATGGGCGGCTATGTCGAGTTGCAGGTGGTACAGGCCCTGGAAGGCTTGCTGAAGGGCGAGATGGACGTCATCGACCGTGTGATCGAGAACGACCATCGCGTCAACGAACTGGAGCGTGAGCTCGACGAGGCCTGCGCGCAGATCATCGCCAAGCGCCAGCCGGCTGCCAACGACCTGCGCACCATCATGAGCGTGTCGAAGGCCGTGACCGATCTGGAGCGCATTGGCGACGAGGCGAAGAAGATCGCCAAGATGGCCAAGGTGCTGCACAGCGGTGACGCCGGTGCCGGCACACCGCGCGTGCAATTGCGCCACCTCGGCAATCTGGCCATCGAGCTGCTGCGCAAGTCGCTCGATGCGATGGCCCGTCTGGACGTGGATGCAGCCCTGGAGGCCCACGGCGAAGACAAGCAGCTGGATGCCGAATTCAAGTCGGTGATGCGCCAGCTCATCACCTTCATGATGGAGGATCCGCGCACGATCTCGCGCGGCATCGACGTGCTGTTCGCCGCCAAGGCCTTCGAGCGCATAGGTGATCACTCCAAGAATCTGGCCGAGTACGTGGTGTTCCTGGTGGAAGGCCGCGACGTGCGTCACGTGAAGGACGCCCAGCGTCAGTCCTGAGCGCCGGCCGGATCCTTCCGGCCATGTGAATCACGACGCGACGCCTGCCGGCTTCTGCGGTCAGGCGTCGTGACTGCTGGCGACGGGGCTGGTGGCGCCCTCCGCGCTGGCCAGTTCTTCGCGCAGGTGATGCAGCAGGTTTTCGATCTCCGCGACCAGTTTCTCGCAGGCCGGTGTCAGCGGCGCAGAGCCGGTGCGCTTGCAGGCATTTTCGAGCGTAGTGGCCGCGGCCATGGCGCTGCGGGCGCCGAAATTGCCGACTGCGCCGCGTGCAGTGTGTGCGGCGTGGGCCAGTTCCTCGCGGTCGCCAGCCGCCAGGGCGCGACGCAGGCGGGTGATCAGGTTTTCTCCATCCTGCAGGAAGATGCGCGAGATCTCGTGCAGTAGTTTGAGGTCGCCGCCGATCTGCTCCAGCACCTGTTCGCGGTCGAAGCTGGCGGTGGTTGGCAGGGGGGCGACTTCTGCCTGCGGAGTGCGGCCATCGGTTAGGCGGGTCAGTTCCCGGGCCAGCGCTGCCAGCGAAATGGGCTTCGTGACATAGCCGTCCATGCCCGCTGCCATGCAGCGCTCGCGGTCGCCGCTCATTGCATGAGCAGTCATGGCGATGATCGGCATGCGCACCCGCTGCATGCTCTGCTCCAGCTGGCGGATGGCCTGGGTGGCCTCGAAGCCGCCCATGATCGGCATCTGGACGTCCATCAGCACCGCATCGAAATGCTCGTTGCCGCGCAGGGTGTCGAATGCCAGCTGGCCGTTGTCGACGACCAGCGTGCTGTGTCCCAGTTTCTCCAGCATGCGCAGGGCCAGTGTCTGGTTGACCGGGTTGTCTTCGGCCAGCAGCAGGCGTAGTGGTCGCGTCGGCACGGCGTTGCTGGCGTCCGGCGCCAGGCTGGCGGCAGGGGTGTCGCCATCGGCGATCTGCAGTGCGATCAGGAAGCTGAAGGTGCTGCCGACTCCTGGCGTGCTCACCACGATGAGGCGCCCACCCATGGCGTCGACCAGGCGACTGCAGATGGCGAGCCCCAGTCCGGTTCCGCCGAAACGCCGTGTCGTGGAAGTGTCGGCCTGGGAGAAGGCTTCGAAGATGAGGGCCTGCTTGTCCGCCGGGATGCCGATGCCGGTGTCCTCCACGGCGACGCGCAGGGAAATCGTGCCGGCGTCGTCGGCATGGCTGTGCACGCGGTCTACCGACACGCTGACGCCACCAGCCTCGGTGAACTTCAGCGCGTTGGACAGCAGGTTCAACAGCACCTGGCGCAAACGGTGGGGGTCGCCGATGAGTCGAGCTGGCAGATCGGTATCGATGCGCGACTCCAGCTCCAGGTTCTTGTCCTGTGCGCTGCGGGTCAGCATGCGCAGGGTGCCGTTCACGCAGTCCCGCAACGAGAAGGGTACCTGCTCCAGCTCCATGCGACCGGCCTCGATTTTCGAGAAGTCGAGGATGTCGTTGATGATGGTCAGCAGCGAGTCGGCGGAGTCCCGTACCAGTTGCAGGTACTCGCGCTGCTGGTCGTCGAGTGTCGTGTCGAGGGTCAGCTCCGTCATGCCGATGATGGCGTTCATCGGGGTACGGATTTCGTGGCTCATGTTGGCCAGGAAGTCGCCCTTGGCACGGCTGGCTGCTTCCGCCGCCTCCTTGGCGCGGAGGATGGCGCGCTCGGCCGTCTTGCGCTCCGAGATGTCGGTCATGGTGCCGACGATGCCGGCGACGCTGCCGTCCGCATGGTAGTAGAGCGTCTTCTGGTACAGCGTATCGATCATGTCGCCGCGACGGTTGCGGATCACCGTCTCGAAACTCTGTGTGCCGCCTTCGCGCAGCAGGACGATGTCGCGCTCGTGGTGCCAGGCGGCCATTTCCCGATCGTCATACAGGTCGAAAACCGTGCGGTTGATCCACTCGGTGCGATCGATGCCGAAGAAGGCCTCGCAGGCGCGGTTGAAGGCCAAGTAGCGCCCGCTGCGATCCTTCATGTAGATGCTGTTGGGAATGCTGTCGATCAGGCTCTGCATGAACTGCAGCTGGTCCTGCAATGCCCGCTCCGACAGCTTTCGTGCAGTGATGTCGGTGACCGTGCCGGTGTAGGCGAGGAAGCGTCCTTCCTCGTCGCGGCGGGCACGGCAGAAGACCTCCAGCCAGCGGATGCCGCCGGATTTCGTGAGGTAACGGAACTCTTCGTGCAACACGTCGATTTCGCCACGGAACAGCGGCTTGAATGCGGCCGTGATGCGCGGACGCTCATCGGCGGGCGCGAAGTCGATGACTGCGCGGCCCAGCCCTTCGTCCACTTCGTATTGCGTGATGCTCTTCCAGGCGGGGTTCAGGTAGGTCCAGCGCGACAGGGCATCGGTCTCGAACACCAGTTCGGACAGCGACTCCACGGTGTTGCGGAAACGCGTCTCGCTGGCCACCAGCGCTTGCTCGGCGTACTTGCGTTCGGAAATGTCGCGCAGGAAGGCGGAGTAGAGCGGTTCGCGCTCCGAAGGAATGCGCACCACCGCGAGCTCGGCCGGGAACACCGTGCCGTCCTTGCGTTGCATGCTGACTTCGAAGCGCTGCCCGAACATGTCCGCTGTCTGGCCGTGCAGGTAGTGCTGAAGGCCTTTCAGGCCACTACGCCGGAGGCCGGGCGGGACGATGAAGGCGTCTGCGGGGCGGAGCAGCACTTCGTCTCGTCCAAAGCCGAAGATGCGTTCCGCCGCTTCGTTGAACTCCTGGATGCGACCTTCGCCGTCCATCGAGATGATGGCGTCCAGTGAGGACTCGACGATGGCACGCTTGCGCGACTCACTTTGCGCGAGGGCCGACTGCTGTTCATGCAGGCGCGTCGAGGTCCAGTTGAGTGCCCGCACGAGGGCGTCGATGTCCTCCACACCGGCGTCTGCATCCAGCGTGCGGCCATATTCCCGGTCCAGCCTTTCCGCAAAGCCGGTGGCGGCGCGCAGGCGGAGCAGGGGGCGGCGCAGGAACAGCAGGACGAGGATGGACGCGCACAGCGCGGCGGAAATTCCGACCACCACGCTGTCGATCATCATGCCCTTGCGCAACGTGGTCGCCTGGCGGGTGCTGTAGTAGAGGTGGATCCAGCCGACGTGGTAGCCGGGCACGATGGGTTGCCACACTTCCAGCAGGGTTTCGCTGCGGCTGATGTCCGGGCTGTCACTGAAGCGGACTTCGGTCTGCAGCTTGCCCGGTGGTGTTACGGGGCGTGGCGCCTGATCCGGTCGCAGTACGCCGTCTTCGTGGCGGGACAGGGACGCGAAGGGTTGGCCGGAGGTGCTGATGGCCTCGATGCGCAGCACGTCCGAAAAGTCGCGCGCCTGCAGCAGGATCTGTTCGATCTGGGGGGCGTTCTGTCGCTTGACGTCGTTGGCCGCAGCCGCAGCAAGTCCGGATGACAGGGCTACCGCCTGTGCCTCCAGTTGCTTGTTGAGATGTTCGCCCTGGGTGTGGGCGGTGTAGAAGGCGTAGAGCCCGATCGATACCGAGAACAGCAGCGCGAACAGCACCGCCAGTTGCCACAGGAGACCACGAGGCAGCCAGCGTCTGAGCTGGTCTCCGATCGCTTGCATGGGGACTGCCGCCTAGTCCTGGTAGTGCTGGCGGACGCCGAGCACTTCGCTCCACTGGGAGAGCAGGGCTTCGATACAGGCCGGATCGAAATGCGAACCGGAGTTGTCGAGAAGGTAGTTGCGCGCCCGCTCGATATCCCAGGCCGGCTTGTACGGACGCGCGGAGGTCAGCGCATCGAACACGTCTGCCACCGCGACGATGCGTCCCACCAGGGGGATGTCAGCGCCACTCAGGCCGTGCGGATAGCCGGAACCGTCGAACTTCTCGTGATGCGTCAGGGCGATCTGGGCGGCCATCTGCAGCATCGGTGAGGCGGAGTCCTTGAGGATCTCGTAACCGATCAGCGGGTGCAGCCGCATGATCTTGAGCTCGTCCTCGGTGAGGCGACCGGGCTTGAGCAGGATGTGGTCGGGCGTGCCGAGTTTGCCCACGTCGTGCATCGGTGCCGCGGTCAGCAGGGAGTCGAGGTCATCTTCGCCAAGGCCCAGACGGCGGGCGATCAGCAAGGAGTACTGCGCCATGCGGTTGATGTGGGCGCCGGTCTCCGGGTCGCGGAACTCCGCCGCCCGTGCCAGCCGCACGACGGTTTCACGTTCACGCCGCTGGATTTCTTCGGTGGCCTTGCGCACTTCGCGGGCCAGGACATCAGCTCGCGCGCCGATCGCCGTCATGTGCGCGCGCAGACGCATCATGTTGCGCACGCGGGGCAGGAATTCGTTGCGGTCGATCGGTTTGGTGAGGAAGTCGGTGGCACCGGCGTCCAGCGCTCCATAGCGCACCTCCCGTTCCGCCGCCGCCGTCACCATCAGGATGGGCAGCTCGCGCAGGTGCTCGGTCTGGCGGCAGTGGCGGATGAAATCGATGCCGTCCATGCCCGGCATCATGTAGTCGACGATGATCAGGTCGGGCCGGTTGGCCTGGCACCACGCCAGGCCGACTTCCGGTTCGGAGAACACCTGGCAGTCGATGGGCTGCTCGGCGGTCGCAAGCCGGCCCACCAGGCTTTGCATGACCACCAGATTGACCGGCGTGTCCTCGACGATGGCGATTTGCATGAAGTCCCCTGACGCGGGCCGCTGCCACAGCGTACACCCGGATTCTGTCAGGCATATCGGCTAGTGCCAACGCGCCTTGAGCAGGTCTGTGCTGTTTACATTGCAGTGCAAATTTATCTTTCCTGACAGAACCGCTACGCTCAGGGTGAACCCCTAGAAATCCGGCTAAGTGCTTGATTTTGTGCGATGCACAAGATTCCGTGTGCTGCTGGAGGTCGCAGTGGAGGAAGGGGCACGACAAGCGGGGGAATTTCACAAACCGCAGGCAACAAAGGCTAGGGTTTTTGATTATTGACAGGTAACAATCCGCGGCCTGCGCTTAATCTGAAACGAATGCTGGTGACGTGATGTAAGTGGGGGGCAGTTGTGGCAAGCTTGCGGCCCGCCACGTAACAAGTTGCTTGTATGACGACATAAGCGACTTGTATGATGACGAAGTCGGGTTGCGGCGGTTTGTCCGGCGGATTCCCGCACATTTCTTGAAACTAGGAGGACACAATGAGGAACAAGACCTCTCTGAAGTTCGCTCTGGCGTTGGCTTCTGCCGGCGTGGTGGCAATGCCCGCCATGGCCCAGACCTTCTCCGAAGCGCCCGAGCTGGCTGCTCTGGTAAAAGAGAAAAAGCTGCCGCCCGTTGCGCAGCGCCTGCCCGAGAAACCGCAAGTCATCACCCCGCTGGAGCGTAGCGGCAAGTATGGCGGCACGCTGCGCAATGCGCTGCGTGGTAACGGTGACCAGAATGCAATCCTGCGCGTTGTCGGCAACCAAGGCCTGGTGCGCTGGTCGATGGACTTCAACAAGGTCGAGCCGAACGTCGCTGAAAGCTGGACCCTGTCCCCGGACGGCAGCGAGTACACCTTCAAGCTGCGCAAGGGCATGAAGTGGTCGGATGGTTCCCCCTTCACCGCAGATGACGTTGTGTTCAGCATGAACGACGTGGTCGGCAACAAGGAATTCCTGTCGAGCCCGCCGCCGGCCTATGTGATCAACAACAAGTATGTTGCGGTCACCAAGGTCGACAACGAGACCGTCAAGTTCAAGTTCGATGGCCCCTATGTCGGCTTCATCGAGCAACTGGCAACCCCGGTGCTGCAGCACCCGACCCTGTGGTCGAAGAACTACTGCCAGAAGTTCCACCCGAAGTACAACTCGGACGT
The DNA here is from genome assembly GCA_031119205.1 of Moraxellaceae bacterium. Lineage (GTDB taxonomy): Bacteria > Pseudomonadota > Gammaproteobacteria > Burkholderiales > Rhodocyclaceae > Uliginosibacterium. The sequence continues at coordinate 22,785 of JAVHYF010000027.1, read as the reverse complement.
GAGCAAGGCCGTTGCTGACGCCAAGCTGAAGGGCTGGTCCGATCTGTTCCGTCGCGAATGTGCCGATATCGAGCCGCCGGCTGGCGCTACTCGTTTCAGCATGCCGAACCGTCCGACGCTGGATCCGTGGATCGTGTCCGAGCCGTACAGCGGTTCGTCCACCCGCGTGGTGCTGAAGCGCAACCCGTACTTCTGGCAAGTCGACAAGGAAGGCAAGCAACTGCCTTACATCGACACCGTCCAGCTGTCGGTGATCTCGGAAGTGGAAACCATCGTGCTGAACTCGATCAACGGTTCGCTCGACTGGCAGCTGCGTCACATCTCGAACATCCAGAACCGTCCGGTGCTGGCCGAGAACGCCGCAAAGGGTGGCTATCGCCTGGTGAGTCTGCCGAACATCAACGCCAGCTCGCTGGCCATGTATGTGAACCAGACCTCGCCGAACGCGAAGCTGCGTGAGCAGATCCGCAAGAAAGACTTCCGTATTGCTCTGTCGCTGGCGACCGACCGCAAGGAAATCAACGACATCGTCTTCCTGGGCCAGGGCGCTCCGTGGCAAGTCGGTCCGCTGAAGCAATCCAAGTGGTACAACGAGAAGCTCGGTACCCAGTTCATCCAGTATGACCTGAAGAAGGCCAACGAGATGCTGGACACCCTGGGCCTGAACAAGAAGGATAACGACGGCTTCCGTCTGTATCCGACTGGTGGCCGTGTCTCGATCAACGTCATCGCTTCGATCGCCAACTCGCACCACATCGAAGGTCTGGAACTGATCCGTCGTCAGTGGGCCAAGGCCGGTATCGACATGGTGATCCAGAGCTCCGAGCGCACCCTGTTCTACGATCGCGCTGCTCGTAACGAGTACGACATCTCGGTCGACAATGCGCCTGGCGGCATGGACGCTCCGTTCAACCCGCGTGCTTACCTGTCGCAACACCCGCAAGAGTCGCGTCAGAGCCTGCTGTGGCAGCGTTGGTGGGCCACCGATGGCAAGCAAGGCGAAGAGCCGAGCGCCAGCATGAAGAAGCGCTTCGACCTGTTCGAAAAGTGGCAGAAGGCCAGCAGCCAGGCGCAAGCCGACGCTACCTTCAAGGAAATTCTGGCTGAAGCCGCCGAAGCCTTCGAAGTGATCGGTACCGTGCGCCCCGCGTACGAAACCGGTGTGGTGAACAACAAGCTGATCAACGTCTACGACAAGATGCCGTCTGGCTGGACGTACCCGACCCCGGGTCCGGCCCTGCTGCAGCAATGGTCGTATCGCTAAGCTGATTCAAGAATAGAAGAAGAGTCCCTCCGGGGTGCTACGGCACCCCAGGGGGAACCTCGCTCCCCAGGTTTTCCTTACGACGAGAGCTGCTCCCGTGCTTAATTACATCTTCAAGCGCTTACTTTCGGCGATACCGTTCATGTTCCTGGTGTCGCTCACTGTGTTCGTGCTCATCCAGTTGCCGCCGGGCGACTTCGTGACCAGCTGGGCGGCTCAAGCTGCTGCGGCCGGTGAAGAAGTGACCCCTGCGATGATGGAAGAGATGCGCCGTCGCTTCGGCCTCGACCAACCCCTGATCGTCCAGTACTTCGCGTGGATCGGTGGTGTGGTTCGTGGTGACTTCGGCTACTCCTTCGAGTGGAATGCGCCGGTTGTCACCCTGCTTGGCGAGCGTATGGGCCTGACCCTCGTCGTCACTGTTTCGACCCTTATCCTGTCCTGGTGTATCGCGCTGCCGGTCGGTATCTACTCCGCCGTGCGCCGCTACTCCCTGCTGGACTACTCCTTTACGTTCATCGCGTTCGTCAGCCTGGCCGTGCCTGGCTTCCTGATCGCGCTGATCCTGATGTACATGAGCGTCAAGATGTTCAACGCGGACGTGACCGGCCTGTTCTCGCCTGAATACGCGAACGCGCCGTGGTCCTGGGGCCGCGTCAAGGATCTGCTGGCTCACATGTGGATTCCGGTGATCATCCTCGGTACCGAGGCATCGGCTTCGCTGATCCGCATCATGCGCGCCAACCTGATCGACCAGCTGCACATGCCGTACGTCGTGACCGCACGTGCCAAGGGCCTGACCGAAACCAAGCTGCTGCTGAAGTACCCGGTGCGCATCGCGCTGAACCCCTTCGTCAGCACGCTCGGCTGGACCGTGCCGCGTCTGGTGTCGGGTGCCGTGATCGTGTCGATCGTGCTGAACATGCCGATCGCCGGTCCGATGCTGATGCAATCCCTGTTGTCGCAGGACATCTACCTCTCGGGTGCCTTCCTGTTGTTGCTGTGTCTGATGACCGTCATCGGTACGCTGCTCTCCGACATCCTCCTTGTGGTTCTTGATCCGCGTATCCGGGTGCAATAACAATGAGTCAAACTCCTGCAACGACCGCTCCGGTCAATATGGCCAATCTGCGCGGCGGTATCGAATACGCCTCGCAATGGACCCTGATGTGGCACCGCTTCCGCAAGCACAAGCTGGCAGTCGCGGGCATGGTGGTAGTGGCGCTGTTCTACCTGATCGCGCTGTTTGCCGAATTCTTCGCGCCGTTCGATCCGGAAGAAGCCAATTCGCGCCTGACCTACCATCCGCCGCAATCCATCCACCTCTTCGACAAGGATGGCTTCCGCTTCCACGTCACCGGCTATCGCCTGGAACGTGATCCGAACACGCTGAAGCCGGTCTTCGTCGAGGATGACGGCCGCAAGACGGACCTGACCCTCTTCGCGCGTGGTCACAAGTACAAGCTGCTGGGCCTGATCGAAACCGATGTGCACCTGATCGGCCCGAAGGATCCCAACGAGCGCTTCTTCATCTTTGGCGCTGACCGCATGGGTCGTGACGTGCTGTCACGCACCATCTACGGTGGGCGCTTCACGATGTCGCTGGGTCTGGTCGGTGTGTGCATCAGCGTGCTGCTGGGCATCAGCCTCGGTGGTATGTCCGGCTACTACGGCGGCAAGATCGACTGGGTCGTGATGCGTGTCGTGGAATACATCATCTCGCTGCCGACCATCCCCATCTGGCTGGCCCTGGCTGCCGCGCTGCCGAAGAACTGGCCGCCGCATCTGCAGTACTTGGGCATCACGGTGGTGATTTCGCTGATTGGCTGGACCGAGCTGGCGCGTGTCGTGCGTGGCCGCTTCCTGGCCATGCGTGGTGAAGTGTTCGTGATCGCCGCCAAGCTGGATGGCTGCAGCGAGAGTCGCGTGATCTTCCGCCACATGCTGCCTTCGCTGGCCAGTCACATCATCGCTGCCGTGACGCTCGCGGTGCCCTTCATGATCCTGTCCGAGACCTCGCTGTCCTTCCTCGGCCTGGGTCTGCAGCCGCCGTCCATCAGCTGGGGCGTGCTGCTGAAGGAAGCGCAGAACATCCGTTCGATTGCTTCGGCCCCGTGGCTCTTCATTCCTGGCGCTTGCGTGGTGCTTGCGGTGCTGTCCCTGAACTTCATGGGTGACGGCCTGCGCGACGCCGCTGACCCCTACTCGCATTGATGTGGTACTGACATGGCAGATAACGTGAATACCAACTCCCGCGGTGCTGGCGACGTCATTCTTGATGTCCGCAACCTGAAGACGCACTTCGGCGATGACGACAAGGCGGTCCGCGCAGTCGACGACATCAGCTTCAAGCTGCAGCGTGGCAAGACGCTCTGTATCGTGGGTGAGTCCGGTTCCGGCAAGTCCGTGACCGCTCGCTCGATCCTGCAGATCGTCGACTACCCGGGCAAGATCTACGGTGGCGAGATCCTGTACTGGGGCGACCAACAGGTGAAGAGCGGTCAGCCGCTCGACCTGGCGCAACTGCATCCGCGCAGCAAGCAGATCCGCAGCATCCGTGGCCACGAGATCGCGATGATCTTCCAGGAGCCGATGACCTCGCTGTCACCGATCCACACGATCGGTAGCCAGATCTCCGAAGCCATCCTGCTGCACCAGAACGTCGACAAGGAAGAAGCGCGCGCACGCTCCATCGAGCTGCTGCGTCGCGTGGAAATCCCGAACCCGGCGGTGGCCATCGACAAGTACACGTTCGAGTACTCGGGCGGTATGCGTCAGCGCGCCATGATCGCCATGGCGCTGGCTTGCAACCCGAAGATCCTGATCGCCGACGAGCCGACCACTGCGCTGGACGTGACCACCCAGGCCGAAATCCTGGCGCTGATCAAGGAACTGCAGCAGGCCTACGGCATGTCCGTGCTGTTCATCACCCACGACATGGGCGTGGTGGCCGAGATCGCCGACGAGATCGGCGTGATGAAGAACGGCAAGATGCTGGAGTTCGGACCGGCCGAGCAGATCTTCTACACGGCGCAGCACGACTACACCAAGGAGCTGATCGACTCGGTGCGCAAGCTGGAGACTTCCGCCCGCAAGGCGCGCAAGTCCACCATCACCGACAAGAAGCTGCTGGAAGTCCGCAACGTCTCCAAGATCTACCCGTCGCGCAAGAGCTTCCTGGGTAAGGCCAGCGATCCGTTCAAGGCGCTGGACAACGTCTCGCTCGATCTGTACGAGGGCGAGAACCTGGGTATCGTGGGTGAGTCGGGCTCCGGCAAGACGACGATGGGCAACTGCCTGATCCGCGTGCTGGAACCGACCTCGGGCGAGATCCTGTTCAAGAAGAGCAACGGCAACATCTCCGATCTGGCCAAGGCCGGCAAGAGCGAGCTGCGCCAGGTGCACCGCGAGATCCGCATGGTGTTCCAGGATCCGTTCGCCTCGCTGAACCCGCGCATGACGATCGGTCAGATCGTTGGCGAGCCGCTGCTGGTCAGCGGTCTGGCGTCCGGCAAGGAGCTGCGCGAGCGCGTCGGCAAGCTGCTGGAAACCGTGGGCATTCCGTCCGCTGCGATGGAACGTTATCCGCACGCCTTCTCGGGTGGTCAGCGTCAGCGTATCGGCATCGCCCGTTCGCTGGCACTGAATCCGCGCCTGATCATCGCTGACGAAGCGACCTCGGCGCTGGACGTGACGCTGCGTTCGCAAGTGCTCGACCTGATGCTGGATCTGCAGGAGAAGCTGGGCCTGTCCTATATCCTCATCAGCCACGACATCGGCGTGATCCGTTACTTCTGTGACCGCGTGGCCGTGATGTACAAGGGTCAGATCGTCGAAACCGGTGAGGCTGGCCTCATCTGCTCGACGCCTGAGCACCCTTACACCAAGGCGCTGATCTCTGCCGTGCCGGGTACCCACCCGCGCGACAAGCGCATCGTCAATCGTCACCGTTACGTGGCGGATGCTGCGCCGGGCAAGGCTGTCGCCTGAGCCCTGGCAGCACCAGAAAAGCGCGGCTCCGGCCGCGCTTTTTGTTTGTGCCGAGCTTTCCTGCAAGCGCCAACCTGTAAGACAGGTTGGCGCTTTTTTACAACCCGATCCGCTCTTTGTCTTACTGCAATGCAGCTTGCTTGTATGGGCGGAAGTGCTAACTTACACACGCCGAAGGCCCCGCACAGAGGGCATTTGCGATGATGTCGGCCGCAACGGCAGCCGTGGCAGTGCATGTAGCAAGCAGTCATACCTATAAGAGCAGGAGACAAACATGACACGCAGCATCCATCAGCCGCGCCCCTCCTGGGCGGCGGCGTTTCTCTTCCCGCTTCCATTGCAGCTGCGCGCGCGTCGCTGACGCACGTCCAGCGCACGCATCCATCCGGCATGCGAGGGCATTGCCGTGTGAGGTGATCGTGCCCCGATTTCCGCCATCCGCTTGAGCAACGGGTGGCTTCCAGAGCGCAGCAGACCATCCGCATCGTGGATGGAGCAGTACCGTACCGGAGCCAGCAGTCCCGGACGCGGAGATGACCAAAGCATGGTGGCAAAGACCTCCGGCATCCGCGTCGCACAACCCGAATCAAGGAGACAAGAGACATGCAGGCGAAGTATGTGTGGGGCCTTGCTGCCCTCGCGCTGATCGGCAGCGCAAGTGCAGCCAACCGGCCAGCCGGTTACGTGACCATCTGTTCCGAGAACAAGACGTGCTCGGTTTCAACCCTGACCAACGTGGCCTTCGGCCGCGCTGACAAGTTTTTCTACAAGCAGCTGACCGGCAGCTTCGTGTGTAACGAAGCAACCTTCGGCGGTCGTACCGCCGGCGGCGTCAACGAGTGTTCGGCGCCGGGTAGCAGTGGCTCGTCGTCCAGCAGCTCGGGCACGGGTTCGTCGTCGAGCTCCTCCTCCAGCTCTTCTTCCTCAAGCTCGTCGTCCAGTTCGTCGAGTTCGAGTTCCTCGAGCTCGTCCAGCTCCAGCTCTTCGTCGAGTTCGTCATCCTCCTCGTCCAACGGCGGTGGCGCACAGCGCATCCAGTTGAGCGACACCGTGGCGGCACGCTACGACGTGCCGCAATTCCTCGCCAAGGGCGGCACGCTGGGCTCGCTGGTGACGGACAACTGGGATCCGCGTAGCACCGTCGTGCAGATGCCCGCCAATCCGAACTACACCGTCAGCAAGACCGGTGGTGGCACGCATACCAGCGTGCAGGCTGCAGTGACCGCAGCGGCGGCCAGTGGCGTGACGACCCGCCAGTACATCAAGGTGCAGCCGGGTAACTATGAAGAGCTGGTCATCGTGCCGCTGGGCACCACCATCACGCTGTACGGTGGTGGCAGCGATCCGACGCAAGTGGTCATCGGCCATCGCACGGGCGCCAAGACGACCGGCCCGCGGTTCGCGGCATTGGTGAACCCGGGTGGCGCGGTGTACAACAGCAGCACGCCGGCCGCCATCAAGTCGGTGTACGACGCCTGCGCCAGCAAGTCCGGCAGCATCGGCACCACCTGTTCGTCCACCACCGTCATCAAGGCCAACAACTTCGAGGCGACCAACCTCAGCTTCATCAACAGCTGGGACGAGTCCGCCAATGGCGAAACGCAGGCCGTTGCGCTGATGCTGGAAGGTGACCGCGCCCTCTTCACCAAAGTGCGCGTGCTGGCCAACCAGGACACGCTGTATGTGAAGTCGCCGTCGCTGGATGTCATCTCGCGCAGCTACTTCAACGATGCCTATGTCGAGGGTGATACCGATTTCATCTTCGGTCGTGGTGTCGCGGTGTTCGACAACAGCCGCATCCACTTCACCCGTGTGCGTAAGCAGACCAGCACGATCGGCGCGCCGAGCACCAACGCGCAGCATCCGTACGGCTTCCTCGTCACGCGCAGCACGATCACGGTCGATGCAGGTCAGCGCTCGGTGTCCTTCGCACGCCAGTGGCCGGAGTCGTCCAGCAACGGCGGCACGCTGGGCAAGATGATCGTGCGCGAGTCCTACATCGGTGGCGAGATCAAGGATCCGCCCTGGTCTGACTGGAGCAGCAGCAACCCCGTGCAGGTGGGTACGGCCGAGAACCCGTACCTGGCGGAGTACCGCAACACCGGGCCGGGTGCCGCGCAATAAGCAGGCACACAGCCAGCAAGCAACGAGGCGGCGACGGCACCGTGCGTATGGGCGGTGACGTGGCTGCCTGAAGTCGCAGCAACGGGAGACGTGCAGTCTGGGCCTGCACGTCTCCCTTCGACGGAGCGCCATCCTCCGTGCAGCAGGCGGTGGCACAAACCAATAAACAGGAGACACAGCATGAAGATGAAGTATCTGGTGGCGAGCGTCGTCGCCGCATCCCTGGCCAGCACCGTGTTCGCGGCCAACCGCCCCAGCGGTTACGTGACCATCTGCAAGGAAGGTCAGACCTGCTCCGTGGCAAGTTCGACCAATGTCGCTTTCGGTCGTGCCGACAAGTTCTTCTACAAGGTGCTCGTCGGCAGCTTTGTCTGCAACGAAGCGACCTTCGGTGGCAAGACTTCCGGCGGCGTGAACGAGTGTTCCGTGCCCACGGGTAGTTCTTCCAGCAGTTCGTCGAGCTCGTCTTCTTCGTCTTCCTCGTCGAGCAGTTCCAGCTCTTCGTCCAGCTCCTCGTCGAGCAGCAGCTCCTCCAGTTCCAGCTCTTCTTCCTCTTCCAGCAGCTCGTCTTCTTCGTCCTCCTCGTCGAGCAGCTCCTCGGGCGGTGGCCTGGTGAATGTCTGCGAAGCCGGCGCCACCATCACTGGCGTGGTCGACTGCGGCGGCAAGACCCTGGGCACCACTTGCGGCGGTGGCAGCGAAGGTCAGCTGCCGGTGCTGACGCTGGCGGGCGGCACGGTGAAGAACCTGCGCATCAACGCCTCTGCGGCTGACGGCATCCACTGCGTGAGCGGCAACTGCCGTGCCGAGAACGTGGTGTGGGAAGCCGTCTGCGAAGACGCGGCGACGCTGAAGGATGCAGGTGTCACCTTCACGATTTCCGGCGGTTCGGCGACCGAAGCGCAGGACAAGGTGTTCCAGCACAACGCCAAGAACAGCACCTTCGTGATCGAGAACTTCCAGCTCTACGGCAAGGTCGGCAAGCTGTACCGCTCCTGCGGCGACTGCTCCAACAACGGCGGCCCGCGTTACGTGAACATCAACAACGTGACTGTGAACGGCAGCATCAGCAGCACCGTGGTGGGCGTGAACCGCAACTATGGCGACAAGGCCACGATCCGGAACCTGAAGATCAAGGGCCTGACCCGTCCGACCGCGACGACGACCAAGCCGCGCATCTGCGAAGAGTGGCGTGGCGTCTCGAAGGGTGAGGGCTCCACCGAGAAGTACGGCGAGTTCTTCAACACCGCGTATTGCGATGTCAGCCCGAGTGACGTGACGGCCTTCTGATCGTCACTGTGATCCAGGTATGAAACACCCCGCGTCGCCTCCGGGCGGTGCGGGCATAACCAGAACCAACGGAGACAAAACCAAATGAAAGCAAAACTGCTGATCGCCAGCGCACTGCTGGCCGCAACCGGCCTGGCTTCTGCCGCCAACCGCCCGGCGGGCTACGTGACCATCTGCAAGGAGAACCAGACCTGTTCCGTCGCGACGGCTACCAATGTCGCCTTCGGCCGCGCCGACAAGTTCACCTACAAGGTCATCACCGGCAGCTTCACCTGCAACGAAGCGACCTTCGGCCCGCGCGTGAGCGGCGGTGTGAATGAGTGCTCGGCGCCTTCCGGCACGTCGTCGAGCAGTTCCAGCTCCTCGTCGAGCAGCTCGTCGTCGGGCACGGGTTCGTCGAGCAGCAGCTCCTCCAGCAGCTCCAGCTCGTCATCCAGTTCCTCGTCCAGCTCTTCTTCCAGCTCCTCCTCGTCGAGCAGCTCGTCGGGTGGCAATGCACCGCCCAACTCCTGCGTGGCGGGTAGCGTCATCACCAACACGACGGTGGATTGTGGCGGCATCACGGTGGGCACCACCTGCAACGGCGGTTCGGAAAGCCAGCTGCCGGTCTTCACGCTGAACAATGGCACCATCCGCAACGTTCGCATCAACAAGAACGCGGCTGACGGTATCCATTGCGTGGCCGGCAACTGCCGCATCGAGAACGTGGTGTGGGAAGACGTGTGCGAAGACGCTGCGACGCTGAAGGATGCCGGCGTCACGCTGACCATCGTCGGCGGCTCGGCCAACGAAGCCAATGACAAGGTGTTCCAGCACAACTCCAAGAACAGCACGATCAACATCCAGGACTTCCAGACCTTCGGCCGCATCGGCAAGCTGTACCGCTCGTGTGGTGACTGCACGGCCAACGGCGGTCCGCGCTACGTGAACGTGAACAACGTGCAGATGAATGGCTCGAACGGCGTCGTTGCCGGCATCAACAAGAACTACGGCGACAAGGCCACCATCCGCAACCTGCGCATGAAGAACTTCAACTTCCCGGATGGCAATGGCGAGATCTGCCTGACCCACATCGGCGTGGAGAAGGGCAGCGGTGGCAGCAGCGAAGTGGGTCTGGAGTGGAACACAGCGAACTGCGATGTCTCGCCGTCCGACGTGATCCGCTTCTGACCACGTCCGTGACCTGATGCAGTACAGGGGCCGGCATGCACAGCATGTCGGCCCTTTTCAAAACAAGACGGAGACAAAACATGCAATCGAAACACCTCGTCGCAGGCGTGCTGGCGGCGGCTCTCGCCAGCAGCGTCTGGGCGGCCAACCGCCCTGCGGGCTATGTCACCCTGTGCTCGGAAGGCAAGACCTGCTCGGTCGCCAGCACCACCAACGTGGCCTTCGGCCGCGCTGACCAGTTCTTCTACAAGCAGATCGCCGGCAGCTTCGTCTGCAGCGAAGCGACCTTCGGTGGTCGCATCGGCGGCGGCGTCAATGAGTGCTCGGTGCCCAGCGGCCCGGTCAGCTCCTCGTCCAGCAGCTCGGGCGGCTCGTCCTCGTCCAGCAGTTCGTCCAGTTCTTCTTCCAGTTCCTCCTCCAGCTCGTCGAGCAGCAGTTCGTCCTCGTCTTCCTCGTCGAGCTCTTCCAGCTCTTCCGGCGTGGGTTCGTCGAGCAGCAGCTCCTCGTCCAGTGGCACCGGCTCCAGCACCAGCAGTGGCGGTGCGGTACTGACCAACATCGCGGCACAAGGCACGGCCAGTTCCAGCGGTGATGACTCCACCAAGCCGGCTGCACTTGCCATCGACAACAACTTCTCCACGCGCTGGGCGTCGTCCACCAACGTGGCGGGCACCTGGCTGCAGGTCAGCTTTGCAACGGCCCGCTCACTGGGTCGCGTGGTGCTGAGCGAAAGCGGCGAGCCGTCGAGCACGCACGAAATCCAGGTGCTGGTGAATGGCGCCTGGCAGACCGTGTCGTCCGGCACCATCATCCGTGCCAACAAGTCGCACGACTTCTCCCTGGTCAGCACGACGGCGGTCCGCGTGTACTTCCCCGCAGTGCAGGCCGGCAAGCCGAACGTCACCGAGTTCCAGGTGTATGGCACGGCCGGTGGCGCCGAGATGTGCAAGGCGGGCAATGTTCTGGTGAACGCGACGGTGGATTGCGGTGGCGCGACGATCGGTACGACCTGTTCCGGTGGCAGCGAAAGCCAGCAGCCGGTGATCACGCTGAACAACGCGACGATCAAGAACGTGCGCATCAACGCGGCTGCAGCTGACGGCATCCACTGCGTGGCGGGTAACTGCCGCATCGAGAACGCCGTGTGGGAAGACGTCTGCGAAGACGCTGCCACGCTGAAGGACAGCGGCGTATCGCTGACCATCGTCGGTGGATCGGCCAACGCGGCCGACGACAAGGTGTTCCAGCACAACTCGAAGAACAGCACCTACTACATCGACGGCTTCCAGACCTACGGCCGCATCGGCAAGCTGTGGCGTTCGTGTGGTGACTGCACCAACAACGGCGGTCCCCGTAACGCGGTCATCACCAACACCACCATCAACGGTTCCGCCGGCATGATCGCTGGCGCCAACCGTAACTACGGTGACAAGGTGACCATCCGCAACCTGCGCATCAAGGGCTGGACGTCTGGTGGCTCCGAGATCTGCATGGAGTACAAGGGCGTCGAGAAGGGCAGCGGCAAGAGCAGCGAGCTGGGCCTCGGCTGGGGCACGGCGACCTGTGACGTGACGCAGGCGGACATCATCGGCTTCTGATCGGGTGTTGGTCTGTAGCAAACGAAAGGCCCGCCATCTGGCGGGCCTTTTTCATGTCGCGTCCGGTGGTGCAGTGAGCACACGTGCGCTGCCAGAAAGGACAACGGCCCGCAAAAGCGGGCCGTTGTCCTTGCAAACCTTCCGGGCAGGGCTACAGGATGTAATGCCCGATCCACCATGCGATGGCAGCCATCAGTGCACTGCACGGGATGGTCAGCACCCATGCCCATACGATCTTGCCAGCCAGGCCCCAGTTCACCGCCGACACCCGGTGTGAGGAGCCGACACCGACGATGGCGCCGGTGATGGTGTGGGTGGTGGAGACCGGAATGCCCAGGATGGAAGCGAGGAACAGCGTCATCGCACCACCGGTTTCCGCGCAGAAACCACCCACGGGTTTCAGCTTGGTGATGCCCTGGCCCATGGTCTTGACGATGCGCCAGCCACCGAACAGCGTGCCCAGGCCGATGGCGACGTAGCAGCTCACCACCACCCAGTACGGCAGGTCCTCGCCATGCACGAGGTAACCACCGGAGAGCAGCAGCAGCCAGATGATGCCGATGGTCTTCTGCGCATCATTGCCGCCGTGGCCGAGGCTGTACGCGGCGGCCGACACCAGTTGCAGGCGGCGGAACCAGCGGTCGATCTTGCTCGGCTGCTTGTGGAAGAAGATCCACGACACCGCCAGCATCAACAGTGCGCCCAGCAGCATGCCCAGCACCGGCGAGATGATGATGAACGCCACCGTCTTGCCGATGCCGCTCCAGATCAGCGGCTCGGTGCCGGCCTTGGCCAGGGTGGCGCCGACGATGCCGCCGATCAGCGCGTGCGACGAGCTGGACGGAATGCCGAAGTACCAGGTGATGACGTTCCAGGCGATGGCACCGCTGAGTGCGCCGAAGACCACGATGTGATCCACCGCTGCCGGATCGACGATGCCTTTGCCGACCGTTGCCGCCACGCTGAGGTGGAAGACGAAGATCGCGATGAAGTTGAAGAAAGCCGCCCAGGCCACGGCCTGAGTGGGTTTGAGCACGCCGGTGGATACCACCGTGGCGATGGCGTTGGCGGCGTCGTGAAAGCCATTGAGGAAGTCGAAAATGAGCGCGAGTACCACCAGCGCCGCAATGACGGTGAAGCTGATCTGAACCGGATCCATGTGTCAGCTCACGCGTTCTCGAGCACGATGCCTTCGATGACCTTGCCCACGTCCTCGCAGTGGTCGGTGATTTTCTCCAGGCCCTGGTAGATCGCCGTCAGCTTGATGACCTGCAGGGCGTCGCGTTCGAAGCGGAACAGGCGCGAGATCGCGCTGCGCATGACGCGGTCGCAGTCGCTTTCCAGGCGGTCGATCTCGCGACAGGTGTTGAGCATGTCGCGGGCGTTCTCCATGTTGCCCAGCAGCTTCACTGCGGCCTTGACCCGCTCGCAGGCCGACAGCGACAGCTCGGCCATCTGCTTGAAGTCCGGCGTCATGCGGTTCACGTTGTACAGCGTGATCGATTCGGCCACGTCCTGGATGGTGTCGACGATGTCGTCCAGCGTGGAAATGAGCGCATGGATCGCGTCGCGATCGAAGGGCGTGATGAAGGTGCGGTGGAGCAGGGCCACGCAGTCGTGGTTGATCTTGTCCGCACGGGTTTCGATCTCGTCGATCGCTGCGATGCGGGCGGCCGTGTCCTCGTTCTCGGTCATCAGGGCGACCAGCTCGCGGGCGGCGAGCACCACCTGTTCCGCATGGGCATCAAACAACTCGAAGAAGCGGCCCTCGCGGGGCATGAAGCGTCCGAACATGATTGTGACTTGTCAAAAAAATGTAATGGTTGGGATACAAAAAAGCCGGCGCAGCCTGAAAAAGCATAGCTGCGCCGGCTGGATTTTCAGGCCGTTGGTTGCAGGGCTTTCGGCAGGGGGAAGGTGACGTTCTCGGTGACGCCCTCCAGCGTGCGCACGCTGGCGCTGGTCAGGGACTTCACGCGCGCCACCACCTCGGCGACCAGCACTTCCGGTGCCGATGCGCCGGCGGTCACGCCGATGCGGCGCTTGCCTTCCAGCCAGGCGGGGTCGATGCCGTCCGCATTGTCCACCAGCCAGGCCGGCACGTTGCGCGCGGCGGCGACTTCGCGCAGGCGGTTGGAGTTGGAGCTGTTCTTCGAGCCGACGACGATAACCGCATCCACCTGGGGCGCCATGAACTTCACAGCGTCCTGGCGGTTCTGGGTGGCGTAGCAGATGTCGTCCTTCTTCGGACCGACGATGTTCGGGAAGCGCTTGCGCAGTGCGTCCACCACCACCTGTGCATCGTCGACCGACAGCGTGGTCTGGGTGACGTAGGCGAGCAGCTCGGGGTCGGTGACCTGCAGGGCTGCGACGTCGTCCAGCGTTTCCACCAGGTACATGCCGCCTTCCGACTGGCCCATGGTGCCTTCGGCTTCCGGGTGGCCCTTGTGGCCGATCATGATGATCTCGCGGCCCTGGCCGCGCATCTTGGCGACCTCGACGTGTACCTTGGTAACCAGCGGGCAGGTGGCATCGAACACCTGCAGGCCGCGCGCCTCGGCGTCGCGACGCACGCTCTGGGGCACGCCGTGGGCGGAGAAGATCAGCGTGCTGCCGGAGGGTACGTCATCCAGTTCCTCGATGAAGATGGCGCCCTTGTTGCGCAGGTCTTCGACGACGAACTTGTTATGCACCACCTCGTGACGCACGTAGATGGGGGCGCCATGGATTTCCAGCGCGCGTTCCACAATGCCGATGGCACGTTCGACGCCGGCGCAGAAGCCGCGGGGGTTGGCGAGCAGGACTTCGGCGTCCTGCATGACTTGGGTGTTGTCGCTCATGGTCGTCGTCCAGGCGTTCAGATCACGCCGATGATCGACACTTCCATCTTCACCGGCTTGCCGGCGAGGGGATGGTTGAAGTCGATCAGCGCGTCGTGGTCGTTCAGTTCGCGCACCAGGCCGGGGTAGCTGGTGCCGTCCGGTGCGGGAAAGCTCAGCACCGTGTCCTTCTCAAGATAGAGCGTGTCCGGGATGTCGCTGCGCTTCACGCGCTCGACCAGCTGCGGATTGTAGGGGCCGAAAGCTTCACCTTCCGCGAAGTCGAAAACCTCGCGCGCGCCCGGGCCCAGGCCCAGCAGGCGGGCTTCGAGTGCCGGCATCAGCTCGCCGGCGCCGACCTGCATGGTGGCGGGTGTGGACTCGAAGGTGGACAGCAGGCTGACGCCGGTCACCGGGTGCATCACACGGAAATGCAGGGTGACCAGGCTGCCGGTCTGGATGGTGCCGATCATGCGTGCGCTTCTTTCTTTTCGCTGCGGGACTCGCGCCATTGCGCGAGGATCATCAGGCCGACACCGAGGACGATTGCCGAGTCCGCCAGGTTGAAGGCCGGCCAGCCGTAGCGGCCGGCATGGAAGAACAGGAAGTCGACCACCGCGCCATGCAGCAGGCGGTCGATCACGTTGCCGATGGCGCCGCCGATGATCAGGCTGAAGGCCAGCGGCTGCAGCACCTCGGCCTGGTGGCGCTTCACCAGCACCAGCAGCCAGGAGCAGATGATCACCGCCAGCCCGAGGAAGAACCAGCGTTGCCAGCCGGAGTGATCCGCCAGGAAGCTGAAGGCCGCACCCGGGTTGTACACCAGCACCAGGTCGAAGAAGCTGGTGACCGGGCGCACTTCGCCGAGCGTGAAGTTGGCCAGCACGATCTGCTTGGTGAGCTGGTCCAGCCCCGCCACCACGGCGGCGAGCAGCAGCCAGCAGGCGAATCGCTTCGTCATGCGTGGCTCCGCGTTTCACCCGCACCGTGCAGGTTGTCGTCGCAACGGCCACACAGTTCCGGGTGGGCCGGGTTGCGGCCGACATCGGAACGGTAGTGCCAGCAACGTGCGCACTTGGTGTGGGTGCTCGGCGTGACGGTGATGGTGTCATCTGCCGCTTCTTCCACCTTCGCCTGCGAGGTGATGAACACGAAGCGCAGGTCGTCGCCCAGCGAGCTGAGCGCGCGGTATTTCGCGGTGCCGGCCTTGAGGCTGACTTCCGCCTGCAGTGAAGAGCCGACCTTGCCTTCGGTACGTACGGCCTCGATCTGCTTGACCACTTCGGCGCGCACGCCGCGGATGATCTCCCAGCGCTCGGCATCCGCCGCGTAGTCGCCCGTCGCATGACCGGCGGTGACGGCCGCCAGTGCTGCAGCGGGTTCGAACCACGACTGCAGCATGATGCTGTCGTCTTCGCGACCGGGGTGCATGACCTGCCAGGCTTCCTCCGAGGTGAAGGACAGCACCGGTGCCATGAGGCGCACCAGGGTGTGCGTGATGTAGTAGAGCGCAGTCTGTGCGGAACGACGTGCCACCGACTTCGGCGCGGTGGTGTACAGGCGGTCCTTCAGGATGTCCAGGTAGAAGGCGCCGAGGTCTTCCGAGCAGAACACCTGCAGGCGTTGCACGACCTTGTGGAATTCGTAGGTCTGGTAGTCCTGCTGGCAGCTCTCGTTGAGCTTCGCGGTGAGCCACAGCGCGTAGCGGTCCACGTCGAAGCACTCTTCCGGCGCGATGCGGTCCTTCGCAAAGTCGAAGTCGGCCGTATTGGCGAGCAGGAAGCGCAGCGTGTTGCGGATGCGGCGATAGCCCTCCACCACGCGGTCGAGGATCTCCTTGCTGATCGACACCTCGCCGGAGTAGTCGGTGCTGGCCGCCCACAGGCGCAGGATCTCGGCGCCGAGCTTGTCCGACACTTCCTGCGGCACGACGGTGTTGCCCAGCGACTTGCTCATCTTGCGGCCCTGGCCGTCGACGACGAAGCCATGGGTCAGCAGGCCCTTGTAAGGCGCGCGACCGTCGATGACGCAGCCGGTCAGCAGCGAGCTGTGGAACCAGCCGCGGTGCTGGTCGGAGCCTTCCAGGTAGAGGTCTGCCGGGTAGGCGTGCGAGCCTGTGTGCGAACCGCGCATGACATGGAAATGCGTGGTGCCGGAATCGAACCACACGTCCAGCGTGTCGCTGATTTTGTCGTAGTCCGCCGCTTCCTTGCCGAGCAGTTCGGTGGCTTGCAGGTCGAACCACGCGTTGATGCCGCCGGCCTCGACGCGCCTGGCGACTTCTTCCATCAGCTCGACGGTGCGCGGATGCCATTCACCGGTCTGCTTGTGCAGGAAGAAGGGGATCGGCACGCCCCAGTTGCGCTGGCGCGAGATACACCAGTCGGGGCGGTTGGCGATCATCGCGTGCAGGCGTGCCTGGCCCCAGGCGGGGAAGAAGGCGGTGTCCTGCACGGCGCTCAGCGCCAGCTCGCGCAGGCTGGTCTGTCGAGTGTTGCCACTGAGGGGCGTAAGGTCCATGCCGACGAACCACTGCGCGGTAGCGCGGTAGATCACCGGCGTCTTGTGGCGCCAGCAGTGCATGTAGCTGTGCGTGATGGTCTCGTGCTTCAGCAGGGCGCCGGTTTCGCGCAGCTTTTCGACGATGTTCGGATTGGCCTTCCAGATGAACTGGCCGCCGAAGAACGGCAGGTCGTCGACATACACGCCGTTGCCGCGCACCGGGTTGAGGATCTCGTCGAAGCCGCGGCCGTTGGCGCGCCATACGTTGAAGTCGTCCACGCCGTAGGCCGGCGCACAGTGCACGATGCCGGTGCCGGCATCCACGCCGACGTACTCGGCGAGATACACCGGCGCGACGCGGTCGTAGAACGGGTGCTTGAACTCGATGCTGGCGATGCGCGCGCCCTTGGCGGTGCCCACCACGCTGCCTTCGAGGCCGTAGCGCTTCAGGCAGCTTTCCACCAGTTCGGCGGCGAGCAGCAGCAGCTTGTCGCCGACGTCGACCAGTGCGTAGTCGAACTCCGGGTGGATGTTCAGCGCCTGGTTGGCGGGAATGGTCCAGGGCGTCGTGGTCCAGATGACCACGTAGGCCGGCTTCGGCAGGCTGTCCAGGCGGAAGGCGGTGGCGAGTTGCGCCGGCTGAGCGCACAGGAAGCCCACGTCGATGGCGTCGGACTTCTTGTCCTCGTATTCGACCTCGGCCTCGGCCAGTGCGGAGCCGCAGTCGAAGCACCAGTTCACCGGCTTCAGGCCCTTGAACACGTAGCCGCGCTTCACCATCTCGGCCAGCGCGCGGATCGTGCCGGCCTCGTTGGCGTAGTCCATGGTGCGGTACGGGTTGTCCCATTCGCCCAGCACGCCCAGGCGGATGAAATCCTTGCGCTGGCCATCGATCTGCTCGGTGGCGTAAGTGCGGCACAGCTCGCGCGCCTTGTCGGCGGGCAGGTTCTTGCCGTGGGTGACTTCGATCTTGTGCTCGATCGGCAGGCCGTGGCAGTCCCAGCCCGGCACGTAGGGGGCGTCGTAGCCGGCCAGCGTCTTGGAGCGGACGATGATGTCCTTGAGGATCTTGTTCAGCGCGTGGCCGATGTGGATGTTGCCGTTGGCATACGGCGGGCCGTCGTGCAGGATGAACTTGGGACGGCCTTTGGCCGCGGCGCGGATCTTCTCGTACAGTTTCTTCTGCTGCCATTGCTGCACCCAGCCCGGCTCGCGCTTGGGCAGGTCACCGCGCATCGGGAACGCGGTGTCGGGCATGTTCAGGGTCTGTCGGTATTCGGCCATTTTCTCGGTCTGTACTCGGAATCTGTAATTGCGTGTGGCGCGCTGAGGTTCAGCGCGTGAGGGATGACTGCGCGGCAACGGGGTTGGCAAAAAACGCGCGCACTTCGTCGCAGTCGCGGCGGATCGCGGCCTTCAGTTCGTCGAGGCCGTCGTACTTGGCCTCGTCGCGGATCTTGTGGTGGAAGTTCAGCTTCAGGCGCTGGTGGTACAGGTCGCCTTCGAAATCCATGACGAAGACTTCCAGGCGCAGGGCCAGCTTGTCGCCGATGGTGGGGCGCACGCCCACGCTCGCCGCGCCGATCGCGTTCTTCAACGGGCCGCCATCCACCGTCACCGCGAAGATGCCCGACAGCGGCAGCGAAGGCTGGCGCAGCTGGATGTTGGCGGTCGGGAAGCCCAGGGTGCGGCCGATCTTGTCGCCGTGCATGACGCGGCCCTCCAGCGCGAAGGGTTCGCCGAGCAGGCGGGTGGCGTGTTCGATCTCGCCCTTCTGCAGGGCCTCGCGCACGGCGGAGCTGGAGGCGCGTTCGCCCTGTACTTCCAGCGTGTGCATCGCTTCCACCTGGAAGCCGCGCAGCGCGCCGGCTTCCTGCAGGGTGGCGAAATTGCCGCTGCGGCCACGGCCGAAGCAGAAGTCGTCGCCGATCATCAGGTACCGGGTGTGCAGGCCGCGCACCAGGATCTGGTCGATGAACTGCTGCGCGTCGAGTGCGGCGAAGCGCGCGTCGAAGCGCTGCACATACACATCGTCGATACCGGCCTCCTGCAGCAGGGCCAGCTTGCGGCGGATGCCGGCGAGGCGCGGTGGGGCGGAGGCGGGCGCGAAGAATTCGCGCGGCAGCGGCTCGAAGGTGAGCACGGCAGCAGGCAGGCCCAGTGAGCGTGCGCGTTCGCGCAGGCGCTGGAGCAATGCCTTGTGGCCGAGGTGCACACCGTCGAAGTTGCCGATGGTCAGCACGCAAGGCTGTGCGCCAAGCTGGGGAACGCCGCGAAAGACCCGCATAACTGCCTGAGGAAAAAGGCGGAATTATAGCTTGGCGGGGACTGGTCGTCAGCCCGGAAGCGGGCTTTGAGGGTCGGACAGGCAGGGGCGGACAGCCGCGATGGCCGGGTTGGTCCCGCCGACAGGAATCGAACCTGTATCTGCCGCTTAGGAGGCGGCCGTTCTATCCATTGAACTACGGCGAGTGTCCGCGCTGGAATGCAGGACAGCAAAAGCGGGGCGGATTGTAGCAGGCGCAATCCTGCCGGCTGGCACGAAAAAGCCCCGCCGGATCGCTCCGGCGGGGCTTCCGGGGGTGGCACGAAGCTCAGTTGATGACGAGTTGCGGCTTGTTGCTGCCGTTCTCGCGGCTGTTGAGCGTCGTGTACTTGCCGGCGGTCTCCGTCAGCACGAAGGAGGCGAGGTCATCGCCCGCCGCCTGGGCCTGCACGTAGGCGGTGACGTCGATCTCGTAGTAGGCCGCCGTCGCGGTGATCGCCACACTGCCTGCCGTACTGCCGGCAGCGGGGCGGTTGCTCCAGGTCAGCCCGGTTTCGGTCCAGCCATCGGTCGTCTGCGACGCGACCAGGGTGCTGTTGGCGCTGGCGCTGCCGTAGATGCGCAGCCTGGCGCTGGTCACCGTGCCGACGCTGGCCAGATTGAACTTCAGGTAGGCCACGCGGGTGGCGCCGCTGTCGTTCTTCAGGAACATGCTGGTCGCGCTGCCGTAGTTGCTACTGGCGTTGCTTTCATGCACGTAGCTGTCCTCGCTGGGGTTGAGGGTGACCGTACCGCCGCCCGAGGAGCTGCTGCTGGAGGAGCTGGAGGACGAGCTGGACGATGAACTCGACGAAGAACTGGACGAGGAGGACGAAGAAGAGGACGAGCTGCTGGAAGAACTGCTCGACGACGAACCGCCCGAACTCGACGAGGATGATGACGAGGAGGACGAACTGCTCGACGAGCCGCCGCAGGTGTTGGTCGCCGTGCCGTTGTCCAGCAGCGAAGCACCGGCATAGCTCAGGCAGGTATAGACACCCTTGTTCGGCGACAGGTTGAAGTACACCTCTTCATTGCTGCCCCAGGACTGGATGAATGTCCCGGTCGGCTTCTGCAGGTGGGCCCAGGCGGTGCCGTCCCAGCCCATCTGGTAGATGGTGCCGGTGGCGTTGTACTGCACGTAGGGCACATAGGCGCCGCCCTTGGTTTTCTGCTTGCTCAGCGTGTTGTTGAACACCACGTTCTGCTCGCCGGTGCCGCCGGACCACTTGGAGGCGTGCGGGCCGGCGCCCCACCACAGCGGGTACCAGGTGCCTTCCAGCACATCCTGGCCGCCTTCGCCTTCACCCCAGCTGCTGTGCTCGAAGGGGATGGCGACGGTGTTGCCCTCGATGAGGTTGCGGCGCTCCCAGCCGCCGTGCAGGTTGATGTCCGCCGAGATGGTGTTGCCCTGCACGACGTTGCCGGTGGCGGACCATTGCAGCGTCAGGTGGCGCACGCGGTCGATGGTGTTGCCGATGATCTTGCTGTCGTAAAGCTTGGAGCCGCGCACGTAACCGTGGCCACCCTTGCCCTTGTTCCAGGCACCGAAGATCACGTTGTTGCGGATCTCCATGTTGCGCGCGAACTCGGTGACGATCGGGTGCGAGCCGGTCATGTAGGTGCGGATACCCTTCACCCAGCCGTCCTGCGCCCACTTGAACAGGATGCCGTGCAGCGCGTATTCCGGCGCCATGTTCTTGTACTTCAGGCCGACGCCACCGGGGTTGGTGCTGGCGTCGTAGTCGTTGGCGTTCACGCTGCTCGCGTACGGCGTGTACGACAGGTCCTGCGTGAAGTAGAAGTCTTCGAAGCCCACGCCGCGCACGGCCGTCACCTTCATGACCTTGCTGTAGTAGGTGCTGTTGGAGCTGCCACCCGGATCGGTCGGCAGGCCGGTGCTGTTGAAGGGCACGTCGAATTCCAGCGGGCGGTCCAGGGTCAGCACGTCGCCGCTCTTGGCCGTCACGCGGAACATCTGGGTGCGCATGTGGGCGTTGTAGCGGTACTGCTGCGGGGCCTGCATCTGGTCGTAGAAGGCCACCGTATTGGCTGCGCCGACGTACACGGTGTCGCCCACCGCGAAGCCCGCGCCCTTGCCGGACGCCACCGTGACCGTGCTGCCACCCTTTACGCCACCGCCGCCGGAGGCCACGCGCTCACCGGCCAGCCAGTGGAAATTGATGCTGCCGTCGTAAGTCGTGTCGCCGCTGTGCTTGGTCCGGTCCTCGACGCGGAAGGCGGCGTAGCCGGGCCACAGTTTGCCGTCGATCACCGGCAGGCCGTCGTCGTTGGTGTAGGTCGCGGCCGGCTTGAACACGAAGCGGGTGCCGCTTGTGGCGGAGTTGCCGGCACCGCGCAGGGTGACGAAGCTGGCGTCGACGCGGATCTGCTTGTTGATGTCAATCTGGCCGGCCGGGAACAGCAGGATGGCGCGGTTGCTGTCGCTCACCGGCGCGCCGTTCACGGTCAGCGTGCCGTTGCGGATGGCGTCGATGGTGGCCTGGATGGCGTTGCTGTCGTCCACGCCATCACCGGCGGTGACGCCGCGGCTGGTCATGCTGATGACCGTGCCGCCGGTGGGTAGCGCCTGGCCGCCCTTGTAGCCAGCCTTCGACCAGTCGGGGAGGGAGCTGTGGACGCCGGCGTGGGCGCCACTCGTTGCAATGGCCGCGCAGGCCAGCAGCGTGCCGGCCCATGACAGGCGGCACCGGATCGGTGTGGATTTCACTGGAGACTCCTTTGGTTCGTGTCTTGTAGCGGCGCAGGTCCGTGCCCGCGCCGTCTTGTCTTCCTCCGCAACCATTTTCCCTGCTGGAAGGAAAACGATTACCTTTTCATCGTCGGCCGATGCCACAGGGCTGTCAATCTGGGGTTATCCATAAAAAATATCGGCAGCACGTTTATCGCGCAGGCCGGTAACTCCAGGTAACTACCTGATCTGGTTTGCCAAAAAAGAAAACGTATAACTTCCGTAGTGGACGACGTGCCGGATGTGGCCCGGAGAGCGGCCAGCGAGCTGTCTCAGGAAGGGAGAGGCCGTGCCTGCATTGCGCAGGCCGGGGCCGCGTGTGGCGGCGTTCCATGCGTTCAGGTCCGTCGTGCGCGAGGGCACGACGGACCTGAAGCTGTCGTTTCAATGCGGGGCAGGCGTCAAGGACGCCGACCGTTTGGGGCGCTCAGCGTCCCGCCACTCAGCGTCCGACCATGTTCCCCGGCACCACCCAGCGGTCGAAGTCCTCGCCGCTGACGTGGCCGGAGGCGACGGCGGCTTCGCGCAGGCTGGTGCCTTCCTTGTGCGCCTTCTTGGCGATGTAGGCGGCCTTGTCGTAGCCGATGTGGGTGTTGAGCGCGGTCACCAGCATCAGCGAGCGGGCCACCAGTTCCTCGATACGCGCACGGTTCGGTTCGATGCCCACCGCGCAGTGGTCGTTGAAGCTCACCATGCCGTCGGCCAGCAGGCGCACGCTCTGCAGGAAGTTGTGCGCCACCATCGGGCGGAACACGTTGAGCTCGAAGTTGCCCGAGGCACCGCCGAAGTTGATCGCCACGTCGTTGCCGAAGACCTGCGCGGCCAGCATGGTGACCGCCTCGCTCTGCGTCGGGTTCACCTTGCCGGGCATGATGGATGAGCCCGGCTCGTTCTCCGGGATGCTGATCTCGCCGATGCCGCTGCGTGGGCCGCTGGCCAGCCAGCGCACGTCGTTGGCGATCTTCATCATG
>JAVHYF010000060.1 GCA_031119205.1 Moraxellaceae bacterium | reverse complement strand
CTGTGACCTTCGGGTTATGAGCCCGACGAGCTGCCAGACTGCTCCACCCCGCGTCAGAGAGGGCGAATTATGGACAAGCCTGGTGCGCGTGTCAAGAAAATTCGTGCGGACGCACTAAAAAAGTGCCTCAGAACGCCTCTTCCGGCAATTGCAGGCTGCTGGCGGCACCGCTGGTAGCCGCGTGGCCCAAGGCTGGTGCCTGGCTCAACAGCTGGTCGGCATACGCATGTGCAGTCACCAGCTTGGCGCGCAGGAAGCCGGCATCACCCTCGCCCGCCTTCAGACGAGCTTGAGCCGCGAGTGTGGCACGGGCCATCTGCCAGCCACCGCAAACGATGCCGAACAGACGCAGCAGCGGCACCGCCGCGGCATGGGCGGCGCGGATGTCCTGCGTCCATTGCGCACAGATGTAGGCGACGCCCTGTTCCATCGCGTCGGCGCCACTGGCGAGCAGCGGCGCGATGGCGCGGCAATGCGGATCGTCGCTGGCCAGCAACCGGGCCACGACGTCGCCGATGTCCGCAATCACCGCACGCGCGGCTGCCCCGCCGTCGCGGGCGATCTTGCGGCCGATGAGGTCGTTGCCCTGGATGGCGGTGGTGCCTTCGTAGATGGTGGTGATGCGTGCATCGCGCAGGTACTGCGCGGCTCCGGTCTCTTCGATGTAGCCCATGCCGCCATGCACCTGCACGCCCAGCGTTGCAACGTCGATGCCCGTCTCGGTGCTCCAGCCTTTCACCACCGGGATCATCAGATCGACGAAGGCCTGCGAGCGCTCGCGCTCCGCGGCGTCGGCGTGGTGATGGGCACGGTCGTGCGCGGCAGCAACCACACAGGCCAACGCGCGCATGGCCTCGGTCTGGCAGCGCATCAGCATCAGCATGCGGCGCACGTCCGGGTGGCGGATGATGGGCACGCGTGCGCCGTTTTTCTCGGCGACATCGAAGCCCTGCACGCGATCACGTGCGTAGGCGACGGCGTGCTGCGTGGCACGCTCGGCCAGCGCGAGGCCTTCCAGACCAACCGCAAAGCGGGCCTCGTTCATCATGATGAACATGATCTCCAGGCCGCGATTGGCCTCGCCGATCAGGTAGCCGGTGGCCCCGCCCTTGTCGCCATAAGCCATCACGCAGGTGGGGCTGGCGTGGATGCCGAGCTTGTGTTCCAGGCTCACGCAATGCAGGTCGTTGCGCGCACCCAATGTGCCATCGTCATTGACGAGGAATTTCGGTACCGCGAACAGCGAGATGCCTTTCACGCCCTCGGGTGCATCCGGCAGGCGCGCGAGCACGAGGTGGATGATGTTGTCGGTGAGGTCGTGCTCGCCGTAGGTGATGAAGATTTTCTGGCCGGTGATGCGGTAACTGCCGTCCGCCTGCGGCTCAGCCCGCGTGCGCACTGCAGCGAGATCGGAGCCAGCCTGCGGTTCGGTGAGGTTCATGGTGCCGGTCCATTCGCCGGACACCATCTTCGGCAGGTAGCGGTCCTTCAGCGCGTTGCTGCCGCGCGCCATCAGGGCGTTGATGGCGCCGTTGGTGAGCATCGGGCACAGCGCGAAAGCCATGTTGGCCGATTTCCACACCTCGCTGATCACGGTGTAGACCAGCATCGGCAGTCCCTGACCGCCGTAATCAGGCGAGCATGCGAGGCCGGTCCAGCCGGCTTCGCGGAATTGCGTGTAGGCGTCGCGCCAGCCCGGCGCGGTGGTCACGGCATCACCGGATATCTTCGCGCCTTCGCGGTCACCTACTGCGTTCAGCGGTGCCAGCACCTCGCCTGCGAACTTGCCAGCCTCGTCGAGGATGGCGTCGACCAGATCGGCCGTAATCTCCTCGCAACCCGGCCATTGCGCGTAGTCATCCAGTCCTGCCAGTTCGCGCAGCACGAACTGCATGTCGGCCAGCGGCGCCTTGTAGTCACTCATGTCTCCACCCCTTTGTGTTGACGTAGGTCTGCACCGCTTCGAGGGTGTCGAGCGGCGGCGTGCCCCGCACGACCGTCACCAGGTGCAGCACCTGGTCGAGTCGGGCAGAAGAGCAGGATGCCCAGGGCCTGAGGAAATAACGGCCGTCGGCTTCGAGAAACTGAGGGCGAAGTGGCTCGCCGTCGTCGGCGAAGAACAGCCACTGCTGGGCGCGCACCTCGTCCGCGGCGCATTGCGCGGGAGCCGAGGCGGCATCGGGAAGGACATGCAGGGCGCCGTCATCGACCCGGAAGGCGAAGACGGCGCCGGCGCTCATGGGTGCAAGCGCTTAGAGGGAAGCGGTGAGTTGCGGGACCAGCTCGAACAGATCACCGACCAGACCGTAGTTCGCCACCTGGAAGATGGGCGCGTCCGGGTCCTTGTTGATGGCGACGATGACTTTCGATTCGGTCATGCCGGCCAGATGCTGGATCGCGCCGGAGATGCCGATGGCGATGTACAGCTCGGGCGCGACGGCCTTGCCGGTCTGGCCGACCTGGGCGTCGTTGGGCACGTAGCCGGCATCCACCGCGGCGCGCGAGGCACCGATGGCGGCGCCAAGCTTGTCGGCCAGCGGCTCGACCACGGCATGGAAGGCATCGGCACTGCCCAGCGCGCGACCACCGGACACGACCACGCGGGCATTGCCCAGCTCCGGTCGGGCGGACACGGCCAGTTCGCGGCTGACCAGCTTCGACACGCCGAGGTCCGGGCCCTGCGGTGCGTTCTCCACCACGGCGCTACCACCACCGGTGGGCGCTGCGTCGAAGGCGGCGGTACGGACGGTGACAAGCTTCACCGGGTCGCTGCTCTGCACGGTGGCGAGCGCATTGCCGGCGTAGATGGGGCGTACGAAGGTGTCCGGCGACTTCACCGCGACGATGTCCGACACCTGGGCCACGTCCAGCAGCGCCGCGACGCGCGGGCCGAGGTTCTTGCCGAAGGCGGTGGCCGCCACCAGCACGTGGGTGTAGGTGCCCGCCATCTGCGCCAGGATGATGGCGGCATTCTCGGCGAGTTGATCCTTGTAGTGCGCAGCGTCGATGACACGTACGCGCGCCACGCCGTCGATCTTCGCGGCCTCGGCGGCGGCAGCGGCGCAATCGCCGCCGAGGACGACGATATCGATGTCGCCACCGATCTGCTTCGCTGCCGTCACCGCGTTCAGGGTGGCGGACTTGATGTGTTGGTTGTCGTGTTCGGCAATGACCAGAATGCTCATGTCCTGTCCCCTCAGATGACCTTGGCTTCGTCGCGCAGGCGCGACACCAGTTCGGCGACATTCGCCAGGATGACACCACCGGCGCGCTTGGGCGGCTCGGCGACGCTGAGGGTCTTCAGGCGCGGCGCCACGTCGACGCCCAGCTCTTCGGCCTTGAGGGTATCCAGCGGCTTCTTCTTGGCCTTCATGATGTTCGGCAGCGAGGCGAAGCGCGGCTCGTTCAGGCGCAGGTCCACCGTGACGACGGCCGGCAGGCTGAGTTCGATGGTCTCCAGACCACCGTCGATCTCGCGCGTCACGGTCACCTTGTTGTCACCGACGACCACTTTCGACGCGAAGGTCGCCTGCGGCCAGCCCAGTAGCGCGGACAGCATCTGGCCGGTCTGGTTGGCATCGTCGTCGATCGCCTGCTTGCCCAGCACCACCAGTTGCACGCCCTCGCGCTCTGCCACCGCACGCAGCAGCTTGGCCACCGCCAGCGGTTGCAGCTCGGCGTCAGTCTCGACCAGCACGGCGCGGTCGGCACCGACGGCCATCGCGGTACGCAGGGTGTCCTGCGCAGCGGTCACGCCGCAGCTCACGGCGATGACTTCGCTGGCGAGGCCGCCTTCGCGCAGGCGCACGGCTTCCTCGACGGCAATTTCGTCGAAGGGGTTCATGGCCATCTTGACGTTGGCGAGATCGACGCCGGTGCCGTCAGCCTTGACGCGCACCTTGACGTTGAAATCGACCACCCGCTTCACGGGGACGAGGATCTTCACGCTGTGTTTCTCCAGGGAAAGGCGGACCGGCCGGAAGCCGCCGCGAGACCTGCTCCATACGCTAGTGTATGGTCAGAAAAGCTTCAAGCCGGGGTTTGCCCGGCTTGAGGGGGATTGGGTGATGCGAAGGATACCGCTGCGGCCACACGCGCAACTTGCGCTGGCGAAGAAATCGTAGCGAGCGATCCGAGGTCGAGACCGATTGTGGAAACTGAGGCGCAGACGTACGGAAGTACGGCGAGCATCACAGTTTCGAGATCGGGTCGCGCAGTAGATTTATCCGTCAGCGCTCGACGAAGGCGCGTTCGATCAGATAGTCACCCTGCTCGCCAACGCTCGGGGAAATCTTGAAACCGCGCGAATCCAGCAACTTGGAGATGTCCATGTTCAGGCTGTGGCTGCCGCAGATCATGACGCGGTCGGTCTCCGGGTTCAGCGGGGGCAGGCCCAGATCATCGGTCAGCTTGTTGGACACGATCAGGTCAGTGATGCGGCCCTGGTTGCGGAACGGCTCGCGGGTCACGCTGGGGTAGTACAGCAGCTTGTCGCGCACGAACTCGCCCAGGAATTCGTCGTTGGGCAGCTCTTCCTCGAAGAACTGCTGGTAGGCCAGCTCGTTCACGTAGCGCACGCCATGGAACAGGATGACCTTGTCGAAGCGCTCGTAGGCTTCCGGGTCGCGCGCCAGGCTCAGGAACGGCGCCAGGCCGGTACCTGTGCCCACAAGGTACAGGTTCTTGCCCGGACGCAGGTCGTCCAGCAGCAGCGTGCCGGTGGGCTTGTGGCCGATGAGGATCTCGTCGCCGACCTGCAGGTGCTGCAGGCGGGAAGTCAGCGGGCCGTTGGGCACCTTGATGCTGAAGAACTCCAGGTGCTCTTCGTAGTTGGCGCTGGCGATGCTGTAGGCACGCAGCAGCGGCTTGGTCTCGCCCTGCAGGCCGATCATCACGAAATGACCGTTGCGGAAGCGGAAGCCGGGGTTGCGCGTCGTCTTGAAACTGAACAGGGTATCGTTCCAGTGATGTACGCTCAGCACGCGTTCGGGGGCCACAGTCGCCATGATTCGGGGTCTCGCACAAGATTGATTACACAGTGCATTTATATGTCGGCGCGGCCTTCGCCACAACGCACTTGCTTTTACTTGAATATAACCATCGGTTATCAGCAACCGGAATAACGACGTTTCAAGAATGGAAAATGCAATGCCTTCGCGCGGTCTGGACCGTGAAGCCTGGGTGCGCCTGGCGGTGGACATC
Organism: Moraxellaceae bacterium; assembly: GCA_031119205.1. Lineage (GTDB taxonomy): Bacteria > Pseudomonadota > Gammaproteobacteria > Burkholderiales > Rhodocyclaceae > Uliginosibacterium. The sequence continues at coordinate 11,604 of JAVHYF010000060.1, read as the reverse complement.
CTCGCCGAGGAGGGCCTCGCGGGCCTTCGCGTGGAGGCCATGGCCAAGCGTCTGGGCGTCACCAAGGGCAGCTTCTACTGGCACTTCAAGGATCGCCAGGCGCTGCTGGACGCGGTGCTGGAAGAGTGGCGCGCCGGCCGCATCCAGGACTGCCAGCGACAGGCGGAAGTATCGCCGGACCGCGCCGCCGAGCAGTTGCGCCACGTCATGGATGCCTACGCGATCAACCCCAACCGCAAGGGCGTGATGATCGAACTGGCGGTGCGCGACTGGGCGCGCCGCGACAAGGCCGCCGCCGCCGCGGTGGAAGAAGTCGATGAAGCCCGCCGCACCAACGCCACCCGCCTGTTCCTGGCCGCCGGCTTTTCGCAGGACCAGGCGGAAATGCGCGCCCTGCTGCTATACACGCATGCCTTCGGCCTGTCGATGATGGTCTTCGAACGGCAAGTGGATGCGGTGGCACGCCTGCATGCGGCGATCACGACACTGATCGCCGGTTCGCCGCAGTCCTGACCCGGGGCCGGGCCTTACTTCGCCCCGCTGTCTTCGGCCGTATCGCGCGCAACGTCGGGCAAGGTCGGCTTGCCCGCCTGCGCCGGCTTCTTCGTGCCATAGACCCAGGTGTCCAGCAGCGTCCAGGCCACAGCCAGCAACACAGGGCCGATGAACAGACCGAGCATGCCGAAGGAAATCAGGCCGCCTAGCACACCGATGAATACCAGCAGGAAAGGCAGGTCGGCTCCACGCTGGATCAGCCAGGGGCGGATCACGTTATCCACGCTGCCCACGAATATGGCCCACACCAGAAGCCCCGTGCCCCAGCCTGTCTGACCCGACCAGTACAGCCAGATCGTGGCCGGGATCAGCACGATCAACGGGCCGACCTGAGCCAGCGTGGCCATGAACATGATGGCGGTCAGCAGGCCCGCCAGCGGAATGCCCGCCACCCACACGCCCACGCCACCGAGCAGGGACTGGATGACGGCGGTGACCACCAGCCCGATCGCCACGCTGCGGATCGCCTGACCGGCCAGCACCACCACGGACTCGCCATGCTCGCCGGCCAGCCGGCGGAAGAACGCGATGACGCCCGCAGCAGCCTTCTCGCCGCGCATGTACATGACGCTGGCGATGATGATCATCAACATGAACTGCAGCAGGGCCATGCCAGCGCCACCAGCATGGGCCACCAGCCAGCCGGCCACCGCTTTGCCCGCAGCGGCGAGCTGCGGACGCCACTGCAGGATGTCGCCTTCCATGACGGTGGTCCACAGGTCCGCCAGTTGCGTTCCCACCAGCGGCAAGCCAGCGACCCATGCCGGCAATTGCGGCAGCGGGCCCTCCAGGACGCCCGTCGCCCAACCGGCGATTTCATCGGCACGCACAGCCAGCGTTGCAACCGCCAGGCACAGAGGCAGTATCAGCAGCAAGACAAGCGCAGCCAGGATCAAGGTGACCGCCAGCCAGCGCCGCCCGCCGAGCTTTTCCTGCAGGCTGATCATCATCGGCCAGGTGGCGATCACGATCATCGCCGCCCAGATGCCTGCTCCGAGGAAGGGAAGCAGCACCCACAACGATGCAAGCAGCAACGCAAGAATGAAAAGCACCGCCAGCACCAGGCGCGGCAGGTCGTAACGATCAGGACGGTTCATGGGGGTACCACGCAAATGGGGTAGCCCGCATGATGCAACAAGCGGGCGCAAGTCGTCAGGTCACCATCGCCTCGGCATGCTTTCCGTGCGCGGGATGACGGTTCCGGAGCGGGTGATACCATTGCGCCCTCGCCGCGCAAGCCAGCGCGCCCTGCGACACCCCCGACCGTCCCTTGAAGACTTTCCTGACCCGAACCGCCGCCCTGCTGCTCTCCGCCGGCCTGCTTTTCTGGCTGCTGCAGGGCCAGCACTGGCAAGGTGTGGCGGCGCGCATCGCGCAGGTGCCGCCCTGGCAGATCGCGGTCGCCGTGGCGGCCTTCGCCCTGACCTACCTGCTGCGCGCCGGGCGTGTGTACGACGAGTTCCGGCACCTGGGCCACGTCGGCTACTTCGGCGTCCTGCGCCTGACCCTGGCCCACAACGCGGCCATCAACATCCTGCCTTTCCGCAGCGGTGAAGCCGCCTTCCCTCTGCTGCTCAACCGCTGGTTCGGCGTGCCCACCGCCCGCGCGGTGGCGGCCTTGCTGTGGCTGCGCCTGCAGGACGCCTTCGTGGTACTGGCACTGGCTGCGCTGGTATGGCCCGACCTGCCGGTGTGGCTGCGGGCGCTGTGGATTGCCGCCGTGGCGCTGGCCGCCTGGCTCATTCCCGCCTGGGCACGGCGCCATCCCGAAGCCCTGCCGGACAGCGGCAAGCTGGCAAACCTGATGGGCAAACTGCGCGCCGCGCTGGCAGAATCCACCCGCGGCAGCGGCCGCAGCTGGTTGTGGACGGTCGCCAACTGGTCGGTGAAGCTGGCGGCGCAGGCCTGGTTGCTGGCAGCCCTGTTGAACGCATCGCTCGCCACCGGCATCGCCGGCGCGATGGGAGTGGAGCTCGCAGCCATCCTGCCGATCCAGGGCGTGGCGGGCTTCGGCACCTACGAGGCCGGTGGCGCCGCGCTGATGCGACCGCACGGCATTGCACTGGCAGACGGCCTGCAGGCCGCGCTGGCCCTGCACCTTTTCGTCATCGCCTGCGCACTGGCCGCGGGCGGTCTTGCCCTGGCCCTGCTGCCGGGCCCCAAGAATCCTGAAGCTCCTGAAAGCACCACCTGATCATGACCGAACAGACCCTGCCCGCCATCATCCCCAGCCTGACGCCTGCGGAGCTGGCCGCGATTCCGCCGCACCGGCTGTCGATCGTGATCCCCATGTACAACGAGGTGGACAACGTCGAACCGATGGTGGCTCGCGTACATGAAGGCCTGGCTGGCTACCCGCACCCCTGGGAGCTGATCCTGGTGGACGACGGCAGCACCGACGACACGCCCGACGCGCTGCGCACCACCGGCGCCGAGTACGGCCCGCATGTGCGCGTGCTGGAGCTGGCCCGCAACTTCAAGCAGACCGCCGCCATGCAGGCAGGCCTGGATGCCGCCCGCGGCGACGTCATCGCCACGCTGGACGGCGACCTGCAGAACGATCCGGTGGACATCCCGCGCATGGTGCGTCGCCTGCTGGTGGAGAAGCTGGACCTCGTCGCCGGCTGGCGCAAGAACCGCAAGGACGGCATGTTCCTGCGCAAGATCCCGTCCCGCATCGCCAACCGCCTGATCGCGCGCATCACCGGCGTGAAGCTGAACGACTACGGTTGCAGCCTCAAGGTGTATCGCGCCAGCGTCATCAAGAACGTGCGCCTGTACGGCGAGATGCACCGCTTCATCCCCGCCTGGATGGCCACCGTCACCTCGCCGCGCCGCATCTCGGAAGAAGTGGTGAATCACCACGCGCGCATCCACGGCCAGAGCAAGTACGGCATCTCGCGCACCTTCCGCGTGATCCTCGACCTGGTGTCGGTGTTCTTCTTCATGCGTTACCGCACCCGCCCGGGCCACTTCTTCGGCGGCATCGGCCTGGCCTTCGGCACCATCGGCTCGCTGATCCTGGCCTACATGCTGGTGCTGAAGCTGCTGGGCGAGAACATCGGCACACGGCCGTTGCTGATGGTGGGTTTCTTCGCGCTGATCATGGGCGTGCAGTTCGTACTCACCGGCGTGATGGGCGAAACCCTGTCGCGCATCTACTTCGAGGCCGGCTCGGCCAACCTGTACCAGACCCGCGACCCGGACTCTCCGGCTGAGGAAGACGCCTGGCACCGCGCCGGAGGCACGCAATGAACACCGTTCCCCACAACATCGACCTGATCCTCACCGTCATCGGCGACGACCGCCCCGGCCTCGTCGAACAGCTCGCCGCCAGCATCGCAGAGCACGGCGGCAACTGGCTGGAGTCCTCGCTGTCGCATCTGTCCGGCAAGTTCGCCGGCATCGTGCGGGTGGAATGCGCGGCGGAACAGGCGGACGCCCTGCGCGCTGCGCTGTCCGCCCTGCCCTCGCTGACGGTCGCCGCGCAACTGACACAGGCGGTAGACATCGCGCCCGCCGGCCGCCACCTGACGCTGAGCCTGACCGGTCACGACCGCGTCGGCATCGTGCGCGAGGTGTCGCAGGTCATCGCCCGCCACGGCGTGAACGTCGAGGGCCTGACCACCTGGACCTCCAGCGCACCGATGTCCGGCGAGACGCTGTTCCACGCCGAGGCCGCCCTGCAGGCCGATGCCGGCCTGGACACCGACGCCCTGCTGGCGGCGCTGGAAGCCATTTCCAACGAACTGGTGGTCGACATCCTGCTGGACGAGATCGACGCCCACTGACCGGCTGCGGAGCAGCGGTACCGGCTTGCACCTCGCCTCTCCGCTGCTATCATGGGTTTTCCGCTGTGCACAGCAGCAAATGTATTTGAATCAATAGCATGGCTATCTACTCGCTGGACGATCGCAGCCCGCTACTGGGCGAAGGCAGCTGGGTCGCCGACGACGCCAGCGTGATCGGCTCGGTCACGCTGGGTCGCGACGTGAGCGTCTGGTTCGGCGCCATCCTGCGTGGCGACAATGACCCGATCACCATCGGCGACCGGACCAACATCCAGGACGGCGCCATCATCCACACCGACGACGGCGTACCGCTCACGCTGGGCAACGATGTCACCGTCGGCCACATGGCCATGCTGCACGGCTGCACCGTGGGCGACGCGACGCTGATCGGCATCAATGCCATCGTGCTGAACCGTGCGGTCATCGGCAAACACTGCCTCATCGGCGCCAACGCCCTGATCCCCGAAGGCAAGGTCATCCCCGACCGCTCGCTGGTGGTGGGCACGCCAGGCCGCGTGATCCGTACGCTCACCGACGAAGAGATCGAACGCCTGTACGCCAGCGCGCGTGGCTATGTGCAGAACGCACGTCACTACCGCACGGGACTCAAGCGCATAGGCTGACTGCGCCTTGTGGCGTAGCACGATGAAAAACGCCCCGCTTGCGGGGCGTTGTCACATCTGGCCGCTTACACAGGAGCAGGGAATTTCTCGCGCCAGTGCCGCGCAATATCCACGCGGCGCGTCACCCACACGCGGTCGTGACGTTCGATGTGGTCGAGGAAATCGAGCAGCGCCTTCATGCGTCCTGGCCGGCCGAGCAGGCGGCAATGCATGCCGATGCTCATCATCTTCGGACTGTCCTCCCCTTCCGCATACAGCACATCGAAACTGTCGCGCAGATAGGTGAAGAAGTCCTGCCCCTGCGAATAGCCCTGGGGCAATGCGAAGCGCATGTCATTGACGTCCAGGGTGTAGGGCACGATGAGTTGCTGCGTGGTCGTGCCGTCGGTCTTCTGCACCGGCATCCAGAACGGCAGGTCATCACCGTAGTAATCGCTGTCGTACAGGAAGCCGCCGTAGTCGGCCACCAGGCGACGGGTGTTCGGTGAATCACGACCGGTGTACCAACCCAGCGCGCGCTCGCCGGTCATGCGCTCGATGATCTCCATGCCGATGCGCATGTGCTCGCGCTCGGTCGCCTCGTCGATGTTCTGGTAGTGGATCCAGCGCCAGCCGTGGCAGGCGATCTCGTGGCCCAGCTCGCGGAAAGCCGCGGTGAGTTCAGGATGACGCTCCAGCGCCATCGACACACCGAACACCGTCAGCGGCAGGCCACGTTTCTCGAACTCGCGCAGGATGCGCCACACACCCACGCGCGAGCCGTACTCGTAGATGCCCTCCATGGAGATGTGACGATCCGGGAAGGCCGGCGGGCTGAACATCTCGGAGAGGAACTGCTCGCTGCCGGCGTCACCGTGCAGCACCGAGTTCTCGCCGCCCTCCTCGTAGTTCAGCACGAACTGCACGGCGATCTTCGCGCGGCCGGGCCATTGCGCATGAGGAGGATTGCGGCCGTAGCCGACGAGGTCGCGGGGATAAGGAGCGGCACCGGAACCGGCACTGACACCGGGGCTGGGACGCGTACTGGGGCTGGTAGCCATCGTTGTTTACCTGAGGGAGTTTGGCTGCGCGACGGTCGCTGGCCGTCACGCATTCTTCGTGCTTGATACGGGTCTTCGATACCGGTCTTCGATACCGGCCTTACTTCGCGCCAGCAGCGAACCAGGTGCCGACGAGTTCGCGTTCTTCGTCGGTCATATTGGTCACGTTGGCGAGTGGCATGTTCTTCAGTTGCACCGTGCGCTCGTAGACGCGGCGCGCGTACTGCTGCACACGCTCCGGCGTATCGAGCATCACGCCGCCCTGCGCGGCCGGCATCATCACCGTCTTCTCCGCATGGCAGGTCGCGCAACGCTCCTGCATGATGGCGTGCACCTGAGCGAGCGTCGGCACCGGCTTGCCGGCCTGCACCTGCGGTTTCTCCGGGGCGATCCACACCAGCACCCCGGCGATGATGGCGCCGCCGATGATAGGGAGCTGCCACTTCACGACGCCGAAATGGCGCAGGTTGAAGAAGTGCCGGATCAACACCGAGCCGATCATGATCAGCACGAGTACCAGCCACGCATGCTCGTGGTTGTAGGTCATCGCGTAGTGGTTGCTGATCATCGAGAACAGCACCGGCAGCGTCAGGTAGTTGTTGTGGTAGCTGCGCTGCTTGGCGCGCTTGCCCCATGACGGGTCGGGCACTTCGCCGCGCTTCATGGCGGCGACCTGCTTGCGCTGCGCGGGAATGATCCAGAAGAACACGTTGGCACTCATCGTGGTGGCGATCATCGCGCCGACGTGGATGTAGGCCGCCCGACCGGACAGCGTATGCGTCAGCGCGTAGGCCATGATGGCGACGAAGGTGCCGTAGCACAGCGCGAACAGCAGTTGGCTGCGCTCGATGAGCAGGCGCGCCAGCATGTCGTACACCACCCAGCCCAGACCCAGCGTGCTGAGGCCGATGAGCACCGCGGACATGGCGTCGATATTGGCGATGGCCGGGTCCACCATGTAGGTGGAGGCCTGGAAGTAGTACATCACCGAGATCAGCAGAAAGCCGGTGATCCAGGTGCTGTAGCTGGGCCAGAAGAAGAAGTGCAGGTCGTCCGGCAGGTGCTTGGGCGCACCGGCGTATTTCTGAGGGTTGTAGAAGCCGCCACCGTGCATGGCCCACAGCTCGCCGCCCACGCCGGCTTCCTTGAGGCGTTCGTCCTTCGGTGGTTTGAGGCTGTTGTCCAGCCAGACGAAGTAAAAAGAGGCCCCGATCCAGGCGATGCCCACGATCAGGTGAAGCCAGCGCAACAACATGCTGGCGATGTCGATCAGATATGCGGTATCCAAGACGGATTCCCTTCACACAATCGGGCCCACTTTGACGTGGGGCCCGCACGACCCGCCCTTAATGTCGATTTCGTCGTGCACGTCCCGGAGCGGGGGATAAGGCTACTGCGCGGTCCGATCCTGAAACTGTGATGCTCGTCGTACTCACGTACGCCTGCGCTTCTCGTTCCACGCTCGAACCGCTCGCTACGCCTTCTCCCCCACTCCGAGTGGTTATTTCTATCGGGTCACTACGTCAAAAATCCACTGGCCGCGCCTTCGTAGGGTGGGTTAGCGCAGGGTAACCCACCGGTCGTAAACCTCCGGGCGCCAGCCCGCAAACAACCCGAGCCCTGCCTCTAGCTCCCCCGGTACGTGCTGTACGCCCACGGCGAAACCAGCAGGGGTACATGGTAGTGCGCGCTGGTGTCGCCGATGCCGAAACGCAACACTACGTCGTCCAGGAACGGTACATCGGACAACGGCGTGCCGCGGGCGCGGAAATAGGCGCCGGCTTCGAATTCCAGCTCGTACACCCCCGGCAGCAATGAGTCACCCTGCAACAACGGTGCGTCGGTGCGGCCGTCGGCGTTGGTGAGGCCGCTGAGGATCGGCTCGGCCTCTCCCTTGCGGCGCAGCGTGTAGCGGACCCCGACTGCCGGGCAGCCGTTGGCGGTGTCGAGTACGTGGGTGCTCAGTCGTCCCATGGTTTTTCCTGTGTCCTGCTTCAAACCTGCTGTCGATTATAGAGAGGCCGGGCAAGGCGCCGCGCCATAGAGTCCATTCATGCGCCCGGATGTGGCGCCAGCAGCAGCCGCAACTCCGGCGACAGGCCATCGTAGGCGGCGCCATCCGGGGGTTGCGGCGCGGCTTGCTGGCTACACGCCGAGACCAGGGCGCGCACGCCGGCGCTCACACTGTCGATCACGGGCAAACCCGTCAGCAGGGCAATCTCCTCACCCATGCCGGCCAGCGCCGCACCACCGAGCACGATGGCGTCCAGCCTGTTCTCGGCAGCCGTCTGGCGGCACAGTGCGGCCAGCTCGGCAACGGCGCCGCTGCGATCCGCCGCCAGTTCCGCGCCGCTGCGCACGACGACGCGGATGTCGCACAGCTTGTCCTGCACGCCGGCGTACACGGCCAGACGATGCAGGATGGGCACCCAGCGCGGCCCGCCAGTGACGATGGCAAAGCGCCCGTGCCGGGCGGCTTCCAGCATGGCGGCCTCGGCCAGGCCGACCACCGGCACCGGGCAGACCTCGCGCAAGGCGGGCAGGCCGGGGTCGCCGAAACAGCCGATGAGCACCGCCTGCGCGGTGCCGCCCTCACGGGCCCAGCAGTCCAGCGCGGCGTGACCGGCAATCGCGTAGCTTGCCTCCGAGGCGATGTAGGACGCGCCGAATGCCGCGGTGCTGCCGGCAAGCGTGATCGCATCGCCGGCCAGCGCCCGTGCATGGTCCAGCATCAGCGTGGTGACGGACGCGGAGGTGTTGGGGTTGATGATCAGCGCCTGCGACATGGGGCCCTCTGCTCACCTGTCCGGCCATCCACCCGCCCATCCACAAGGCGACTCATGCGCCCACTCATTCCCCCATCCTCTCGCCGAACAGCTCGCCGATGTCGGGACGTGTCTTGTGGGCCATGCCGAAGTCCAGATGCGCCTCCAGGTGCGTGAGGTGACGTTTCATCAGGCGCGTGGCGGCCTTGATGTCACGTGCCTCCATGGCGATGAGCATCGCACGGTGCTCGTCGGAACCACAGCCACCCTTGGGCGACAGTGCAACGTGGTCGGGCTTGCCGTAGGTCATGATGATCAGCGAAGTTCGCGACACCAGTTCGCGCAGCATCTTCTGCAGGGTGCGATTGCCGGAGCGCTCGGCGATGATGAGATGGAAGCCGCCGGACGCGCGGATCACCGCATGCCGCTCGCCGATGCGGCGGGCGTACTCCTCTTCCTCGATGTTGCGCTTCAGCGCACGCAGGTCGCCGGCCTTGGCCTGGGCGATGAAACTCTCCACCAGCGTGGGCTCGATGAGCGCTCGCGCGGCGAACACCTCGCGCGCCTCCTCCACCGTCGGGCAGGCCACGGAGGCGCCGCGGTTCGGCGTCAGCACCACGATCTGCTCGCTGGCCAGGCGCACCAGCACGTGGCGGATGCGCGTACGCGACACACCGAAAGCACGACCCAGCTTTTCCTCGACCAGCTTGGTGCCGGGAATCAGGCGATGGTCTAGCACCGCTTCGACGATGCGTTCGTAGATGGCGCCATCGGTCAGCGTGCCTTCGCCAGGCACGACTGCTCCGTCCGCAACAGCGGCATCCACCTCCGCGGCGCTCATCGCGGTCTCCGCATCAGACTGCCTTGCTCTTGCGCGACAGCAGACGCATGGCGCCCAGTGCAAGGAAGACCACGATGAAGGACACGATGGTGGTGAGCGTGCCCAGCGCGTAGATCACCGGCGTGGTGACCGTCGTGGTGAGGCCCTGCAATTCCAGCGGCAGGGTGTTCAGGTCGCCGATGGCCTGCGAGCTGCGCGCAATCTCGTCCCACGACAGCGTGAAGCCGAACATGCCCACGCCCACCACGGAGGGACCGATCAGTGGCAGTACCACGTGGCGGAAGGTCTGCCAGGGCGATGCGCCGAGGTCCAGCGCGGCTTCCTCGTAGGCGGGGTTGAAGCGGTTGAAGACGGCAAACATCACGAGCAGGCCGAACGGCAGTGTCCAGGTCAGTTGCGCACCAAGCGCCGAAGTGTACATGCCCATGGTGGTGGTGAAGCTGGCGCGCAGGTCTTCCCAGCCAGCGCTTTCGAACAGGTGGCCGAGTCCGGTGTCGAGCAGGCGGAAGCTGAGGCCGATGCCCAGCGACACGATGATGGACGGCATGATCAGGCTGGCCACCGTCACGGTGAACAACGTGTTGGCGCCGGCCATGCGCTTGCGGAAGGCCAGCGCCGCGCTGACCGCCAGCACCACCGTGAGCAGCGTGACGAGCAGCCCCAGCTTGATGGAACGCACGAAGGCCGAGCCGATGTCGACGACCCCGATACCCTTGAACAGCTCGTGGAACCAGTACAGCGACACGCCCCGCATCGGAAACACGAGGCCGCCCTCCGGCCCCTGGAAACTCAGCACGAAGATGGTGATCGTCGGCCCGTACAGGAACAGCAGGAACAGGCCGAAGAAAGTCGCCAGCGCGTAGTAGCCCCAACCTCTTTTCTCACCCATCACAGCTCCTTCCGGATATCGACGAGTTTCGTCAGCGCCCAGATGATCATCAGCACCACCGCCAGCAGGATCACCGCGTTGGCCGCGGCCAGCGGGAACTGCAGGTAGCTGGTCTGCACCTGGATGATCTTGCCCACCGAGGCGATCTGCTGGCCGCCCATGACGCCGATGGTCACGAAGTCGCCCATCACGATGGTGATGACGAAGATGGAGCCGATGATGATGCCGGTACGCGACAACGGCACGATGACGTTCCACAGGATCTGCCAGCTGCTGGCGCCGGCATCCAGCGCCGCCTCGATCAGCGAGCGGTCGATGCGCATCATCGAGTTGAAGATCGGCACCACCATGAAGATGGTGAAGAGGTGCACGAAGGCGAGCACCACCGAGAAGGACGAGAACAGCAGCCAGTCCTGCGGCTGCGACACGATGCCGGTGGTGAGCAATGCGTCATTGACGAGGCCGTTGCGCCCCAGCAGCGGCACCCAGGAAATCATGCGGATGACGTTCGAGGTCCAGAACGGGATCGTGCACAGCACGAACAAGGCCGTCTGCATCGCCGTACTGCGCACGTGGAAGGCCAGGAAGTAGGCGACCGTGAAGCCGATCAGCAAGGTGCTGAGCCAGGCCAGGAAGCAGAACTTCAGCGTCGACAGGTAGGTGGTGAAAGTGACGCAGGGCTCGGCGAGGTTGCTGCAGCCCTCGAAGGTGTTGATGTAGTTCTTCGGCGTGAAGGCCGGAATCAGTTCGTATTCGGTCGCATCCCAGAAACTCACCGCGACGATGAGGCCCAGCGGGATGATGAAGAACAGCAGGAAGACCAGCGTGTAGGGCGTGGCCTGTACCCACGCGGGCAAGCCGTGTGACATCCAGCGCGCCAGCATCGGCCGGGTGGCGACTTTCATGTAACCGTCCTCCATCGAGGCGAGTTCCTGCGTCTGCAAATATCGGGGTGGATGCACAGCCCGGCTGCGGGCTGTGCATCAGGGGTGCTACGTCAAGGCATCAGGCAGCGACGAACTCGTTCCACTTGCGGACCATGTATTCGTTCTCGTCCATGACCGCGTTCCAGCAGGCGATGCCGCCCATGCGCTGCTCGT
>JAVHYF010000084.1 GCA_031119205.1 Moraxellaceae bacterium | reverse complement strand
GGTTCAAATCCGGCCGTCCCGACCATTGCATCGAGTCATCGCGTGACGTGGAGTGAACGCGTCACCGCCCAGCCCACCGGCTACCTTTTCGGTTGATACCTCAAAGCCAGCGCGCCCGAGCCGAGCTCGTGCCTGCCCACCAGCTTCAGGTCGACATACTTCGACAGGCCGGCGAACAGCGTCGGTCCGTGGCCGGCGAGCCTGGGTTGCACCACGAACTCGTATTCGTCGATCAGTCCCATCTCCGCCAGGGCCAGCGGCAACGTCACGCCTCCCACGAAGATTCCCTTGCCGGGTTCCTGCTTGAGTCGCAGCACGGCTTCCTTGAGGTCACCGCGCAACAGTTCCGCATTCCAGTCGACCTGCGCGAGGGTGGCCGAGACGACGTACTTCTTCGCGGCATGGATCGTGTGGGCGAAAGGCATCACCCAGGGCTCCGCCCACTCGGGCATCACGCCTGTCTCCGCCGGCTTCCGCCACGCATCTTCCATCATCTGGTAGGTCACCCGGCCGAACAGCAGCGCGTCGGCCTCGGCCAGGTTGCGGGCGTGGTGGCGATGCAGTTCTGCGTCGGCAATGCCGGCACGATGGTCGCAGCAGCCATCGAGCGTGATGTTGATGGAATAGCGGAGCGGTCGCATGGCGTCCTCCTGACTGAACCATTGGGCCAAGCCCCCGTGGGGGCAGGTTCGGCTTCGGTGGAGTGTAGCGGGCACGCTACGATGCGCCCATGGACCCTCGTGCCGCGCATCTCATCGCCGAGCTGCAGCTCGCCCCGCATCCCGAAGGGGGCCACTTCCGCCGCATCCACGAGTCGGCAGTCACGGTCGAGCACGAGGGCCGGTCGCGTCCGGCGCTGACGGCGATCCATTTCCTGCTCGTTCGCGGCGAAGTCAGCCAATGGCATCGCGTCGATGCCGACGAGTGCTGGCACTGGCAGGAAGGCGGAGCGCTGGAACTGCGCGTGTTCGATCCCGTCGCCGGCGTGATGACGTCAACGGTGCTGGACCGGAGCGGGCAGGGCATGCCGATGCAAGTCGTGCCGGCTGGGCATTGGCAGGCGGCGCGTCCGTTGGGCGAGTACGCGCTGGTGGCGTGCACCGTATCGCCCGGGTTCGTCTGGGAGGGGTTCGAGTTCCTGGATGGCGATAGTGAGGTTGCAGCGACCCTGGCGCGCCTGGGTAACTACTGCCTGGGATAGAGCAGGGTGAAGGTGAAGCGCAGACCCCATTCGGCGCCATTGTCGGGTGCCTCCGCGTAATAGCGGATTCCTCCCTGGTAGCTCACCAGCTGGCTGCCGATCTTGCTGACCTTGCTGTAGCCGATGTTGATCGGCACGGTCCACTGGCTTGCCTTCCAGTCATAGGTCGACTCCAGGTTGGCCGAGAGCGTGCGGCCCTTGCCCAGCCCCTTCGCCACGAACGGCTGCAGGAAGGTATTGCTGATGTCGGCACGGTCGTCGTCGCCGGCAAACGACCAGATGTGGTTGACCAGCGCGCCATAGGTCCAGCCGCCCTCGGTTTGCTTGAGAACCACGGCGGTCGGGCCGGCGCCCCATTTCTCGGCGCCGAGCAGGTCATCCGTGGCGGTCGGCAGGTACAGCGCCGGGCCCACGCCCCAGATCCACCCCGAGGCGGTTGGCGCCTTGGGAGAGAAGAACACGCTCTGTAGCGTATCGCCCAGCCCGAATTGCGAACCGGAGCCGGGGAGGACGTTCTCCTGGTATGTGATCGGAACGATCGTCCGCGAGATGAGGTTCCAGTCTTCGCTGATCGACACCGGAACCACCGGTTGCACGTTGACGAATGTCTTGCTGCCGTCGTCGTCCGGACCGATGCCATCGTCGTAGTTGAACTGCAACGGCACGCTGATCAGGCTGGCGACGGGATTGGAAAGCTGCTTCGCCAGCTCATCGGCATCCTGTGCCAGTGCCGGTGAAGCAAACAGCAATGCGACGGGTGCGAAGCAGGCTGTCCGGTTCTTCAAGTCCATATGCGCGATCGCCAGAGGTGGAAGTGCGTATGGTCCGATCGTAGACGCCCCGCCGTGGACAACAGTTCTCGCTTTCTTCACATGGACGCGCAAGGGCGGGAGCGCCCATGACGCCGCGCGATGGTTGGTACATCATCGCTACAGCCGGACATCGTCCCCAACGGAGTGGATATGCGATTTGGCCTTGCCCCCGCATTGCTCGCGATATCGATCCTGCTCGCCACTGCGCCCGCCCCGGCGCAGGAACCGCTGCCGCCCATCCGCGACATGGAAACGCTGGTGGTCAGCGGCATCCAGCCCGGACCCGGCATGTGGAAAGTCAGTCGCGACGATCACACGCTGTACGTGCTCGGCACGCTGTCGCCGCTGCCCAAGCGCATGCAATGGGAGTCGCGCGACGTCGAGAACGTGATTGCACAGGCGCAGGAAGTGATCCAGGCGCCGAGCGTCACCATCGACGGGAAGCTCGGCATTTTCCAGAGACTGCTGCTGGCGCCGAAGGCGCTCAGCGCGCGCAAGAACCCCGATGGCCAGACCCTGCAGCAGGTGGTGCCGGCCGACATGTACGCACGCTGGCTCGTGCTCAAGCGCAAGTACATGGGCAACGATCGCAGCGTCGAGGAATGGCGGCCAATGATGGCGGCGCTGGAACTCTACAACGAGGCCATGGACGACAACGACCTCAAGCAATACGGCATGGTGTCGCCGGTGGTCGAGAAGATGGCGCGTCGCCACAAGGTGCCGTTGACGACCACGCGGGTCACCATCCTCATCGAAGACCCGAAGGTCGCCTTGCAGGAGTTCCGCGAGTCCAAGCTCGACGACGTCGATTGCTTCGGCAAGACCATGCAGCGGCTGGAGTCGGACCTGCAGATGATGCGCGAGCGCGCCAACGCCTGGGCGGTCGGCGACATCGCGACGCTGAAGTCACTGCCGTACACCGACCAGAACGAAGCCTGCATCAAGGCGGTGTCGCAGGCGGCGGTGCTGCGCAAGCGCACCGGCGACATCGAAGCGCAGGTGCGCGAGCGCTGGCTGGATGCCGCCGAGCTGGCCTTGAAGAACAACCGCGTGAGCCTGGCAGTGCTGCCGATGCGCGAGCTGCTCAAGCCCGATGGCTACATCGCGCAGTTGCGCGCGAAGGGCTACAGCGTCGAAGAGCCGTGAATTCGCGCAGGAGCGGACGCCTGCGCGAGCATCAGGTCAGGTAGCGCCAGGTCAGATCGCGGCAGTCCGGGGCGCCGTCGGCTGCGCCAGTTGTGGCCAGCGCTTGAGCACGGCCGCGCGGATGCCGGCGACATCCAGTCCAGCCTCGGCCAGCAGCTGCTCGCGGCTGGCGTGATGCTGGTACTCGTCCGGCAGGCCCAGGTGCAGGATCGGCATGGCGATGCCTTCGG
>JAVHYF010000059.1 GCA_031119205.1 Moraxellaceae bacterium | reverse complement strand
TTCGCGTGGTCCCCTGCGCTGCGCGCCATGCCGAGCGGCTCCGCAACTCGCCCTCAGCCTGTCGCTTCGCTCGGTCTTCGGAGCTCAAACATGCTCGCCGTCGCGCTACGCGCGATCCCTCGTCACGGCTGTGCTGCTCGGCGGCTGCAGAGGGGGATTGGGGATCGTGCCGGATTGCCGCGCTTTGCCTTTGTGGATAGTGCTGCGTGAAGCATGCAGACGGTATGCTGAGGCCTTGTCTGACGGATGAGGTTTTTGTCGATTCTGTTAGCGGGTATTAAGCCGATGCCCATCAGGCTTGGAACAAGCGTTTCATGATGCTGGAAGGCGCGATGTTAGGGAGCACGCGCCGATGTTAGGCAGCAAAGCTGCTCCCTAAAAAGTTAGACATTTTATGAGTGCATCTTGTCTGCAAGCGTATGAAGCGATAGTTGCCGAGTACATCCGCGGCTATCGTCCCTACAGCCGGAAGGAAGTCGCTCATTTCCAAAGAATGCACTCACTTGCCGAGGCTGTTTCTGAGGCAGCGAGCTGCAACCTGCCCAACGGAAAGCGCCACCCACATCAGTACCGAATACCAGCAGCCTCACTTGATCAAGCTAAAGACATTCTTCTGCACCTACCCTTGTCCGACAGTGAGTCATTCGATTCGCTCCACGAAATAATCAAATCGGCCATTGCGCCTGTCCACAGGATCGGAGAGCTTACGATTTACGACATTGCCCATCGAATAGGCATATTTCTTCGCAAAGAGCCTGATTCAGTTTATCTTCACCGCGGCACTGCTGAAGGAGCGCGAGCATTGGGTATGTTGAGCAAGAACGGCAAGCTCTCTGTTTCAGCTCTCCCTGCGCCATTTCGGAACCTTACGGCCCACGAGATCGAAGACTGCTTGTGTATTTTCAAAAGCAAGTTGTGGGCGATAAGAAATGTCTAATCCTGCAGTAGAGCGGAGGAACCACAAGCTGCGATTGTGGTTCTTCCGCTTCGCTCCGGCGGCTCCTCACTCCACGTTAGGCCTCATTGGACAGCGCCGTGCGCTACCCGCGGACCGTACTTCTCCACGTATGAATAGGTGCGTGGCTCTTGCACCAAGAAGGCGTGCATCACAATCCCAATCACACCAAGTCGCAACTATCCATGGACATCATCAAGACGATTACAGATTGGCCAGTCATTGTCCAAGGCGCCCTTGGCTCTGCCCTCTTCTGGGCTTTCCTTGAAGGTGGTCAACGGCTTGTGAAGAAGACGGCTGCGCGCGTTTCGAGCGATCAGAAGAGTGCCAATAGCATCGCCCTCGCGGCGCACGAGGGGACTGGCAGCTTTCGGGAATGGTCCAGATTTATCTGCATATACGCAGCGCTTCACTACATCCTGAAAGCAAGCATAGTTGCGATCCTAGCCATGGTGATAGGCACTGTCATAGATGCGTTCTCCCTTGTGGGTTATTTGATAGCAACGTACTTTCTCTTCCGCGCGCTCGCGTATGTCCCACATACAACGAGTTGGGGATCTCTTGACGAGAGAAAGGCGTTGTTTGCAGAGTTCCTCACACAAGCTCCGACGAGGCTGAAAGAAATCAAGGCAGCGGACGCCGAGCAGCGGCCAGAATGAACACATGCAGGGTGCAGTAATCGAAGGGCATTGTTGCACCGGATGTTGTTAAGAAGCAGGGCAAGCAAAGTTGGCACGGGCCAGCTCCCCTCTGCAGCCGCCGAGCAGCACAGCCGTGACGAGGGATCGCGCATAGCGCGACGGCGAGCATGTTTGAGCACCGAGCGTAGCGAGGGCGAGTTGCGGAGCCGCTCGTCATGGCGCGCAGCGCAGGGGACCGTGCGAAGCACGGCGGCGGAAGCGGGGCGCGTTCTCTGCATACTCTCTGCCGCGCAGCAGAGAGTATGTCGCCCGCCGGGGCGAATTCCCGGCGCTGCGTAGCGGGTGAGCACAGGCCCGGCGGCGGGAGCCGGCACCCTCTCCCCCTGCCCCCGCTCCGCGCCCCACTGCGGGCTTTGCACAGCCAGCCGGCTACAGCAGCGCAGAGCAATGCTCTGCGAAACCCGCCTCGCCCCGCAAGCGGGCGAGGGGAGTTAACGACACTGGATTCCCGCCTTCGCGGGAATGACGAAGCGTGAGGTTGTGCGGAAATGACCTTTGGGTGGGTGTGCCGCGCATGGAAAGCAGAAGGGCCGCTCGCGCGGCCCTTGTCGTTCTGCTACTGCATGACAGCGCTCAACGCTGACCGCGCAACCACTCCTTGCGCGCCTTCACCGCCGTGTCCGGGAAGTCCGAGAACACGCCGTCGATGCCCAGCTCGTAGAACTGCTTGTACTCCTTCGCCGGGTCGTTGCCGTAGTCGGCGGGCAGGCGGCGGGCTTCGTTTCGGAAGGTCCAGGTCTGCACGACGAGGCCCAGCTTGTGGGCGCGCTTGATCAGGTCGGTGGCGGGCGCGAGCTTGCGGGCGGCTTCACCCGGCGCGTTGGAGCCGGCAATCGGGGTGGTGCCGACGATGTAGCGCTTCCAGGGCGAGATGCCATCGGCGTACTGGCGCACTTCACGCAGGCCGGCGTCTGTGGTCAGGTAAGCGAAGGTGCGTGACAGCAGGCGCGGGTCGCCGGAGGCGGTCCAGTCGTAAGGGCGGTCGTAGGGCGCGGTGAAGTCCAGCGTGCCGTCGTCCTTCACGTCGTTGGCATCCAGCAGCTGGATGAGGCGCACGTGGGTCATGCGGTTTAGTTGCTTGAGGTTGCCCTGTTCGAAGCTCTGGATGAACACGGGTGCGTGACGGTCGTCCCAGCCGGCTTCGGCCAGCGCGCGCACCAGCGGGCGTTCCAGCGGCAGGCCGAGTTGCTGGTGCCAGGTGGGGTGCTTGGTCTCGGGGGCGATGCCGATGACGCGGCCGGTGTCGCGGCGGGCTTTCTTGGCGAGGTCGATCACTTCCTTGAAGGTCGGGATGCGGAACTTGCCGTTGTACTGCTGCGGGCGCTCGGCGAAGGCCTGCACGGCGCGCAGGGTCTTGATCTCCTTCAGCGTGAAGTCGCTGGCGAAGAAGCCTTCCTCGGGGAAGCCGTCCACCACCATCACGCGGCGGCGGCTGGCGAACTCCGGGCGGTCCTTCACGTCGGTGGTGGCGATCAGGTTCGGTTCGTGGCGGGCGATCAGGTGGCCGTCTTTGGTGATGACCAGGTCCGGCTCGATATAGTCGGCGCCTTGCTGGATGGCCAGCGAATAGGCTTCCAGCGTGTGCTCGGGCAGGTAGCCGCTGGCGCCGCGGTGGCCGATCACCAGCGGGATGTCGCGGCCCTTGCCGTGGTGATGGCCGTGGCGGTGGTTGTCATCATCGCGATCACGGTCGTGGGCGCTGACGGGCAGGGCGAGCAGCGCTCCGAGTAGGGCGAGGCTCAGGCTGAAGGCACGGCGGGGAAACATGGGGTGGCTCCTGTGGGGTAACAAGAGCCTGCACGGTACTGGCGGAGTTTGACGCGTACGTGACGGTCAGGCGCCGTGTTCAGTCGTGCTGCTTGCGCGTGGTGTCGTCCATGCCCAGGCGGCCGATGAAGGGCAGGCGCAGGGCAGGGCGGTTGAAGTCGATACCGAAGTCCAGGCCCAGCAGGTTGAACTCGATGCCTTCCTCGACACCGAGGTTCAGGCCCAGCAAGCCCAGCAGCGACAGTTGCACGCCGGTGCCCGAGGGGCTGAGGCCGACCGGATTGCTCAGGGGACGATAGTCCTTGCCGATGGCGTTCGCCGGCAGGTCCAGGCGCAGGTCTGGCACTTCGCGGCCGATGTGGGCGATGAAGGTGTTGCTGTTGGGGCCAGGGTAGGCGTCGTAGGTGCTGCCGTAGGGGTAGCTCGCCACGGCGGCCTCGATCTGCTCGATCATCTTGCCCACGCCCGGCCCGCGATGGTCCACCAGCAACTGCGGCTGCGCACCGAACCACAGACCATCTGGCACCGCGTAGTTCTGCTGCACCACGTCGCTGGCGCGCCAGCCGATGACGTCGTAGCGGGTGTAGGCGGTGTCGCCGGCACGCTTGTAGATGATCCAGGAGTGCACCGCGAAGCGCCCACGCCAGCCCCAGGTATCGGCGGCATACACCTGCACGATGGCGGTGTCGGCAATCTGCTCCGCGTTCGGGGCGAGGCCGGCGGAATGCTTGGGCGCATCGAACCAGCTGAAGCGCGGGCGGCTGTCGTCGCTGAGGGCGCTTTGGGCGAAGCTGAGGCCGAGCGAGACGACGATCACCGACAGCACGGTGGCGCCGGCGCGTTTGAGGTGTTTCTTCATGCTTGCGATCCTGCTGGGCGGGCGAGGGCAGGTGCCCGCGTGTGGGCATGGTAACGGCGGGCGTGGCCGGATGTTTATGGGGTTCGTATAGCGACATGCCGGGTATGACACGGAACGCCGACGATCGATGCCTGTCGCGCGGGGCTGGGCGTGACGGTATGGCGTAGGTTGGGTTGAGCGGAGCGAAGCCCAACACCCACCGACACCTGGCTCGTACCCATGCGCAGATGGAATGCGACTACCCTCGCTCCGTCGCTCCTGCGAAGGCAGGAGCCCAGTGTCGTTGCGTTGCATGCCTGCGGAAGAAACCAACGCCACTGGGTCCCTGCCTGCGCAGGGACGACGAGGCCGGGGCTTTGCGCTTGCGAGTGGCATGTGCCCGTGGCGATGCGCGGGATGTTGGGTTTCGCTGGCGCTCAACCCAACCTACCCCTCGATGTGAATGTCTGCGTGAACGACGAAGGCGCCCGCGGGCGCCTTCGTCGTCATCGATGCGTGAAAGGCCGAGGGGTCAGCAGACGATGTTCACCAGCCGCCCCGGCACCACGATGACCTTCTTCGCGGGCTTGCCTTCCATGAACTTCTGCGCGGCTTCTGATGCGATGGCGAGCGCTTCGATGGCCTTGTTGTCGGCGCCGGCCGGCACCTTCACCGAGCCGCGCGTCTTGCCCAGCACCTGCAGCACGAGTTCGATCTCGTCCTGCACCAGTGCGGCGTCCAGCGGTTGCGGCCAGTCGGCGGAGAGGATGTCGCGGCCGTAGCCCAGCGCGTCCCACAGGTAGTGGGTGATGTGCGGGGTGATGGGGGACAGGACGCGCAGCAGGATGCCGAAGGCTTCCTCTACGACTTCCGCGGCGATGGCGTTGTCACGCGGGGCCTTCTCCAGTGCGTTGAGCATCTTCATGCACGCGGAGGCGACGGTGTTGAACTGCTGCTTGCCGAGGTCGTAGTTGGCCTGCTTGAGCAGCAGGTGCACTTCGCGACGCAGGCTGGCGAGGTTGTCCGGCAGCTTGGCGGTCGCGAGCGTGCGGGTGGCGGGCAACTTGCCGCGCAGCTCGCTGGCGAAGGTGTTGCCGAAGTTCCACACGCGCTTGAGGAAGCGGTACGAGCCTTCGATGCCTGCGTCGCTCCACTCCAGGGTCTGCTCCGGCGGGGCGGTGAACATCATGAAGAAGCGCGAGGTGTCGGCGCCGTACTGCTCGATCATGGCGTTCGGGTCCACGCCGTTGCGCTTGCTCTTCGACATGGTGCCGTAGCCGCCGTACTCGACCGGCTGGCCGTCGCGGTTGGCGGTGGCGCCGGTAACGCGGCCGGAGGCGTCATGCTGCAGGGTGACTTCTTCCGGCGCAAACCACTCGATGCCGGTCTTGTCGCTGCGGCGCGAGAACAGGTGGTTCAGCACCATGCCCTGCGTCAGCAGGCGCTTGAAGGGCTCGCGGTACTTCACGAGGCCCAGGTCACCCATCACCTTGGTCCAGAAGCGCGAGTACAGCAGATGCAGGATGGCGTGCTCGATGCCGCCGATGTACTGGTCCACCGGCATCCAGTAGTCGACGCGCTTGTCCACCATCGCGCTGTCGTTGCCCGGCGTGGCGAAGCGCGCGTAGTACCAGGACGAATCCACGAAGGTGTCCATGGTGTCCGTCTCGCGACGGGCCGCCTTGCCGCATTTCGGGCAGGCGCAGTTGAGGAAATCCGGGCGCTTGTGCAGGGGGTTGCCGGAGCCGTCCGGCACGCAGTCTTCCGGCAGCACGACCGGCAGCTGGTCGTCCGGCACCGGCACCGAGCCACAGTCATCGCAGTGGATGATGGGGATCGGGCAGCCCCAGTAGCGCTGGCGCGAGATACCCCAGTCGCGCAGGCGCCATTGCTTCTTCTTCTCGCCGAGGTCTTTGGCGGCAAGGTCGGCGGCCACGGCGTCGACGGCGGCGGTGTAGCCGAGGCCGTCGTACTTGCCGGAGTTGATGGTGACGCCGTTCTCCTTGTCGCCGTACCACTCCTGCCAGGCGTCGGTGGAGAAGGCCTTGTCACCCACCTTGATGACTTCCTTGATCGGCAGCTGGTACTTCTTCGCGAAGCCGAAGTCGCGTTCGTCATGCGCCGGCACGGCCATCACGGCGCCGTCGCCGTAGCTCATCAGCACGTAGTTGCCGACCCACACCGGCACCTGCTGGCCGGTGATCGGGTGGGTGACGTTGAAGCCGGTGGGCAGGCCTTCCTTTTCCATGGTCGCCATGTCGGCTTCCATCACCGAACCGTGCTTGCACTTCTCGATGAAGGCGGCGAGTTCCGGGTTGTTCTTCGCGGCCTGCGTGGCGATCGGGTGCTCGGCAGCGACGGCGCAGAAGGTGACGCCCATGATGGTGTCGGCGCGGGTGGTGAATACCCACAGCTTGCCGTCGTTGATCAGTGCGCCGGACTCGTCCTTGATGTCGTGAGGGAAGGCGAAGCGCACGCCGGTGCTCTTGCCGATCCAGTTGGCCTGCATCAGGCGCACGCGCTCAGGCCACTGGTCCAGTGTGTCGAGGTCGTTCAGCAGTTCATCCGCATATTGCGTGATGGCCAGGTAGTAACCGGGGATCTCGCGCTTCTCCACGACGGCGCCGGTGCGCCAGCCGCGGCCGTCGATGACCTGCTCGTTGGCCAGCACGGTCTGGTCGACCGGGTCCCAGTTCACGACCTGGGTCTTCTTGTAGGCGACGCCCTTTTCCAGCATGCGCAGGAACAGCCACTGGTTCCACTTGTAGTAGTCGGGCTTGCAGGTGGCGAGTTCGCGGCTCCAGTCGATCGCGAAGCCCAGCGACTTGAGCTGGCCCTTCATGTACTCGATGTTGGAGTAGGTCCACTTGGCCGGCGGCACCTTGTTGGCAATCGCCGCGTTTTCCGCCGGCAAGCCGAAGGCGTCCCAGCCCATGGGCTGCATGACGTTGTAGCCCTGCATCTTGTGGAAGCGGGTCAGCACGTCGCCGATGGTGTAGTTGCGCACGTGGCCCATGTGCAGCTTGCCCGAGGGGTAGGGGAACATGCTCAGGCAGTAGTACTTGGGCTTGCTGGTGTCGTCCGGCGCCAGGAAGGACTGATGGTCGTTCCAGAATTGCTGGGCGGATTGCTCGACCGCGGTGTGGTCGTACTTATCGGACATCTGCGACATGGTGAGTGCGGAAGGTGAAGGTCAGCCGCAACGGGTGCCCGCCGCGGCTAAACGATTGAATTTGCGAAGCCCGCCATTGTAATTCAGGAGGGCAGGCGGATTGCGTGGGCGTGCAGGTCACCACGAAGGGGGCAAAGGAATGCGAAGGGGCGCAAAGGGGGCGTGATCCGTTTGCTCTTGGTTGATCGTGTGGTGCCTGGCTCGTTGTCGGATGGCGGCCTGCGGCCTTATCCGACCTACGTCTTCGTGGCTGCACGTCCTTCGCGGTAAAGCCGGCAGTGTCGTAGTCGTAGGGTGGGCTCGGTGAGCCCACGCGCGATGTGGCGACCGGTGTCTCGCGGTGTTTCCTGGGGGCGTGGGCACACTGTGCCCACCCTACGGTTTGGCAGCCAGTAGGTCGGATAAGGCCGCAGGCCGCCATCCGACATCAGCTGGTGCGGCGTTGCCCAACCCTCCGCCCCGCCTGCTACCTCAGCCCCCTGAATCGGCCGGGATCAGCGCCAGCAGCTCTTCCCGCAGCAACGGGGCCAGCGCAGCGATGCGGGCTTGCTCGCCGCGGTCGGCGGCCTCTTCCAGCGTGGTGGACAGGCTGAGCACGCGGTCCACCCCCATGAAGCCGGCGCTGCCGCGCAAGCTGTGGAAGAGCTGGGCGAGTGCCGGGTAGTCGCGCGCGGCAAGGCCGGCGTCCAGCTCGCTGACCCGTTGCGGCAGGCTGTCGATGAACAGGCGCTGCACCCGTTCCGACACCGGGATGCGCTTCGGTTGCGCCGGGGCCTCGGTGGCGTCCTGCGCCGGCGCGGCGGGCATGGGGTTGAGGGCTACACCGCGTTGACGCTGGCGGGTGATGGCCATGGCCAGGGTGACGTGCAGGCGGTTTTCGTCGATCGGCTTGGCGATGTAGTCGTCCATGCCGGCGTCCAGGCTGGCGGTCTGGTCGTCGGCGCTGGCGTTGGCGGTGAGCGCGACGATCAGCGTGTCGGTGCGGCGCACCGGGGCATCCGGCAGGCCACCGGCGCGGATCGCGCGGGTGGCTTCCAGGCCGTCCATGTCGGGCATGCGGCCGTCCATGAGCACCAGGTCGTAGTCGTGCTTGGCCAGCGCCTGCACGGCGGCGCGGCCGGATTCCACCATGGTCACCTTGTGGCCCATGCGTTCCAGCACCGTGCGGATGATGAACTGGTTGACCGGTGTGTCCTCGGCGCACAGCACGTCGAGCTGGTGCGTGTGGCGGGGCGGTGCCACCGGTTCCTTGGCGCGGGGTGCTTCGCCGAGCGAGAAGGGCAGGCAGAACTCGAAGGTGCTGCCCACGTCCACCTGGCTGCTGACGCTGATGCTGCCGCCCATGGCTTCCACCAGCTCGCGGCAGATCGCCAGGCCCAGGCCGGTGCCACCGTAGCGACGGGTGGTGGAACTGTCGGCCTGCTGGAACTTCTGGAAGAGACGGGGCATGGCTTCGGCGGGAATGCCGATGCCGGTGTCCTCGACGCGGAAGCGCAGGCGGCAGCGCTCTTCGCTGGCGTCGTCGCCGAAGTCGTGCGTCAGCGGCACTATGCGCACCGCGACGCTGCCCTGGTGGGTGAACTTCAGCGCATTGCTGGTGAGGTTGAGCAGCACCTGGCGCAGGCGCGTGGGGTCGCCGCACAGGTAGCGCGGCAGCGTCGGGTCGAGGTCCACCGTCAGCTTGATGGGGCGGTTGACCAGCTGCTCGTCGAAACCGCGCAGGGCGCTGCGCACCAGCGCCTGCAGGTCGAAGTCGATGTGCTCCAGCGTCATCTGGCCAGCCTCGATCTTCGAGAAGTCCAGGATGTCGTTGATGATGGTGAGCAGCGATTCGGCGTTGGACAGCGCGGTGGCCGCCTGCTCGCGCGGCGCGCCTTGCAGGCTGCGTTCGCGCAGCGCGATGCGCAGGGTGCCGATGACGCCGGACAGCGGGGTGCGGATCTCGTGGCTCATGCTGGCCAGGAACTCCGACTTGGCGACGCTGGCGTCCTCCGCCGACTTCTTGGCCTGGGCGAGGTGGGCCTCGGTCTCGCGCAGCGAGGTGATGTCGGTCAGTACGGCCACGCGTACCGGCTGGCCCTCCATGCCGCGGCCGGCAGCGGCGCGCAGCACGAAGTAGCGGGGCGGTGCCGACGTGCCATCCGGCGCGGCGATGGTGACTTCGCTCTCGTACGGCTCGCCCTCGCGCAACAGGGCCATGGCGTGTTGCTGGGCGTCCAGCACGTCGGACAGGCCGGCGATGCGCAGCTCGCGCGGGCTGTGCCCGAGGATGGCGTCGATGCGCCGGCCGCAAAGTGCCGCGAAGGCGCGGTTGGCCATCAGCAACTGGTGGTTGCTGTCCTGCACGAAGAGCGGCGTGGGCAGCATGTCGAACAGCGACTGCAGGAATTCGCGCAGGCGCGACTGGCTGGACAGCATGGCCTGCAGCTCGCGCTCGGCCTGGCGCAAGCCGGTGACGTCGATGTTGGCCACCACGATGACCGGGCGGCCTTCCGCATCCAGGCAGCGGCCCTTGGAGACGATGCGGTAGCGGTCCTTGCCGGTCTGTTTGTGGGGCTTGTACTCCTCCTTGAAGATGTACTTGCCGGACAGCGTGGAGGCGTCTTCGTCCAGCACCTGCTTGAGTTCCACCGGATCGTCGATGATCTCGTGCGGGCCCTTGCCGAGCAGGTCGGCGGCGGTGACGTTGCGCTCGCGTTCCAGCGCCTTGTTGATCATCAGGTAGCGGCTCTGCGCGTCCTTCACGTACACCGGGTTCGGCATCACGTCGATGAGGCGCTGCATGTAGGCCTGCACGCGCAGGCGCATGGCGGTCTCGCGCTCCAGTGTGGCCTGCAGCTCGCGCTCGGCGATCTTCCACTTGGTGAGGTCGAAGTGTGCGCCGACGATCACCGGGCGGTCGTCGGCGTCGTGGCACAGCCGCTTGGAGACGATGCGGAACACCTCGTGCCCGCTGATCGGGTGGCGGGTGTGCTGCTCCTTCAGCACCTCGCCACCGGACAGCACGTGACGGTCCTCGGTGGCGACAAGCTCCTTGGCGGTTTCATCGGCGGTGATGTCGAAGGAGGTCATGCCCACCATCTGGCTGGCCTGCATGCCGCGCTCGCGCGCGAAGGCCTCGTTCACCAGCAGGAAGCGGCTGTTGGCATCCTTCACGTACACCGGGTCGGGAATCACGTCGATGAGGCGTTGCACGAACACCTGGGTGCGCTGGCGCAACGCCGTCTGGTGGGCCAGCGCGGCGTGCAGCTCGCGTTCGGCCAGGTGCCAGCGGGTGATATCGAAGTGCGTGCCCACCACGATGGCGCTGCCGTCCGGCGTCAGGCAGCGGCGCTTGGAGACGATGCGCCAGCAGGGGCGACCCGACAGCGGATCGAAGGCTTCCTCTTCCTTCATCACCGGCGTGCCGGCCAGCACGCGCAGGTCTTCGTCCAGCACGCGCTCCACGTCTTCCTGCTGAGGAAAGAGCTCGTGCGTGGTGTGGCCCACCATGCTCTCCACGGTGATCTTGCGTTCCTGCGCGAAGGCGCTGTTGGCCAGCAGGTAGCGGCCCTGGTTGTCCTTCAGGTAGACCGGGTGGGGAATGACGTCGATCAGCGAGCGCAGGAAATCCAGCTGGTCGGCCAGCGGCATCGCCCGGCTGGGGCGCAGCAGGTGCAGCAGCGGCAGCACCAGGCTGGCGGCCGCCACGAACAGGGCCTCGGCCAGGGTCGGAAAGCTCAGCATCTCGGCCAGCACTACGGCCAGGCCGGAGACCAGCGGCCACAGGATGAGCATGCGAAGCGTGTGACGGGACATCTATGCGCGCCTTGTCTTTCTTGTCGTTGAAGCCTTCACGGGAAGGTTGTGACGGCCTCTGGTGTAGCGGGCCCGGCTTGCCGGCCGGGGCCTCCTCCGGTGGGGAAGCCTACGCGTTTCGGGGCCGGCGTAAAATGGGCGACTTTCCGCCATCCGTGCAGGAATGGTCTTGTTGCGGCCTTGCTGCACCGCACAGGCCTGTGCTTCTCCGCAATCACCTACCTGCCACTTCCGCTTTTTCCTACATGCCTGCCTTGCTCGATTCCCTGAACCCCGAACAACTCGCTGCCGTGACGCTGCCGGCGCAATCCGCGCTGATCCTCGCCGGCGCCGGCTCCGGCAAGACGCGGGTGCTCACCACCCGCATCGCCTGGCTGCTGCAGAACGGGGTGGTGGGGCAGAGCGGCATCCTGGGCGTGACCTTCACCAACAAGGCAGCCAAAGAAATGCTGACCCGGCTGTCTGCCATGCTGCCAATAAATACCCGCGGGATGTGGGTGGGCACTTTCCACGGCCTGTGCAACCGCATGTTGCGCGCCCACTACCGCGAGGCCGGCCTGCCGCAGACATTCCAGATCCTCGACAGCGGTGACCAGCTGGCGGCCATCAAGCGCCTGCAGAAGGCACTCGGTGTCGACGACGAGAAATTTCCGCCGCGCGAACTGCAACACTTCATCAACGCCAACAAGGATGCCGGCCTGCGCGCGCCCGAAGTCGAAGCCTGGGACGCCTTCACCCGCAAGAAGGTGGAGCTGTACGCCGAGTACGACGCGCAGTGCCAGCGCGAGGGCGTGGTGGACTTCGCCGAGCTGTTGTTGCGCAGCTATGAACTGCTCCAGCGCAACGAGCCGATCCGCCGCCACTACCAGAGCCGCTTCCGCAACGTGCTGGTGGATGAATTCCAGGACACTAACCGCCTGCAGTACCTGTGGCTGAAGCTGCTCGCCGGCCACGGCACGGCGGAGCAGGCGGCAGTGTTCGCAGTGGGTGACGACGACCAGAGCATCTACGCCTTCCGCGGTGCGGAGGTCGGCAACATGCGCGACTTCGAGCGCGAGTTCAGCGTGAAGAACGTGATCCGCCTGGAGCAGAACTACCGCTCGCAGGGCAACATCCTGGACGCGGCCAACGCGCTGATCGCCAACAACACGCGCCGCCTCGGCAAGAACCTGTGGACCGACGCCGGCCACGGCGAGCCGATCCGCATCTACGAAGCCGCCACCGACATGGACGAGGCGCGCTGGGTGGTGGAGGAAATCCAGTCGCTGGTGCGCGAAGGCGCCGCGCGCAGCGACATCGCGCTGCTCTACCGCAGCAACGCGCAGTCCCGCCTGCTGGAGCACCAGCTTTTCGCTGCCGGCATCCCGTACCGTGTGTATGGAGGCCTGCGCTTCTTCGAGCGGCAGGAAATCAAGCACGCGCTGGCCTACCTCCGCCTGCTGGCCAACCCGGACGACGACACTGCCTTTGCCCGCGTGGTGAACTTCCCCACCCGCGGCATCGGCGCGCGATCGGTGGAGACGTTGCAGGACACCGCGCGCATGTTCAACACCAGCCTCTACGCCACCGTGCCGCACCTGTCCGGCAAACCGGCGGCCAGCATCGGCGGCT
Source organism: Moraxellaceae bacterium (assembly GCA_031119205.1). Taxonomy (GTDB): domain Bacteria; phylum Pseudomonadota; class Gammaproteobacteria; order Burkholderiales; family Rhodocyclaceae; genus Uliginosibacterium. The sequence goes on along the minus strand of JAVHYF010000059.1, from coordinate 4,525 downwards.
TCGTGCGGCTCATCGAGGACATCCGCCGAGACACGCGTGGACTGCCGCTGCCGGAGATCATCGAGCACGTGCTCGACAAGTCCGGCCTGCGCACGCACTACAAGACCGAGAAGGAGGGCGAGGAACGCCTCGCCAACCTGGACGAACTTATCAACGCTGGCATGAACTTCCAGGCCGAGAACGGCGAAGGCCCGCGCCTGGACGATGAGACCGGCGAAGTCAGCGTCAGCGAGAACGTGCTGGCCGACTTCCTCGCGCATGCCTCGCTGGAGGCCGGCGAGCACCAGGCCGACGCCGGCCAGGACGCCATCCAGCTGATGACGGTGCACGCCGCCAAAGGCCTGGAGTTCGACGTCGTGTTCCTGACCGGCCTGGAGGAGGGCCTGTTCCCGCACGAGAACAGCATCAAGTCCGACGACGGCCTGGAAGAAGAACGGCGCCTGATGTACGTGGCCATCACCCGTGCCCGCAAGCGCCTCAATTTCACGCTGGCACAAAGCCGCATGCTGCACGGGCAGACGCGCTACGCCGTGAAGAGCCGCTTCATCGAGGAGGTGCCGGACGAACTGCTCAAGTGGCTGACCCCGCGCGTGCAGGGTGGCTTCGGCAGCCACTGGACGCCCAGCCACGCGCAGGCACGTCCGCAGGCCCTGCCGGAAGAGTCCCGCGCCGTCTCACCGCGCATGAACGGCCGCGACCTCGGCGGCTTCCGCATCGGCCAGAGCGTGCGCCATGCGCGCTTCGGCGAAGGCATCATCGTGTCCGCAGAAGGCAGCGGTGCGGATGCCAAGGTGCAGATCAATTTCGGTTCCGGCGGCGGCATGAAGTGGCTGATGCTGTCGATGGCGAAGCTGGAGCACGTGTGAGGTTGTTTTCGAGCCTCCGGCGTGCTGGCTTCGACCCCTTCGACGAGCTCAGGGACCGAGGCTCAGCCAGCGGTCGCGGCGGTGGCAAGGCGTGTTGGCTGAGCCCGTCGAAGCCAATCCCCCGCACGTGAGCACACGCGTCCCGTCCGCATGACCCCTCCGATGCCCATCCTCGACGCCCTGCACCAGATGCCCCTGGCTGTCTGGCTGCGCACCTCGGGCTGGGTCTATCCCGCGCTGGAGGCGGTGCACATCGTCGCCATCGCCCTGGTGTTCGGCACCTTGTGGATCGTCGACCTGCGCCTCCTCGGCGCCATGCGCCGCATCGACCTGCACCTGCTCGCCCGCCACGTCATTCCATGGACCCTGGCCGGCTTCGCGCTGGCCGTGTGCAGCGGCCTGCTGATGTTCATCACCCAGGCCGGCGATCTCGTCGGCAACCGCGCCTTCGTCATCAAGATGTGCCTGCTCTTCGCCGCCGGCACCAACGCCGCGCTGCTGCACAGCCGTGGCCCGCTGGATGATGGCGACCGGCTGACGCACGTGCAGGCAATCGCCTCGCTTCTGATCTGGCTAGCGGTCATTGCGTGCGGCCGCTGGATCGCCTATGTGTAAAGCGCGGCAAGCGTAGCGCCGCGCTCTTGCCGTACCGTCGTTCCGGCGGAGCCGATCCCAGAGCCCCGTCGCTCCTGCGCAGGCAGGAGCCCAGCGTTGTTCATCTTTACGTTCGCCGACGCACCGATACCCGAACCCGCTACCGCTTCACGCTGTCTCACCACCGCCCGGCCACGCGCGGGCGCTCACCGCAAACGACTCGAAGGGGATTGCCATGAACCGACGCAGCTTCGTCCTGGCCCTGCCGGCCACCTGTGCCGTACTCACCCTGCCACGCGCCTTCGCCCACCACGGCTGGAGCAGCTTCGATGACAACCGGCCGATCTACCTCGAAGGCACGGTGAAGAAAGCCAGCTGGCAGAACCCGCACGTCGAACTGATCCTGGAAACTCCTGCCGACCTGAAGCTCCCCGCCGACCTCGCCAAGCGCAGTGTCCCCGCCCAGAGCACCAGCCTTGATGCCGCCGGCATCCTCGGCAAGGCAACCCTGCCACGCCGCAAGGACCGCACCTGGGAAATCGAACTCGCCCCGCTGACCCGCATGAACCAGTGGAAGGTTCCGGAGATCAAGGCCGGAGAGCAGATCGCGCTGGTGGGCTACACCTTCAAGGACGAACAGGGCGAGGCGATCCTGCGGGCGGAGTACCTGTTTCGTGGGAATAGCGTGACGCCGCTAAGGTCGGGGCCGGCGTGAACAGGTTGGTGGTCTGCCTTGATTACCGGACTAAGCTCTGGAAGGGAGATCTGCTTCGTCCTAGTCGCGAAAATCCCGCAGAGATTCTTCCTCATCCGGCAGCTCTGGTAAGCGCAAGCACGGAGCGCCGGGGTCGCGATGTGACTTGAGCCTGAAGATGACGTTGCGCTCGACCGTTTCCACGTTCTTTGCAGGATCGAGAACCACTGGCCTGCCTGTTATCGCCTGCTCGAAGAACTGGCACACGTGAATCTCTGCGTTCATGGCCCCCTTGCCGAAGACTTCGTGATCGTCATCTTTGGCCCCGAGCCCTCCCATGCGGCTCAGATCGATATATTTGGCATTGGCAGCCAATGATCGTTGTGCACCTAATCCCAAGGCTTGCGTTCCGGGCGGACGCGCGTCTGTAGATCTCAGAAGCACATGATCGTCTTGATTGAGCGTCACGTAGGTGGTCTCCTGCCTGGCAAGCGGCTCCAGCCATTTGTCGTGATCGCGATCGTCAGCGTCTGGTTGTGAGAGCAGCACTGACGAAAAGAGGCCGCGCTGCTCTGGCCAGTGGTGGTCAAGGATGGCACGTTGGATGACGACGGAGCCCATGCTGTGCACCAGCAGAGCGGGACGCTGGAGCTCCGGATGCAGCTTCTGGAATTCTGCGAGGAGTGACAATGTCTTTCCGAATGCGATGGCACCAGCACCCGTGTGGCTTAGAGGGACCTCTCTATCGAAGATATTGAGCCCGCGAAAGGCTGAGTCCCAGTTGAACATGATTACGGAGGTGTTGTACCCGCGCTCGATCTTGTGAACGGCCATTCCTTTGGTATACGTCCCTCCCTTCAGGCTTTTGCCTGGCTCTTTTCCCCGGCCGTGCACAAAAATCACGACAGGTTTCTGCATCGCGTACGCACGTAAGAGTGCTTCGTGCAGTTGATCCAGTTTCCATGCCGTGGAATCGGACGAGTAGAGAGGGGTGTCAGCGTTGAACTTCATTCGTGGCATTACGAATCTCCGTTTCATACAGGACCGAGAAATGATCAGTGAGAAGCCGCTGAGCTCACTTCTCCGCTCGTGCTGCAAGCCCCGATATGCGGCCTGATTCTCAATGAACAGGGTTTGGCGCGCGATCTGATCCGGACTGGCTTGGCGTCGAAAAAGGTGATCCTCAGGCAGCTCAAGGTTGGTCCGGCCTGGGGGCAACCTCCTCGGTATAGAAGTGAGCCAAAGCATGCGTCAATGCTGCCTGCCTGAAAGTACGGGCAGGCTGGGGCGGGCCAGTCCGGCATGCAGGAAGGGCACTGAGGTATCCTCAATCCCATGCTCGACATCGACCGCCACCTCTCCCTCGCCGCCGCGCACAGCCGTTATCTGAGCCGCCAGTTTTCTGCGCGGCCGGAGCTGGTGCCGATGCTGGCGGCGTCCATCGACCGTGCGCTGACGCGCCAGGATCTGGAAGCCTTTCTGTCCGTTTCGCCGCTGGATGACAACACCCTGGGGCCGCGCCTGCGTGGGCTGCGCGCCTGGGTGTATGCGCATGCGATGGTGCGCGACCTGGCCGGGTTGGCGCCTTTGCCGGAAGTCACCGGGGCGATGACCTTGCTGGCCGAGGTGGCGGTGGAGACGGCGCAGCGCGTGCTGACGGCGCAGCTCGCCACCCGCCACGGCCTGCCGCGCAATGCGGCGGGCGAGGTGATCGAGATGGTCGTGGTGGGCATGGGCAAGCTGGGTGGCGGCGAGCTGAACGTGTCTTCCGATATCGACCTGATCTTCCTGTACCCGGAGGACGGCGAGACGGATGGTGCGCGGCCCATCGGTGCCTTCGAATTCTTCACGCGGCTGGGGCGAGCGCTGATCGCGGCGATCTCCGAACTGACCGCCGACGGCTTCGTGTTCCGCGTGGACATGCGCCTGCGCCCGAACGGTGACTCCGGCCCGCTGGTGGCCAGCTACGACATGCTGGAGCAGTACTTCATCGCGCAGGGCCGTGAGTGGGAGCGTTACGCGTGGATCAAGGCGCGGGCGTTGACCGGTGCGCAGCATGACGAGCTGGCGCAGATCGCGCGGCCCTTCGTGTTCCGCAAGTACCTGGACTTCGGCGCCATCAACGCGATGCGCGCGCTGCACGCGCAGATCCGTCAGGAGGTAGCGCGTCGCGAGATGGCCGAGAACATCAAGCTGGGGCCGGGTGGCATCCGCGAGATCGAGTTCATCGCCCAGGTATTCCAGCTGATCCGCGGCGGGCGTGACCCCGGTCTGCAGATCCGTCCGACCGTGCAGGTGCTGAACGCGCTTGAGGCACGTGGCCTGTTGCCGAGCGCGACGGTGGACGAGCTGTGTGCGGCCTATGATTTCC
>JAVHYF010000026.1 GCA_031119205.1 Moraxellaceae bacterium | reverse complement strand
ACGCCCCTGCCCGCCAAGATCTACGCGGGTGAAGGCTGCGCCCAGGTGCTGTTCTTCGAGTCCGACGAGATCTGCGAGACCTCGTACAAGGACCGCGGCGGCAAGTACCAGGGCCAGGTCGGCGTCACCCTGCCGAAGATCTGAGTTCGCTGCTACCAGTGCGTACGTCCAACGGGCTGGCCCTCGCAGCCCTGCTCTGGCTGGGCCTGCTGTCCGGCTGTGCCTCCCTGTCGGAAAAGGAATGCCGCACGGCCGACTGGCAGCAGATCGGTTACCGCGACGGCAGCAACGGCTACCCGCGCAGCCGGGCGGTTGACCATGCGCAGGCCTGCCGCAAGCTGGGCGTCTCCGTCGACGAGCCACGCTACTTCGCCGGCCACGCCCAGGGCCTGCAGCGCTATTGCACGCCGGACAATGGCCTGCGAGCGGGCCTGTCCGGTCAGGCTTACGCCAACGTTTGCCCGGCAGACCTCGCTGTCGCCTTCGAAGAGCGTTACTCAGCCGGTCGCGAGGTCTGGCACCAGCGCCGGCGGATCGACGAACTCGACAACGAGCGCCGCAGCCTGGAATACCAGCTCAGCCGCGCCAAGACGGATGACGACCGCCGCTACCTGCGCAACAACCTGCGCTCGCTGGATTTCGAGGCCCGCCGGGAGCGCGACATCCTCTACATGCTGGAGCGTCGTCTGCGGGTGCCTGTGAGCGGATTCTGAGCGCGACGGACGCCCCGCCCTTCGCGGAGCATCGTCCAGGCCATCCTGTGCTGCAGGCTGTCGACCTCATTTTTACAGGGACGCTCGCCATACCAGCTCGCCCTGCGCGCATATCGTTGCTGATCAAGCCTGCGCGACCAGTGGCACGGCGGATGCTTCGGAACCGCGGTTACCCATTCCTGCACCACTCCACCGCATGCCCTCCAGAGGAACCGCCATGCCCGCCAAGATCCTGCGACGCCTTGCCACCATTGCCGCTGTCTGCACGGCCGCAGCGGCATCGGCTGCGCCAATCACCTACAACTTCAGCGCCAGCGACTTCCAGCTGGCCAACGGCGCGGGCGCAGCCCCCGTCTCGTCAGTGTCCGGCAGCTTCACGGTTGAGGGTTTCACCCTGCAGTCGATCGACTTCACGCTCGGGTCGCACACCTACGCGACCGCGGACCTACTGTTCGGGCCCACGGGCCTTGGGGTGGCCCTGGGCGGTGCGCCGCATCTGCTTTTCCTGAACTTCGGGACTGAAGACTTCGGACTGGTGTTCGATCCCGCCACGCTTGCATTCAACCAGTTCGCGTACACCACCACCGGCACCGCCGGGGCCTGGAGTACCCGCACGGGGAGCGTTACCGTGGCGTCCGTTCCCGCCCCTGCCAGCGCCTTGCTGATCGGCCTGGGCCTGCTGGCGAGCGCTGCCGCACGTCGCCGACGCGCCTGATCCCACCCAACCCGCTTTCCCTGCAAGCCCCGCAGTGCGAACTGCGGGGCTTTGCTTTTCCTGTTCCTTTCCTTTTCCTCTTCCGCGCGGACCGACATGCCAGCACGCCCCCGGCCGCCCGGGCGCGCTCCGCATCAACCGCGCAACATCACTGCGCTATCATGCGCGGCTTCGGCTCCGGATGGCGGGGCCCATGATCCAGCAGGTGTCACGATGCGCTTCCACTTCCCCATCATCATCATCGACGAGGACTTCCGCTCGGAGAACACGTCCGGTTTCGGTATCCGGGCGCTGGCGAAGGCGATCGAGGAAGAAGGCATGGAAGTGCTGGGCGTCACCAGCTACGGTGATCTGACTTCCTTCGCGCAGCAGCAGAGCCGTGCCTCCTGCTTCATCCTGTCCATCGACGACGAGGAATTCTTCGCCGACGAGGCGGAAGACACCATCGAAGAGCTGCGTGCCTTCGTGCAGGAGATCCGCTTCCGCAACGCGGAGATTCCCATCTTCCTGTACGGCGAGACCAAGACCTCCCGCCACATTCCGAACGACGTGCTGCGCGAACTGCACGGCTTCATCCACATGTTCGAGGACACGCCGGAATTCATCGCCCGCTACGTGGTGCGTGAATCCAAGGCCTACATGGACAGCCTGCCGCCGCCTTTCTTCCGCGCGCTGACCCATTACGCTTCCGACGGCTCCTACTCCTGGCACTGCCCGGGTCACTCCGGCGGCGTGGCCTTCCTGAAGAGCCCGGTGGGCCAGATGTTCCACCAGTTCTTCGGCGAGAACATGCTGCGCGCCGACGTCTGCAACGCGGTGGACGAACTGGGCCAGCTGCTGGACCACACCGGCCCGGTCGCCGCCTCGGAGCGCAACGCCGCCCGCATCTGCCACAGCGATCACCTGTTCTTCGTCACCAACGGCACCTCGACTTCCAACAAGATCGTGTGGAACTCGACGGTCGCGCCGGGCGACATCGTGGTGGTGGACCGCAACTGCCACAAATCCATCCTGCACTCGATCATCATGACCGGGGCGATCCCGGTGTTCCTGATGCCCACGCGCAACCACTACGGAATCATCGGACCGATCCCGAAGAGCGAGTTCAAGTGGGAGAACATCCAGAAGAAGATCGAGAAGAACCCGTTCGCCACCGACAAGAACGCCAAACCGCGCGTGCTCACCATCACCCAGAGCACCTATGACGGCGTGCTGTACAACGTCGAGGAAATCAAGGACGAGCTGGACGGCAAGATCGACACCCTGCACTTCGACGAAGCCTGGCTGCCGCACGCCGCCTTCCACGACTTCTATGGCGACTACCACGCCATCGGCGAAGGCCGTCCGCGCTGCAAGGAGTCGCTGGTGTTCTCCACGCAATCGACGCACAAGCTGCTGGCGGGCCTGTCGCAGGCCTCGCAGATCCTCGTGCAGGATTCCGAATCGCGCCAGCTCGACAAGCACACCTTCAACGAGGCCTACCTGATGCATACCTCCACCTCGCCGCAGTACGCGATCATCGCGTCCTGCGACGTGGCGGCGGCGATGATGGAGCCCCCCGGCGGCACCGCGCTGGTCGAGGAGTCCATCTCGGAAGCCATGGAATTCCGCCGCGCCATGCGCAAGGTGGACGAGGAATGGGGCGCCGACTGGTGGTTCAAGGTGTGGGGTCCGGAGTACCTCGCCGAAGAAGGCATGGGCACCCGCGAAGACTGGACGCTGAAGGCCAACGAACGCTGGCACGGTTTCGGCAATCTGGCCGAAGGCTTCAACATGCTGGACCCGATCAAGGCCACCATCATCACGCCCGGACTGGACGTGGATGGTGACTTCGACGAGGAAGGCATCCCCGCGCTGATCCTCACCAAGTACCTCGCCGAACACGGCATCGTGGTGGAGAAGTGCGGCCTGTACTCCTTCTTCATCATGTTCACCATCGGCATCACCAAGGGCCGCTGGAACACGCTGGTGACCGAGCTGCAGCAGTTCAAGGACGACTACGACCGCAACCAGCCGCTGTGGCGGATCATGCCGGAGTTCGTCGCCAAGCATCCGCGCTACGAGCGCGTCGGCCTGCGCGACCTCTGCAAGAAGATCCACGACGTGTACAAGGCGCACGACGTGGCGCGCCTGACCACCGAGATGTACCTCTCCGACATGGAGCCGGCGATGCGTCCCACCGACGCCTGGTCGATGATGGCCCACCGCAAGATCGAACGCGTGTCCATCGACGAACTGGAAGGCCGCGTCACCGCCATGCTGGTGACGCCCTACCCACCCGGCATTCCGCTGCTGATTCCCGGTGAGCGCTTCAACAAGACGATCGTGGACTACCTGAAGTTCGCGCGCGTCTTCAACGAGCAGTTCCCCGGCTTCGAGACCGACATCCACGGTCTGGTGAAGGAAGACACCGACGGCCTGGTGCGCTACTGCGTGGACTGCGTGAAGCAATAAGCCACTGGCAGGACCAGTCAGAGGAAGGGCCGTCCGGTTCGCACCGGGCGGCCCTTCCTTTTGCCGGCGCTGGCGGCCCGCCTGAACGGTCGTCGGCTAACGTGCAGGCCGCTGCAGTCGCGCCTCGCGTAGCTGCCACTGCAACAGCAGGTTCTCGGCGCGCAGGCGGAGGTTCTCGGCCTGATCGAGCGAGTGCCGATCGCCCTGCTCCAGCGCGCGGACCAACGCACTGACCGACTGCGCGCGCAAGTCGGTGTACTGCATGAGGATCTGCTTGCGCTCGGCGTCACCCTCCAGCCCGCCCAGCATGCCTTCTAGCTGTCGCCAGCCCTGCAGCACGTCGGCATCCAGCCGGTTGGCCGCCTCTGCCGGCGTGATGTCACGCACCTGCAAGGCGCCGAGCACCTGCTGGGTGCGCTGCGTAAGGCTCATGTCCTGCAAGGCAAGGTTGCGCAGCAGTTGCTGGTCCTGGCTGATCGCCGCCGGCTGTGTCTTGTGGCCGGCGGCCAGCCACAGGCCGGCACCGATGGACGCCACCAGCAGGATGGCGATCCAGCTCGTCGGGCGCGTCCATACACTGCGCAACGACCGGGTGACCGACACCGCCATGCCCGCCCCCAGCAGCAAGCCGGCCAGCAAGCCGCCCACGTGGGCCGCGTTGTCGATGCCCGGCACCATGAAGCCGGCGAACAGGGAATAGCCGATGAATGCGACAAGACCGCTGCGTACTTCGCGCAGCATGGCCAGCGGCATCTCGCCACGCTGTATCAGCAACCAGCCCGCCAGTGCGCCGGTGAGCCCGAACACCGCGCCGGACGCTCCGACACTGACCGGGCCGGGCTGCCACCACAAGCTCGTCAGTGCGCCGACAAGGCCAGACAGCAGGTAGATCAGCAGCAGGCCCGCACGCCCATGCAGACGCTCGACCAGGGCGCCAACCTGCCACAGGGCGAACATGTTCAGCGCCATATGGATCAGGCCGCCATGCAGGAAGATGGAGGTGAGCAGGCGCCAGGGCTGACCGTCGAGAACCAGACGCGCCTGGTTGCCGCCCAGCCGGATCAGCCAGTCGGCGGGAATGTTCCATAACGCCGTGGCGGTGGCCGCCTGCACGACAAACGCGAGCGCCGTCAGGACGACGAGGCCACGGGTCCAGCGTGCGACGGGCACGCGGGTGAAGAGCAGGTCGAGAAAGCGCTGTTCGTCCAAGAGCCGGGATTCGCTGATAGGCCTCAGCGCACTTGCTGGCTGTGCAGGAGACGCGTGGTGAAGCGGCGCACCGCCGGCGCAAAGAAGAAGATCATGGGGCAGGCCACGGCATAGGCGATGACGAAGGCCTTGAACCACTGGAAGACGAAGTCTCCGACGAAGCCGATATTCACGAAAGTGACCACGAAGGTCATGACCGGCACCATCACCGCCGCCATGCATGCGGAAAACAGGAGATGAGCGCGTTGCTCGCTGGTCACGTCCGGTGCTCCGGGGCCTACTTCTTGCGCGCGGCGCGTTGCGCCTCGGCCAGCGTCTCGCGATAGCGCTGGTCGGCATCGCGGATGCGCTGCTTCTGGTCGTCATTGAGCGGACGACGCAGGTCGTTTTCCAGGCCGGCGATGAGGCGTGCCACCGGGTCGGTGATGCGGCCCTTGTCCGGCATGGCCCGGCGCACCGTCATCGCGGGAATGTTCAGCGACATCGCCACGTCACGGATGAAGCCCTCGTCCGCCTTGCGGGTTTCCGCCTTCAGGTAGGCCACCTGGGCCGGCGACAGCGGAGGCTCCGCCGCAAGGACCGACGCACTCCAGGCAAGGCACGCAGCGACACACAGGCGGAAGACGTTCTTCATCATGCAGGGACTGTATCAGGCTTGGGCCTGCCCGACGGCAGGCATGCCCGAAGCGGGCGGTGTCAGGGAAGCAGGATCGTCGATCCCGTGGTGCGGCGCGCCTCCAGTTCGATGTGCGCCTGCGCCACATCCGCTAACGCATGGCGCTGGCGGATGTTGACACGCACCGCCCCGGATACCACCTGCTCGAACAGGTCTGCGGATGCCGCCAGCAGGTCTTCGCGACGTGCGACGTAATGGCCGAGGGTCGGCCGCGTGAGGAACAGCGAACCCATGCGCGCCAGCACGCCCGGCTCCACCGCTGGCGCGGGGCCCGAGGCATTGCCGAAGGTGACCATCGTGCCCAGCGGCCGCAGGCAGCTCAGCGAATCGAAGAAGGTGTCCTTGCCGATCGAGTCGTACACCACCGGCAGCCCTTCTCCGCCGGTGATCTCGCGCACGCGCTCGGCAAACTTCTCGCGGGTGTAGACGATGGCGTGGTCGCAACCGTGCTCACGCGCGAGCGCAGCCTTCTCGTCGCTGCCGACGGTGCCGATCACCGTCGCGCCGAGGGCCTTGGCCCACTGGCAGACGATCAGCCCGACGCCACCGGCCGCAGCGTGGATGAGGATGGTGTCACCCGCCTGCACGCGGTAAGTCCTGCGCAGCAGGTACTGCGCGGTGAGTCCCTGCAGCATGATGGACGCTGCCGCCTCGCAGGAGATCTGCGGCGGCAGCTTGACGAGGCGGTCCGCCGCCACGTTGCGTGCGGACGAGTACGCACCCAGCGTTGCGTTGCCGTAGGCCACGCGGTCGCCCGGCGCCACCTCCGTCACCTCGGCGCCGACGTCCTCCACCACGCCGGCGCCTTCCTGGCCGAGGCCACTGGGCAGGGGCAAAGGGTAAAGGCCGGACCGCTGGTAGACGTCGATGAAGTTCAGGCCGACCGCTTCATGGCGCACCCGTGCTTCGCGCGGTGACGGCGGCGGCAGGTCCACCGATTCCAGCTGCATGACTTCGGGGCCGCCATGCTGGTGGATGCGTACGAAGGTTTCCATGCTGACTCCTTGGTTTTTACTCTGCGGGTGGCCTCAGGGCAGGCGGAACTTCACCTGGCCCACGAAAGCGCCGTCGACATAGGGCTTGATGGAAGGCACCACGAAGAACTGCAAGCCCACCACCTTGCCCCGCCACTCCAGGGTCGGCGCCAGTAGCGGCGCTACGTCGGTGTTGTTGTAGCCGGTCAGTGCGCCTGCCGTGGCCCCCAGCCGCCAGCCTTCCGACAGACGCCAGGGGTAGTAGTTGCCCACCACGTAGAAGGTCGGCCTCGACAGGCTGTTCTTGTAGTAACCGACCGCCCAGGAGATCTCTTCGTTCCAGTCGCGCTCGTAGCCGATGCCGGGGTTGAATTCGTTGTGGCCGAGATCGCGCTCGAAATGGTAGGAGCCACCACCGATGTTGATGAACTGGTCGGCGGCGGCGCTGCCAGTCAGCAAGGTGAACAGGGCGGCCAGCGCAAGTCTGCAATGCGATTGCAACATGTGATCCATGCCGGACATGAGGGAGTGCGCAGTCTAGCGCGAGGGCATGCCGCACAGTCGGGCGCCGGCTTCACGCTGCCCGGCGTGGCGGGCATAATGCACTGCAGCATTCCACCTCGGGAGAGTGATCGTGAAGCGCGTGGTGTTCAACCAGAAGGGCGGCGTCGGCAAATCCACCATCACCTGCAACCTCGCGGCCATCGCTGCCTCGCAGGGTCTGCGCACCCTGGTGGTGGACCTCGATCCGCAATGCAACTCCAGCCACTACCTGCTGGGCAAGGCCGCCGACGACGCCGAGCCCACGGTCGCCGATCTGCTGGAGCAGACCCTCACCGTCCGCTTCGAGCACAAGCCCGCACGCGACCACGTGCTGCCCACGCCCTTCGAGAACCTGTGGGTGATGGCCGCCTCGCCGCGGCTTGAAGAGCTCATCACCAAGCTGGAATCACGCTACAAGATCTTCAAGCTGCGCGAGGCTTTCGAGGAATTGTCGGAAGACTTCGACCGCATCTACGTCGACACCCCGCCAGCACTCAACTTCTACACCCGCTCCGCGCTGATCGCCGCCGACCGCTGCCTGATCCCCTTCGACTGCGACGACTTCTCGCGCCGTGCGCTGTACGCGTTGCTGGAGAACGTCAACGAAATACGCGGCGACCACAACGAAGCACTCGCGGTGGAAGGCATCGTGGTCAACCAGTTCCAGCCCCGCGCCAGCCTGCCGCAGAAGATCGTCGACGAGTTGCTCGAAGAGAAGCTGCCCGTGCTGCCGACCTATCTCTCGTCGTCGGTGAAGATCCGCGAATCACACCAGCTCGCCAAGCCGATGATCCACCTCGACGCACGCCACAAGCTGACGCAGGAATTCATCGCCCTGCACGCAACGCTGGAAGCCTGAGTCACCTCGCCTCTCAGCTGCGCGTCTTCAAGAACTCACGGAAGGCCGCGATGAAGGCCTTCGATTTCGCCGGCACGTGACGCCCCGGCGGATACACCGCATAGATGCCCGCGGTCGGCAGCTGCCAGTCCGGCAGCACGCGCAACAGGCGTCCGGCCTTCACCTCGTCCTGCACCACCATGTCGGCCGTCGCGGTGATGCCGGCGCCCTCGCACACCAGCGCCTTCAGCGTGGTGGGTGAATCGGTGCGCATGGACGCGCGCATGCGCACGGTCAGTTCTTCGTCCTCTCGCTGGAAGCGCCAGGACAGCGGCGCCGGCAACAGGCTGAGCGCGATCCAGCGGTGCTCCGCGAGTTGCGACGGATGGCTGATCGGCCCGTGGGCTGCGAGATAAGCCGGTGTGCACACTACCCATTGCTGCACCTCGCCCAGCATGACCGCGCGTTGCGTGGAGTCGCGCAGCCAGCCCATGCGGAAAGCGATGTCGATGCGCGCGGCCACCATGTCCAGCACGGTATCGGCGGCGACCAGCTCGAACTGCATGTCAGGGTGCTCCGCGGCAAAGCGTGCAAGTGCCGGCGCCACCATCCCCGCTGCGAAGTCCACCGGTGCGGTGATGCGCAAGGTGCCACGCAGCGCGTCACCACCCTGCGCAACGCGGGCCAGGGCGGACTCCGCCTGGGCGATCAGCGGCGCACTGTCGGCGAAGAGCTCGCTACCGGCCTCGGTCAGCGTCACCCGCCGCGTGGTGCGCGAGAAGAGCGTGACGCCCAGCTCCGCCTCCAGCCGCGCGATCTGCTGGCTGACCAGTGCCTTGGTACTGCCCAGACGCTCGGCCGCCGCGGTGAATCCACCGGCCTCGGCCACTGCCACGAATACCCGCAGGCGATTGAGATCCATGCGCACACCGTCAATTAATCGATAACAATCAATTATTGATCAGCATGTTTATCGAATCAATGCGACGACGCATGATGGCGCCACCTCAACGCACATCGGAGTCCTGACATGAACATCGCACTCATCGGCGCCACCGGTTTTGTCGGCAGCGCCCTGCTCACCGAACTGCTGTCCCGTGACCACATCGTGACCGTCGCCGGCCGCAGCGCCGACAAACTGCCCAGCCACAAGAACCTGCGCTTCGTGCAGGCCGATGCCTACGACGCCGCACAGGTCGCCGCTGCCGTGCGCGGGCAGGACGCCGTCATCAGCGCCTTCAACCCCGGGTGGGACAAGAAGGACATCCACGACCTGTTCCTCAAGGGTCACGAGGCCATCGTCGCCGGCGTGAAGCAGGCCGGCGTCAAGCGTTTCCTGGAAGTAGGTGGTGCCGGCAGCCTGTTCGTCGCTCCCGGTCTGCAGGCGGTGGACCTGCCCAGTTTTCCGGCCGAATGGAAGGACGGCGCGCTGGCCGCGCGCGAGGCGCTGAACCGCCTGCGCAGCGAACAGCAACTGGAGTGGACCTTCGTATCGCCGGCCGCCCATCTCGTGCCGGGTGAACGCACGGGCAAGTTCCGCCTCGGCAAGGACGAGATGCTGATGAGCGGTGACGAGCCGGGCAGCATCTCCACGGCCGACCTCGCCGTGGCCATCGTCAACGAAGTGGAACTGCCGCAGCACATCCGCCAGCGCTTCACGGCGGCGTACTGATCCACCTCACGTCCCATCTCCCACCACGCTCCCTGCATCACCGGGCCTGCTCCCGGCACTGTGGCGACATGCCCGGTGATGTTCAGCGTGAGCCTGCCGGCCGCGCCGGCAGCGTGGCGAGGTACAGACGCATCGCTTCCAGGTCGGTGTCGTTCATCTTCGCCAGCGCCTCGAAAGGCATCACCGTGATGGCACTGCCATCCGGGCGCTTGCCACCGCGCATCATCTTCGCGAAGGCCTGTGCATCTCCGTAGCGGGCCATCACGCCACCCTCCCCCGGTGTCAGGTTGGCGGAGGCCGGCCAGTCCGGCGGCGCACCGGGAATCTTGCCACCGCTGAAGCCGGGGCCGTGGCAGGCCACACACAGCTGCGCGACGTAACGACCGTGCGCCACGCTCGCAGCCTCGGCCACCGGCGCTTCCGGCGGCAGACTGTGGTCGATGCGGTCGGCCGCGTCGTCCAGCACACCGAAGCCGTACAGCACGCGTGCCGGCAAGGGCAGGCGCAGCTCGCCCGCCGCGCCATCACGCGGTGGCAGGCTGCGTACGTACGCCACGATGCTGGCGAGGTCCACGTCCGTCAGGCGGTTGTAGTCCTCGCTGGGCATCACCCGCAAGGGCCGGCCACCGGGTGCGAGACCGTGGCGCACGGCACGCACCCAGTCCTGGCTGCGGTAGCGCGCACTGCGTCCACCACCGGTGATGTCCGGCCCCGCAAGAAAGACGTCACCCGCGTCGACGAAGACGCGACCGCCGCCGTCCGCGGCATGGCAATCGGCGCAGCCGCGCGATTCGTACAGGTAGCGGCCGCGTGCGCGGGACTTGTCGTCATCCGGAACATCGATTGCCGCCACGGCGACGTGCATGCGGCGATCCGCCTTGTGCTGCGCGAGGATCAGGCCGATGCCGACCAGCATGGCCACCAGGGCGATCAGGATGCCGAGCCCAATGAGGGCGAGCCGCAGCCAGGGCCGGGAGAAAAGGTTCTTCATGTCGTAGGTGCTCCGTCGGGGTTGCAGGTCAGCGCGGCGTCAGTTGCCAGCGCACGCGTGCTTCGCCGGCATTGCCCGGCGTGGCGAAGCCTTCGGCGAACAGCCGCCCGCCTTCGAGTCCACCCGGCGCGTAGGTGCCTACCGGGTCTGCCTCCGGACGTGGTGGCATCAGCGCCTCGCCGGACAGTTGCTGCACGCGGATGACATTGGCCTCGCCGCGCGTGAAGCTGCCCGCCGTGGTCGCGTGCGGCACGTCGTTCACCTCGCCGCTGCCGGCCACGACAGCCATTTTCGCGGTGACCGAATACGTACAGCGCTGGTAGTCGACGACGAGCTGCGCCCCGCTGAAATCGTTGGAGTACACGCCGCTGCCGATGGCCGGTGCGCCGCTGCCGAACAGGCGCGCCGTGCGGATGCCTTCACTCGCGCTGTCGTTCAGGCTCACCAGGCCCTGCGTGGTCGTGCCATGCCAGGTGCCCACCAGATCGTTGTCGAACACCCGCTGCATACGGCCGGTTATGCGGCCACGCTGGTCCATCGACAGCGAGGCACCACCGCTGCTGGCCGAGAAGACGTACTCCATCTCGATGTCGAAGTCGATCTCGTGCACCGCGTGCAGCCAGTCGCAGGTCGGGCGTTCCACCACCTCGACGTGCGACAGCAGCGTGTACGTGGGCGCGTCCGGCAGGAGCGGCCTGTAGGTGGCGGACACCGCGACGGTGTGGCCCGGTGGTGGTGCGGCCGGTGCGGTGTAGCGGGCACGGCCGGAGCCCTCGACCGGCGTACCGGGGGCAGTCAGCCTCTCGATGCCACCCAGTTGTGAGGAGCCACCCGGCACGCCATTCACCGACCAGCCCTGCACTTCACCCGCGATGATCGCCGTCTCGCTGCAGGCATGCAGCGGTTGATCGCGGAGACCATCGGTGGCACCAACCGGGCAGCTCACCAGCTTGAGGTCCAGCGACTGGCCGACGGTGATCGTCGCGCGCGCCGGCCGCAGTTGCTCCCCCGCGATCACCGCCCAGTCGCTGAAGTGCGTGGTCTGCACGCTGACGGTGGACGACGCCTCGTCGCGCTGGACGTTGCGCAGGCGCTGCCAGCGCCCGTCCGCGCTTTGCGTGGCGATGGCGAGCAACTCCAGCGCACTGCCGTCCAGCTCACCGTTGTCGACGCGGAAGCGCAGCGTGATCGGCTGCAGCGCCTCCACGCCGTGCGGCTCGATGCGCCAGGCACCACCCTTGGCGCCGTGCGCCTTGTTCTGGATCGGTGTCAGGCTCACCGTCTGCGGGCTGCTGAACGCACCCGGCGGCACGCTCACCACCACGCTGCCATCCGGCGATGCCAGCTCGCCGCCCATGGGACCGATGCTCGCGGAGACGGTGGCCCCCATCGGCGTTCCGACTTCGGTGGGTGCGGCGGGCGACGCGGACGGTGGCGTGCCCGGCCCGGATGCCGGCGGCGCATTGCCTGAAGCAGCGCCCGACGAACCACCACCACCGCCACCACCGCAGGCAGCCACACCCAGCATGGCAAGACACAGGAACGCCCGGCCAGCGGGCGCGACAACGAAGCGAAGCATGATGAGTCCTTTCAACTTTGAATCAGTCGCTGCGATCCGTGCCGTCCGCCCCTGCGTCCCCATCTGCATCTCCCTCCACATCTCCCTCCACATCGCCGTCCGCATCCCTGTGCGCGACCGGATACATCACCACCAGGCGCATCGGCGCAGCGCCCTGGTTCAACAGGCGCAGCTCGCTTCCTGCAGGGAGCCGCAACACGCAAGGGGCTGCGACACGCTGCGCGGCACCGTCGATCACCGCCTTGCCGATGCCATCGGTCAGCACCAGCAGCACGCCGTGCGGGACGGCGGGCCACCCGGCCTGGGTGCAGGGCATCAGCGTGTGCAGTTGCAGGACGGAGCCGGCCGGCGCGCCGGCAAGGTCCGATATCTGGTGGCCCGGCGCGGCACTGTGCGGGGGCTGGGGCATGAGCACGATCTGCATGGGTCGGCATGCTCCGGTTTGCCATGTGGGCCGGCATCGCCCGCATGGACCACGCCGCGCAGGCAGACGGGCCACGCGCGGGACCGCGTGCGGACCATGAAATCCGTCTCGCCCAATCGGGCGTATGGCCTGTCGACGATTGCCGCGACGCAAGCGCCGTGGGCAGAATCCGTCCCATGTCCGACAGCGCCATTGCCTTTGCCCGCACAAAGATCCAGCCGCCCCGCGCGCGTGCCGATCTCATCGCCCGCACACGCCTGGAGGACGCACTCGGCAAGGCGCTCGCGCAGCAGCGCCTCACCCTGCTGCTGGCGCCCGCCGGCTGGGGCAAGACCTCCGCGCTGGCCCGCCAGATCGCGCAGTGGCCCGGCGACACCGCACTGGCCTGGGTGACTGCGGATGAAGACGATGACCTGCCACGCTTCCTCGCCGCGCTGACGGCCGCGCTGGAGCCACTGGACCTGCCCTGGCGTGTCGCCCCCACGGCACTCGGCACCCTGTCGGAAGGTTCACGCGGCCTCGGCCTGGCGGCGGACGAGGTGGTGAACGCGCTGGCCGGCTCCAGCGCCTCGCGCGGGCTCATCGTCATCGACGACCTGCATCGCGTGGCGGACACGCGCCTCTTCGAATTCCTCGCCGTGCTGGCCGAGCGCCTGCCGGAGCAATGGGGCATGGTGCTGTCCAGCCGCACCGACCCGCCGCTGCCGCTGGCCCGCTGGCGTGCGCGTGGCGAGCTCGCCGAATTCCGCCAGACCGCGCTGCGCTTCGAGTCCGATGACATCTCCGCCCTGCTGCGCACGCAGGGCGTGGACACCCACCAGCTCGACGAGCAGGTCGGCGAGCTGCTCCGCCGCACCGAAGGCTGGGCCGCCGGCCTGCGGCTGATGCTGTCGGTCGGCAGCACCGGTTCGCTGGCGCCCAGCCGCCTGCACGTTTTCGATTTCCTCGCCGACGAGGTGCTCGCCGGCATGTCGCCGGCGCTACGCCAGTTCCTGCTGCGCTGCGCGGTGCTGCCGGAACTCACGCCGGCGCGCTGCGCCCACGTCAGTGCCATGCCGGACGCACAGGCGCTCTTCGACCAGGTGGAACGCGAAGGTCTGTTCGTCACGCCGCTGGACGCCACCGGCCGCACGTTGCGCCTGCACGACCTGTTCCGCGACTTCCTGGAAGACCGCCTGCAGCGCGACCACGCCGACGAACAGGCCGCGCTGCTGCAACGTGCCGCCGACGGCGAGCCCGATCTCGCGCGCGCCGTCACGTGGCTGGCGCGCGCCGGTGCCTGGGACCGTGCCGCGGCCGAACTCGCCACGCGCGGCCCGGCCCTCGTACCCATGGGCGGCGGTCCCACCATCGAGCGCCTGCTCGGCCTGTTTCCCGCCAGCGAGCTGCAGCGCCACCCGGAGCTCGACATGCTGCGCGGCGTGTGCGCCTTCAACGCCTTCGACTTCGATCGCTCGGTCACCGCCATGCAGCGCGCGGCCACCGGCTTCGATGCCGCCGGCCTGCCCGACGCTGCCGCAGCAGCACGCGTGTTCCTGCACACCTGCGAACTCAGCAGCGGTCGCCATGAAGCCGCCCGCATCGGCTTCGGAAAGCTGATGGCCGCTGCGCACGGCGGCCCCACCGGCGCGCTCGCCACCTACTACAACGGCTGGCTCGCCTACAGCCAGCACCGCGCGCAGGACGTGGCGGCGTGCTTCGGCGACGCGGTGGAACAGCTCGAACGACTGGACGACGCCGTCACCTGGCAGAACGCCTACTTCATCTCCATGCTGTCCAGCCTGCCAGGCATGGACGCCGTGATGCAGCGCTACCTGCACGCCGCCGGCCGCATCGCCGGTGATCACGCCAGCCTGCTGCGCGTCGGCGTGCTGCACGGACATTCCGCCGTCGCACTCGCCGCCGGACGCTTCGGCGAAGCGCGCGAATGGCTGCACAAGGCGGACGACGACCTGCAATGGCTCGGCCACCCGCGTTCCATCCTCACCGAGAACCTGATGGCGCACCTGCTGGTCGATGCGCTGCATGGCGACCACACCGCCTGCACCGAGGCCGCTGCCACGATGCGTGCCGACCTGCGTGAATCCGGCCGCGCCAACCAGCGCACACACGGTGGCTCGACACTGGTGCCCGAGCTGCGCGGCGCCTTCATCCTCGGTGATGCCGATTGGGTACGCCGCGTCGCTGCCGACATGGAGCGCGCGGCCGATCCGTTCCAGTGGGCCTTCTGCCCCATCGAACGCAAGATCGCTGCCGGCATGGTCGCCCTGCTGGACGGCCGCAACGCCGACGCCGAACAATTGCTGATGCCACCACCCGGCCCGGTGGAGTTCATGCCGCTGTGCAGCGGCGGCCACGTGCTGATGCTCTGCGTGGAAGCCCAGCGTCGCCAGGGCCGGCTGGATGAAGCAGCGGCCCTGCTTCAACGCTGGTTCGACGCAGTGGAAGACGGCTCACCGATCGGCGGCGCGCTGATGGTCGGCGTCGACATCCTCGAAGCCATCGCCGCCAGCCCCTGGAGCAACCGGCTCCCGCCTGCTCGCGTCGCCCTGCTGCGCGACCTCGCTGCCCGCGCACGCGGTCACGAGGCACCAGCCCATACGCCAGCCCCTTCGCCGGCAGCCACCACGGCCCTGCCCGCCGGCCTCACCGAACGTGAAGCCGAAGTCCTGTCCTTGATGGCGGAAGGCCAGAGCAACAAGCACATCGCCCGCGTGCTGGACCTCAGCCCCTTCACCGTGAAGCGTCACGTCGCCAACATCCTCGACAAGACCAACACCGCTACGCGGACCGAAGCCGCCACCTGGTGGGTGGCGCAGAAGCGCGGCTAGTACAACACCGACCCCGTTCGTGCTTACCACTCGCGAAGCTCTGTTCGAAGATCAGCTGAAGGCAATTGTGGCCGGATGCCCCGGGCTCATGAGAGCTCTCAGAGCAGGACGAGACCTTGGCTTGCCCTCGTGGTGCATCGGCGCAGGCGCTATCCGCAATCTCGTTTGGGACCGCCTGCACGACTTCGCTGCAGAAACGCCACCGGCAGATATTGACCTCGTCTACTTTGATGGAGAAGACATATCTGAAGACGCTGAACGGCGTCTGGAGGCAAAGCTCGCATTCGCCGAACCAGGCTTCAGGTGGGACGTGGTCAATCAGGCAGGCGTTCATCAATGGGTCAGCTCGCATGCCCTATGCACTGGCCAACCATTCCGGTCTTTGTCAGAGGGAATCGCGTCCTGGCCGGAGTTCGCGACATGTGTCGGCGTCACGCTCACCAACTCGGCAGAGATCGAGATCGTTGCACCGCACGGCCTCTGCGACCTGTTCGGAATGATCGTTCGCTGGAACCCCACCCGTGTCGGAAGAGCCGTTTTCGCAGAGAGAGTGGCGAGCAAGCGCTTTGCTGAGCGCTGGCCAAAGGTCACGGTCATGACGCCACCCTGAGCTTTCGTTTCCGAAGCAAGCTCCAAGCACGGCGCGCCAGCTATCAGCGCTTTCCCAACAACCCCTCGAACGCATTCAGGTCCAGGCTCTGCATCACGCGCTGCATCGTCTCTGCATGCGGTGGCGCGCCCTGGATGGACAGCGCGATGATCTGCGCCTGCTGTGGCTGTGTGCGGTCCCACGGAAAGGCCGGATCGAGCTTCACCAGCAGAGGCCAGCGCTCCAGCGGTACGCCTGGGTGCTGCCAGGGCCAGCCGTTGCGCGCCTGTGCAGCGAGCTCGGCCGGCGACAGCTTCGCGCAGTAGGCACGCAGGGCATCCAGTTGCTGTTTCCAGAACGGGTTGTTGCCACCGGAAGAAGCCTGCTGGCGTGCAATCTCGCGCTCGGCGAAATCGATGAACTCGGCCCAGCTCACCGGCATCCAAGGCGGCTGCCCGGTTTTCGTCATGACGATCTGCCAGCCGTGATACAGCGGCCGGCCCTGCACCATGCCCACCGTGGGTGGCATCTTCCACGCGCGCAGCCCCTCGTCCTCGAATTCCGGCGGACCGTTGAAGAGATCGCTGGTCGCGTTGATCTGCACGACGATGGAGGCTCTGGCGGGCAGACGGTCGGCCCCGTCGATGACGCCACACTCGCCCGCCCACACGTCACGCCGGTGGTCGCGTGCCTGGTACCACAACGCACGCGCCGGCCCGCCCACCGCACCGCTGATCTGCCAGCGCGAGCGCACGCGGGTGTCCTGCAGCGATTGCATGTCGGCATTGCCCTTGACGATGGCATGCACGCGCTGTGCGAGCTGGCGCATGGGTGCGACGCGCGGATCGCTGGTGGCGAGGTTGTCGGCCGTCTTCGGATGCTCGGCGTCGATCCAGCACAGCGCGGATGCCGGCAAGGAAACGAATCCCAGCGACAGCGCGAGCGGCACGGCGGTAAGGAAAGCAGGAGGCTTCATGGCGGTACGAGCGCAAAGGAATCGCTGCCATGGTGTCGCAGCCAGCTTCGATGACGCATCGCCCGGATGGACCATCGACGGGCCATCGGAGCACGAAGCTTCAGGGCATCCGCACCCAGCCGATCGACAGCAGGTAGCGCGCGCCCTCTTCCACGCGCGTCACGCTGTGCTCGCAGGCATCCGGGCGGAAGAACTTGATGCGGGCAGATTCATGCAGCGGCGTGGCGCAGACGAACTCGCCGCCACGGCGCGCCTGCTTCAGCACGATGTTCAGGCGGAAGTGCCGGCCGTTTGTGACCGGGTCGGTATGCGGCGGAATCTCTGCCCCCTGCGGAAAGCGCAGGAGGTAGCAGTCGAACAGCAGTGGCCATCGGCCATGCACGAGCAGCATCTTGTCGTAGCCGCCCTGCTGGCGGCCGCGCTGCCAGCGCAGGGCACGCGCGCACCAGTCACGCCACAGATCGGTCGCCATGCAGTGAGTACGCGACCTAACGCTTCGGCGGCCGCGGGTAGCCCTGGGCCAGGATGCGGTCCCAGATGGCCGCCTTCTGTTCCGGTGTGTAGGTGACCCACTGCGCCACTTCGTCGATGGTGCGGCCGCAACCGCGGCAGATTTCGTCGAAGGTGGCGGTGGAGCAGATCGACACGCAGGGCGAGTCGGGACGATCGAAAAGGCTGTTGCCGCTCATGATGTGCTCGATGATCCTGTGTTGCGTTGAGCGAAGCGGAGCGTGGGCCCGGCGTCGTGATGCCGGATCTTTTTATCGCTTGGGCAAAGGGCGTTGGCCCTAAACCCTTTTGAAGTACAGGGCAAAGAACGGCAGCAGCGCGACCCAGACCTTGTCCCGTTCCGGCGTCATGTAGAAGCCGACGAATGCAGCACGCCACGAGAACTCGATCCGCTGGAATTTCATGTCGCTGCCCGTTCAGTGTTTGATCCGGAGATACAGGACTACTCGCCGACGACGTCGGCTCCCTTCGGCGGCACGAACCTGAACAGGTCCGCCCCCAGCGAAGGATTACGGTCGAACTTCTCGAAGCGCAGCTGCGTGAGCTGGCCGAAGTTGTCCTGCACTTCCATGGCTTGCGGCAGGCCACCCTTGAAGCCGATGCGCACCTTCTGGAAGCCGGCTTCCTGCGTCTTGGGCAGGGCTTCCAGCCATTCCAGTTCGCCGTCGCTACCATCGTTCTTCAGCGTGAAGTTGCGCTCCAGCGCGTTGTCGCCCGCCAGCAATGCGGCCGGGCTGGCGCCCAGCGAATCGCCCATGGGCTTCACTACAACCTGGTTCAGATCCTTGTCGTAGGACCACAGCTTGTTGCCGTCACCGACGATGAGCTGGTTGTAGGGCTTGATGTATTCCCAGCGGAATTTGCCGGGCCGCGAGATCAGCATGGTGCCGGAGGCGCTCTGCCCGGGCCGGCCGGATTTCGTGGTGACGACCTGCGAGAAGCTGGCGCGCGCGGTGCGCGTCTCGGTGAGGAACTGCTTGAGCTGGTCCAGCGAGGCAGCCATGGCGCCTTGCGACAGGATTGCCGGCACGGCAGCGGCGATGAGGGTCAGGAATATCTTGCGCATGAGTCGGTCGTGTTCGTTGCGCAGGATCGCGGGCGATCCTGCGTACATCATTCTTCGCGTGCCGGTACCAGCACGTCGCGGTTGCCGCTGGGGCCCATCGCCGACACCAGGCCGGCCTTTTCCATCTGTTCGATGAGGCGCGCGGCGCGGTTGTAACCGATGCGCAGGTGACGCTGCACCAGCGAGATGCTGGGGCGACGCGTCTTGAGCACGACTTCCACGGCCTTGTCGTAGAGCTCGTCGGCTTCGCCGCCTTCACCGCCCTCGCCGAAGATGTCGCCGTTGAAGCTGCCACCGCCCTCGCCGCCTTCTTCACCGCCAGCACCGGTAAGAATGCCTTCGACGTAGTCCGGTTCCCCGGTGGTCTTCAGATGCTCCACCACCTTGTGCACTTCATGGTCGGCCACGAAGGCGCCGTGCATGCGCAGCGGCAGGCCGGTGCCGGGCGCCAGGTAGAGCATGTCGCCCATGCCCAGCAGGCTTTCGGCGCCCATCTGGTCGAGGATGGTGCGCGAGTCGATCTTGCTGCTGACCTGGAAGGCGATGCGCGTCGGGATGTTGGCCTTGATCAGGCCGGTGATGACGTCCACGCTCGGGCGCTGGGTGGCGAGGATGAGGTGGATGCCGGCGGCACGCGCCTTCTGCGCCAGGCGGGCGATCAGCTCCTCGATCTTCTTGCCGACCACCATCATCAGGTCGGCCAGCTCGTCGATGATCACCACGATCATCGGCATGTTGTCGAGCGGCTCCGGATTGTCCGGGGTGATCGAGAACGGGTTGGTCAGCGGCTTGCCGGCCTTCTGCGCGTCGGCGACCTGCTTGTTGTAGCCGGCCAGGTTACGCACGCCCAGTGCGGACATCAGCTTGTAGCGGCGCTCCATTTCGCCGACGCACCAGTTGAGCGCGTGGGCGGCGTGGCGCATGTCGGTGACCACCGGCGCCAGCAGGTGCGGAATGCCTTCGTACACCGACAGCTCCAGCATCTTCGGGTCGACCATGATCAGCCGCACCTTGTCCGGGCCGGACTTGTAGAGCAGCGACAGGATGATCGCGTTGATCGCCACCGACTTGCCGGAACCGGTAGTACCGGCGACCAGCACGTGCGGCATCTTGGCGAGGTCGGCCACCGTCGGTACGCCGGAAATGTCCTTGCCCAGCACCATGGTGAGCGGCGAGCTCATGTCGTGATAGGCCTTGGAGCCGAGGATCTCCGACATGCGCACGGTCTGGCGTTTGGGGTTCGGAATCTCCAGGCCCATACAGGTCTTGCCGGGGATGGTTTCCACCACGCGGATGCTCATCACCGACAGCGCACGTGCGAGGTCCTTCACCAGGTTGACGATCTGTGCGCCCTTCACGCCCACCGCCGGCTCGATCTCGAAGCGGGTAATGACCGGGCCGGGGTAGGCCGCCAGCACTTTCACCTCGACGCCGAAGTCGGCCAGCTTGCGTTCGATCAGGCGCGAGGTGTACTCCAGCGACTCCACCGACGGCGGCTCGACGTCGTTCGACGGTGCATCCAGCAAGGTGATGCTCGGCAGCGCGCCGGAGGCATCCGCGAACAGGCCCAGCTGCACGCGTGCCTTCTCGACGGCGGGCGCCTGCTCGATGGTGATCTTCGGCGGTTCGATATGCAGCGGCGGCGGCGGTGCCTCTTCGCGCTTCTTGCGCTCGCGCTTCGCCTTCTCCTCGCGCTTGACCGCCACTTCCTTGCCGGCCTGCCGATCCTGCCGCGCCTGCCACATGCGCTGGGCGGCAAACCAGGAGCGCTCCAGCAGGTGGCCGGTACGCTCGAAGACATTGATCCACGAGAAGCCGCCGAACAGGCACAGGCCACCGGCCCAGGCCGCCAGCAACAGCAGCGTGCCGCCGGCGAAGCCGAGGTAGCGCTGGGTCAGCTCGCCGACTTCCTCGCCAATGACACCGCCCGGTGCCCCCGGGAGCAGCGCGGTGCTAGTGTGGAAACGCAGCGCCTCGATGCCGCAGCTGGTGAGCAGCACGACGCCGAAACCGAACAGCACGATGAACAGCGAGCGGCGGTCGCCTTCCAGGTCTTCACGGAAGCGACGGCCGCCGATGAGCAGGCCCCAGAACATCAGCGCCACCCACCACCAGGTGGAACTGCCGAACAGCAGCAGCAGCATGTCCGACAGCCAGGCGCCGAAGCGGCCGCCGGGGTTCTGTACCTGGGTCACTTCCACCGCATGCGACCAGCCGGGGTCGGCCTTGTCGTAGCCGAACAGGATGATCGTCAGATAGACACCCAGCGCAGCCAGCACTACCCAGCGCGCCTCGCGCACCAGGCCGGCGATCTTCTCGGGCAGGGGTTGGGCGGGGGTGGAACGTGACAGGGCGCGGAAGAGCATGTGGCAGGTGATGTAGCAGGCGTAGGTGGCCGGCAGGAGGAATGGCGGCGATTATACCTGTCGGCCCCCGCCCTTCCGGCCCGGCAGGCGCCGCACGACGGCCGGTGCGGGCGCCGCTGCATGCAGCCCGTGGCGAACACCCCTCCCCAGAGGCGGGGTCTCTATATGCAAAATCACGATAAGAAGATCAACTCAAATTCGTTATCAAGATAAGCGCCGCTCACTACAGTGCATCCCACGTTCAAACAACAAACAACGGGAGCACCAGCATGAAAACCCAACTCTTCACCCGACTCTTTGCTGCCGGACTGCTGTCCGCGGCCCTGGCTGCCCCCGCCCTGGCGCAGACCACCCTGCTCAACGTGTCCTACGACCCGACCCGCGAGCTGTACGAAGACTTCAACAAGGCCTTCGCCGCCAACTGGAAGGCCAAGACCGGCGAGACCGTCACCATCAAGCAATCGCACGGCGGTTCCGGCAAGCAGGCCCGCTCGGTCATCGACGGCCTGGAAGCCGACGTGGTGACCCTGGCCCTGGCCTACGACGTCGACGAGATCAACAGCATCGGCAAGCTGATCCCGGCCGACTGGCAAAAGCGCCTGCCGCACAACTCCTCCCCCTACACCTCGACCATCGTGTTCCTGGTGCGCAAGGGCAACCCGAAGAAGATCATCGACTGGAACGACCTGGCCCGCCCGGGCGTGGAAGTCATCACCCCGAACCCCAAGACCTCCGGCGGTGCCCGCTGGAACTACCTGGCGGCCTGGGCCTACGCGCTGAAGCAACCCGGCGGCAATGACGCCAAGGCGCAGGACTTCGTGAAGAAGATCTTCGCCAACGTGAAGGTGCTGGACTCCGGCGCCCGTGGCTCCACCACCACCTTCACCGAGCGTGGCATCGGCGACGTGCTGCTGGCCTGGGAGAACGAAGCCTTCCTGGCCGTGAAGGAACTGGGTCCGGACAAGTACGACATCGTCGTGCCGTCCCTGTCGATCCTGGCTGAACCGCCGGTCACCGTGGTCGACAAGGTGGTCGACAAGAAGAAGACCCGCAAGCAGGCCGAGGCCTACCTGCAATACCTGTACTCGCCGGAAGGCCAGGAACTGGCGGCCAAGAACTACTACCGCCCGATCGATGCCAAGATTGCCGAGAAGTATGCCAAGCAGTTCCCCAAGGTTAACCTCGTGACCATCGACGACACCTTCGGCGGCTGGACCAAGGCCCAGAAGACCCACTTCGCCGACGGCGGCGTGTTCGACAAGATCTACGGTCAGTGAGCAACACCCCTGCTCCGGACAGGCAGCCCCTCTCCTCGCAAGAGGGAGGGGCTTGGTCTTTACGGTGACCAGCTTTCTGGTGACTACCTTTCTGGTGACTACACTTCATTCGGGCTTCAGCAGGACATCCACGCCATGAGCACCACCCTCATCGTTCCCGGTTTGCACGGCAGCGGCCCCACCCACTGGCAGAGCTGGTTCGAGGGCCTCATCCCGGACGCCGTCCGTGTCGAGCAGACCGACTGGATCGACCCGCACCTGCCGCGCTGGGCGGGTGCCGTGCGACGCGAGATCGAACGCGCGCGTGGCCCGGTGTGGATCGTCGCGCACAGTTTCGGCAGCCTCGCCGCCGCACACGCCGCCTGGGAATATCGCGACCGCGTAGCCGGCGCGATGTTCGTGGCGCCGGCCGACCCGGACAAGTTCGGCATCGCCGACACCCTGCCCGACCAGCCCTTCGGCTTTCCGAGCGTGGTGGTGGCGAGCACCAACGATCCCTGGGTGCGCCTCACCAAGGCCGCGCTGTGGGCCGAGCGCTGGGGCAGCCGCTTCGTGAATCTCGGTGCGGCCGGCCACATCAACGTCGACTCCGGTCACGGCCCCTGGCCGGAAGGCCTCGAACTCTTCAAACAACTGCAGCGCACGCAGTCGGATGTGCCGCTGGGTTCGCTGGATGCGGATGCCTTGCGCGCCCCGATCAACAAACCGTTCGACTGGGGCAGCTACCTGCGCGATCGCTGAAGGATATTAGCGGTACCACCTCCGCCCCCGGCGTAGGTTGGGTTGAGCGCAGCGACTTGTACTGAGCTTGCCGAAGCAAGCCCAACACCATGCGCCACGGATGATTGTTGGGCTTCGCTCAACCCAACCTACCGCCGCAGCAACGGCCCGAAAGCCCCTGACCATATCGCAGTGCCCAAGACCCACCACCCGGTGGGTCTTTTCGTTTGCGCACGTGCCGCGCATCCCTCATTTCCACGCAGACGCTTATCAGCCGGGCTTCGATAAGCACAGCAGGATTTCATCGTTCCCCTGACATGACAGGTTCCCTACAGTGCGCCTCACAGTCGCAACGCCGCATGAAATGTGGATTGCATAACCAGAACGACGAGCGCCCCATGAGCATTCTCTTCATCTCCGGCAGCCCCACCGAACAATCGCGCAGCGCCCGTCTGCTGGATGCCGCGCGCGAGCGTGTCGGCAAGCACGGCTTCGCCACCGACTGGATCCAGGTCCGCGACCTGCCCGCCCAAGCCCTGCTGCACGCCGATTTCAAGGACCCGGTGCTGAGCGAAGCCATCGGCCGCGTGGAAGCCGCACAGGCCGTCGTGGTGTCGTCGCCGGTCTACAAGGCCGCCTATGCCGGCGTGCTGAAAGCTTTCCTCGACCTGCTGCCGCAGACCGGCCTGGCCGGCAAGCTGGTGTTGCCGCTGGCCACGGCGGGCAGTCCGGCCCACACGCTGGCGCTGGACTACGCCCTGCGTCCCGTGCTCGCCGCACTCGGCGCACGCGACGTGGTGGCCGGCGTGTTCGCCGTCGACACGCAAGTGCAGTGGTGGCCGGACACCGGCCTGCACCTGGACCCGAACATCGAGTCGCGCCTGGACGCCGCCGTCGCGAGTCTCATCGAAGGCCTGCGCCGTGCCGAACGCGAGGCCCTGCACCAGCGCCACCTGGATGCACCGAAGGTGCCTTTCGGGGCCGTGCGCGTCAGCACCTGATCCCTCACCGCCACACACAGCCCTTCATCACCACAAGAAGTCCCACACATCCGGATACGGAGAGAAAAAATGCACAACCAGAAAACCCGTCGTCACCTGCTCGCAGGTCTCGTGGCCAGCGCCGCCGCCGCGCTGTTCCCCCTCGCCGCCCAGGCGGACTACAACCCCAAGCTGCTGCGCATCGGCTACCAGAAGTCCGCCAGCACGCTGGTGCTGATCAAGTCGCAAGGCACGCTGGAAAAGCAGCTGGCGCCCAAGGGTATCGAAGTGAAGTGGGTGGAATTTCCCGCCGGTCCGCAACTGCTGGAAGGCCTGAACGTCGGTTCCATCGACTTCGGCTACGTCGGCGAAGCCCCGCCCATCGTCGCGCAGGCTGCCGGTGCCGAGTTCTACTACGTCGGCTATGAGCTGCCGGCGCCGAAGGCCGAGGCCATCCTGGTGCCGAAGGACTCGCCGATCAAGTCGGTGGCCGATCTGAAGGGCAAGCGCGTGGCGCTGAACAAGGGCTCCAACGTGCACTACCTGCTGGCCAAGGCGCTGGAAAAGAACGGCGTGAAGTACAGCGAGATCACCCCGAGCTTCCTGGCCCCGGCCGATGCGCGCGCTGCCTTCGAAAAGGGTGCGGTCGACGCCTGGGTGATCTGGGACCCCTTCACCGCTGCCGCCGAAAAGCAGATCGGCGCCCGCGTGCTGGTCAACGGCGAAGGCATCGTCAACAACCACCAGTTCTACCTGGCCGAGCGTGAGTTCGCCGCCAAGCGTCCGGACGTGGTGAAGCTGCTGCTCGACGAGAGCAACAAGCAGGCGCAGTGGGTGGAAAAGAACATCAAGGCCGCTGCCGCCCAACTGGCCCCGATCCAGGGCCTGCCGGTGGAAGTGCTGGAACTGTCGCTGTCGCGCTACCCCGCCGGCACGCACCCGATCACCGACGCGGTGCTGGGCGAGCAGCAGAAGATCGCCGACGTCTTCAACGAACTGAAGATCATCCCGAAGACCATCAAGACCCGCGACGCGCAGGTGCCCAAGCCCTGATCCATCGCTCGCTCACACCGGCACGGCGCAACGCGTCGTGCTGGTGTCGCAACACACAGCACGACGACAACAAAGACAACAACAGCATCACTCCCGAGCACATGAAACGCCGTCAGGCATCACGGGTTGCCGTCGCAACAGCCGTAGCCGCCGGCACGCAAGACCGGAGACCGATATGAAAGTACTGTGGTTCCTGCCCACCCACGGCGACAGCCGCTACCTGGGCACCAGCGAAGGCGCGCGCGAAGTGAGCCTGGACTACCTGCGCCAGATCGCGCAGGCCGCCGACAACCTCGGCTACTACGGCGTGCTGACGCCGACCGGCCGCTCCTGCGAAGACCCGTGGGTCACCACGTCCAGCCTCATCGGCGCCACGCGCAACCTGCGCTTCCTGGTCGCGCTGCGCCCCGGCCTCACGCTGCCCAGCATCGCGGCGCGCATGGCCGCGACCTTCGATCGCCTCTCCGGTGGCCGCCTGCTGGTGAACCTCGTTACCGGTGGCGACCCGAATGAACTCGCCGGCGACGGCGTGTTCGGCACGCATGCCGAGCGCTACGAAGCCTCGGCAGAATTCATCCGCATCTGGCGCGAGATCATCGCCCACAGCCACAACAGCGAGTCCTTCGATTACGAAGGCAAGCACCTGCAGGTGAAGGGCGCCAAACTGCTCTACCCACCGATCCAGAATCCCTATCCGCCGGTATGGTTCGGCGGCTCGTCGGAAGCCGCACACGAACTCGCCGCCGAGCAGGTCGACACCTACCTGACCTGGGGCGAGCCGCCCGAGGAAGTCGCGAAGAAGATCGCAGACGTGCGCGCCCGCGCTGCAGCCCGTGGTCGCAAGATCGAATTCGGCGTGCGCCTGCACGTCATCGTGCGCCCCACCGAACAGGAAGCCTGGGCCGCCGCCGATGAACTCATCAGCCGCCTGGACGACGAGACCGTGTCGCGCGCGCAAGCCGCTTTCGCGAAGATGGATTCCGAAGGCCAGCGCCGTATGGCTGCGCTGCATGCCGGTGGTGTGAAACGCAGCCGCGCGGACCTGGAGATCAGCCCCAACCTGTGGGCCGGTGTCGGCCTGGTGCGCGGCGGTGCCGGTACGGCACTGGTCGGCAGCCCGGAACAGGTCGCCGCCAAGCTGCGCGAGTACCAGGCCGCCGGCGCGGACAACTTCATCCTGTCCGGCTACCCGCACCTGGAGGAAGCCTACCGCTTCGCCGAGCTGGTGTTCCCGCTGCTGAAGCTGGACCACGGCACGCAGCAATCCAGCCTGCCGGGCCAGAAGCTGTCCGGCCCCTTCGGTGAAGTGGTGGCCAACCACTTCGTGCCCAAGGCCGCGCCGGCAACGGCGCAAGCCTCGGCGAGCTGAGGTGATGTCATGAGTCAGGTTTCCCCGAAGAACCGTTTTTCCAACCGCGCCCTGCCCTGGCTGGTGCCCATCACCCTGCTGGTGGTGTGGCAGCTCGCTGCCAACCTCGGCTGGTTGTCGGTGCGCGTGCTGCCGGCGCCGTACAACATCGCCAAGGCGGCCTGGGCACTCGCCGCGTCCGGCGAGCTGTGGACCCACCTGGTGGTGAGCTCGCGCCGCGCGCTCACCGGCTTTGCCATCGGTGGCGGTGCTGGCCTGCTGCTGGGGCTGGCCACCGGATCGTTCCGCAAGATCGAGACGCTGCTGGACACCACGCTGCAGATGCTGCGCAACATCCCGCCGCTGGCGCTCATCCCGCTGATCATCCTGTGGTTTGGCATCGACGAGACGGCCAAGGTCTTCCTCGTCTCCATCGGTGTGTTCTTCCCGGTGTACCTCAACACCTTCCACGGCATCCGCTCGGTGGACCCGGCGCTGATCGAGATGGCGAAGAGCTACGGCCTGTCCGGCTGGTCGCTGTATCGCGATGTCATCCTGCCCGGCGCGCTCGCCAACATCCTCGTCGGCGTGCGTTTCGCGCTGGGCTTCATGTGGGTGCTGCTGATCGTGGCTGAAACCATCTCCGCCACCGAGGGCATCGGCTACATGACGATGAACGCCCGCGAGTTCCTGCTCACCGACATCGTGCTGGTCGGCATCCTGCTCTACGCCCTGCTCGGCAAGCTGGCCGACGTGGCAGCGCGTGCCCTCGAACGTGCCTGGCTGCGCTGGCACCCCAACTACCAGCCCGGCGCCTGAGAACACAGATCATGAACAATCATCCGAACGAGACCGCCGCCGTCGCCGCCAGCGCACCTGCCTCTGGTACCGCCCTGCACATCGCCGACGTGGTGAAACGCTACGGCGAGCGCGAGGTGCTGAAGCAGATCAGCCTCGACATTGCCCCCGGCGAATTCGTCGCCATCGTCGGCCGCAGCGGCTGCGGCAAGAGCACCCTGCTGCGCCTGATCGCCGCGCTGGAGAGCTACCAGTCCGGCGTGCTGCACTACGACGGTGACGCCAGCGACAGCCGTCACGACACCCGCATCATGTTCCAGGACTCGCGCCTGCTGCCCTGGAAGCGCGTGCTGGACAACGTGGCCCTCGGCCTGCCGCGCGACGCGAAGGACAACGCGCAGCGTGTGCTGGGCGAAGTCGGCCTTGCCGACCGCGGCCGCGAATGGCCCACGCGCCTGTCCGGCGGACAGCGCCAGCGTGTCGCACTGGCCCGTGCCCTGGTGCACAAACCGCGCTTGCTGCTGCTGGACGAACCGCTGGGCGCGCTGGACGCGCTGACCCGCATCGAGATGCACACGCTGATCGAACGCCTGTGGCGCGAGCACGGCTTCACCGCGCTGCTCGTCACCCACGACGTCGGCGAAGCCATCGCACTGGCGGACCGCGTGGTGCTGATCGACGAGGGCCGCATCACGCTGGACCTGCGCATCGACCTGCCCCGCCCGCGCGCACGCGGCTCCGCCGCCTTCGCCGCGCTGGAAGAGCGCGTGCTGGCGGAGGTGCTGAAGCAGCACGGTGGCGTGCCGGCCGCAAATCCACAGCAACCCGGCGAAGAACCCGGCGACCACAGCCTGCGTCGCACGGTCGACCAGGTGCGCTGGGCCGTCTGACCTTACTAATTCACCTACTTCCCCCTCGCCAGACCCACTCTTCAGAACAGGAGAAATACCATGAGCATCCAGGCCATCAACGTCCGCAACCAGTTCCGCGGCAAAGTGCGCGAAATCGTCCGTGGCGACGTCGTCAGCGAAGTCGACATCGACACGCCCGCCGGCATCGTCACGTCCGTCATCACCACCCGTTCGGTCGACAACCTCGGTCTCAAGATCGGCAGCGAAGTCGTGGCGCTGATCAAGTCGACGGAAGTGTCGATCGCCACGCTGTAAGCCAGCGCGCCTAGAGCCTCGCACGGGCCCGTCATGTACGGGCCCGTGGCATTTGCGCCATCGCCACATGCGCCGGAACGAATGAGCAGCACGCGCCGTCTGCGGCACTGCCTGGCGTAGCATGTCCAGCACCCCTGAACGAAAGCCGGCCGCTGCAGTCGCACCGTGACGAGCCGTCGTCACGACCCGCAGTGGCAACCCGCACTGGCAACGAACCCAACGCAGCAGGAGCACACGCATGCAGTACCGCAAGCTGGGCCACACCGGCCTGGACATCAGTGTCATCACCCTCGGCACCATGACCTGGGGCCAGCAGAACACCGAGGCCGAAGCGCACAGCCAGCTGGACTACGCGCTGGAGGCCGGCATCAACCTGATCGACACCGCCGAGATGTACCCGGTGCCGCCGCAGCCCGAAACCCAGGGCCGCACCGAGGAGTACATCGGCTCCTGGCTGGCGAAAGGCGGCCGGCGCGACAAGGCCTTGATTGCCACCAAAGTGGCCGGCCCCTCGCGCCAGAAGCACAACCCCGGCTTCATCCGTGGAGGCAAGGCCCAGCACGACCGCCAGAACCTCACCGAGGCGCTGCATGCGAGCCTGCGCCGCCTGCGCACCGACTACGTGGACCTCTACCAGCTGCACTGGCCGGACCGTACGACCAACACCTTCGGCATGCTCAGCTATCCCTGGGTGGATGACGAATACACGGTGCCCATCCGCGAGACGCTGGACGTGCTGACGGACTTCGTGAAGCAGGGACTCGTGCGCCACGTCGGCGTGTCGAACGAAACGCCCTGGGGTGTCGCGCAGTTCCTGCAGCTCGCGAAGGAACACGGCCTGCCACGCATCGCCAGCATCCAGAATCCCTACAGCCTGCTCAACCGCAGCTACGAGATCGGGCTGGCCGAGTTCAGCCACCGCGAAGGACTGTCCTTGCTCGGCTATTCGCCGCTGGGCTTCGGCGTGCTGAGCGGCAAGTACGTGGGCGGCGCGAAGCCGGCCGGCGCGCGCCTCACGCTGTTCGACCGCTTCGTGCGCTACACCAATCCGCACGCCCAGGCCGCCACGGCAGAGTACGTGGCACTCGCGCGGCAACATGGCCTCGACCCTTCGCAACTGGCCGTCGCCTTCGCGCTGAGCCGCCCCTTCATGACCAGCTCGATCATCGGCGCCACCTCGCTGGAGCAACTGCGCAGCAACATCGCCAGCGTGGAGCTGAAGCTGGGGGATGAAGTGATCGCCAGCATCAACACCATCCACGCGCGCTGGTCGAACCCGGTCCAGTAAGACCCGCCCTGGAAAAACAAAGCCCGCTCACAGGCGGGCTTTGTTCTTTCTGCAGTCGGTGTTCAGCGCGTCGTCGACACCTGCTGGCCAGACAAAGGCGCCAGCCATTCGTTGTGGGAACGGAAGCTGCCGCTGCTCACCGTGCCCAGCTTGTCGCTGAGCAAGGCGAGATAGCGTTGCCGCGCCTGCGGGTTGTAGAAGTGCGGACGCTCGCGCACGCCGCGTACGAACTCGGCTGTCGACAGGCCAGCCAGCTTGTCCAGCTCATGGATGAAGTGGGACTGGTCGAAGAAGCCGGCATCCAGCGCGCTGCTGCCGGCCGTGCAGTCAGGCTCCAGCGCCAGCTTGCGGGCCACTTGCTGCAGGCGGGCGACACGGGCGAAGAACTTGGGCGTGACGCCGTAGGTGCTGGCGAACATGCGTTCGAAGTGACGCATGCTCCAGCCCGCACCCGCCGCCAGATCGGCAATGCGCATGCTGGGCGACAGGTACAGCACGTCCAGCATCAGGTCCAGCCGTGCCTCGCCGGGACGCGGCAGCATGGCGGAGAGGAAGGCCGACAGGCGCAGGCGGCAGGCATCCAGGTCCGGCGCCTCTTCCAGTTGCTCGGCCATCAGCGAAGCGGAGGCGCCCCACAGGTCGGCCGCGTCGGTGATGTGGTCCTGCAGCTCCGCGAAGCTCGCCGGGCTGAAGTAGCGCAGGCGTCCCGGGCGGAAGCTCACCAGCACCAGGCGCGACGGCCCGGTGGCGGCCAGATCCAGCACATGGTGGCGGTTGCACAGCAGAAAGGCGCGGCTGAGGTGGCGGTGCTCGGCGCTGTGCACGTCGTCGACCACCAGCGGCGCGCCGGACACGAAACAGCACAGCGCACCCGTGCCGGGCAGCAGGCGTGGCAGCGGACCGGCGCCAGTGATTTCCAGCAGCTGGAAGTTGTCGATGAAAGGCGCGAGAACCGGGGGCGGCAGGCAGCGCTGCAAGGTATTGCAGATCGACTGCTCCGGTGCATCCGGCGAATGCGGGTGGGTCGTCGACAAGGGTGTGCCTGCTGTTCAGGGCGTTCGCCCTGCAAGCTTTGCCGGACGACCGCGGTGGATCGATTCACGTCGGCAGGCAGCGCTGCCCTGGCCGACGGTCCCGCAAATATAGCGAGATTGGCGATCCGGGTGAACGATCAGGCCGCAATCAAGGGAAACTCCCGAGCCACGCAAGCCATTGCTGCGGCGCAGAATTTCCAGCGACCTGCCTTCCGCCAGGCGCGCTGGCGGAAGGCAGAGACCGGTGAGACGGACGTGGTCAGTGCGCCGGCAGGTCTGACACTAGACCGGCAGGTCTGCCAGATACACCGCCGGTTCGCCCTCGAAGTCGGAGCTGAACAGCACCTGCTTCTCGTCCGGCGTGAAGCCCGGATGCGGGTGGGTGACCTGGCGGTTCTCGCGGTACTCGCGCCACGAAGAGTTGTGGGCAGCGATGCGCGTGGTGGTCTTCTTCTTGAAGTCGAAGAGGTACAGGAAGGGATCGTTCTCGCGCTTGAAGCCTTCGGTGCTGGCCATGTCCTGCGGCGTACCGGAACCGTCCGCCACCGCCAGCGAGCCGTCGTAGTTGCTCATCAGGTGCGAGCAGGCCGGCATCGGCATCAACACCTCGTTCTCCAGCGTCTCCGGGTCGGCCACGCAGATCCAGCGGTCGTGTCCGTCGCGTTGCTTGTAGCTGACGTACATCATCTTCGAGCCGTCCGGCACCCAGAACTCGTGCGTGCAGCGCTCGCCGTCCTCGTGATCCTTGATCTTGCGGCGGTTGCTGCCGTCTTCGTCCACCAGCCACATGCGGGCGTCCACCAGGTCCAGCGGACCTTCGTGGCAGTAGCCCACGGTGTTGTCGTCGAAGGGACGGTAGATCGGGTGGCCGGTCCACTTGGCCTGCTCGAACAGGGTGGTGGCCTTGCCGGACTCGATGTCGATCGAGATCAGGCGGCAACGCGGATTGCGCAGGAACTGCTCGCGGAACTCTTCCCAGGTCGCCAGCGCCATCAGGTCGCCGTCGACGACCTCGATGCCCACCAGCTTCGTGCAGGCTGAGTTCACGCCCCACGTGCCATAGCCCTTGTAACCGGCCGGCACGGTGTAGATGACCTGCTCTTCCAGCGTGTCGAGTGCCACGCGACGCAGCTCGCGGCCGCGCTTCACGTAGTACAGGTACTTGTCATCCGGCGACAGGAAGCAGCCGAAGGTGTTGTCACCGCTGCCCTCGGTGAGCTGGCGCGCAGTCTGCGTGTCCAGGTCCATGAGGTAGCAGTTCCAGTCGTTGTCGAACCAGGCACCGAACAACAGCTTGCGGCCGTCGTTGGTGAAGCACTTCTGGTAGAAGTAGTTGCGGTGGCAGGTCACGTCGGGCGGCGTCAGCCGCGTGACGCGCACGCCAGTGGTCGGGTCGGTGAATTCGTGAAACTTCAGTTGGATCGTGCTGCCTTTTGCCACGGGGTGTCTTTCTCTGCTGTGTTGCTGTCTCTGCTGCTGGTTTGCTGCTGGCTTGCGGTCCAGTCTCACCGCTGATGCTTGCTGCAGACTGACACCGCCCGATCAGGGCGGTGAGGAAGCCCCCGGGGCCGGAGGACGCCAACCCCGGGGCTCCCGGCTCCCACCTACTTCGCGTAGAACCACGTTTGCAGCAGGCTCGGCCCAGGCGTGGGCCAGGACCAACCGGCCGGCATCTTGTCGTACACGTTCTTCAGGTCCGTCTTGCGGATGGCGTTGTCACGGGGCGGACGCACCACACCGATGACTTCGAACTCGTTGGCCGAGATTTCCAGGATCTGCTTGAAGATCTTGTCAGCTTCGGCGGACGACTTGGCGGCGCGCCAGTCTTCGTACAGCTGGATACGCTGCTTCATCGACGCAGTGGGCTCTTCACCCTGCTTGCCGTTGGAGGCATACCAGCGGTACCACAGCACGCTCTGACGCGACTCCGGGTGCATGGTCAGGAAGCTGCGCGGGTTCTGCGTGGCATCCAGGCCGCCGGGGGCGACGTCGACCGACATGTCGTAGTCATTGTTGTTGGCACGCTCGAAAGTCAGCGAACGCTCGCCGGCACGGATCACCAGCTCGATACCGATCTTCGACCATTGCTTGCGCACCAGCTCCATGGCTTCCAGTTGCTGCTGCAGCTGGATGGCGACGATGGTGTTGATGGCGATGCGGCCGCCGTCCGGGTACTGGCGATAGCCGTCCTTGTCACGCGTGGTCAAGCCCATCTTGTCCAGCATGGCGTTGGCCTTGGCGACGTCGAGCTCCAGGTACTGCTTGCCCATCTTCTCGATGTACCACTTGGACTCCGGCACCGGTCCGGTCTGCCACGGTTGTGCCTGGCCCAGGTAGACGATGTCGGCCACTTCCTTGCGGTCGATACCGTGCGACAGCGCGATGCGGAAGTCCTTCTGCAGCACCAGCTTGCGCAGCTTCGGGTTCGGCGTGCTGAGGTTGATGTACATGCCCACCGAGTTGGCGTTCAGCGAACTCAGGCTCATCACCGTGTAGCGGCCCTTCACTGCGTTCTCGGCCAGCACCGGACGGTTCTGGATCGGGAAGATGTGGCGGTGCTGGAAGTCCAGGCGACCACCGATGGCGGCCAGCACCATCGACTCCACTTCGTTGATGATCGGCATGTTCAGCGTGTCGATGTACGGCAGCTGGTTGCCCGCCGTGTCGACCTGCCAGAAGTACGGGTTACGTTGCAGCACCACTTGCGTGGCGGCACCACCGTACGGCTGCTGGATCACCCACGGGTCCAGCGT
Source organism: Moraxellaceae bacterium (assembly GCA_031119205.1). Taxonomy (GTDB): domain Bacteria; phylum Pseudomonadota; class Gammaproteobacteria; order Burkholderiales; family Rhodocyclaceae; genus Uliginosibacterium. The sequence continues at coordinate 38,396 of JAVHYF010000026.1, read as the reverse complement.
CGGCTTCTCCGGGTTGCCCCAGCGGGTCGGCACTTCGATGTCGCCGCACTTCACGCGGAACAGCGTCGGCCAGTCCTTCACGCTTGCAGCGGTCAGTTGCTCGGCGATCTTCGGGTTGTACTTCGGGTGGAACTGCGAGCAGTACTTCTTCTGGTACATCACCGGGTACTGGCCCAGCGGGTGCGCCAGGGTGTCCAGCAGCGCGGCGTAGGGGCCGGCAAACTTCATGCGCACGGTGTAGTCGTCGACCTTGGTCGTCGTCACCAGCTTGTTGCCGACCACGAAGTTCTCCGGCGGCGTGCCGAGGAATTGCGTGTTGCCGACGATGTCGTTCATGGCGAACAGCACGTCTTCCGCGGTGAAGGGGGTGCCGTCACTCCACTTGGTGCCCTTGCGCAGCTTGAAGGTGTACTCGCTGGCGTCCGCCGACACCGTCCAGCTCTCGGCCAGGTTCGGCACCGTGCCGTTGAAGTCCATGGTCCAGCGCACCAGGCCCTGGTTGCCGACCAGGCGCAGGATGGCGTGGTAGTCGTTATTGCCGCGCAGCGCGGAGCGCAGCGAACCGCCGTAGGTGCCGACACGTTCGATCGGCTTCACGACTTCGGGCTTCTCCGGCAGGCGCTCGGCAACCGGCGGGAGTTCCTTGGCCTTGACCTTCTGCGCCAGCACGGGCGCTTCCTGGTAGGCGTGAGCAAAAGCAGATGCCAGCGCGAGGCTTGCACCCAGCATCAGCACGTGAGGTTTGCGAAGCATGAATAAGTCTCCTGATATCCCGTCTGGACGCAGCGGGGTGTGCGCAGTCTCGGGAATCGTCCGGGGGGTGTCTTGTAAAAATGCGACATGGTGACGAAGCCTGACACATGCCGTATCAATAACTCTAGACCACGGGTAAACCCGCAGTAGCGCTGGCTTTCAGGCACTTGCGGATTTATCGCGACGCAGCAATCCGGGCGCTGCCGACGCCCGCTCCCGGAAGCCCCGTCGCGCGAAGCTTGATCCTGATCAGGACAGCGTGCGGCGCAGATCCGGACGGTCGTCCTTGTGCGGCGCATCGTCCTGCAGTTCGTCCGTTGCCACGGCTGCGGCAACCGCAACGGATGCGGGCTTCGCAGCCGGCTCGCCCATGTCGTGCGACGCCTCGGGCAGGAAGCCACCCGCCTGCCGGCTCCACAAGCGCCAGTACGCACCGCCCTGCGCCAGCAAGGCATCGTGCGGGCCGTCCTCGACGATGCGACCGTTGTCGAACACCAGGATGCGGTCCAGGTGCGCGATGGTCGACAGCCGGTGCGCCACCACGATCACCGTCTTGCCGCGCATCACTTCCTCCAGCGTGTCCTGGATGGCCTTCTCGGTGATGGAGTCCAGCGCGGAGGTCGCCTCGTCCAGGATCAGCACCGGCGCGTCCTTGAGGATCACCCGCGCAATCGCGATGCGCTGGCGCTGCCCGCCGGACAGCTTGATGCCGCGCTCGCCCACCATCGCGTCGTAGCCTTCCTTGATCTGCGCGATGAACTCGTGCGCATGCGCCTTGCGCGCCGCCTCCGCCACCTCCTCGTCGCTGGCGCCGGTGCGGCCGTAGCGGATGTTGTCGCGCAGGCTGCGGTGGAACAGGCTGGGGTCCTGCGGAATCAGCGCGAGTTGTTCATGCAGCGACTCCTGTGTCATGACACGCACATCCTGCCCGTCGATCAGGATCTGCCCGCCCTGCGGGTCGTACAGCCGCAACAGCAGGCTGACGAAGGTGGACTTGCCGGAGCCCGACAGCCCCACCAGCCCCACACTCTGCCCCGCCGGAATGTGCACGTTGAGGCGCTCGAACACGCGCTTGTCCGGCGCGTAGCCGAAGTCCACGTCCTGGAATTGGATGTCTCCCTGCGTCACCTTCAGCGTCGCTGCGGTGGCGGTGTCCACCAGCTCGTGCGAACGCACGATGGTGTGCACACCGTTGGCCACGTTGCCGATGTACTCGAAGAATTCCAGGAAGCGACGGCTCAGGTTGCGCGCCTCGTTGATGATCAGCAGCGACAGGCTGACCGCCATCACGAACTCGCCGACACCGATCAGCCCCTGCCCCCACAGCGTCAGCGCGTAGTACAGCAGCCCCACCTTGAGGATCGCCGCTGCCGAGAACTGGAACCAGCGCACCCGCTCGTTGTAGCCGTTGGAGCGACGCACCGCCTTCAGCTCGCGCCCCAGCGTCTCGTCGAGGTTCTTGCGCTCGAAGCCCAGGCGCGCGAACAGGCGCGCACTGGTCAGGTTGGTCACCGAATCCACCACCACGCCGGTGGTCTCGCTACGTGCCGATGCCGCATTGAAGGCATAGGGCTGCGCACGCTTCGCCAGCCAGAAGGACACGCCGATAAAGCACACCGACCACGCCAGCGCGAAAAGGCCCAACTGCAGATGCGCACCGAACAGCAGCACCACCGACACGCCGATGACGATGGCCACCGGCCAGAATTCGGTGAGCAGCGACCACAGCACCTGCACCGTGCCCATCGAGGTCTCGGAGATGCGATGCGCGAGCGCGCCGGCGAAGTTGTTGCTCAGGTATCGGTGCGAGTGTTCCTGCAGGTAGTGGTACAGGTGGCGCGTCACGTTCTGGCGCTGGCGCGGTCCCAGGCGGATCTGGATGCCACCGGCCATGCGGCCGAACACCAGCTCGGCCACGGCAAGCCCCATGAACAGCATCAGCGGGCCGTGCAGCGCCTCCACCATCGCCATCGAGTGCCCCTGCGCGCCGGTCACCGCCTTCATGATCTTCGACAGCGCGTAGGGAATCAGGATGCCGCTGGCCGCGCCCAGGGTTTCGCACACGAACATCGCCGCATACCACCAGCGGAACTGCGTAACGAAGTAAAGGATGAAGCGGAAGGGCGTGTCCGGCAGCGCCGGCGTACCCGGCGCGCGCTGTTCAGGCGTCATGTTGGCTACCACGTGGAAACCACGGCGAAGCTGCGCCATGCCCTGGACGGAAACGACGGCAATGTCGTCCCGCGGGCGGCGTCAGGACAGCGATGCTGCCACATCCGCTTGGGTCGCGTACCGCTGCCCGCAGTCAATTTCACCCGGGCCACGACAGCACACCCACCCGCTGCTGCCGACACAGCAGCGAAGGCACGAGTCTGCGCAGAAACCACCAAGCTCGTAGGGTGGGTTCGCGCAGCAACCCACCGTTTTCCATCCGCCGAGCACAGCGCTCCAATGATGGGCTGTCACCGCATCTGCCGACACGTCGGGCCCACCCTGCCAGCCTGACCGTACGCATCTTCAATAGGCACGCGCACCGCCGTCGCCCGACGCGCCCGTCGCCGGCGCATCCACCGCACGCCTCGCCGTGGCGTCGCTGCGCCCATCGGCACGCTGCATGTCGGCAGCGCCGCCGAGCACGCCCTCCAGCACCTGGAACTGCCAGTCGAAGTACGGGTTGTACGTCAGCCGCGCGTGGATCTTGCCGTCCTCGCGATACCCCCAGTCGGAGTACCACACCGTCTCGCCCGCCTCGCAACGCGGCACCGTCTCCGGCGCCTGCCCGTTCCAGCACAGGCGCAGGCTGCCCGCCTCGCCATACAGCGGGTTGTCCGGCGCAAACAACAGGCCCATGTGCGAAAACTGGCTGATGCGCCGCTCCGGCAGCCGGTCCGTGCGCACCAGCACCCGCGGCGGCGGCGCGCGGTCCGCACCCACCTCTTGCGGCAACGCGCCGTACCACACCAGCCGGCTGGCCGGATGCGTGAAGGACTGCTGGAAGGCCTGCAGCGTGAAGCCCACGTCCACCACCGAATCGTTCGCCGTCGTCACCAGCAGCGCCGGTTTCTCGAAGGGCTTGTCCGCCAGCCGGCTGCGCACCGCGTAGCTGCTGCGCCAGAAGAGCGAGAAACCGTTGGTGGGCGTAATGAGGTAACGCACCGGCGACTGGTCCGGCCGGTTCGGATCGCGCTCGCGCAGCCAAGGCCGCGCCCACGCCACCCACGGCGCCAGCCAGTCGATGTCCGTATCCGAACGGAAAGCCGGCGAGAACAGCAACAGCCCCGCGATGGCATCGTCATCCAGCGCGTACTCCGTCACCAGGTTCGCACCGGTGGAAAAACCACCCAGCCACACCTGTCCGCCGTGTCCACGTCCACCCAGATCACGCTTCAACAGCGCCACCTGTTCGCGCACCAGCCCGCGCCAGTCCGCAATGCCCGGCGCGATCAGATCATCCGGCCGCGTGCCATGCCCCGGCAGCAACACCGTGCGCACCAGAAAGCCCCGCTCCGCCAGCCGCTGGCCGAGGTCATGGAAGCTCCAGGGCGAATCCCCCAGCCCATGCACCAGCAACACCCCGCGCGCCGGCGCCGCACCACCCGACACCGCCGCGAGCCCCGCCGGCCGCCACTCCTGCGGGCTGTTCCACTCCAGCTCCGCCTGCATGCCCTTGCCCTCCTTCGCCAGGAAAGCACGGCGCTGCTCGATCAACTGACGGGTCTGCGTGCGGTACTCGTCGAAGCTGCTGTACGACGGGCCGGGTGTCGTGCAGGCGGCGAGGCTGCAGGCGAGGATGACAAGCAGGAAGGAACGGACAGCGTGCATGCGGGAAGGAGCGATAAGCAACAAGCAGTGGTCGGAACAGGGCGAACCGCATTCTGACCGGCTCAAGCTGAAAAGGATTCCCGACGAGACACACGGAGGACAAGGGAGCCTGTGGCGCCCTCACGCACCGTCGTCCCCGCGCAGGCGGGGACCCAGCGACGTTGCTTGTTCTTTACGCATCTTGATCGCCCAGCAGGCCAGTGCGGTTCAACGATACTGCTTCAACGACACTGGATTCCCGCCTTCGCGGGAATGACGGTGCGGTAGGGTGCAGCGATTTCGGGGAGCCGTCGCGATAGCGAAGTCGTCACACAGCCACGGCTTGGCTTAGTGCGGCCCAATCTGGTGTGGCTTGCCTCTGCTTGACTCCGTCCAGGCACGCTACCCTTGAATGCCGTCCCACAAATCCCGCCAGTACGGATTGCCTGTCTCAATCAACCGTAGCTTCCACGCGCGCCGCCATTGCTTGATCTGCTTCTCGCGCGTGATGGCTGAGCGCATCGTTTCATGCTGCTCGTACCAGACCAGTGCGTGTACCTCGTGCTGCAACGTGAACCCCGGCACAGCATCACTCCGGTGCTGCCAAACCCGCTTCACCAGATCGGAGGTAACACCGACATACAGCGTTCCGTTGCGTTGACTGGCGAGGATGTACACGCACGGAGCGAAGGTTCTCATAGGGTCATGGTCGAGCCAGCAGGCTAGCGCCTCGAACGCACCCCGAGACAGAAGCACCTCCCTCCCGATCCCGTCATTCCCGGGCGGTCCCTGAGCCTGGCGAAGGGCGGGAATCCAGCGACTTTCGCAGTGGCACATTCCGACCCGACGCCACTGGGTCCCCGCCTTCGCGGGGACGACGGAATGAAGAGCCTCCCTTACCGCATCACCCCTGCGCAAACACCGCCAGCGCAGCCGCCACATCCTCGGCCGTCACACCGTCCGCCAGCGTCGCCGGCACATCCGCCAACGCCGCCGCGCCATCCGCTTTCAGGCGACCGACCCACTGCCCCGCCTCGCGGCCCTGCTCAAAGCCCTGGCTCTGCAGCAGCAGGCGGCCATCGGCGGCGCTGAGCTTGAAGTAGAACTTGCCGTCGGCCTCGCGGTACTGCTTGAACACCGGCAGCGCAGCGCCGGCGTCGGCCTTCTTCTCGACCGCCTTGGCCTCCACCTTGCGGAAGTGACGCAGGCCCACCGACTCGCGCAGTTCTGCGAGGAAAGGCGCGGCCGTCGCGCGCGCCTTGCGGGCGCCTTCCAGCAATTGCGCCTCGATCTCTTCCGGCTTCGCCATCAGCTCGTCGTAGCGCGTGCGCATCGGTGCGAGGTCGCGTTCCAGCACTTCCAGGAAGCGCTGCTTCGCCTCACCCCAGGCCAGGCCGGCGCGCAGGTCAGCGCGGAATTGCTCGCGCTCCGCCGGCTGCGCGAAGGCATCGAACAGCGTCACCAGGTGACTGTTGTCCGGGTCCTTCGGTTCGCCCGGCGCGCGGGAGTCGGTCACGATGCGCGCCACCGCCGCCTTCAGCGCCTTCGCGCCACCTTCGAACAACGGAATCGTGTTGTCGTAGCTCTTCGACATCTTGCGGCCGTCCAGCCCCGGCAGCGTCGCCACGCCCTCCTCCACCGCCGCTTCCGGCAGCACGAACAGCTCGCGGCCCGCGCCGAACAGGTGGTTGAAGCGCTGCGCCACGTCGCGCGCCATCTCGATGTGCTGGATCTGGTCGCGGCCCACCGGCACCTTGTTCGCCTTGAACATCAGGATGTCCGCCGCCATCAGGATCGGGTAGGAATACAGCCCCATCGTCACGCCCGCATCCGTCTCCTCGCCCGCCGCCTCATTGGCATCGGTCGACGCCTTGTAGGCATGCGCGCGGTTCATCAGCCCTTTGCTGGTCACGCAGGTCAGCAGCCAGGTCAGCTCCGGAATCTCCGGAATGTCGCTCTGGCGGTAGAACACCACGCGGGACGTATCCAGCCCCGCCGCCAGCCAGGTCGCCGCAATCTCCAGCCGCGACCGCTCGATACGCGCCGGGTCGTCGCACTTGATCAGCGCGTGGTAGTCCGCGAGGAAGAAGAAGCTCTCCACGCCAGGCTGGCGACTCGCCTGGATGGCCGGGCGGATCGCACCCGCGTAGTTGCCGAGGTGGGGAGTGCCGGTGGTGGTGATGCCGGTGAGGACGCGGTGGGACATGGTTCGGAAGGAGCCGATAGCAAACAGAAACGCGAGTTTACATTGAAGGCCCCCTTTGCATCGCCGGTCGCTCAGTTCAGGGAGATCAGTGACAGAACACTTGCGTCCGGGAGCCTAACCGACTGCGAGGTCACCTCTCGTCGGTAAGTACCGGGGCCCGAAAACCAGCGATCTGCGGATTCGCGTTTAGGACGCGACATCCCACTGCTCTTGCCAAACGCGATCTCAAACGCAGCAGTGTCGTGATGAAGCTGCTTAGATACAAAAAAATCCTGTGGGAACGACAGGTTGCGTAAGAACCAACGAAGGCGCGTTTGGTCATGACATGCAATAACCGTCGGCGCCTTCGCACGTCTAGTAAGCCTTATAGCCGATGCGGTCAAACTAGCTCGAAATTCGCTCGCCAGCGCCCCAGCAAGGTCAAGGCTAACCGCTCGTGCGCCAAGCCAAGGCGTAACCATGTAGTCAGGCAGGATGAGCTGACTCGCGTAATTATTAGCGTTGGCTTCTATAGTTTTCGCCTCGGCGTTCTGCGGCCCAATGTCCGAGTCAGCACACCTAAATGAGCCTCTGGCAGCATCGCAAATCCAATGAGCCAGCTCATGCCCAAGCGAAAAGCGCTGACGGCCAACGTTGTCATCAGCGGCCACACTGATAACAGCCCGATCAGCACTGGCCACTAACCGCGCCGCACAGCCGTCCAACTGGCGGTAGACAACTTTTGCCCGATGCGCTGCAGCAATCGTCTCTAGATCGATATGTTCAGGGGAGCGCACTCCATGCAGCCATAGAAGGCGCTCCGCCGAACTCATGCTGGACAGTTCAGCCATCGATCTCAGGATCAATTCGGCCAAGATCCACTAAGTCGTCATAGAGCGATTGCAGATCAGACTCCGACTGGCGGGTTCCCTCTCGAAAAGCAGTCGCAAGACTGGGGTCAGCCAAAAAGGCCCCATCGATCAATTCTTTCATACGCGCCAAAACAGGCCGGCGCTTCGGCACAGCACTCGTAGCAACGCCCCTACTCCTCGCCAACGACATACGTGCTCGCATGGCTGCTGCCACTAAAGCGTCCAGTTCCGTTGCGACAGAAAGTGCAAGCGCTTCAGGATCACCTCCGTCCGCCTCTATCTCTGCCCGCAGAGTCTCGTCACTTGTGGCATCCAAGTCTGCTAAAGCCAGGTTGCGAATAGCCTGCAGCGTCTTAACGCTGTCGTCACTCATTTCGATCTCCTTCCCGGCATGAGTCTGTCCACTTTGCGACGCAACCGACGCCTAGCGGAGTCGTATGTTGTCTCGTCAAGTTCGAACAGCGCTTGGACATCTCGCGCAGACATCCCCTCTTTCTCCCCTTCGATGACAGCTAAGACCGCTTGATCTCCGGCAAACAATGCCTCGATACGGGCCACGTCTTCCTTAGCGGCCGTTTGGCGTACCAAAACTTCCTCCAACTCAATCGCTTGCTCAACAACATCGGAATGGTAGTACCCCGCATCATGCAATACGGTATCGGTGCTCCCTGCCTCACCAGCTAAGACTTCCAAGCGATCCGTTCTTGCCTGATGAAGGGAAGCACGAGAGTCATCAGCGAGTCCATCCATCGATCTCGACAAGAATGCTACGAGCTCGACACGATCAATCGGCCAAGGCCTGCCTCTTTCATCCTCGTGCTTGCTCGGATCAGAAGCGACCATTGCCCGCTTTACCGCCTCACATAGAAGCTCCATAGGATCCGTGTACTCGGTACCGAAGATCTGAAGTCCAGCTCTCTTCTTGAGCCGCAAGAGTTCGGCCGGCCGCAGGTTGGCAACAGCCTCGGCAACCTCCTCTAGATTGGCATGTCGTTCCTTCGAGTTGGATGGGCCCACAAGCTTCTCCTTGTTCTGTCCTTGTATGTACGGTCGATAGACGCAGCGCAGACACCAGAGAATTGTCCGCAATTTCCACTGCATCCGTACATACCAATAGCGGCATCCCGCCGCGGAAAGGATTAGCTATGAGCAAACGCAACCAACATGTCGTCCCTCGCGACGATCTCTGGGCAGTCCGGGGAGCCGGCGCCAAACGTGACACTGAACTGTTTGACCGCAAGCAGGACGCGGTAGACCGTGCGCGGGAGATCGCCCAAAACCAACAAACTGAACTGGTGGCTCACGGCCAGAACGGGCGCATCCAATCTAAGGATAGCCACGGGAAGGATCCGTTCCCCCCGAAGGGCTGACCAGCAAGGTCTATATGTCCTCTGGCCCCGTGCACATATGCGTGGGGCCAACCTTTCTGGGAGAAATCATGGCCGAGTATCACCTCACACGCGAGATTCTTGCTCGCTCCACCGCAAACGTCTGGAACGCCGCAAAACTCGAATGGGCTCTACACGAAATATTCGAGTCCGAAGTGCCGGAGACGTGCCTTTGCGGGCATTACCCAATCATCGAGAACTGCGTTCTGCGCAATAAAACCAACGGCACTCTTGCCACCGTTGGTAACTGTTGCGTCAAGAAATTCATAGGTCTTCCTTCGGATCTGATCTTTCAAGCAGTCAAGCGAGTGCGTACGGATGAAAGCAAATCGCTAAATGGAGAGGCAATTTCTTACGCACACGATCGGGGATGGATCAATGCCTGGGAGCAAGACTTCTACTTGCGCATCATGCGAAAGCGAAAGCTCAGCGACAAGCAGTCCGCCAAGAAACGAGAAATCAACGGAAAATTCTTGCTTCGTCTGCGCCAAAGCAGCGCGCGTCTAACACCCCAATGACCAAGGACTCTTGTCTAACTCCCTGCCCTCAACAACCTCCCCGGACTTACCCGCAACTGCCGCAGCAACCACGCCGCGCCCAGGCCCAGGCTGGCGCTGCTGACCAGTACCGCAGTCGCGGCGCCGGCCCATAGCAGGCCGGTCATGTCGAGTTGCAGGCGGAAGTGCAGCAACACGAAGGCGAGTGCGCTGCCGACGAGGATGGCGAACAGGGATGTGAGCACGGCGAGCAGTGCGTATTCCGCCTGCAGGGCACGGCGGATAGTGGCGATGCGGGCGCCGATGGCGTTGAGCAGGCTGGCTTCGTACACTTGGCGGCTGCGGCTGGCGGCCATGACGCTGGCAAGTACGAGCAGGCTGGCGATGAGGCTGACGCCGGCCACCACCCCCAGCCCCGCACTCGCGCGGGCGAGCAGCGTGCGGGCTTCGTCCAGCATGCCGGCAGTACGTACGCTGACGATGTTGGGGGCGAGTGCGGCGATGCGGTCCTGCGCGGCCATCGCTTCCTGCGCGTCGAGATACGCGGCGCCGACGTGGCGGGTGATGAAGGGGTCCAGCACGCCGTCGGAGAACATCGCCTCCAGCCACAGGCGCGCCTGGTAGCGGCGCTGGCTGTAGATGGCGGCGACTTTCGCTTCCACCGGCGTGCCGAGGATGTCGAAGCGCAGCGTGTCGCCGACCTGAAGGCCCAGCTCGTCGGCCTCGCGGTCTTCCATCGCCACCAGCGGCGGGCCGCGGTAGTCGTCCGGCCACCAGGCGCCGCGCGCGATGATGACGTCGTCGAAATTACCGGCGCGGGTGGACAGCTTCTGCTCGTCGCGGGCTTCCAGCGCGCGGCCAGCGTCACCGCTGTCGCGCAGCACCACGCCGTTCACCGCCTGGATGCGGCCGAGCACCAGCGGTGCAAGTTGCAGTTGCTGCAAGCTGGGGCTGCGCGCGAGCTCATTGCGCACGATGTCCTGCTGCGCGTTCTGCACGTCGTAGAACACGAGGGCCGGCGCGCGCTCCGGCACGGTTTCGTTCACCGTGCGCAGCAGTGCGGCGACTACCAGCGTGGAAGCCACCAGCAGCGTGAGCGCAGAGCCGAGCGAGAGCAGCGCGGCACGCAACGGTGCGCCGGGGCGGTGCAGGCTGGCGAGCGCGAGGCGCCAGGTGAAGTCTTCGACAAGCCTTGTGCGCATGAGCGCGCGCGAGGCGTTTTGCAAGGCACGCACCAGCAGTTCCAGCAGGCCGAGGATGGCCAGCGTGGCGACCACGAAGCCGGCACCGAAGCGGCGGTCCGGCATGGCCAGCACCAGCAGCGTGGCGACGCACATGCCTGCCAGCGCGGTGAGCCACCACCAGCCGCGCGAAGTGCGCGTCACCGCGCCATCCAGCCCGCGGAACAAGGCCGCCGGCGACACCGACAGCGCACGGCCGAGGGCGGGCAGCGCGAAGGTGAGCGCGGTGAGCACACCGAACAGCCAGGAGAGTGCCAGCGGCGCGACGAGGCCGAGCAATGCGGGCGCAAGCGGCAGGCGGTCCGCCGCCATCGCGGCACCAGCCAGTGCGAGCACGCCACCGAGCAAGGCGCCGACGAAACTCGCCAATGCCGCGAGCATCAACAGTTGCAGCAGGTACAGCGCGGCGAGCCGGCCATCGCGCAGGCCCAGCGCGCGCAGCGTGGCGAGAGTGCCGAGCTTGCCCTGCAGGTAGGCCTGCACGCTGTTGAACACGCCCAGCCCGCCGATGAAGAGCGCGCTGAAACCGATGAGCAACAGGCCGGAGCCGATCTGCGCCAGCACCTCGGCGACGCGTTCGCTGCGCTGGGAGAAGGTGCGCACGTCCCAGTCGCCCTGCGGGAAGGCGGCGACCAGTTGGTCGCGGAACAGCTCGGGCGGCGTGTCGGTCTTGATGCGGTAGTTGTACTCGACGCGGCTGCCGGGCTGGATGAGGCCGGTGGCGGCCAGCGCATCGGCAGACAACAACACCGGCAGGCCGCTCCAGTCGGCGCGCAGGCTGCGGTCCGGCTGGCGCAGGGTGATGGCGCGCACGGCAAGCGTGGCGTCGCCCAGCGTGACTTCGTCACCCGGCGTCAGGCCCAGGCGTTGCGCCAGCGCACGGTCGACGGCAATGCCCCAGCGGCCGTCACGTTCACTCAGCGCGTCACGCAAGGGCGCAGGCGGCGACAGCTCGACGCTGCCGTACAGCGGGTAACGCTCGTCGAAGCTCTGCAGCTCCACCAGTTGCGCGCGCTCGTCGGCGGTGAGCAGCATGCTGCGCAGTTCGACCAGCAAGGACACCTCGCCACGTGCGCGCAGCCAGGCGAGTTCCTCGGCCTGCAGCGGGCGGTCGTGCTGCACTTCCACGTCGCCGCCGAAGAGTGCACGCGCATCCGCCTGCAGGCTGTCGCCAACCTGGCGGAACAGACCACCACCGGCCGCGACCAGCGTCACGCCGAGCACGAGGCAGGCGCAGAACACCCACAGGCCGCGGCCACCGGCGCGCAGGTCGCGCCAAGCGAGATCAAGCAGGAAGCGCATGTGAAAGAGACGACGCAAGACGGTTTATGGGAGCCCGACGGAACGCCTGAAGGCGACAAACGTCGCTGGGCTCCTGCCTACGCAGGAGCGACGGGTTGGGGGTTGTGTGGCTGAACGTTGCGTCCGTCCGCAGCGGCGCTCTCCCGCGACGTCCTATCGCTCCGTCATTCCTGCGAAGGCAGGAATCCAGTGTCGTTGCGTTGCAAACGAAGGCATGAACACCGCCATGCGCCTGACTACACAGGCACGACGGAGGGAGTGCAGAACCGCTACGCGCATGACGCTCCGGCGCCGTCATTGGCATGTCTGGGACTCCACCGCGACATTCACATCGACACCACCGCCCTGCTCCGCCACCGGCTTCCATTCGTGCAGTTGCCCGTCATGCAGGCGCAGCACGCGGTCGCAGCGCGCGGCGAAGTCGAGGTCGTGCGTCACCAGCACCATGGTCGTGCCTATCTCGTGGTTGAGATCCAGCAGCAGCTTGCGCACGCCTTCACCTGTGTGGTCATCGAGGTTGCCGGTCGGTTCGTCGGCGAGCAGCAACTTCGGCTTGTGCACCAGCGCGCGGGCGATCGCCACGCGTTGCTGTTCGCCACCGGAGAGCTGCGCCGGGTAGTGGTCCAGCCGCGCGCCGAGGCCGACGCGCTCCAGCTGCGCGCGGGCACGCGCTGCGGCGTCACGCTGCCCGGCGATCTGCAGCGGCAGCGCCACGTTGTCCAGCGCGGTGAGGCTGGCGACGAGGTGGAAGGACTGGAAGACGATGCCGACATGGTCGCGCCGCAAATCGGCCAGCGCGTCGCGGTCCAGCGCATCCAGCGGCTGACCGTCCAGCACGATGCGCCCCGCCGCGGGCCGCTCCAGCCCGGCGAGCAGCAGGAGCAGCGAGGTTTTGCCGGAGCCGGACGGCCCGGCGATGGCGAGGCTCTGCCCGCGCGGAATGTGGAGGCTTACCTCGCGCAGCACGTCGATGCGTGCCGCGCCCAGGCTGTAGTGCATGGAAACGCCGTGGAGGTCGATCATGGTCGTGGTACTGGTCTGGGCACTTGTATGAAGGCACTTTGGCTCGTGAGGGAGCCGTGTCTGGGTGTTTTGGGTGGGCGCGGGCGGAAGGATGCACCTTGTGGCGCGTGGTTCGACTCGCGGCAGCAAGGCGAGTTCGGGGCCGTACACAGCTTTACATGGCAGCAACATCGCGGGATGCGGCGTGGAGCGCATCGGGGTGTCTCGAACGCAGATGCGAAGTCGCTGGATTCCCGCCTGCGCGGGAATGACGGGATCGACGGGCGGAGCCGCTATCCAGCTCTCGCGCAAGCGTGCAGGTGACGGCGATGCTTCCGGCTTGAGGCCGGGATCAACGGACGCTGCCTCCTTCGTCGTTGCCGCGAAGGCGGGAAGCCAGTGACGTTGCCTCTGGAACGTTCGTCCCGGACTCAGCGCTTGCGCGCCAGCAGCAACTGTTCCGCCAGGTCGGTGACCACCCATTCCTGCACGATCCGGCCATCGCGGATTTCGCTGGCCACCATGTCGCGCCAGCGGAACGGCTTGTCGCTGGCGGGGAAGCCTTTGAAGCTTCCGGTCTGCACGCCGGACACTGTGCGCAGCCAGGCGATGCGGTCGGCGGATTCGACGAGGACGTCCACCTCCAGCGCGATGTCGGAGAAGGCACTGCGGATCGCGCTGATGACGCGTCGCACCGAGTCATGGCCAGCGGCGAGGTCGGTGCCAGTGAAGTGAGCGACGTAGCCCGGCGCGAAGAACTCGCCGATGGCATCCAGCCGCCCTTCGACGATGAGCGCGGTGTTGGCCGCGTGAATGATATCTGCATGCGATGGCTTCATCTTTCCCCTTCACCTCGGACATCTTCCCTGCCGAGTGCAAGGGCCGCGGCATGGCGGCCTTCCGTGTCAGCGCTGCAGGATGACCTTCCCTGACTCGTGATCCGCCGGTGCGGAGGTGTGTTCGTGCACCACCTGCAACGCGTCGCCGTCGCGCTGCACGACCCAGCTCAGGCGATTGGTCATGGCGCGGATTTTCTCGCCCTGGTCCGTCATCGCGGTGTAGGTGAGGAAGGCCTGCACGGACAGGGCGTCGCCGAACTGGCGGGCCTGCAGTCCGTCCCAGGTGACGACAACACGCTCCGTGGCAGGCAGCGCAGCGAACCATTCCCGCGCCATGCCGGCCCACGCTTGCGCATCGTCGTAGCTCCACACCCCCCAGGTGTCGAAGATGCAGACGTCAGGGTGGTAGAGATCGGCAAAGGCCTGCACGTCTTTGTCCAGCACGGCGCGGGCATAGGATTGCAGCAGGGAGGCTGCGGCTTCGACGGGGGTCTGCATGCTCATTCCTTCACTCATTCCTTCGCTCACTCCTTCACTTTGCTTGCCGGCTTCTTTGCGGTTTTCTTCGCGGCCTTGCTGGCGACATTGAGCGCAACCGCTTCCCGGATCAGCGCCTTGAACGCAGCCTCGTCCACCTGCCCACCCTCGGGAATGTCGATGGCACGCCGCGCGTTCCCTTCCAGGCTGGCGTTGAAGACACAGGACGGGTCCGGCAGCGATGCGCCCTTGGCGAAGGTCAGCTTCACGACGCTCTTGTAGGTCTCGCCGGTGCACAGGATGCCGTCGTGCGACCACACCGGCGTGCCGCCCCACTTCACTTCCTCCACCACGTCCGGGTCGGCCTCGTGGATCAGCTTGCGCATGCGCGCCAGCGTGGCGCCGCGCCAGTCGCCGAGGTTGGCGATCTTTTCCGTGATGAGTTCAGGTGCTGCCGGGCCTGCTCCTGCGTCTGGCTTGCTCATTCGCTGCTTCTCCCGCGGGCTATCCGGCGGGGATGATCCTGCCGGGTTTGACGAGCGCCAAGCCTACGCCACGCGACTTGTATGGCAGCGGCAAGGCTGCTGTCTTACAATTGCCGGGATGCAACTCAGCCGCAACCAGGTCCAGCTCTTTTCCCTGATCGCCGTGTCCATGCTCGCCCACGTGACGATGGGCGGGGGTCGCATCACCGCTTCGCTGTTCATGCTGAAGCACAACAATTCCCAGTTGCTCGCCGGCCTGGCCTACAGCGCGTACAGCGTGCTGCCGGTGCTGCTGTCGCTGGCGATGGGCAAGTGGATCGACCGGGTGGGCGCGCGCTACGTAATGCGCGTGAGCCAGGCGCTGATGGTCGTCGGCCTGGCCGTGCCAGCGGTGGTGCCGGGTCCGTGGGTGGTGATGCTGACGTCCATGATCTGCGGCCTGGGCTTCGCGAGCTACCTGCTGGCAGCCAACGTGGCGGTGAGCCTGATGCCCTTCGAGCACCACGGCGAGCGCGTGGGCATGCTGGGCTGGCTGGCGATGGGCAACTCGGTGGCGGCGGTCGGCGGCCCGGCCATCGCGGGCCTGATGATCGACTGGTCCGGCTTCCGCGCGGCCTACCTCGCGCTGGCGCTGATCGTCGCGGCCAGCCTGGTGGTGTCGTTCTGCGTGGATGTGCCCGGCGGTGCCGGCGCGCCGCGCAAGGACAAGGCGAAGGGCGACAGCGTCGTGCGCATGGTGTTCTCCGACCCTGCCCTGCTGCGCATCTACCTGCTGGCGATGGGCATCTCGGTGAGCTTCGACTGCTTCTCCTTCATGACGCCGGTGCTGGGCCACGAGCGCGGCTTCTCGGCCACCACCATCGGCATGATCATGTCGGCCTTCGCGGTGGGCAGCTTCGCCGTGCGTGCGCTGCTGCCGCTGCTGTCGCGCCACATGACGGAATGGCAGATGCTGACCAGCGCCTACGGCATCCTGGCCACCGGTTTCCTGCTGCTGCCCTTCGCGAGCAACAGCTACGTGCACGCCAGCATCGGTTTCTTCCTCGGCTTCGCGGCGGGTGCGGGGCAACCGAACATCCTGAGCCTGATCTACCGCGCCATGCCACCGGAGAAAGCCGGCGAAGGCGCGGGCCTGCGCTCGGCAATGGGCAATACGATGGGCCTCACGGCGCCATCGGCCTTCGGTGCGATCTCCGGCCTGTTCGGCGCGGTGCCGGTGTTCATCGGCGTGGGCGGCATTGCCTGCGTGGCAGCCTGGCAGTCGCGGCTGGGCGGGTTGAGGAGCAAGGCGGCGCAGGCAAGCTGAACTACGCGGCTGCCGGTACGTGGGATGTTGGGCTTGCTTCGGCAAGCTCTGCACAAGTCGCTGCGCTCAACCCAACCTACCGCCTTCTGCGTAGCGCCTCGCTGTGGACGTAGGTTGGGTTGAGCGCAGCGCCCGTGCCGAGCCTCTGCGGCGCCATGACGAATGAGAACCGCGTGTTTGTCTTACAATCGGACCGATGCAGCTCTCGCGCAACCAGCTACAGCTCTTTTCCCTGATCGCGGTTTCCATGCTCGCCCACATCACCATGGGCGGTGGCCGCATCACGGCGTCCCTCTTCATGCTGAAGACCAGCGACTCGGCACTGCTCGCCGGCCTGGCCTACAGCGCCTATGCCTTGCTGCCGGCCTTCCTGTCCTTGCTGATGGGTCGCTGGATCGACCGCGCCGGCGCGCGCTTCGTGATGCGCGTCAGCCAGGTGCTGATGGTCAGCGGCCTGATCGCCCCCGCCCTGCTGCCGCAGATGGCCACCGTGATGGCCAGTGCCATGCTGTGCGGGCTGGGCTTCGCCAGCTACATGCTGGCCGCCAACGTGGCGGTGAGCATGATGCCCTTCGAGCGCGACGGTGATCGCGTGGGCATGCTGGCCTGGCTGTCGATGGGCAACTCGGTAGCTGCCGTGGGCGGGCCGACGGTGGCCGGCTACATGATCGACCACCATGGCTTTGCCGCCGCCTACGGCACGATGGCGGTCATCGTCGGCTGCAGCCTCGTCGTGTCGTTCTGCGTCGACGTACCGGGCGACGCCGGCGACCCGCGCAAGGACAAGGCCAAGGGCGAAAGCGTGGTGCGCATGGTGTTCAGCGACCCCCGGGTGCTGCGCATCTACCTATTGGCCATGGTGCTGTCGATGGCGCATGACGGCTTCACTTTCATGATGCCGGTGCTGGGCCACGAGCGCGGTTTCTCTGCCACCGCCATCGGCATGGTGATGTCCGCACTGGCGGTCGGCACCTTCGGCATGCGCATCATCCTGCCCTGGCTGTCCCGGCAGTTCAGCGAGTGGCAATTGCTGGTGCTGGCCTACGGCGTGATCGGTGGCGCCTTCCTGCTGTTGCCATTTGCATACAGCGTGTATCTCCTGGCTGCGCTCGGTTGCGCACTGGGCATGGCACAGGCCACCGGCCAGCCCAGCGTGCTGAGCCTGATCTACCGCGCCATGCCGGAGGGCAAGGCAGGCGAAGGTGCCGGCCTGCGCTCGATGATGGGCAACACCGTGGGCCTCACCGCGCCGTCGCTCTACGGCAGCGTGGCCGGCGTGTTCGGCGCGGTGCCGGTGTTCATTGGCGTGGGCTGCGTGGCCTGCGTGGCGAGCTGGCAGGCCTGGGTGGGCTGGCTGCGCAGCAAAGTACCGCAGCAGTCCTAGACAACGCGAAGCAACGTGAGCGACGGGAGGCGCGGAAGCAGTCCTCGCCTCGCTACCGCATCTTCCTGTTTTTCCGTTTTTCTCTTTTTTCTCCGACTCCCCTGACCGTCAATCCGGCCCGGATGCCCGTGGGCCGCCGGCGCTTGTCCGCGCATGGGCGCTGACCACAATTCCTGCATGACCGGCACCAGGGCGGGCCGGCGCGCTGCAACTGCGCCAGCCTGCGCGACACAGGACATTCAAGGAGAGTCAGATGAAACGCCTTCATGCGGCCGGGCTGGCCGTCATGCTGGCTGCGCTCGCATTGCCAGCGCATGCCGCCAACCGCCCCAAGGGTTACGTCACGATCTGCAAGGAAGGTGCGAACTGTTCAGTCGCCAGCAGCACGCTGGTGGCTTTCGGCCGCGCCGACCGCTTTGTCTACAAACAGCTCACCGGCAGCTTCGTGTGCGGCACCGCCACTTTCGGCACGCGGGTGAATGGCGGCGTGAATGAATGCTCGGTGCCGACGGGGGGCGCTTCGTCTTCCTCATCCTCGTCTTCATCCTCGTCCTCGTCTTCCTCCTCCAGTTCGTCGAGCTCGTCTTCGAGCAGCAGTTCGTCCAGCTCCAGCTCGTCAGGCGCTGGAAGCTCATCGAGCAGCTCCTCAAGCTCTTCGTCGAGCACGTCATCGAGTTCCTCGTCGAGTTCCTCCTCCAGCTCGTCCTCCGGTGGCACCGGCTCGTCGTCATCCTCCTCGTCCGGTGGCGGTGGCATGTGCAGCGCCGGCAGCAGCGCCAGCTGGCCGTCCTGCACAGTCAGCAAGCCGGTATGCACACCCGGCCAGTGGGGCATCACCAACCCGTCCGGCATGCCGGCGGTGCAGTACGAGTCCGCCCACTTCGCCTTCCGCTGGAGCGGCACGACCACCACCGTGGCGGCTGCGCAGAACGCCGCGACCATGCTGGAGAAGGTGTGGACCACCTACATGGACAAGGTGGGCTTCACCGAGCCGTATTGCGACACGGCCACCAAGTACAAGGTGAACATCCACATCCAGAGCGACTTCGGCCTTTCCGGTGGCGTCACCGGCGAGCGCGACATGGGTATGTGGATCGGGCCGGGTGCGCTGGCCGACCGCTGGGGCCTGGCGCATGAATTCGCCCACGCCCTGCAGGGGTCGTCACGCGGCATGCGCGATTCGCAATACACCGGCTGGCTGTGGGAGAGCCATGCCAACTGGATGGCCCACCAGGTAGATGAGCATCGTGGCGAGACACACTGCTCCGAGATGCAGGTGAACTATCCGCACGTGTACTTCGGCTCCACGCGTAACCGCTACTGCAACTGGCAATTCTGGGAGTTCGTGAAGGACAAGTACTGCTACGCGGCGGTGAACGACATCTGGACGAAGTCGCTGAAACCGGGCCAGAGCGGCTGGCGCGACGAAGACCCCTTCAGCGTGCTGGCGCGCAACATGGGTTGGTCGGTCGCGCAGCTCAACGATGTGTTCGGCCAATGGGCCATGCACAACGTGACCTGGGACTATCGCAACCATGACGGCAGCGACCAGGGCAGCGTCTATCGCAGCCGCTACGGCAGCTACGCCGATCGCAGCGGTGACCGCCGCCTGCGGGTGACGAAGCTGGAGTCGATGGACGCGGCGCAACGCCGCTTCGCCGTGCCGCGCAGCTGGGCCCCCCAGCGCTGGGGCTACAACCTGGTACGCCTGTACCCGGACAGCGGCGCTACGACGGTGAAGGTCACCTTCCGCGGCGTGCTGCAATCCGGCCCGGCCAATACCGCCTTCGGCAGCTACAAGAACCAGCCTGCCTCGGTACCCAATCCGGACTCCGGCTGGCGCTGGGGCGTGGTGGCCGTGGATGCCAATGGCCGGCCGCGCTACAGCAGCCTGATGCGTGGCAGCGATGGCGAGGTGGACTTCTGCCTGCAGACCGGCGACCGCGAGCTGTGGATGGTGGTGCTGGCCGCGCCGCTCACCATGCACAAGGTGTTGTGGGACCAGATGTACTACACCATGTACCGCTACCCCTGGATGGCGCAGTTCCAGGGCGCGATGCCGGAAGGCTTCCAGCCCGGCGCGCCCAACCCGAGCAACTCGGGCACGCGTCACCCCAACGGCGGGGGCTGGGTAGCCACCGGGGCGAGCGTAGCGAGTACGGCCTACGTCGGCCCGTATGCCAGCGTGCTGGGCGGAACGGTGAGCGGAAACGCACGCATCGAGGACCACGCGGTGATCCACAACGGCAGCGTCAGCGGCAACGCCGTCGTCGGCGCGCTGACCCAGCTCAAGGGCAACACGACGGTGCGTGACAACGCCCGCGTCGGCACCACCTTCATGGGGCCGGGCGCCTTTGAAACCGGCATCACCCTGTCCGGCACCGCCCAGGTGTATGGCGACCTCGAGCTGCGTGGCGTGTCGCTGAGCAAGGGCGTGTTCTACGGCTTCGTCGACAACGCCGTGTCCACCGACACCACGCAGGGCGCCGCGCGCACGGCACCGGTGCCGGAAGTCACCAGTGGCGCTGCCTACGTCTGGCGGCCCTGACGAGTACCAGGACATCCTTGCTCATGAAAAAGGCCGCCCACGAGGCGGCCTTTTTGTGCCTGCCGCAGGCCTGTGCCATCACGGCATGTACTGCCCGCCATTCACGTCGAGGATCTGGCCGGTGACATAGCCGCTGGCCATGTTGGACGCGAAGAACAGGAAGGCAGGCGCGGCTTCCTCCGGCCGGCCGAAACGTCCCATCGGAATGCCGGCGCTCACCCTGGCGCGTGCCGCCTCGTCCTTGTCGGCATGGAAGGCGGTATCGAAGGTGCCGGGCGACACGATGTTGAAGCGGATGCCGTCCTTAGTGTGGAAGTTCACCCAGTTCTTCTGCACGTTGTGGATCCAGGCCTTGGCCGCGCCGTACAGCGACGCGCCGGGGCCACCGCCGGTGTAGCCGGCGATCGAGCCCACGGAGATGACCGAGGCGCTCTGCCCGCTCTGCGCGGCCGAAGCCTGCAGGTGCGGCAACGCGAAGCGCGTGACCATCAGCGTCGAACGCACGTTGAGATCCATCACCGCGTCGTAGAAACCGTCGTCGATTTCCGCCAGCGGCGTCCGCCCGACCAGCCCGCCGGCGTTGTTGATCAGTACGTCGATGCCACCGAAGCGCGCGACGAAAGCCTCGACCAGGCTGCGGCATTGCTCGGTGCTGCTCAGATCGGCTGCGAAGAACTCGGCCTCTCCACCCGCCGCGCCCATCGTGCCCAGGGTGGCCTCCATGTCGTCGGGGCGCCGCCGCCCATTCAGGCCGACGTGTGCGCCGGCGGCGGCGAAGGCCTTCGCCACGGCCAGTCCGATGCCCTGGCTGGAACCGGTGATGAGGACGCGACGATTCTTGAGGTCAGCAAACATAGGGTTCTCCCGTACAAGAATTGATATAGATGTCTCACATTCAGAGACAAACGAGCAAAAGTTGGCTTAACTGGCGATTCAAGGATGCAGATTTGAGCTCTAAATGTCGAACACTGACAATTTGTCTCATTATTTGCACCATTGATTGAATATTTGACACACTAATCCCGCATTCCTACGATGAGGACACTTGCATGACAGGACAGACCGACAACATGCACGCCATCGCCAGTGCGAAGGACGAAGACAAGAGCAGCGCCAGTGCGGGCGGTGCAGCCGCCGGCACGCAGACCTTGCTGCGCGGTCTGGCCCTGCTCGAATGCGTGGGCGCGGGCATCAGCGATGTGAAGAGCATCGCCGCCCATCTCGGCACGCCACGCAGCACTACCCACCGCATGCTGGGCAGCCTGGTGCAACAGCAGTACCTGCACCACGTTCCCTACAAGGGTTACCTGCTGGGCCCGAAGCTGATCGCGCTGGGCATCAAGGCGCTGGAGCAACGCCCGCTGGTGGCGCTGGCCCGGCCGCACATCGAACTGCTGGCCAGCCACACCGGCGACACCGTACATCTCGGCGTCATGGAAGGCCTGGAGGTGTTCTACCTCGACAAGGTGCCCGGCACCCGCGGCCTGGAGATGCGCTCGCGCGTCGGCAACCGCATGCCGGTGGCCTCCACCGGCGTGGGCAAGGGCCTGCTGCTCGGCGTGCCACGCGAGCAATGGCGCAGCCTCTACGACTACGCGATGAACATCCGCCGCAACCAGGGCGCCGCCCCCGCCATCGAGTGGACCGAATACGCCCTGCAGATGGATGGCTACCTGCGGCAAGGCTGGGTGATGGACCTCGAAGAGAACGAACTGGGCATCCGCTGCGTGGGTGCCGCGGTGCGCGACCTCACCGGCAAGGTGGTGGCCGCCATCAGCATCGCCAGCGCGGTGCCTTACATGGCGGAGGAACGCATGCTGCGGCTGGGCCCGCTGGTGCGTGACACCGCTGATGCCATTTCACGCGACCTGGGATGGGTGGCCCCATGAGCGAGCTGAACACGCCGCAGCCGGACACCACGTCGGTGACCACCAATACCCGCCCCGCGCTGCTGGCGCTCGACTGGGGCACCTCCAGCCTGCGCGCCTTCCTGCTCGACGCTACTGGCCAGGTGCTCGACACCCGCGCCAGCGCGCACGGCATCCAGAACCTGCCGCAGCCGGGTGAAGCCGGTTTCCGTCAGGCGTTCGCCGACATCGCGTCCGGCTGGCTCGACGCCCACCCCGGCCTGCCGGCAGTGGCCGGCGGCATGGTCGGCAGCGCGCAGGGCTGGCGCGAGGCGCCGTACGTGAGCTGTCCGGCCGACCTGCAGACGCTGGCCGCGCATGCCGCGCAGGTGGATACCGGACGGCCCGGCACCACCCTGCTGATCGCGCCGGGGCTGATCCATCGCCCGGTGGGCGCGGCGCCCGACGTACTGCGTGGCGAGGAGATACAGATCGCCGGCGCACTGGCCCACCACCCGGAATGGTCGGCCCACGCGTGCATGGTCCTGCCCGGCACTCACTCCAAGTGGGTGGAGGTACGTGGCGGCAGCGTGCAGCGCTTCGTCACCCATATGACGGGCGAGTTGTTCGCGGCGCTGGCACGTCACACCATCCTCGGCCGTCTGTTTCCCGAAGCGCCCGCCAGTGCGGCAGAAGCGCGCCAGGGTTTCGAACTCGGTGTGGCCGCCGCGCGCAAAGCGGGTCCGGGTGACCTGGGACACCAGTTGTTCGCGGTGCGCACCCTCGGCCTGACCAAGCAGCTGCCGCCCGGGGCATTGCCGGAGTACCTGTCCGGTCTGCTGATCGGCCACGAACTGGTGTCCGGCATCGGCCGCCTCGGCGGCACCGGCACAGCCACCCCGCTGCTACTGATCGGCGACCCGAAGCTGTGCCAGCGCTACGTGCAGGCCCTGACGCTGCTGAACCGCCCGCCCGCCGCCGTACTGGACAACACCGCACCGGCCGGCCTGCTCGACTTTGCCCGCGCGGCCGGACTGCTGCGCGCCACCCCTGAGGAATCCCCGACATGAACCCGGAACGTCTTGCCCGTTTCGAAGCGGCCATGCGCGTGCTGCCGCTGGTCGCCATCCTGCGCGGTCTGCCGCCGGAAGACGCGGAGGCCGCTGCCGCCGTACTGGTGGATGCCGGCTTCAAGCTGATCGAAGTCCCGCTCAATTCGCCCGACCCGTTCACCAGCATCGCCACCATGCGCCGCGTGTTGCCACCGGACGTGCTGGTCGGCGCCGGCACGGTGATGCGCATCGACCAGGTGAAACAGCTGGCGGACCTCGGCGCCGACCTGATGGTGACGCCGCATACCGACCCGGGATTGATCGCCGCGGCGAAGGCCGCCGGCCTGGCGAGCCTGCCCGGCTTCTACACACCCAGCGAGGCCTTCGCGGCACTGGCCGCGGGCGCCACCGCACTCAAGCTGTTCCCGGCCGAACAGGCCGGCCCCGCCACCGTGAAGGCGCTGCGCGCGGTGCTGCCTGCCGATGCGCGCGTGCTGCCGGTCGGCGGCGTCAGCCCGGACAACCTGGCGGACTGGCGTGCTGCCGGCGCCGCCGGTTTCGGGCTGGGCTCGGCGCTGTATGCCAAGGGCACGACGATTGCGGAACTGGGCGAGCGCGCCCGCCGCTTCGTCGCCGCCTGGAGGGCGCTCTGACACCTGACTGCATTTGATTGACACCGTTGTAGTTCCCCCACGGTTACCGAGCAGACAGAGATCTGCAGGACTCACCGCCTTGACAGGCGTTTCCATCGAAGGAGGTTGTATGAATTCGTGTGATTCCTCGCGTCGCATCTCGCGTCGCTCGTTTTCCGGTCTGATGCTCGGCCTGTCGGCCGCCATGATGGTCAGCACCGGTGCCCAGGCTGCGGACTACCCGGTCAAGCAGATCGAACTGACGGTGCCCTATGCCGCGGGTGGCGGGACCGATCTGGTCGCCCGCGCATATGCCGAGGTGGCGAAGAAGCATCTGCCACAGGCCATCGGCGTGGTGAACAAGACCGGCGGTGCAGGCACCGTGGGCCTCACCGAAATCATGGCGGCCCGTGCGGACGGCTACAAGATCGGCATGGGCACGGTGGAGATCGCCATGCTGCCGCATATGGGCGTGGCCCGCTTCGCGGTGGACGACTTCACCCCGATCGCGCGACTGAACGCCGAGCCCGGCGCCATCACAGTGAATGCCGAAGCCCCGTGGAAAACGGTGGAAGAGTTCCTCGCACATGCCAAGGCCAACCCGGGCAAGGTGCGCGTCGGCAACTCCGGCACGGGAGCCATCTGGCATATCGCGGCGGAGGCCATCGGCGACAAGGCCGGCGTGAAGTTCAACCACATCCCCTATGACGGCGCCAACCCCGCCGTCACCGCGCTGCTGGGCAACCACATCGAAGCGGTATCGGTCAGCCCGGCGGAAGTGGTGGCGCAGGTGGCCGCCGGCAAGCTGCGCATCCTGGCGGTGGCCGGCGACACGCGCGCCAAGGGCTTCGACCAGGTGCCGACGCTGAAGGAGAAAGGCATCGACGTGTCGATCTACACCTGGCGCGGCATCGTGGTGCCCAAGCGCACCCCTAAGGCCGTCGTCGACGTGCTGCGCGAAGCCTCGCGCAAGACCGCCGAAGACCAGGCCTTCCGCGACACGCTGACCAAGATGAACCTCACCTGGGCCTATGTCGACGCGCCTGCCTTCAAGGAAGCGATGGACAAGGACAACGTCTTCTTCAAGACGATGATGAGCAAGATCGGTCTGGCCAAGTAAGCCGACCGGAACCCGCGGGTGCGCTCCGCTGGGGCGCGCCCGTCCGAGGAGACAACCATGAGTCATTCCGCAGATGCGGCAGGACCGGGCGCGCCCCGCTCCGCCGATCTCATCGCCGGCATCCTCATCGCGCTGGTCGCGATCGCCGCGATGGTCGCCTCGCGCGACTTTCCCAACATCGGTCTCGCATCGGACGTCGGTCCGGCCCGCTTCCCGATGATCTATGCCAGCGCACTGCTGGTGCTGGCAGCGCTGCTCGTCATCAATGCGCTGCGTCGCGCGCCGAAGGCAGACGCCACGCCGGCCGCACCCTTTCATGTTTTGCCGGTGGTGATCGGCGTGGTGGCGACCGGCCTCTACATCTTCGTCATTCCATTCCTGGGCTACCTGCCGACGACGGTGGTGTTCCTGGTCGGCCTGATGAGCCTGATGGGCATGCGCCACCGGGTGTGGAACCCGGTGATCGCGGTGGGCATCACGGCCTTCCTGTACCTGGTGTTCCTGTTCGGCCTGAGCATTCCGCTGCCGATGGGCAGCCTGTTCGAAGCCAGCGGCGCGCTGTAACGGGGAGAACACGACATGCAAGAAATCGATCTGCTCCTGCAGGGCTTCGTCAATCTCGCCAATGACCCGATGGCCCTGGTGCTCGCCGTCATGGGCGTGACGCTGGGCATCATCATCGGCGTACTGCCGGGGCTCACCGCCACCATGGGCGTGGCGATCCTGCTGCCCTTCACCTTCGGCATGGATCCGGTGTCCGGCATCCTGATGATCTCCGGCGTGTTCTTCGGCGGCATCTACGGTGGCTCCATCACCGCCATCCTGCTGAAGATTCCCGGTACGCCGGCCGCCGCAGCCACCGCCATGGACGGCTACGCACTGACGCAGAAAGGCCAGGCCGGCATCGCGCTGGGCACGGCCACCATCTCGTCCTGCATCGGCGGCACCATCAGCATCTTCATGCTGATC
This sequence comes from Moraxellaceae bacterium, assembly GCA_031119205.1. Taxonomy (GTDB): domain Bacteria; phylum Pseudomonadota; class Gammaproteobacteria; order Burkholderiales; family Rhodocyclaceae; genus Uliginosibacterium. Next base: position 12,696 of record JAVHYF010000026.1, on the reverse strand, counting down.
TTCCTGGCACCGCTGCTGGCAGGCGTCGCACTGGAGTTCTCGGCCGCCGAGACTTTCGCGCTGGCGGTGTTCGGCCTGTCCATCATCACCAGCGTGTCCGGCGAGTCGCTCATCAAGGGCCTGATTGCCGGCTTCGTGGGGCTGTTGTTGTCGACGGTGGGGCTGGACCCCATGGCGGGTTTCCCGCGCTACACCGGCGGCTTCACCGAACTGTTCAACGTGCCCTTCATCCCGGTCATGATCGGCCTGTTCGCCGCGTCGGAGGCCTTCAAGTCGCTGGGGCAGGAACAGACGCGGCACGAGATCAAGGTCGTCATCGGCCGCATCATTCCGCCGTGGTCGGTGTTCCGTGGCCTGATCCTGACCATCCTGCGCTCGTCGGGGCTGGGCGTCATCGTCGGCATCATTCCCGGCGCCGGTGCGGACATCGCGTCCTTCGTGGCCTACAACGAGGCCAAGCGCTTCTCGAAGAACCCGGAGAATTTCGGCAAGGGCGAGCTGAAGGCGGTGGCGGCCTGCGAATCGGGTGCCAACAGCTGTACGGGCGGCGACCTGCTGCCGATGATGACCCTGGGCATTCCGGGCGATGCGGTCACCGCAGTGATGCTGGGCGCATTGACCATGCAGGGCCTGCAACCCGGTCCGCTGCTGTTCAAGGACCATGCGCCGCTGGTGTTCACGCTATTCGCCGGCATGCTGTTCTGCTACCTCGCGTTGCTGGTGGTGGGCCTCAACTCACTGCGCCTGATGAGCAAGGTGCTGGAGATGCCGCGCTCGGTGCTGTCACCGTTGATCCTGGCGCTGTGCGTGGTCGGGGCCTACGCCATCAACAACAGCATGTTCGACGTCGGCATCATGCTGGCCGTGGGCATCGTGGGCTTCTTCATGCAGCGCTGGGACTACCCGCCCTCACCGGTGGTGCTGGCGCTGATCATGGGGCCGATGGCCGAATCCAGCTTCCGCCGTGCGTTGTCGCTGTCCAATGGCAGCTACGACTTCCTGTACACGCGACCGATCACCGCCGGCCTGCTGCTGGTGGCGCTGGTCACACTGCTGCTGCCGGTGCTGCGTCGGCGCAAGGCTGCCGTCCCAGCAGACCCGCTGTCACCGCAGGCCAGCGCGGCGCAGTAACCGGTCGCGCCAAGGCGCGAGCGAGGGAAGGAGAAGGGGGCGCCTGCGGGCGCCCCCTTCTTTTATTGCGCCGGGACCTGGCCGGCTACATGCCGCGATGGCGCCGGCGCACCGCACCGCTTATCCACATTAAGAATAAGAACCTCAGTTTTTATTCCTTATTTACAGATAAGCAACTGCCTAGACTGCACGCTTTCCTTATAAGAAGAGCGACAGCATGTCTTCCGCGTCCTACGCGATTCCGGCCCCCCCAGACTCGGCAGCCCCGGCTGCGCGAGGCCGCAGCAAGCCCTTCCGGGTGCTGCCCGGCTTCGGCCTGACCCTGGGCTACACCCTGGTCTACCTGTCGCTGATCGTGCTGATCCCCCTCGGCGGTGTCTTCCTGAAGGCCAGCGGCCTGGGCTGGGAGAGCTACTGGAATGTCATCTCCGCGCCGCGCATGGTGGCGTCCTACAAGCTGTCCTTCGGCGCTTCGCTGCTGGCGGCGGGCATCAACACGGTGTTCGGCTTCCTGCTGGCCTGGGCGCTGGTGCGCTACGACTTCTTCGGCAAGCGGGTCGTCGATGCGCTGGTCGACCTGCCCTTCGCTCTGCCCACCGCGGTGGCCGGCATCGCGCTGGCCACCGTGTATTCGCCCAAGGGCTGGATCGGCTCGGCACTTGAGCCGCTGGGCATCAAGGTGGCCTACACGCCGCTGGGTGTGCTGGTGGCGCTGGTTTTCATCGGCCTGCCCTTCGTGGTGCGCACCGTGCAGCCGATCCTGGAAGACCTGGAGACGGAGCTGGAAGAAGCCGCCGCCAGCCTGGGCGCACAACGCTGGACGACCTTCCGCCTCGTCATTTTCCCGCTGCTGCTGCCGGCCATCCTTACCGGCTTCGCGCTGTCCTTCGCGCGTGCCGTGGGTGAATACGGCTCGGTGATTTTCGTGGCCGGCAACATCCCGATGGTGTCGGAAATCACCCCGCTGATGATCATCACCAAGCTGGAGCAGTTCGATTACCGCGGCGCCACCGCGATCGCCACCGTCATGCTGATTGCATCCTTCATCCTGCTTTTCGCCATCAACGGGCTGCAGGCCTGGAGTGCGCGTCGTATCGGGAGGGCCGTGTAATGGCTGGCGCAACTTCCCTGCATATCAACCGTCAGGCGGCCCACTACGAGGGCAACCCCGCGACGAGTGAAGCAGCCTGGATCAAGTGGGCGATCGTCGGCGTCTCGCTGGCCTTCTTCGCACTCTTCCTGCTGGTACCGCTCGCCGCGGTGTTCAGCGAGGCGCTGAAGAAAGGCTGGGCGGTCTTCTTCGAATCGCTGGTCGACCCGGACGCGCTGGCGGCGGTGAAGCTCACGGTGATCGCCGCAGCCATCGCGGTGCCGCTGAACCTGGTGTTCGGCGTATCGGCAGCCTGGGCGATTGCGCGCTTCGAGTTCCGTGGCAAGCAGCTGCTCACCACGCTGATCGATCTGCCCTTCTCGGTGTCGCCGGTCATCGCCGGCCTGATCTACGTCCTGATGTTCGGCGCGCAAGGCTACTTCGGCCCATGGCTGCGCGAGCACGACCTGAAGATCATCTTTGCCGTGCCGGGCATCGTGCTGGCCACTGTGTTCGTGACCTTCCCCTTCGTGGCGCGTGAGCTGATTCCGCTGATGCAGGCGCAGGGCAAGGAGGAAGAGGAAGCCGCCATCGTGCTGGGCGCCAGCGGCTGGCAGACCTTCTGGCACGTAACCCTGCCGAACATCAAGTGGGGCCTCATCTACGGCGTGGTGCTGTGTAACGCGCGGGCGATGGGCGAGTTCGGCGCGGTGAGCGTGGTGTCCGGCCACATCCGTGGCGAGACCAACACGATGCCGCTGCACATCGAGATCCTCTACAACGAGTACCAGTTTGCCGCCGCCTTCGCCGTGGCATCCCTGCTGGCACTGCTGGCCCTGGTCACCCTCGTCATCAAGACATTCGTCGAGTGGCAAGTTGCGAACAGCAGCAAGAACGTGAAAGGTGAAACGTGAAATGTGATGCCCCCTCCCTGCCCTCCCCCTGCCGGGGGAGGAAAGCGCGCCATGCGCGACGTGCATTCCGTTTCACCTTTCACGTTTCACATTTCACCGGGTCAGCAAAATGAGTATCAAGGTCGAGAACATCCACAAGCAGTTCGGCAACTTCGTCGCGCTCAACAACGTGTCGCTGGACTTCCCCGGTGGCGAACTGGTCGCCCTGCTCGGCCCGTCCGGCTGCGGCAAGACCACCCTGCTGCGCATCATCGCCGGCCTGGAGCGTGCCGACAGCGGCCGCGTGCTGCTGGACGGCGAGGATGCCTCCGACACGCACATCCGCGAACGCCAGGTCGGCTTCGTGTTCCAGCATTACGCACTGTTCCGCCACATGAGCGTGTTCGACAACGTGGCCTTCGGCCTGCGCGTGAAGCCACGCAAGGAGCGCCCGAGCGAGGACGTCATCAAGCGCAAGGTGAAGGAATTGCTGGAGCTTGTGCAGCTGGACTGGCTGGCCGACCGCTTCCCCTCGCAACTGTCCGGCGGTCAGCGCCAGCGCATCGCGCTGGCCCGTGCACTCGCCGTGGAACCCAAGGTGCTGCTGCTCGACGAACCCTTCGGCGCGCTCGACGCCAAGGTGCGCAAGGAGCTGCGCCGCTGGCTGCGCCGCCTGCACGACGAGCTGCACATCACCAGCATCTTCGTAACCCACGACCAGGAAGAAGCGATGGAAGTGTCCGACCGCGTGGTGCTGATGAACCACGGCAACGTGGAGCAGATCGGCAGCCCGAACGAGGTGTACCAGTCGCCGGCCACGCCCTTCGTGTATGGCTTCCTCGGCGCGGTGAACCTCTTCCACGGCCGCGTCGATGGTAGCCACGTGCAACTGGGCGAGCATGCGCATCCGCACGACACCACGCAGGACGGCCTGTCACACGGCGCCGAGGTGATCGCCTTCGCCCGTCCGCACGAGCTGCAGATCGTCACCGACGTGAGCGAGACGCGCGGCATCGGCGCCACCGTGTCCCGCGTGCTGAGCTTCGGCGCCAGCACGCGCGTGGAGCTTGAGGGTGACGTGCATGAAGGTGTGCCGCGTCACGTGGAAGTGGAACTCAGCCGCGAGCAGAGCGCATCGCTCGCGCTCGCCACCGGCCAGCGCGTACGCGTGCTGCCGGCACAACTGCGCGTCTTCCCACACCCCCATAAAACGGACAACAACAAGGCAACTGCCACACGGAGCACCGCATCATGAACTTCCAGCAACTGCGCATCATCCGCGAGACGGTGCGCCAGAACTTCAACCTGACCGAAGTCGCCAACGCGCTGTTCACCTCGCAGCCGGGCGTGTCGAAGCACATCAAGGATCTGGAGGACGAACTCGGCGTCGAGCTGTTCATCCGTCGTGGCAAGCGCCTGCTGGGCCTCACCGAGCCGGGCAAGGAGCTGGTGGTGATCGTCGAGCGCATGCTGCTGGACGCGAAGAACATCAAGCATCTGGCCGAGCAGTTCACGCAGCGCGACCAAGGCCAGCTCACCGTGGTGACGACCCACACCCAGGCGCGCTACGCGCTGCCGCAGGTGGTGGCGGCCTTCAAGAAGGAATTCCCCAAGGTGCACCTCGCGCTTCATCAAGGCAGCCCGCAGGAAATCGTCGACCTGCTGCTGTCCGGCGAGGCCGACATCGGCATCGCCACCGAGGCACTGGACACGCAATCGGAGCTGGTGAGCTTCCCGTACTACGAATGGCATCACGCGCTGATCGTGCCGCCGGACCACGCCCTGCTGGAAACGAAGCCGCTGACGCTGGCGGCGATTGCCGAGCACCCGGTGATCACCTATCACGAGGGCTTCACCGGCCGTGCCCGCATCGACCGCGCCTTCGCCGAGGCCGGACTGGTGCCGGACGTGGTGATGTCCGCGCTGGACGCCGACGTGATCAAGACCTACGTGGAGCTGGGCCTGGGCGTGGGCATCGTGGCCAGCATGGCCTACCAGCAGAAGCGCGATCCGGACCTGCGCCTGATCGAATGCGACGAGCTGTTCGGCAGCAACACCACGCGCATCGCGGTGCGCCGTGGCCATTACCTGCGCGGCTTCGCCTACCGCTTCATCGAACTGGCTGCGCCGACGCTCACCGAAGCCACGGTGCGCGCGGAAGTGAATCCCTCGCGCGACGCGGCACTGGTCTGAGCAAGCTGGTCCGAGCAAAAAGACGCGCTCTGCCGCCGCAACGGCGACAGAGCGCGGAGACACCCGACCAAAGGGAAACACGGGCGTATGCGCAAACCGGACGTGCAGATACGTCCATGCGCATCTTCGTTTCCTTGCGTTGCAGCAAGATGATGGCGCGGCGCCTCCGCTCGCCGGCCAGGCTCCGTTATTCGGAATCGGCATAAGCAATTCACCAGATCGCCACATTCCTGCACGTTCCGGCTGAGAGAATCCGGCGCGCCCGCCCGAGCACGCCCACAGCCGAACGACCATGAAGATCCGCCACCCCGACCTGCAGGACCAGGCCATCAACCCCGAACACGCCGCCCTGGGCCTGCCGCCCGTGGAGTACGCCGTCACCCACGCGTACGACCACCCGCTGCTGCGCATCGCGCACTACATCGTGGGCGCGGTGCTGGTCACCCTGGTGGCCTACCTGGCCTATCGTCTGTTCTGGGCCAATGGCAGCGCGAAGTCGGGCACCGAACTGATCGCCGAGGCGTTGAGCAACCCGGCCTTCTGGAGCGCAGTGGGCGTCGGCCTGCTGGCCCAGGTCATCGACGGCGCACTCGGCATGGCCTACGGCATCACCTCCACCAGCTTCCTGCTGGCCGCCGGCGCACCGCCGGCGATGGCCAGCGGCGCCACCCATCTGGCGGAAGTCTTCACGACCGGCGTGTCCGGCGTTGCCCACCTGAAGCTGGGCAACGTGAACCGCCGCCTGTTCTTCAGCCTGTTGCTGCCGGGCGTCATCGGCGCGCTGGTGGGCACCTGGGTGCTGGCCAGCGTGGATGGCAAGGCGCTACGCCCCTGGGTGAATGGCTACCTGCTGCTGATGGGCCTGTACGTGCTGAGCAAGGCCTTCCACAAGCATCGCCGCAATGCCTCCATCGAGCCGAAGCGCATCGCCCCGCTGGCCCTGTTCGGTGGCTTCATGGACACCACCGGCGGCGGTGGCTGGGGACCGATCGTCACCACCTCGCTGGTCGGCGCCGGGCATGACCCGCGCACCACCATCGGCTCGGTGAACCTGGCCGAGTTCTTCCTGACCGTCAGCGTCGCCACCGCCTTCTTCACCATCCTCGACAACACGGTGTGGACACTGGTGGCCGGGCTGGCCATTGGCGGCCTGTTCGCCGCACCGCTGGCCGCCTACCTGACCCGCCACCTGCAGGCCCGCACGCTGCTGATCCTGGTGGGCTGCCTGATCAGCGCCGTCAGCGCGTTCAACCTGAGTCGCTAACCCGCAGAGCCCAAGCGGCTATCGGACACATAGCTCGATGCAGGGCCCGGGCGGGGTGCGGAGGCGGACCAAACGGGGTACCCTTACACCCCTTCGCCCCTTATTTTTCCCCGTTTCCGCAGTATGAGCATTGTCATCAAGACGCCGGAAGACATCGAGAAGATGCGCGTCGCCGGCCGTCTGGCCTCCGAAGTGCTGGACTACATCACCCCGCACGTCCAGCCCGGCGTCACCACCGAAGAACTCGACCGCCTGTGCCATGAATACATGGTGAAGGAACAGGGCACGATTCCCGCGCCGCTGAACTACCAGCCGCCCGGCTACACGCCCTACCCCAAGGCCATCTGCACGTCGATCAACCATGTGGTCTGCCACGGCATTCCCGGCCCCAAGCCACTGAAACGTGGCGACTCGGTGAACCTCGACATCACCGTCATCAAGGACGGCTACCACGGCGACAACAGCCGCATGTTCCTGGTGGGTGGCGAAGCCGCTGCCAGCATCCAGTCGCGTCGCTTGGCGCAGATCACCTACGAATGCATGTGGCTGGGCATTGCCAAGGTGCGCCCCGGCGCGAAGCTGGGCGACATCGGCCACGTGATCCAGCGTCATGCCGAGAACGCCGGCTACTCCGTGGTGCGCGAGTTCTGCGGCCACGGCATCGGCAAGAAATTCCACGAGGAACCGCAGGTAGTGCACTACGGCCGCCCCGGCACCGGCGTGGAACTGCGCGAAGGCATGATCTTCACCATCGAGCCGATGATCAACGCCGGCAAGGCCGCCATCTCCGAGCTGCCCGACGGCTGGACCATCATCACCAAGGACCGCTCGCTGTCCGCCCAGTGGGAACACACCGTGCTCGTCACCGCCGACGGTTACGAAGTCCTCACCGTGTCCGCAGGGTCGCCCGCTCCCTACCTCCCGGCCCAGGCCTGATCTCCGCATGGAAGTCGCGCGCGAAGTCCTCGACGCGCTGCGCAAGGTCCTGACCGAGGGCCGCACGCAGCTCCGCCTCGCCTACGAGGAAGATGCCCGCCCGCAGCGCCTGCTTGCCGGCCGCGCAAAGCTGGTGGACAACGTGCTCACCACGCTGTGGCAGGCCTGCGGTCTGCCCGCCTCCGCCACGCTGGTCGCCGTGGGTGGCTATGGTCGTGGCGAGCTGTATCCGCAGTCGGACGTCGACATCCTCGTGCTGCTGGCCGCGGAGGCCGACGATGCCCTGCAGACGGACATCACCGGTTTCGTCGGTCACCTGTGGGATCTCGGCCTGGACATCGGCCACAGCGTACGCACGGTTGACGAATGCATCGCCGAGTCCGAGCACGACATCACCGTGCAGACCACCCTGCTGGAATCGCGCCGCCTCACCGGCAGCAAGGAACTGTATTCGGGCTTCGTGCAGCGCGTGGCCATCGCCCTGGACCCGGCGGCCTTCTTCCACGCCAAGCGTGCCGAGCAGGAGCAGCGCTACAACCGCTTCCAGGACACGCCCTTCTCGCTGGAACCCAACTGCAAGGAAAGCCCCGGCGGCCTGCGCGACCTGCAGACCATCGTGTGGCTGGCGCTGGCCTGCGGGCTGGGCACACGCTGGAACGACCTGGCACGCCACGGCCTCATCACCGAGGAGGAAGTGGCCGAGCTGAAAAGCGCCGAGCGCTTCATGCAGCACGTGCGCATCCGCCTGCATCACATCGCCGGCCGCCGCGAAGACCGCATCATCTTCGACCTGCAGGAAACGCTGGCCAAGGCCTTCGGCTTCAGCGCCACGCGCACCCGCCGCGCGTCCGAAGTGCTCATGCAGCACTACTACCGCACGGCCAAGAAGATCGTGCAGCTCAACACCATCCTGCTGCAGAACATCGCGGTGCGCTTCCAGTCGCTCGCCGATGCCACGCCGCGTCCGCTCGATGGCCGCTTCCGCATCCTCGGCGACACGCTGGACATCACGCACGACCAGCTCTTCGAGCGCGATCCGCACGCGCTGCTCGAATGCTTCCTGCTGATGATGGAGCACCCCGAGCTGAAGAACATGAGCGCCCGCACGCTGCGCGCGCTGTGGCGTGCGCGCAAGCTGGTGAATGCTGCGTTCCGTCGCGACCCGGTCAACCGCAACAACTTCCTGGAGCTGTTCAAGCAACCGCGCGGCCAGACCCACGAATTCCGGCGCATGAACCAGTACGGCATCCTCGGTGCCTACCTGCCCGCCTTCGGCCGCATCGTCGGCCAGATGCAGCACGACCTTTTCCACGTCTACACCGTGGACCAGCACATCCTGCAGGTGCTGCGCAACGCGCGCCGCTTCTCGCTGGACGAACACGCGCACGAATACCCGTTGATGACGCGGCTGATGAGCGCCTTCGACGCGCCCTGGCTGATCTACGTCGCCGCGCTGTTCCACGATATCGCCAAGGGCCGCGGCGGCGACCACTCCAAGCTGGGCATGAACGACGCCCGCCGCTTCGCCCGCGACCACGGCTTGAACAAGGAAGACGGCGAACTGCTGGTGTGGCTGGTCGAACACCACCTCACCATGTCGCAGGTCGCACAGAAGCAGGATCTCAGCGACCCGGACGTCATACGCGGCTTCGCCAACCTGGTCGGTGACGAACGCCACCTCACCGCGCTGTACCTGCTGACCCACGCCGACATACGCGGCACCAGCCCCAAGGTGTGGAACGGCTGGAAAGCCAAGCTGCTGGAAGACCTCTTCCTCGCCACCCGCCGCCTGCTGCATGGCGACCTGCCGGAAGCTGCGCTGGGCGTCACAGAGCGCCAGGAAAACGCCCGCGAGCGCCTGCGCTACTACGGCCTCATGCCCGGCTCCGAAGACGCGCTGTGGAAGGAGCTGGACACCGTGTACTTCATGCGTCACGACAGCGAGGAAATCGCCTGGCATACGCGCATGCTGTACTACCGCCCGGACTCCGACGAACCCATCGTCCGCGCCCGCCCGCACCAGGTCGAGCAAGGCCTGCAGGTCATGGTCTACACGAAGGACCAGCGCGACCTCTTCGCGCGCATCTGCGGCTATTTCAGCCGCATGGGCTTCAGCATCCTGGACGCCAAGATCCACACCACCAGCCACGGCTACGCGCTGGACAGCTTCATCGTGCTCGACCCCGCCAGTGACACCGGCGACTACCGCGATGTCATCGGCCTGATCGAACACGAACTCACCGAACGCCTCACCACCCAGGCCGCGCTGGACACACCCAGCAGTGGTCGCCTGTCACGCCTGACCAAGCACTTCCCCATCACGCCGAGCATCACCCTGATGCCCGACGAACGCGGCCAGCGCTACATCCTCTCCATCATCGCCACCGACCGCCCCGGCCTGCTCTACACCGTGGCGCGCACGCTGGCCGAGCATGACGTGAACCTGCACACCGCCAAGATCGCCACGCTGGGCGAGCGCGCGGAAGATACGTTCCTGGTGAGTGGTCCGAACCTCGGGCACAGCGGGAAGACCGTGCAGCTCGAATCGGATCTGATCGAACGACTGAGGGTGTAGTTACGGGTGGGCTCGGCGAGCCCACCCAGCCCCCTCTCTGCTGCGTGGCAAAGAGGATGCAGAAAACATGATTCACCTCCGCTGCAGTACTTCGCACGTCCCCTGCTTGGCGGCTGCAGCGGGGGACGAGACCCACGACCGCCTAGAAGATCGCACTCAATTGGCATGCGGGAACAGGCATCGTTACACTTCTTCAAACCCGAACCGTTGCAAGCGTCTCTGCGCACCGGCCGGCTACTTCAACCATCAATGCTCACCGCAACCAGATGCTCTCCGCCGACGCCATCTATGTTCAGGTTTTCGCCGACCGTTTCATTGTCAGGAACGCAGATTCCGGTGCATCGCTCGAAGTGCAAAGAGACCAGAGATTCGCTTCCCCGCGCATGCTCATTGCCGACTTCACTATGGCGGAGCACCAGCTCAAGCAGGCGGTAAGGTCCGTCCGGCGAGGATTGCGCGCGCCCGAGATACTCATTCATCCGATGGAGCGGATTGAAGGCGGAGTCACTCAAGTCGAGTATCGAGTCTTCGTGGAGCTCGGCATGGGTTCGGGTGCGTCTCGTGTCGGCGTGCACATTGGTCCAGTACTGTCCGGCAAAGACATCCGCAAAGCTATCCGCGACTACAAGCACTGAAGCGCCCGAACCTTTGGGTGAGCTCAAACGCCGACAACCTTTCTGAGTGCAGCATGTCATCCGTCTCCCAGTCACTCGGTCTCGTCTCCCTGGTAGTCCGCGACTACGACGAGGCACTGCTTTTCTTTGTAGGGAAGCTCGGCTTCACGCTTGTGGAAGACACCCCGGTTCCCGAGCAGGACAAGAGATGGGTGGTCGTCAGACCAAATGGTAGTCACGGTGCGTGCCTGCTTTTGGCGCGGGCAGCGGATACAGATCAAGCCCTGGCAATTGGCAATCAAACAGGCGGTCGCGTCTTCCTGTTTCTGTACACCGATGACTTCTGGCGGGATTACGAGTGCTACAAAGCCAACGGAGTCGAGTTCATTCGCCCGCCACAAGAGCAGCCCCATGGCATCGTTGCCGTGTTCAAAGATCTGTATGGCAACTCGTGGGATCTCATGCAGCCCAACTCCGCAAACCGGAGCTGGCCGCCCAGCCATCCCGACCCGCGCTGAGTCTGCGGTTCGCGAGGGCTTTTGAAGAGCGATCGCGCATACCGGAGACCGGGGCAAGGATGGCACGGCGCCAATCCCCTCTGCAGGATGTAGGGGGGCTCGACGAGCCCACGCGCTCATCACGCTCTGTGGCATATCGAGCCAGACTCCAAATTTTCTTCATTCCTGCGCAGTCCCTGAGCTTGCCGAAGGGCAGGAATGGAGTGCCATCAGTCTTGCTGTTTTGCCGGCTCCCGCCGTGAGTGAGGTGCTCACTCGTTACGCTGGGCCGGGAGTTCGCCCCGGCGGGCGACATACTCTCTGCTGCGCGGCAGAGAGTATGCAGAGAACGCGCCCCGCTTACGCCGCCGTGCTTCGCACGGTTCCCTGCGCTGCGCGCCATGCCGAGCGGCTCCGCAACTCGCCCTCAGTCTGTCGCTGCGCTCGGCCTTCGGAGCTCAAACATGCTCGCCGTCGCGCTACGCGCGATCCCTCGTCACGGCTGTGCTGCTCGGCGGCTGCAGAGGGGGATGTAGGCCGTGCAGACTTGGACGAAGGCGCCTCAACGTTTGAATTCAGCCGACCAGCCAGCACAGCTGGCGCAGGTCGGCTGCAATGAATGGTTAGGTTTCGTCATGCGGCTTAAATCCAAGCCAAGTGGCTATCAACATGACTGCCGGGGGAATGATTGACGTTGCCGCGCAAGCAGCGCCTATACGTCGAACCTTATAGAGCAACGGGGCAAAGTCAGCGTCACTCACCTGAGTAGTAAGCGCAACGGCGGAGATCAAAAGCCCAGCCGAAGCAACCACGAGAAAGACTACGAAGTTAAGTTGCCAAGCTACTATAAAAAACGTAGCGACTTGCACAGCCTTCGATTCCCCACCCCAGTTTTCCGCGAAAATTCGACGTTCCAAGTAGTCTGAAGTGGCACAGAGAAGTGCAAGCAAAGTGGCCATACCACCGCAGAGCCAATGCACCGCACGCCCGCTAGCCGACATGGCGATTTGAAGCTCACTCAGGGCAATCAACGCTGCAAAGACAAAGGCAATCGGCGTAAAGGTGGATCTCATGGCGACCCGGGGAACCTAACTTTCTTAGGGAGCAGATTTGCGGCATGACATCGGCGCGTGCTCCCTAACATGGCGCCCACCAGCATCCGGAAAAGACTTGTCATACAGGGCTCTCTATCCAGTCGACCCTCTGTTCAAAATCCACTAACAGAATCGACAAAAACCTCACTTTGCAGACAAGGCCGCAGCATACCGTCTGCATGCTTCAGAGGGCACCACCCGCAGAGGCAACGCGGCAATCCGGCACGGCCCCACTCCCCTCTGCAGCCGCCGAGCAGCACAGCCGTGACGAGGGATCGCGCGTAGCGCGACGGCGAGGACTGTCTGAGCACCGAGCGTAGCGAGGGCGAGTTCCGCAGCCGCTCGTCATGGCGAGCAGCGCAGGGAACCACGCGAAGCGTGGCGGCGGAAGCGGGGCGCGTTCTCTGCA
>JAVHYF010000025.1 GCA_031119205.1 Moraxellaceae bacterium | reverse complement strand
GTAGCTCAGATGGTTAGAGCGGTGGATTCATAACCCACAGGTCGGCGGTTCGATCCCGCCCATCACCACCAACGGATTCGAAAGCCGCTGCGCCGGAAGGTTCAGCGGCTTTTGTTTGCCTGAAGCTTGTCCGCGGGAGGTCCCCGCGGTTATCCCGCGGCTTTCTTTCTCTTGCCATATCCTGCCCGTCGGTAGCGTCTCACAGGCAGGATGCGGGCAGGACGGTAGAATCCGGCACTCCCACAATCAGGCTGTTCCACGCCCGCCCCTTCACCCGTGAACGCCGTCATCGACGACATCCCTGCCGCCGTGGCGCGCAAGCGCGTGCTTGTCCTGCGCTATTCACAGAGCGGGCAGCTGGACGCTGTGGCCGATCAGCTCATCGCTCCGCTGCGGGAGGACGGGCGTTTCGATGTGCGCATCGAAACGCTACGCCTGCAGGACGAGTTTCCCTTTCCCTGGCCGTTCTTCCGGTTCCTCGACGCCTTTCCGGAGTCGGCCCATCTGGTGCCGCCGCCGCTCGCGCCGCTTGGGCTCACCGGGGACGAGGATTTCGACCTGGTCATCCTGCCCTGGCAGGTGTGGTTCCTCGCGCCGTCGCAGCCGGTCACTGCATTCCTGAAGCACCCGGTAGCCGCCCGCCTGTTGCGCGGCAAGCCGGTGGTTACCGCGATTGCCTGTCGCAACATGTGGATGACCGCGCAGGAAAAGATGGAGTCGCTGCTCGCAGATGTCGGCGCGCATCTCATCGACAACGTGGTGCTGACAGATCCGGGCCCCACGCTGGCGACTTTCATCACCACGCCGCGCTGGATGTGGACCGGCCGCCGTGACGGTTTCTGGGGGCTGCCGCCGGCAGGCGTTTCGGCCGAGCAGATACGCGGTATGCGCCGTTTCGGGCTGGCCCTGCGCGATGGCCTGCTGCAGGATGCGGAGCGCAGTGGCACGCCTTTGCTCGCGGGGCTGCGCGCGGTGGAAGCCGACCCGAGGCTCTACATCAGCGAGCGCGCAGGGACCCGTAGTTTTTACCTGTGGGGCAAACTGCTGCGCGCTGCCGGTGCGCCAGGCAGCACGCAACGGATTCCGCTGCTGGCCCTGTATGCTGTATTCCTCATTGCCATCATCATCACGGTGGTGCCGGTAAGCCTGACGTTGCAGGCTGTGTTGCGGCCGCTGATGCGCGGTCGTCTCGCGGCGCTCAAGGCGCGTTTCGAATCACCTTCCGGCTCGGGCACCGAGCGTCTGTCGCAGTATGAGCACTGAAGTCTTCCTTACCCGCAGCGCAGCCTACTTGCCCCTGGATCCGGTCTCCAATGACGAGATCGAGCAGGTGCTCGGCATGGTGGGTGGCAAACCTTCGCGCGCGCGCCGCATGGTCCTGCGCAGCAATGGCATCCAGCAGCGCCACTACGCCATCGATCGCGCAACCGGTGAGCCGGTGATGAGCAATGCCGAGCTGGCGGCCGCGGCGATCCGCGCGCTGGGTCCGCTGGCCGAAGTGGACTGTCTGGCCATGGCGACCTCGATGCCCGACCAGATCATGCCGAATCACGGTGTCATGGTGCACGGTGAGCTGGGCTGGCCGCGGCTGGAGGTCGTCAGCAGCGCCGGCGTCTGTCTGGCTGGCGTGGCAGCGCTGAAGCATGCCTGGTTGTCGGTGCGCGCAGGCGAGAGTGCCCGCGCAGTCGCCTGCGCATCGGAGCTGCCCTCGCCCATCCTGCGCGCCCAGCACTTCGAGCCGGAACACGAACACAAACTGCAGGCACTCGAGACGCGCCCGGAAATCGCCTTCGAGAAGGATTTCCTGCGCTGGATGCTGTCCGACGGCGCCGGCGCTTTCCTGCTCGAAAGCCGGCCCGCCGCAACCGGCTTGTCCCTGCGCATCGACTGGATCGAGATGTCGTCCGCTGCCAACGAGCTGCCGGCGTGCATGTACCTCGGTGCCGACCGTGCCGACGACGCTCAGGACAGCCGCCTGGCAGGCTGGGCACGCTTCACGCCACAGGAGTGGGCCACCCGTTCCGTGTTTGCCGTGAAGCAGGACGTGCGCCTGTTGAACGAGCACATCGTGCGGGCGACGCTACGCGATCCGCTGGAGCAGGTCATCGCCAAGCGCGGACTGCGCGCGCAGGACATTGACTGGTTCCTGCCGCACATGTCGTCCTTCTATTTCGAGCAGCCGATCGCCGCCGCGCTGCGCGAACTGGGACTGGAGATTCCGCGTGAGCGCTGGTTCACCAATCTCGCTACGCGCGGCAATACGGGTGCGGCCTCCATTTACATCATGGTCGACGAGTTGTTGCGCTCCGGCCAGTTGAAGCGTGGCCAGCGCCTGCTCGCCTTCGTGCCGGAGAGTGGCCGGTTCTCGAGCGGCTTCTTCCACATGGAGGTGGTGTAGTGGACCTCGATGCCGTTCCGCAGGAAGGCAACCGCACCCACGCCGGCCTGCGCAAGGCGGTGTATGCACGTGACGCGCAAGGTCGCATGGTGGTTGCGCCGTCGGCCGGCTGGGAGGTGGAGGAGATCGTCACCACCCAGGCCGTGGATGCGATGGCCGCCGAAGCGGACGCCGCGCGTCTGCGTGTCCAGCAAGGCACCGCCTCGACGCTGGAATACTGGATGAGCGCGCGCCGCATGGATGTTGCCTTGCTGGCGCAGAGCACCGGCCTGTGGCAATGGCGCGTGCGGCGACACCTGCAACCGGCGTGCTTTGCAAAGCTGTCTCCGGCCCTGCTGGAGCGTTATGCCCAGGCCCTTGGCCTGAACCCTGAACAACTCCAGCGCCTGCCATGACTACGGCATCCACTGCCTTCCAGCATCGCCACGCGGCGCATTGCGAGAGCGGCGTCATTTCCAGCCTGCTGTCGCATCATGGCGCGCCCATGACCGAGGCCATGGCCTTCGGCCTGTCGTCCGGGCTGTCCTTCGCCTACCTGCCCTTCGTGAAGCTGTCCGGGCTGCCGCTGGTGGCTTACCGCATGCCGCCGCGCGCCATCATCAAGGGGCTGGCGAAGCCGATGCAGGCGCGTTTCCGCTTCGAGACCTTCCGTTCGCCGGAAGCCGGTCGTGCGCGGCTCGATGCGCTGCTCGCGGAGGGCCGCGTCGTCGGCCTGCAGACTTCGGTGTTCTGGCTGCCGTACTTCCCGCAGGACATGCGCTTCCACTTCAACGCGCACAACCTGCTGGTATATGGCCGCAATGGCGACGACTATCTGGTGAGCGACCCGGTGTTCGAAGACCCGCAACGCTGTGCCAGCGCCGACATGGCGCGTGCGCGCTTCGCCAAGGGTGTGCTGGCACCCAAGGGCCTGCTGTACTACCCGCAGGAGATCGGCCGCCAGCAACCCGATGCGGAAGCCATCCGTCGCGCCATCCGCAAGACCTGCCGCGTGATGCTGGCCCCGGTGCCGATTGCCGGCGTGCGTGGCATGCGGATGCTGGCGAACAAGATCGAGCGCCTGCCTGCCGACGCGAAGGGCTCGGCCTTCATCGGCCACGTGGTGCGCATGCAGGAAGAAATCGGCACCGGTGGCGCCGGCTTCCGCTTCATCTACGCGGCCTTCCTGCAGGAGGCCGCGACCATCACCGGGCGGCACGACTTTGCGGCCTTTGCCGATCGCCTGACCACCATCGGCGATGGCTGGCGAGGCTTTGCGTTGAAGGCCGCGCGCATGATCCGCGGCCGCGAGCCGCTGGTGCCGGCGACCATCGCGCAACTGCTGCGCGAGCAGGCCGATGCCGAAGAGGGCTTCTTCCGCGACCTCAAGAAGGCCGTGGCCTGATGCTGGAGGTTCGTGGCCTCGGCTACCGCTATCCGCGTGCCACCAGTGCTGCACTGGATGGCCTGTCGCTGGTCGCCGAGCGCGGCAGCATCCTCGGCCTGCTGGGACCGAACGGGGCCGGCAAGACCACCTTCATCTCGCATCTCGCCGGCTGGTTGCCGGTGACGCAGGGCGAGATCCTGGTCGACGGCCAGCCGCTCTCCGTCGTGCGCCGCAAGCAGCCCACGCGCATCGCCGTGGCGCCGCAGGACTACGCCTTCTACGCAGCGCTGACGGTGCGCGAGAACCTGGAGTGTTTCGCTGCCTGTGCGCGGCTCAGTGGCGAGCGCAAGCGCACTCGCGTCGCGGACTGCCTGGCCTTCGCGCAACTGGAGCGCTTTGCCGACACACGCGCCAGCGATCTGTCCGGCGGGCTGAAGCGACGGCTCAACTTCGCGCTTGCGCTCCTGCCGGAGCCGGAACTGGTGCTCTTCGACGAACCCACCGTGGGCGTCGATCCACAATCGCGCGCCTTCCTGATCGAGTCGGTGCAGGCACTCGCGCGCAAGGGCGTCGCGGTGGTCTACACCACGCACTACATGGAAGAGATCGAAGCGATTGCCGATCGTGCCTTGATCATCGACCACGGCCGCGTGCTGCGTGAAGGCAGTCTGGCGGAGTTGCTGGCCGAGAGTGCTGCGCGCCTGCGTCTGCACGCCGAAGGCCTGGATGACGCGACCTTGCTCGAAGCGCTGTCGCGTTACGGCGTGGCTCGCCTGCAGCATGGCGATGCGTTGCTGGAGCTGGCACCCGGCGTGTCGCCGGCCACCGTGCTGCAGGCTGTCGAAGCAGCGGGTGGGCGGGTGCGCCAGGCTGACTTCGGTCGCGGCAACCTGGGCGAACTCTTCATGGCGCTGACGCAGCGCTCGCTGCGGGACTGACGATGCTGCTGGCCCTCATCCGCAAGGAACTGATCGCCCTGTCGCGCGACCTGCACGGTCTGGCAGCGCTGTTCCTGATGCCGTTGATCTTCATCGTCGTCATGTCGATGGCATTGAAGGATGTGTACTCGCCGCCACTGTCCTCCTTGCCCTACGCGCTGGATCTACGCGATGACGGCCCGGCGGCGAAGGCGCTGGCGGCACGCTGGGCCGAACGGCGCGGCCAGCCGCTGCCGCTGACGCGCGACTGGCAGGCCCAGCTGAAGAGCGGGCAGTTCAAGTACGTGCTGATCATCGAGGACGGCTTCGGCCAGGCCCTGCATGATCTCAAGGCACCGGAGACGCCGCACCTGCGCTTGCTGGCCGAGCCAGGCATGGAGCCGGCGCTGTTCCAGGGCAGTGTGGCGGAACTGATGGCCGTTCTCGGCGAAGCGCGTGCCCGCTCGCTGGCCACACGCTTCCTCGGCACCGTGCCGTCCGGCATCGCAGACCTCGGCCGCTTCGTGTCGGGCGAACGCTTCGAGATGCGCCAGCACCCGACCTCGGTGCAACACAACGTACCGGCGTGGCTGATCTTCGGCATGTTCTTCGTGGTGTCGGCGATGGCCGGCCTGTTCGTGCAGGAGCGCGAAAGCGGCACCCTGGCGCGCCTCGCCAGCCTGGGCGTGCCGAACGCCGTGCAGATCGCCGCCAAGGCCATTCCCTATCTGCTGGTCAATGCCGTGCAGGCCTTGCTGATGCTCGCGGTCGGCATCTGGTTGATGCCCTTGATGGGTGGGCACGGCCTGTCGCTGGCGGGGGTCGATCTTGCGGCACTGGTGCTCATGCTGTTCGCCACCAGTTGCGCTGCGGTGGCGCTGGCGCTGGCAGTCGCCAGCTTCGTGCGCACCCATGGACAGGCTTCGGCCGTCGGGCCGCTGGTCAATGTGCTGATGGCCGCCACCGGCGGCATCATGGTGCCGACCTTCGTGATGCCGCTGGCGATGCAGCAGATTGCCGCGGCCTCGCCGATGAACTGGGCGCTGTCCGGCATGCTGGACGTGTTGCTGCGCGGTGCCGGCCCGATGCAGGTGTGGTCGCACGCCTGGCCGCTTTTCCTCTTTGCGCTGGTGACATGGGTGGTCGCCGCGCTGCGTTTTCCGCGACGGGTGCGTGCATGAACGAACGACTGATGCAGCAACTTATCGTGCTGGTTCTTGAGGCCTGCGAGAAGGATGCGCCGGCCGGCGGATTGAAGGACGACGAAGCGCTGTTCGGTCCCGACTCGCGCCTGCAGCTTGATTCGCTGGATGCGCTGCAGATCTCGATGGCGATCCAGAAGCAGTACGGCCTGCGCATGGCCGACAGCAAGGAGACGCGCCGCGCGCTCAGCTCGGTCGCGCACCTCGCGGACTACCTGCAGGCCCAGGGCATTCCGCTGCAACCATGACCGCACTGGCCATCCGGGGCAGGGGGCTGGTCTGTGCATCGGGCCGTGACATTCCCTCCGCCGTTGCCGGCTTGCGGATGCTTCCCGCGCCACGCATCGAGACGTTGGCTGCCGGTGTGCAACGTCCCTTCCTGCCGATTGCCGATGAAGCGCACAGCCTGACGGACTGGTATGCGCAGGCGCGCGACCTGGTGCGCCAGGCCGTGATGCAGGCGATCGGTGAGGACATGCCCGTCGCTGCGCGTGAAGGTGCTTTGCTGGTGGCTTCCTCCTCGCTTCACGTCGGTGCGCTGGAGCGCGGCGAGGCGTTCGTGCCCTATAGCACCGGCTTCGTCCACAAACTGCGCGACTGGCTGGACTGGCGCGGGCCGGTGCATTGCATTTCCACAGCATGCACGTCCAGTATCGCCGCCCTGGGCGCAGCCCGGGCATCGGTTTCGACAGGGGCGGTGTCCTCTGCGCTGGTGCTGGGCGTAGAGCTGGGCAACCGTCTCAGCCGGGCGGGCTTCGTCGGCATGCAGTTGCTGTCGCCGGATCGCGCCCGCCCATTCGGATTGCATCGCAATGGCCTGGTGCTGGGCGAGGCGGTCGCTGCCCTGCATTGCGTGCCCGCCACGCCGGGGGAGGTGGATTGGCAGATCGCAGGTGTGGCGCACATCGTCGATGGTGATCACCCCGCTGGCGCCAGCCACCAGGCGTTGCTGCGCGCCTGTCGCGAGGCAATGCAGATGGCCGGTTGTGACGCCGGCAGCATCGAGCTGGTGAAGGTGCAGGCCGCGGGTAGTCCGGGCAACGATGCGCTGGAGGCCGCCGTCCTGCAGGAACTGTTTCCCTCCATGCCGCCGCTGGTGTCCCTGAAACCGACGCTGGGGCACTGCCTCGGGGCCTCCGGTGCGGCCGAGCTGGCCCTGTTGTGCGCGGCGCTGGACGCTGGCGTACTGCCGGTCGTGACCGACGACGTGGACCCCGCACTTGGCGTGCGTTTGGCGGATGCGCTGGCGGGCCCGGCTCGTCGCGTGCTGGCGATCATCCTTGGCTTCGGCGGTGGGCATGCAGCCGTCGTGCTGGAGCATCAGCCATGACGAAGGCGGCTTCGATCTGGCGCGTGCTCGCGCAACACTCCGCGCTGCCGGATGACTGGCGCGAGCAACTGGTGCAACGTCTGGGTGAGCGGCCCCGTCGCGTCGGCCTGTTCGCCGAACTCTCCCTGTTCGGTGCCACGGCCTGTCTTGCGCAGGTGGGCCTGAAGGCATTGCCACCGCAGTCGCTGCTGCGACTCGCCAGCCGCAGCAGTTGCGCGACGGCGACGGCGAGCGCGCTGGCGCAGATGGCCGACGGCGCACCACAGCCCTTCACTTTCCTGCAGAGCCAGCCCGGTCAGAGCCTGGCGGCCTTGTCGCGCTGCCTGCGCTGGCAGGGAGACGCGGCCTTCCTCGTTGACGACGCGCTGGCCATGCCGGCCAGCCTGGCCTGCCACGAAGCGGAGGGGCGGGGATTGTTGCTGGGCTGGGTAAACGACCTGCCGGTGCCGGAGAGTCGCTGGTACTGGCTGCGCCAGTCGGATGATCCGGCGCTGCCCGCTTTCGACATCGGCGCGCTGCGGGACTAGCCGGCGGGCACGCGCGGAGCGCGCGGCTTGCGGCGGATGTACAGCGTCTTGCTCACGGTGGCGACGACCTGTCCCTGCTGGTCGACGATATCCACCTTGAATACCGGCTCGTATTTCTGGTCGTTGGCGGTGTGCTGGCGTGCTGCCTCCACCGCGGCCTCGTCCATCTCGAAGCGGGCGCGTACCGTGCCCTTGGCCGGCAGCTTGTAGTCGATGTGCGAGGCGCGGTCCCACACCACGTAGTCGGTGCCCAGCTGGTGCATGATCAGCAACGCGAAGAACGGGTCGGTCATCGCGAAAAGCGAGCCGCCGAAGTGGGTGCCGAAGATGTTGCGGTTGTAGAAACGCAGCGTCATGCGCACCTGTGCGCTGCGCCAGTCGCCCGCGATGTGTTCGACGCGGATGCCGGCACCGATGAAGGGCGGCCACAGGTTGATTAGGAAGCGCGTCACTCCTGCGCTGATCTTCGCTTCGCGCAGGAAACCCTGCTTGAGCTTGGGGCTGAGGCTCACCGACTGCTGCTCCTCAGGCCTTCGACAGCAGCTTGAGTGCTGCGCGGATGCCGTCCGACACGCCGATGTCGGCGGGCAGTTGCTTCATGGCTGCCAGCGCTTCCTTCTCGTTGTAGCCGAGTGCGAGCAGCGCATGGGCGATGTCGGTCTGGGCGCCAGCGGGCGCCGTGATGGCGGTGGCCGCGACGGCGGGCAGGGCCTTGGCCAGCTTGTCGCGCAGCTCCAGCAACAGGCGCTCGGCGGTCTTCTTGCCGATGCCGGGAATCTTCGTCAGGCGCCCGCTTTCCTGCAGGGTGACGGCTTGCGCCAGCTCGGCCACCGACATGCCGGACAGCACCGACAGGGCAGTGCGCGCGCCGATGCCGGAAATCTTCAGCAACTGGCGGAAGGCGCCGCGTTCGTCCTCGCTGCCGAAGCCATACAGGAAGTGGCCGTCCTCGCGGATGGCGAGGTGGGTGTGCAGCGTCACTTTCTGGCCGCTGGCGGGCAGGTTGTAGAAAGTGCTCATCGGCACGTCGACTTCGTAGCCGACGCCGCCGACGTCGAGAAGGATCAGCGGTGGGTTCTTTTCCAGCAGGGTGCCGGTGAGGCGTCCGATCATGTTCTGTCCACAGGATAGGCAAGGAAGGCGGGCAGGGCTTCGGCCTGCGCCGCGAAAGCTGTGAGCGCCGGTGTCTGCGCAGCGTCGCTGAGGCCCGGCTGGGCGAACTGGTTGAAGCCCCAGGCGACGGCGACGTCGATATCCGTCTGGCTCAGCGTGTCGCCGCACAGCCAGGTGGTGCGGCGCTGCGCACAGGCCGCGTCGAGGAGTCCCCAGGCGTCGACCAGCTGGCTGCGGATGCGCGACAGCCAGGGCTCGTACTGGAAGGCCTCCGGCCTCAGCTGTGTTTCATAGAGGTGCTGCACGGTCTTCTCGCAGGCCACCAGCGCGATGCCGCTCAGATGCAGCGCCTGCCGGTATGCCTCGCCTTGCGTGGGCCACAGGCGCTGCGCGGGATCGACGCGGGATTCGAGCCAGGCCAGGATCAGGTTGCTGTCCATGAGGATGCCGCCGGCGTCGCAGACCAGCGTGGGCGCCTTGATCAGCGGGTTGATCGCGCGGTACTGCTCGATCTGGCGCAGCACGGAAATGGAGCGGTGTTCGAAATCCAGGCCCATCAGCGTTGCGCCGATGGCGACGCGGCGCACATAGGGCGAATCAAGCATGCCGATGAGCTGCATGGCGGGCTCCGAAGCAGGAAAACACGTCGTCTGGGCGGTAAAAGCCGGGAGTTTTCACTCTTCTCCCCGGAAAGCCCGCCAGATGGGGCTTTGCCGGCAGGCAAAAAGGCGCCCGGGGCCGGCATGGTATACTCATTGTCCCTCAATCCTGTGCCGGAGTTGGCCGGCGCTGTATGGATCTCGCAATTGTTGTCCTGCTGATCGTGCTCAATGGCGTATTCGCCATGTCTGAAATTGCGGTGGTGTCGTCCCGCAAGGCGCGTCTGCAGAAGCTCGCTGAAGACGGCTCCCCCGGTGCGCGCAGCGCCCTGCGCCTGCACGACGAACCCTCCAGTTTCCTGTCGACCATCCAGGTCGGTATCACCTCGATCGGCATTCTGTCGGGTGCCATCGGTGAAGGCGCGCTCAGCGTGCCGATCCGCAACTTCCTCGAAACCGTCCCGTTCATTGCGCCTTACGCCGGCCCCATCGCGCTGGGTCTGGTCGTGGTGTTCATTACCTATCTGTCCGTGGTGATCGGCGAGCTGGTGCCCAAGCGCCTCGCGCTGCTGGCGCCGGAATCCATCGCTTCGGTGATGGCACGCCCGCTGACCTGGCTGTCGCGCGTCGTGCGTCCGCTGGTGTGGTTCTTCTCGGTCTCCAGCGACATCATCCTGCGCCCCTTCCGTGCCCGCCGTGCCGATGAGCCGCCGGTCACCGATGAGGAGATCAAGGTTCTCATGGGTCAGGGCGCTGAAGCCGGCGTCTTCCACGAGAGCGAGCAGGAAATCGTCTCCAACGTGCTGCGCCTGGATGAGCAGAGCATTGGCGGCATCATGACGCCACGCAAGGACATCCACTTCATCGACCTCAACGACCCCGAGTCCGATGTGCGCAGCGAGGTGGCGGACAGCGAGTACGGTCGCCTCGTGGTGTGTCGTGATGGTCTGGACAACGTGCTGGGCGTGCTGCAGGTCAAGGATCTGCTGAAGCCCATCCTGAACGGCCAGCCACTGTCGATCGAGCCTGTGCTGCGCGCGCCGCTGTACGTGCCGGACACCCTGACCACCTCGCAATTGCTGGAGCACTTCCGCAAGTCGCGCGTGCAGTTCGCGCTGGTGGTGGACGAGTACGGCGAGATCGAAGGTCTGGTGTCGCTCACCGATGTGCTGACCTCTATCGTCGGCGAAATGCCGGACCACGACGACATCGATGTGCCGGAGATCGTGCAGCGCGAGGATGGTTCCTGGCTGGTCGACGCGTCGATGACGGTCGAGCGCTTCCAGGATGTCTTCGACGTTGACGACCTGCCGGAGTCTGACGGTGGCGGTTTCCACACCGTGGGCGGCTTCGTCATGCAGCAACTGGGCCGCATTCCGCGCGTGGCCGACCACTTCGAGAGCGTGGGCCTGCGCTTCGAGGTGATGGACATGGACCGCCACCGCGTCGACAAGCTGCTGATTTCCGAGACCGCCGAGCGCATCGCGCAGAAGCAGCGTCGCGCACAGGAGGAAGAGGAGAACGACGGCTGATCGCTGCCGTTTGCCGTACAAGGAAACGCCCGGTCATGCCGGGCGTTTTGTTTTCGGCGACGGTTCTTCCTGTCTGGTTCAGCCCAGCGCCGCGATGACCTCGCGTAGCGACTCCACCACCGGCACGCCCAGGCGGCGGATGTCCGGATCTGGCTTCAGCAGGTCCGGCACCATTACCACCTGCATGCTGGCGGCCACCGCGCCGCGCACGCCGGCGTTGGAGTCCTCCAGCACCAGGCAGTCGCGGCCTTCCACGCCGAGGTGGCGGGCGGCCAGCTCGAAGATGTCTGGATGCGGCTTGCCGCGTACCACCTCGTCGCCGCAGGCCAGTGCCATGAAGCGCTCGCGGATGCCGGCACGCAGCAGTTTGGCCTCTGCTCGCGTGCGGCGCGTGGAGGTCGCGACCGCACGTGGAATGCCCAGGCGTTCCAGCTGGTCGAGCAGTGAGGTGACATGCGGTTTGAGCGGGATGAGGCCGGCGACGATGGCGGCTTCGTACAGTTCGCCGAAACGTTCGCGCAGCGATTCCACCGGATAGTCCGCGCCGAAGGCGGCTGTGAGCAGCTGGTTGGAGTCGCGTGAGTTCAGGCCGACCATGCTGAGGCCGACTTCATGCGTCCAGGGGATCTGCAGCGACGTGGCTGCCTGCGCGAACAGTTCCAGCGATACGCGCTCGGAGTCGAGCAACAGGCCGTCCATGTCGAAGATGACGGCGCGGGGGCGTGCGATGCGGATCATGTTTGCGCTACCTCGAAATGCGGCTGGATTCCGCCTCGCCGCAGGCGTTCTTCGAGCCCTTGCCGGCATGCCGGCCATTCATCGTCGATGATGCTGAAACGCACCGAATTACGCCGCCTGCCATCGCGCACGATGCGGTCACTGCGCAGGATGCCTTCCTGCGTTGCACCGATGCGCAGAATGGCGGCACGGGAGCGTTCGTTGAGTTCATCCGTCTGAAATTGCACACGCAGGCAACCAAGCTCTTCGAAGGCGAAGCGCAGCATCAGGTACTTGGCTTCCGTATTAACGTGGCTGCGTTGCCAGCTCTCGGCGATCCAGGTGTGGCCAATCTCCAGCTTGCGGTTCACGCGATCGATCTTCCAGAAGCGTGTGGTGCCGACGATCTGTCCCTCGTCGGCGAGCGTCGTCACGAAGGGCAGGGTACGTTCAGGGTCGGCGAGCGCAATGGCGATGTAGTCATCGATTCGCGCCGCATCGGGCACGTTGGTGAGAGGCAGATTCCACAGCCCACCATCTGCCGCCGCGGCGACGAGTGCTTCCGCATGTGCTTCGCGCATGGCATGCAGCGAAGTCTTCCGGCCGATCAGCGAGAGTTTCATGCGCCCCTGCCTCACTACAGCAAAACGATGTCGAACTGCTCCTGCGTGTAGCCGGATTCGGCATGCAGCGAGATCGGCCGGCCGATGAAGTCCTGCAGCATGGCGATCGACTGTGCCTCTTCGTCGAGGAACAGGTCGGTCACTACCGGCGCAGCAACGATGCGGAACTCCTTGCCGTCGAACTGGCGGGCGGTGCGCACCAGCTCGCGGACGATTTCGTACGCCACGGTACGCGCGGTCTTCACTTCGCCACGCCCGCCGCAGGTGGGGCAGGGCTCGCACAGCACGTGCGCCAGCGATTCGCGCGTGCGCTTGCGGGTCATCTCCACCAGGCCCAGCGAGGTGAAGCCGTTCACCGACACCTTCACGTGGTCGCGCGAGAGTGTCTTGTTGAGTTCTGCCAGCACTGCCTCGCGGTGATCGGCGCTGTCCATGTCGATGAAGTCGAGCAGGATGATGCCGCCGAGGTTGCGCAGCCGCAGCTGGCGCGCGATGGCCTGCGCCGCTTCGAGGTTGGTCTTGAAGATGGTGTCGTCGAAGGTGCGGGCACCGACGAAGCCGCCGGTGTTCACGTCGATGGTGGTGAGCGCCTCGGTCTGGTCGATGATCAGGTAGCCGCCGCTCTTGAGGTCGACGCGCCGTGCCAGCGCCTTCTGGATCTCGTCCTCCACGCCGTGCAGGTCGAACAGCGGCCGCTCGCCCTGGTAGTGCTCCAGCAGGTGGGCGACGCGTGGCATGTATTCGCTGGAGAACGACTGCAGCTTGTTGAAGTTCTCCCGCGAGTCGATGAGGATGCGGTCGGTCTCGGTGTCCACTAGGTCGCGCAGCACGCGCTGCGCCAGGGTGAGGTCGTGGTACAGCGCGGCCGGTGCTTTGGCTGCGCTGCGACGGGTGCGGATCTCCGACCACAGCTTGCGCAGGTAGGCGATGTCGGCCGCTAGCTCTTCATCGCTGGCAAGCTCCGCCTGGGTGCGGACGATGAAACCGCCTTTTTCGTCCTCGGGAATCAGGCGTAGCAGTCGCTCGCGCAGGGCCTCGCGCTCGGCTTCGCTCTCGATGCGTTGCGAGATTCCGATGTGATGTTCCTGCGGCAGGTACACCAGCAGGCGACCGGCGATGGAGAGT
Source organism: Moraxellaceae bacterium (assembly GCA_031119205.1). Classification (GTDB taxonomy): domain Bacteria; phylum Pseudomonadota; class Gammaproteobacteria; order Burkholderiales; family Rhodocyclaceae; genus Uliginosibacterium. Next base: position 59,037 of record JAVHYF010000025.1, on the reverse strand, counting down.
TGCGTCGCCAGTCGCGCGCCCTTGGTGCCGATGGGGTCCTTCAGCACCTGCACCATCAGCTCCTGCCCCTCGTGCAGCATGCGCTCGATGGGGCGGTGAACCTCGCCGTTGTGGCGGTCCAGCCAGATGTCGGCGACGTGCAGGAAAGCCGTGCGGTCCAGGCCTATCTCGATGAAGGCCGACTGCATGCCGGGCAGCACGCGCACCACCTTGCCGAGATAAACGTTGCCGACGATCCCGCGCGAGTGTTCGCGCTCGATGTGCAGCTCCTGCACGGAGCCGTGATGCATCAGGGCCACCCGCGTTTCCTGCGGGGTGAAATTGATGAGGTATTCCTCGCTCATGGGAGTCTCTGAAGCTGCTTGGGGTTGCCGGAGATTCTACCGGTTGGCGCGGAGGCGGAGCGTCGTGGGTTTCCGCTGATCACGATGTCTTTTGCCGGTGGTCGCATGCCTCCTGTACTGACGGGCAGGATGCGCCCCATCGGATCTCCGTCGCACGCATAAGGTGGCTACAGTCTGCACGGTCAGGGGGCGCCCGACCCATGTGCCATGACATCAACCCCTTGAGCGGAGGCATCATGAAACGATTACTGCAAACCCTGGCCATCGGCCTGACTCTGAGCCTGGCCCAAGGCGCCGGGGCCGCCCCGTTTTCTGCGCATTACGTGTTCGGCGACAGCCTCTCCGATGCTGGCAACCTGTTCCTGGCCACGGGCGGCGCGTTGCCGCAGCCCGGGGACTACTACCAGGGTCATTTCTCCAACGGCACCAGCTATGCCGAGCGGGTGTCGATCGGGCTGGGGTTGCCGGGTGGGGCCACGCCTTCCTACGCGGGAGGCACCAACTACGCGGTTGGCGGGGCGCGGACCGACAACCACATACTCGGCACGCCGGCGGCGGATGCGCAGTTCAGCCTGCAAGGTCAGATCAACAGCTACTTCAGCTCGCACGCGGCCAGCGATCCGAATGCCCTGTACACCGTATGGATCGGCTCCAACGACGTGCTGCAGGCACTGCAGATGGTGGCTGCGGGCCAGGGCGCTGCGGCCCAGGCTCGCGTCGCTGACGCCGTAGGCGACATCGCCGTAGCGCTGGGGCAACTTGTGGGGAGTGGCGCACGCCACCTGTTGCTGCCGAACATCACCGATCTTGGCCTCACCCCGCGTGTGGCAGCGATGGGTCCGATGGCCCAGGTGGCTACCAGCCAGATGGTCATGGATTTCAATACCGCTATCGATGGCGTGATCGCCGGCTTGTCGGCCAGCACGCCGGGCCTGGATGTGATCCGGTTCGATACCTTCCACCTGTTGCGTGAGGTGATGGCCAACGCCGGGGACTACGGGTTCACGGATTTCAGCGCCTGCATCAGCGGCTTTGTCGGGACGCCCAGCCCGACCCCAGCCTGCAGCAATCCGGACCAGCATATTTTCTGGGATGACATCCATCCCACGTCGGCCACCGCGCAGATCCTGGCTGACCGAACGCTGGCCGCACTGGTGCCCGCACCTGCCACCCTGGCACTGGCGCTGCTGGCACTCGGCGTGTTGGGGGTGCAGCGTCGCCGTCGCTGATGTCTTCCTGAGCGCCAAAGAGAAGGGCCGCCCGAGGGCGGCCCTTCTCTTTGGTCGCGGTGTGACCGGACGATCAGAGCAGCACGCGCTCGATGCCGCCGTTGGTGGCCTTGCCGACGTAGTCCTCCAGCCAGCTTTCGCCCAGCAGGTGCTTGGCCATCTCGATGACGATGTAGTCGGCCTCGGTGCCCGAGTCCTCGTTGTAGCGCTTGAGCCCCTGCAGGCAGCTCGGGCAGGAGGTCAGGATCTTCACGTCGCCGGTGAAGCCGTCGTCGCGCAGCGCGTCGGCACCCTTGCGCATTTCCTCTTCCTTGCGGAAGCGCACCTGCGTCGAGATGTCCGGACGCGACACGCCCAGCGTGCCGCTTTCGCCGCAGCAACGGTCGTTCTTGGCGATCTTCGTGTTGTCCACGGTGGTGATCAGCGCATTGACCGTCTTCATCGACTCCTGCTGCTTCATCGGGTTGTGGCAGGGCTCGTGGTACATGTAGCGCACGCCACTGACGCCCTCCAGTTTCACGCCTTTTTCCAGCAGGAATTCGTGGATGTCGATCAGGCGGCAACCCGGGAAGATCTTCTCGAATTCGTACATCTGCAACTGGTCGTAGCAGGTGCCGCAGCTGACCACCACGGTCTTGATATCGAGGTAGTTCAGCGTATTCGCGACGCGATGGAACAGCACGCGGTTGTCGGTGGTGATCTTCTCCGCCTTGTCGTACTGACCGGCGCCGCGCTGCGGATAGCCGCAGCACAGGTAGCCCGGCGGCAGCACGGTCTGCACGCCCACGTTGTAGAGCATCGCCTGGGTGGCGAGGCCGACTTGCGAGAACAGGCGCTCAGAGCCGCAGCCGGGGAAGTAGAAAACCGCCTCCGAGTCCGACTTCGTCTTCTGCGGATCGCGGATCACCGGCACGATCTCGGCGTCCTCGATGTCCAGCAGCGCGCGCGAAGTGCGCTTGGGCAGGTTGCCCGGCATCTTCTTGTTCACGAAGTGGATGACCTGCGTCTTGATCGGCGGCTTGCCGAGTGATGCAGGAGGTGCCTTGGTGGTCGGCTTCGACAGCGGCTTGAACACATCCACCGCCAGGCGTTGCGCCTTGAAGGCCCACTCGATGCTCGTCTTGCGCAGGAACTTGATGGTCTGCGGATTGGTGGCGTTCAGGAACGCCATCGCCAGCTTCTTGGTCGGGTTGAAGCTCTGCTTGCCCATCTTGCGCAGCAGGTTGCGCATGTTCATCGACACGTCGCCGAAGTCGATCTTCACCGGGCAGGGCGTGAGGCACTTGTGGCACACGGTGCAGTGGTCGGCCACGTCCTCGAACTCCTCCCAGTGCTTGATGCTCACGCCGCGGCGCGTCTGCTCCTCGTAGAGGAAGGCCTCCACCAGCAGCGAGGTCGCGAGGATCTTGTTGCGCGGGCTGTAGAGCAGGTTGGCGCGCGGCACGTGGGTGGCGCACACCGGCTTGCACTTGCCGCAGCGCAGGCAATCCTTGACCGAATCGGCGATGGCGCCGATGTCGCTCTGCTGCATGATGAGCGACTCGTGGCCCATGAGGCCGAAGCTGGGCGTGTAGGCGCTGGTGAGGTCGGCCTCCAGCGCGTGCGAGCCGTCGCGCAGCAGCTTGCCGCGGTTGAAGCGGCCCTCGGGGTCGACCTGCCGCTTGTACTGCGCGAAGGGGGCCAGCTCCTCGTCGGTCAGGAACTCCAGCTTGGTGATGCCGATGCCGTGCTCGCCCGAGATCACGCCGCCCAGCGAGCGCGCCAGCGCCATGATGCGTACCACTGCCGCATTGGCTTCCTGCAGCATCTCGTAGTGATCCGAGTTGACCGGCAGGTTGGTGTGCACATTGCCGTCGCCGGCGTGCATGTGCAGGGCCACGAAAACGCGGCCGCGCAGGATTTCCTTGTGCACCTGTTCGAAGCGCTCAAGCACCGGGCGGTACAGGTTGCCCTCGAAGATCGCTTCGATGGGCTGCTTGAGTTCGGTCTTCCACGAAATGCGGACGGAATAGTCCTGCGCGCGGTGGAACAGCACCGGGTTGGCTGCCCGGTTGCTCAGCGGGCCGGCCTCGATGCCGTACTCGCCGAACTTCGCCTCGGCTTGCGCCAGAGGCAGGTCGAGGTTGTCGTAGATCCACTGCCAGCGCGCACGCACATGGGACACCAGTTCCAGCGCGCGGGCGCGGCGATCGCCGATCAGCACTTCGCGATCGATGTTCTCGTCGTTGGCACGTACCGGCAGGTCGCTGTCGAGGAAGGTCGCGATCGCGTCGCACAGCTGCAGCTTGTTCTTCAGCGACAGCTCGATGTTGATGCGTTCGATGCCGTCGCAGTAGTCGCCCATCCGCGGCAGCGGGATCACCACGTCTTCGTTCACCTTGAAGGCGTTGGTGTGCTTGGCGATGGCGGCGGTGCGGCTGCGGTCCAGCCAGAATTTCTTGCGGGTGTCGGCAGTGACGGCGATGAAGCCTTCCGCGCTGCGTGCATTGCAGATGCGCACGACTTCCGACGCGGCTGCCATCACGCTGTTCTCGTCGTCGCCGACGATGTCACCGATCAGCACCATCTTCGGACGGCCGTGACGCTTGGCCTTGGTGGCGTAGCCCACTGCCTTCACGTAGCGCTCGTCCAGGTGTTCCAGACCGGCCAGCATGACGCGCGCATCGCCGACCTTGGGCAGACCGTCGATGTAGTCCTTGATCTCGACGATGGCGGGCACTGCTTCGCGCACCTGGCCGAAGAACTCCAGACACACCGTGCGGGTGTGCGCCGGCAGGCGGTGCAGCAGCCAGCGCGCGCTGGTGATGATGCCGTCCGTGCCTTCCTTCTGCACACCGGGCAGGCCGCCGAGGAATTTGTCGGTGACGTCCTTGCCGAGGCCCACCTTGCGGAACATCTCGCCCTGCAGGGTGATGGTCTCTTCGCGCAGCAGCTTCTTGCCCGAGACGTCGAAGTGCTTCAACAGGAACTGCACTTCCTTCTGGTCGTGGATCTTGCCGAGGTTGTGGCCGAGGCGGACTACCTCCAGCCATTCGCCGTCCGGCTTGACCATCTTCCACGAAGCGAGGTTGTCGACCGCGGTCCCCCACAGCACGGCTTTCTTGCCACCGGCATTCATGGCGATGTTGCCGCCGATGCAGGAGGCGTCCGCCGAAGTCGGATCGCAGGCGAACACCAGGCCGGCGTGCTCGGCGGTGTCCATCACGCGGCGCGTCACCACGCCGGCACCGGTGAAGATGGTGGCGTAAGGCTGGTCCACGCCGGGCAGGTCGGTCAGCGGCTCCACCTTGCCGATGTCGATGAGCTTCTCGGTGTTGATGACGGCCGAATACGGCGTCAGGGGCACGGCTGCGCCGGTGTAGCCGGTGCCACCCCCGCGCGGAATGATGGTGAGGCCCAGTTCGATGCAGTCACGCACCAGGTGGCCGATTTCCTCTTCGGTGTCCGGGTACAGCACCACGAAGGGGTATTCGACGCGCCAGTCGGTGGCGTCGGTCACGTGCGAGACGCGGGCGTAGCCGTCGAAGCAGATGTTGTCCTTGCGCGTATGGCGGCCGAGCAGGCGCTGCGAGCGCTTGCGCAGGTCGTACGTCTTCTCGAAGTGGCGCGCGAAGTTGTCCACCGCCTGGTTGGCGGCCACCACCAGTTGCGCCACCTTGGCTGCGCGTTGCGGGTCCGCGCTCTCGGTCTCGGCGCGACGCTTGTCGACCTCCGCGAGGCGATGGCGCAGGGCACTGATCAGCGCACCGCGGCGACCGCGGTTGTCCAGCAGGTCGTCTTCCAGGTACGGGTTGCGCTGCACGACCCAGATGTCGCCCAGCACTTCGTAGAGCATGCGTGCGGAACGGCCGGTCACGCGCTCGGTGCGCAGGGATTGCAGTACTTCCCACGCCTCGGCGCCGAGCAGGCGAATGACGATTTCGCGGTCGGAGAACGAGGTGTAGTTGTACGGAATCTCGCGCAACCGCGAAGCGGCTGGCGTGGCGTGAGGGGCGGCGAAGTCTGGAGCTGCTTGCATGTTAGGCCTGGTGCTTTCGCGGCTCTGCGAATAGAACCCGGTATTTTAAGGGAGGACAGGGCCTCCCCGCACGGATAAGAACCGTTCGCGGGCGCGAAGTTCGACGCACGGGCAAGCCTGCAATCTGTCGACACCATCTGGAGGAATGCCCCTCCTGGCCACATGGGAAAGCCCGGCGGCCCGCAAGTTGCTTGCCGCTGACAGCCAATTACACGATTACACAGTAAGATTGCCGGCCATGAACCCCAGCCCCCGCTCCTGCCGATACTTCCTGGCCGACGTTTTCACCGGCCAGGCTTTTGCGGGGAATCCGCTGGCAGTGTTCCCGGAGGGTGATGATCTCAGCGACGCCCAGATGCAGCGCATCGCGCGTGAGCTGAATCTCTCGGAGGCTGCGTTCGTGTGTGCGCCGCGGGTCGCCAACGGTTGCCGGGTGCGCATTTTTGCCCCCGCCCGGGAGTTGCCGTTCGCCGGCCATCCCACCATCGGTACGGCGCATGTGCTGGCGCATATCGGTGCCTTCGATTTCCGCGATGGCGACAATCACCTCGAATTCCTCGAAGGCGTCGGTCCGGTGCCGATCCGCGTGGTGATGCGCGATGGCCGACCGGCTTTCTGCCAGTTCACCGCGGCGGTGCTGCCGGAGCTGGGTGAGTCCCTGTCGTCAGAAGCGTACGCCAGCATCCTCGGCCTGCTGCCGGAGGACGTGCGCGACGACCGCCAGGGCCCGGACGCAGTGAGCTGCGGCGTGCCCTTCCACATGGTGCCGCTGACCGACCACAACCGCCTGGGCCTGGTCCAGCTGGACATGGTGAGCTACAACATGTGGGCCTCGCGCAGCTGGGCGGCGTCGATCTGCGTGTTCGCCAACGACCCGCAGATTCCGCACCGCTATCACATGCGCGTGTTCTCGCCGTCCTTCGGCTTCTACGAGGACCCGGCTACCGGGGCTGCCGCCGCGGCGCTGGCCGGTTATCTGGCGCGGCGTGAGCCGCAGCTCGATGGCTCCTTCCAGTGGGAGATCTGGCAGGGCGTGGCGATGGGGCGACCCAGCCAGCTCTACATCGAAGCCGACAAGCACCAGGGCCGCATCGAAGCCATCCGCGTCGGCGGCACCGCCGTCGTCATCGGCGAAGGCGTGCTCTACCTCTAGGCTGCGGCGGCTACGGCCGCTACTGCCACGACCTCCACTCGCCAGCCCGGCCGCGCCAGTCCCGCCACCTTCACGCAGGCTCGCGCCGGCGCGCTGCCTGTCGGCAGCCAGGCTTCCCATTCCGCGTTGAGACCGTCGTAATCGGCCATGTCCACGAGGTAGATGGTCGCCATCAGGATCCGCGACTTGTCGCTGCCGGCGCGCGTGAGCGTGGCTTCCAGCGCGGCCAGCAGGCTGCGTGTCTGGCTGCGGATGTCGCCGTCCTCGCTGGCCGGTACTTCCACTGCATGCAGCAGGCCGTTGAAGACGGTGGCGTCGGCGTAGCGCGGTGTCACGCCGAGTCTCTGGATGTCGCTCATGGTGTCGCTCCCTGTGCGGTGGCGGCATCACCCAGTACTTGCCCGAAGCGGGTGGCGCCCATGAAGCCGATGACACGCAGACCGTCGACTTCGCGGCCCTGGGCGTCGAAGAAGATGATCCCCGGCGGGCCGAACAGGCCGAAGCGCTTCAGCAGCGCCTTGTCGGCATCATCGTTGGCGGTGACGTCGGCCTGCAAAAGCGTGAAGCCTTCAAGTTGCTTGGCCACGGCCGCATCGGCGAAGGTGAAGCGCTCCATTTCCTTGCAGCTCACGCACCAGTCGGCATAGAAGTCCAGCATCACCGGGCGGCCGGCGCTCTGCAGGCGGGCGTCCAGGTCGGCCACGGTCTTGATGCGCTCGAACTGCGGGTGCGCCTGCGCGGTGCCGCCACGCAAACCGGCCAGCGGGTCGAGGGGATCGCGCGAGCCGGACAAGGCGCCCATCAGCAAGGTGGCGCCCGCGACGATGGCCAGGATGCCGAAGCCCTTGCCAAGCTTGGCGCCCGTGCCGGCACGCGGCTTCAGGGCGTCGAAGGCGCCCAGCAACACGCCGGACAGCACCAGCAGCGCAGCCCACAACAGCATCGGCACGATGGCTGGCAGCACCGGGCTCACCAGCCAGATGGCGGTGGCCAGCAGCAGCACGCCGAAGAAGCGCTTGATGCCCTCCATCCACGGCCCCGGTTTCGGCAGCCAGTGGCGCGCCGCCACGCCGACGATCAGCAGCGGGATGCCCATGCCGATGGCCATCGAGAACAGGGCTGCGCCACCGATGGTCGGGCTGCCGGCCTGCGCGATGTAGAGCAGCGCGCCGGCCAGCGGCGCCGCTACGCAGGGGCCGACGATGAGTGCCGACAGTGCGCCCATGCCGGCCAGTCCACCGAGCGAGCCGCCGCGTTTGTTCACGATGCCGGACAGCCGGCTTTGCAGGGCTGTCGGCAACTGGAACTCGTACCAGCCGAACATGCCGAGTGCGAGCACCACGAAGAAGGCCGCGAAGGCGGCCAGCACCCAGATGTTCTGGAAGGCGGCGGCGAGCAGCGTGCCGGACAGCCCGGCCAGTACGCCGGCCACCGTGTAGGTGGCGGCCATGCCCAGCACGTAGGCGAGCGACAGCGCGAAGGCGCGGCCGCGACTGATGTCCTCGCCATGGCCGACGATGATGCCGGACAGGATCGGCACCATCGGCAATACGCAGGGCGTGAAGGACAGCAGCAAGCCGAAGCCGAGGAAGCTGAGCGCGATGAGGCCGAGATCGCCACCGCGCAGCAAGCGGGCCACGCGGGCGCTGTCGTCTTCGTAGCGTGGCGTGGTGGCCGTGCCAGTGCTGGCAGAGGCTGGCGCTGCGCTGCCTGCAACCGCGGTGTTGGCGGGCGCGGTGTCCATCAGCGGTGCCGGGGCGCCGAAGGCCGGCGCGGTGTTCATGCCGCCGAGGCTGGCCCCCGGTGCGACCGACATGCCCAGCATCGACAGCTTCACCGGGATGGTGGAGGGCGGGTAGCACACGCCGAGATCGGCGCAGCCCTGGTGCACGACTTTCAGTTCGAAGGGCTCGCCCACCGGTGCGTCTACCGGCAGCACCACGCGCAGCGCGCCGCGGAACACCGTCTGGGTGCCGAAGAAGGCGTCGGTATGGGATTCGCCCGTGGGGTACTGCGGCGTGCCGACCGCCGTGGCCGGCGCGCCAGCCGTGAAGCGGAACTTGTCGCGGTACAGGTAGTAGCCGGGCTCGACGTCGACGCGGACCTCCACGTGTTTGTCGTCGATGGCCTGTGCGCTGAGGCGGAATGCGCGGTCCGGCGGAAGCGGGTCGGCGGCCTGCGCAAGGCTGCCGGACAAGGCGAGACAGGTCAGCAGGCAGGACAGCAGGAAACGGATCATGACAATCGTGGCGGGGTCAGGCGACTGGCGCGTCGGGCGAGCATTCTGCCCGCACCCAGTCGAGATAGGCGGGCAGGCCGGCGGCGATCGGCAAGGCGATGATTTCAGGCGTGTCGTAGGGATGCAGTTCGCGCAGAGTGCTTTCAAGAGCGGGGTAGCCGGTTCGCGTGGTCTTGATGAGCAACGGGACTTCCTCGGCTTCCTCCACGGCGCCTTGCCAGCGATACACCGACCGGCAGGGCGACAGCACATTGACACAGGCGGCGAGCCGGCGTTCCACCAGCGCGCGGGCGATCGTCTGCGCACAGCTCGCGTCCGGCGCATTGCACAGCACCAGCATGATGTCGGGGGCTTCGCTCATCCGGAGGCTCCTGGTGCCGTGCGCGGCAGTGTGATGATGAAGCAGGTGCCCGCCCCCGGCGCCGATTCGACGCGGATGCTGCCGCCCAGCAAGGTGGTGACCAGCCGGTGCACGATATTCAGCCCCAGGCCGGAGCCGCCCTGTCCGAGACGGGTGGTGAAGAAGGGGTCGAAGATGCGGCCGAGGACCTCGGCCGGCATGCCGCGGCCGTCGTCGGCGACACGCAGCTCCACTTCGTTGTCGGACAGCAGCGTGGCACTCACGCGCACGCTGCCGGGTTGATCCGCCGACTCGTCCAGGCCGTGGATCAATGCGTTGTGCACCAGGTTGCTGATGACCTGCCCCAACGGCCCGGGCAGGCTGTCCATGTCGAGCTCGGCGGGCAGTGCCGTCTCGATGCGCCAGTCCCGGTGGCGCAGCCCCGGGCGGATGGTGTCGACCAGATCGTTGACCAGTTGCGGCAGGCTGAAGCGGCGGCGGCGTTCCGAGGTCTGGTCGATGGCCACCTGCTTGAAGCTCTGGATGAGATCGCCGGCGCGCACCAGCGACCGGCTGATCAACGTGGAGGCTTGCGATGCATCCGCCACGTAGCGCTCCAGCGCCGAGCGCCGAAGTGTGTTGTTGCCCGCCTGCGTGGCGAACTGACTGGTGTCGTGCGCCAGCGTGGTGGCGACGGTGAGGGCGTTGCCGATCGGTGTGTTCAGTTCATGGGCGATGCCCGCCACCATGGCGCCGAGCGAGGCCAGGCGGTCCGCGTGGATCAGTTCTTCCTGCGCACGGCTAAGGGTCGCGATGGTGTCGGTGAGGGTGGCGGTGCGTTCCGCCACACGTCGCTCGAGGTCCGCGTTGAGTTGCTGGATGGCCGTCTCCGCCCGCAGGCGCTCGGTGATGTCGACGTGGCCCACGACGATGCAGTCGCGGCCTTCGTACTCCACCCTTTCCGCATAGGCCAGCATGTCGTGCCGCTCGCCGTGCCGGTTCTGGAAGCGCACCTGCTGGTCGTACACATGGCCGTCGCGTTCGATGTGCTGCAGCCATCGCTCGCGGTCGGCGGGGTCGACCCAGACACCGAGCTCCACCGCGGTGCGGCCGATGGCTTCTTCGCGGCGGTAGCCCCACATGTTGAGCCAGGCATCGTTGGCATCCAGGGTGCGCCCATCCGACAACTGCGCGATGGACAGCGGCACCGGCATCAGGCGGAACAGTTTCTCGAACTTGTCCTCCGAGCGCTGCAGCTCCGTCAGGTGGCGCCCCAGCTCATCGCGGGCGCGGGAAATCTCCGCGTACTGACGGCGCGAGCTCTTGGCCATGTGCAGTACCAGCGCACAGCACAGCGTGCTGACCGAGCACAGTGACACCCAGTACCCGAGCACCGTGTGCTGCACCGGTGAGGCGTACAGCGTCGCATCCGCCAGCGCCATGAAGCTCAGGCAGGCCGTGGTCAGGATGAACATCATCCAGGTGCTGCGCCGGCCCAGCAGCCAGCCGGTCTGGATGAGGATGAGCGGGTAGGCGATGGCCGCCGGGGATTTCACGCCGCTGACGGTCAGGCACTGCAGGGTGATCGCGATCCACAGACCCCACAGCAGGCAGTGCACGGCCGCCAGGATGCGGCCGCGCGCCAGCAGCCAGCGGGTCGCTCCGACGGCGACCAGGCCCGTGACTACGATCTGCCAGCGCCAGCCAAAGGGTTCGCGCTGGAACAGCAGCGTGGCGACCACCAGCGGCAGCGCCAGCCCCAGCAGCAGGTTCGTGGTGAGGACGATGAGCCGCTTGCCGCGGTCCTTGAACAGCCAGGCAAGATGCGCATTCGGGTCGTGACTGGTGTTGGGCATGGGCGGTGGTGCGGCGAAGTGGCCGGATTATCAGCCCAAGCAGCCGGTTGGCGATGCTTCAGCGCAGCAGGCGGCGGCGCATCAGGGCGCGTGCGATGACGAAGCCGCCCAGCCCGTAGGCAGCGAGCACCAGCGCATGCAGGCCGAGGCCCGGGATGGCTTGCCCCAGTAGCAGGGGGCGCATGGCGCCGATGGCGTGCGACAGCGGCAGCCAGTCGGTGATCACACGCAGGGCTGCGGGCAGCTGATCGAGCGGGAAGAACACCCCCGACAGCATCGCCATCGGGCTGATGAACAGCGTGAACCAGTACATGAAGAAGTCATAGCCCGGCGCCAGTGCGGTGGCGATGTAGCCCAGGCCCGCGAAGCAGAAGCTGGTCAGCAGCACCAGCGGCAATGCTGCGATGGCGGCCTGCCAGCTCACCAGCCCGCAGGCGGCGATGACCAGTAGGATCGCCCCGCCGGAGAACAGCGACTTGGTGGCCGACCACATCAGCTCACCGACCATCACGTCGTCCAACGACATGGGGCCGTTCATGATCGTCTCCCATGTCTTCTGCTGATGCATGCGCGCGAAGCCGGAGTACAGCGACTCGAAGGTCGCCGCGTTCATCGTCGAGAACGCGACTGTGCCGGTTGCCAGGAAGGTGATGTAGCTCACCCCGCCCACGTCCGGCAGCAGGGCGCCCAGGCCGAAGCCGAGGCCCAGCAGGTAGATCAGCGGGTCGGCCAGGTTGCCGAGCAGTGACGGAATCGCCAGTCGCCGCCACACCTTGAAGTTGCGACGCCACACCGCCAGCGCGCGGCGCGGGCCGAGGTCCAGCGGGGGAATCCAGTTCATGACCTTGGCCACCATGATGTTCAGTCCAGTGCGTGACGGATCAGGCGATGGGCGATGCTCACCGGGCTGGGCAGCAGGATGCTGCTGTGCCCCTCGCGCAAGGCCTGCTTGCTGACCCACTGCGCATCCTCGATCTCGCCGGCTTGCGGGCGGATGTCACCGCCGGCGTAGTCGGCGTGGAAAGCCAGCATCAGCGAATGCGGAAAGGGCCAGCTCTGGCTGTTGAACCAGCGCAGGTTGGTGACGGCCAGGCCCACCTCCTCCATCACCTCGCGATGGATGCATTCCTCCGCACTCTCACCCGCTTCCACGAAACCGGCCAGCGCGCTGTAGACGCCGGGCTTGAAGTGGGGCGAGCGGGCCAGCAGGATGTCCTCGCCGCGATGGATCAGCATCATCACGGCTGGCGACAGGCGCGGGTACGCAACCAGAGCGCAAGTCGGGCAGCGGCGTGCGGCTTCATGTGCAAGCAGTTCGGTGGCCGTGCCGCAGGCACCACAGAAGCGGTGCTGGCGGTCCCAGGTGTTCAGCAGCTTGGCGCGGGTTGCCAGCCGGTACAGCGGCGGTGGCAAATGCTCGAAGGCCACGCGCAGGCTCGCGACACCGAGCTCCGCCGGCAGCACCGTATCCGCCGGCCACTGTCGCGTGATGCAGGGCCGGCCATCTGTGTCCGCGATGCCGAAGCAGGGCGTGAGTGGTAATGCCCGCAGCAGGTCTGCGGGCGGCAGCTGTCCGTCAGCGTCGACGATGAGATCGTCACCGACAAAACCGAACACCCAGGCATCGGCGGGTGTCTCGGCGAGCGATGCGAACGACATCTGGATCATGCGGGCTCCGGGCAGGAGGAGTTGCTGCGGGCAGCGATGTCCGCGAGGTGGGCGGGGGCGATTACACGCCCCGCATGTTGCCCCAGATCACCTTGTGCATCTGCAACTGCATGCGTACCGCCAGCTTGTCGCGCAGCACCCAGGCGGCGAGGTCCTGTGGATTCAGCTCGCCCTGCACCGGCGACAGCAGCACCGGGCAGCGCTCGGTGAGCCGGTGCTCGGCGATGACATCGCGCGCCCACAGGTAATCGGTCTCGTCGGCGATCACCAGCTTCAGCTCGTCGCGGGTGTTCAGCAGCGGCACGTTCTCCCAGCGGTTCTTGTCCGCTTCGGCCGAACCCGGCGCTTTCAGGTCCATGATGCGCGACACGCGTGCGTCGACGCCGGAGATGTCCAGCGCGCCACTGGTTTCCAGTGACACGGAATAGCCGGCGTCGCACAGCGCGGTGAGCAGGCCCAGGCAGTCACGCTGCGCCAGCGGCTCGCCACCTGTCACGCACACATAGGGCGTGCCATGGCGGGCGACCTCGGCGAGTATTTCGTCCAGCAGCATGTACTGGCCGCCGGTGAAGGCGTACTCGGTATCGCACCAGCGGCAACGCAACGGGCAGCCGGTGAGGCGGACGAAAACCGTGGGCAAGCCCGCGCGGGATGTTTCACCCTGCAGGGAGAAGAAGATCTCGGAGATGCGCAGCCGGATTGTCGCCGTCGGGTCGGCGGCCGCGCTGGCGGCGGTGTTCACTTCTTGCCGAGGCGGCCGCGTGCGGTCTTGGCTGCGTCGCTGTTCGGATACTTGGCGACCAGCGCCTCAAGCGTGGTGCGTGCACCGCGCGTTTCCTTCAGAGCCTGTTGCGCATCGGCCTGGCCCAGCAGCGCGTCCGGCGCGAGCGGGTCATCCGGCCAAGTTTCCGCCATCTTCGCGTAAGTGTCGCGCGCAGAGGGCAGGTCCTTCAGTTGCGCATAGGCCGCACCCAGCCAGAAGTTGGCGCTGGGCAGGTAGCTGCTCTTGGGATAGTTGCGGATGAAGGTCTTGAGGTTCACCGCAGCGTCGATGTTCTTGCCGGCTTTCAGTGCATTCAGTCCGGCTTCGTAGTCCTGTGCCTCGGTGCCTGCGACCGGGGCTGCGGCAGCAGCGGGGGCGGCAGCGGCCGATTGCGCGCTGGTTTCCAGCTTGCGCAGGCGGTTGTCGAGGTCGACGTAGAAATCCTGCTGGCGCTTCTGGGTCTGGCCGATGTTGTTGGCCTGGACTTCGAGCTGCCCGCGGATGTTGGCAATCTCCTGGCGGATTGCCTCCAGCTGGTTCACCAGCGAGAGCTGGGTGGTCAGCAGGGATTCGAGCTTCTTGAGGCGAGCGTCCTGATCCTGCAGGCGGGTGTTCATGTCCTGCTGCAGGGACTCGATACGACGACGTGCCTCGTCATCATCAAACAGGCCCGCTTGCGCGGGCCCGTTCAAAGCGCCGAGGCAACACAAGGCGGCGATGGTCAGCCGCCGGATGTTGCGCTCATGCATGCTTACTTGCCTTGGTAGACGATGTCAGCGCGGCGGTTCTCGGCCCATGCCACTTCGTCGCTGCCGGTGTTGCGCGGCTTTTCCTTACCGAAGCTGATCGTTTCGATCTGGCCAGCGGACACGCCCAGTGCAACCAGGCCAGACTTCACGGCGTCAGCGCGCTTCTGGCCCAAGGCCAGGTTGTACTCGCTGGAACCGCGTTCGTCGGCGTTGCCTTGAATCACGATCTTGTAGGACGGGTTCTTGGTCAGGAACAGGGCGTGGGTCACCACCAGCGGTTGGTAGTCTTCGCTGACGTCGAACTTGTCGTAGGCGAAGAAGATGCTGCGCTTCGACAGCAGGCTGGCCGGGTTGTTGAGCTGGGACGGATCGTACGGATCAACCTTGGCAGCCGGGGCAGCGGCCGGCTTGGCAGCCGGGGCAGCCGGAGCGGCGGCGGGGGCCGGAGCAGCAGCGGCCGGGGCCGGCTTGGTCTCGGGCGTGCTGCTGCAAGCAGCCAGGGTGGCGGCGGCGATCAGACTCAGGATCAGGTGACTGCGCATTGTGTTATCTCCCTCAATGTGATGAGTTTCGAGGCCCGGGACCACGCGGTCCCCTCAAGACGGCCCTGAATATTACCTGTTAAACGGTCCCCATGCAGGTTCCCGTACATCGCCCTGTTGCTGGCTAAGGCGTTGTTTGATCTGGCCATCGCGCGAGCTGACGCTCAGTACGCCACGGCCTCCCGCATCGGTCGCGTACAGCAGGTATCGACCGTTGGGGGCAAAACTTGGGGACTCGTCTTTCGACGAAGTGGTGAGGATCTGCACCTGGCTGGTGGCGAGATCCTGCACGGCAAGCTGGAAGCCGCCGTCACCACGGGTGATGACAGCCAGGTACTTGCCGTCCGGTGAGATGCGCGGACTGACGTTGTAGTTCCCGCTGAAGGTGACACGCTGGGCGGCCCCTCCGGCAACTGGCACCTTGTAGGTCTGCGGCTGGCCACCACGATCCGAGGTGAAGTAGATGGACTGGCCGTCCGGTGCGAAGACCGGTTCGGTGTCGATGCCGGGCGACTGCATGAGGCGGCGCAGGTTGCTGCCGTCGGCGTTCACGACATAGATCTGCGACAGTCCGTCCTTGGTCAGCACGAGGGCCAGCTGGCGGCCGTCGGGTGACCAGGCGGGGGCGGAGTTGGAGCCTTTGTAATTGGCCAGCACCGTGCGGCGTGCGGTGGCCAGGTCCATGACGTAGACGATCGGCTTCTTCAGCTCGAAGGATACGAAAGCCAGCTTGCTGCCATCCGGCGACCAGCGCGGCGAGATGATCGGCTCGCTGGAAATGAGTGCGTCCTGCGGGTTGAAGCCATCGGCATCCGCTACCTGCAGGCGGTAGCGGCCACCGCTCTTCAGCACGTAGGCGATGCGCGTGGAGAAGATGCCGGGTTCGCCGAGCAGCTGTTCATAGACGATGTCGGCGATGCGGTGCGCGGTGGCGCGGCCGTACTCCGGGCGGAAATTGATGGACAAGCCGGTGAGGCGTGCCTGCTTGACGATGTCCACCAGCAGGAAGCGGGCGTCCAGCGAACCATCCGGTCGCCGCACCAGGCTGCCGTAGAGCAGGGCATCCGCGCCACGGCCACGCCAGGCGACGTAGTCCGGGGCGATGTTCTCGGGCACCGGCTGAGCGCCGGCCTCGATCAACTGGAACAGGCCGCTGCGGGTGAGGTCGGCGCGGATTACCTCGGTGATCGATTGCGGGACCTGGCTTTCGCCATCGAAGTTGGCGATGGCGACCGGAATGCGCTTGGCGCCGGTTCCGGAAATTTCGATGGTGAGTTGCGCAGACGCCAGACCGGGCGCCAGCAGCATGAGGGCGAAAAAGCAGAGTCGTCGGAAAATCATCGGCGGATTATATGTGCTCAGCCATCACCGAGTGGGTCGAAAACCAGCCTGAGTTGACGCTGGAAAACTTCTCCCTTGGGTGGCAGGGGCAGAGGGGTGGATTTGTCGATGGCCCGTTCGATCGCTGCGTCCAGGGCCGCATTTCCTGAGCTGCGGACCAGGCGCGGTCTTCCATTGAGCGAGCCGTCGGGCAGAAGTTCCAGCGCGAATTCTGCCGTGGGGCGGCCGCTGATACCGGGTGGGGCCATCAGGTTGCCGCGCACCTTGTTACGGATCAGGGCCACCCAGCCGGGCGCGTTCGTGCTTGCTGGTGGTGTATTGGAGAAAGTGCGCGCCTGATCGCGCTGCAT
This sequence comes from Moraxellaceae bacterium, assembly GCA_031119205.1. Taxonomy (GTDB): domain Bacteria; phylum Pseudomonadota; class Gammaproteobacteria; order Burkholderiales; family Rhodocyclaceae; genus Uliginosibacterium. The sequence goes on along the minus strand of JAVHYF010000025.1, from coordinate 42,445 downwards.
CAGATCCTCGATGCGGCGACGTTCGCTGTCGCGCTCCATCAGCTGGCGCATGCGGTCGGCCGGGTCCGGCTCGGGCTTTTTTGGCTCGGGCTTGGGTTCCGGCTTCTTCGGCTCGGGTTTCGGCGCGGGCTTGGGCTCCGGTTTGGGTTCGGGCTTGGGCTCGGGTTTCGGCTTGGGAGGCGGCTTCGGCGTCGGCAGCTCGATGTCCGGCTTGGCGGGCGGAGGCGGTTCGGGCTGCTGGGCGCGCGGCGGGACAGGCGCCGGCGGTGGCTCTTCGCGTGGTGGCGGAGGCGCCTGTACCGGTGGTGCCGCGACTGGCCGCACCAGCTCCACTTCGTAGGACTCGGCAGGCTTGCGTTGCCACTGGACTCCGAAGAACAGTACGAAGGCCAGCAGGCCGTGGATCAGTACGGCGAGAGCGAGGGACGCGAACTTGCCGGGTTCTTCCGGCCGTTCGTATACATGGTTCATGCGTTTTACTTGGCGCCTGGTTGCACCAGCAGGCCTACTTTCTGCACGTTGTTGCGCTGGAGCAGGTCCATGACTTTCATGACCGACTCGTAGCGCACGCTCTTGGCGGCGGCGATGACGACCGGGCGTTCCGGGTCGGTGGCCTGGGCGGTGCGCAGCGCGTCGACCAGTTCGCTTTCGTTCACGCGGCGGGCCGGTGTGTCATTGCTGCGGTCGCGCAGGGACAGCTCGTTGTCGGCGCGCACCTCGATCTCCAGCGGCGGCTTCTTGACCTGCGAGGCCTTGGCCACGCTGGGCAGGTCCACCGTGCCGGTGGGCAGCATCGTGGCGGTGACCATGAAGATCACCAGCAGCACCAGCATCACGTCGATGTAAGGCACGACGTTGATCTGGTTCATCATCTTGCGTTGGCGCATGGGCGCGGCTCCTTCCCGACGGCTCAGCGCAACTGGCGCTGCAGGATGTTGGAGAACTCTTCCATGAAGCTCTCGAAGCGGATCGAGAGGCGATCGATGTCGTGCGCGAAGCGGTTGTACGCCACCACGGCCGGGATGGCGGCGAACAGGCCGATGGCCGTGGCGACCAGTGCTTCGGCGATGCCGGGCGCGACGTGGGCTAGGGTGGCCGAGCTCATGTTCGACAGGCCGCGGAAGGCGTTCATGATCCCCCACACGGTGCCGAACAGGCCCACGTACGGGCTGACCGAACCCACCGAGGCGAGGAAGGCGAGATGGGCTTCGAGGTCGTCGATCTCGCGCTGGAAAGTCGCTCGCATGGCGCGGCGCGAGCCGTTGATGATGTCGGAAGCCTCCAGTCCGGGCTGGCCCCGTAGCTTGGAGAACTCGCGGTAACCGGCGTCGAAGATGCGGGCCAGCGGGCCGGCAGCAGCGCGGTCGTTGCTGGTCATGCGCAGCAGGGCGGCCAGGTCGCCGCCGCTCCAGAAAGCGTGCTCGAACTCGGCCGTCTTGCCGCGCGCCTGGCGGATCGCGAAACCCTTGCGGAAGATCCAGTACCAGGACATCACGGAGACGAGCAGCAGCAGGCCCATCACGGCCTTCACGACGATACTGGCTTCGGCGATCAGGCTCAGGATGGAGAGATCTTGGGTAACGTTCATGCAGGTTCCGTGGAGGCGTTGTTGTCAGGAGAATCCGGCGTGCGGGGAGGCAGCAGCGCCGCCAGCGAAGCGGGCAGGCGTCGCGGGCGCTTGCTGAGCATGTCGACACAGGCGACCGTCACCCGGCTATCGAACAGCAGCACATCCCCGCGCCACACGCGCTGCCGGAATACCAGGCTGGCGCGACCGCTGGCGGCGACCTCGCTTGCGACCCGCAGCCAGTCATCGAGTTCCGCGCCGCGCAGGTAGTCGGCTTCCACCCGCGTCACCACGAAAGCCAGTCCGTCGCTGGCAAACATCGCCTGCTGGGAAAAGCCCAGTGCACGCAGCCATTCGGTGCGGGCACGCTCGCAGAAACGTAGGTAGTTTGCGTAGTACACCACCCCGGCTGCGTCGGTATCCTCGTAATAGACCCTCAACAAAAGGTCCGCAGGCTGGGTGGGGGCCGCGGCCGGCAGCCCGGAAGGCTCAGGAATGGGCGCGGGCGTGTCGTAAGTATCGGTCAGGCTCACAAGGGTATTGTACCTTTGCCTGCCCGAACCGGCGCCAGACTGGCGGGTCTGCCCGTTCCGCCGCTGCCCGCTACTGTGATTCTTGGCGAAGCTGGGGCAGAATGCCGGGTCTTGGCGCAACCGCCCGCCCGCAGGCGGTTGCAGGAAACTCACTGATTTGAGATGGGAGACGTGTCCATGTCGCTGACCGAAGCCAAGCTTTTGGCCATGCCGGAAGACGCCTACATGAATGAGCAGCAACTGGCTTTCTTCCGCGAGCGCCTGCTGGCCATGCGCGACGAATTGCAGCGCAAAGTCGACGAAACCGTCGAACACATGCGCGAGCAGGAAGCCGTGGCCGATCCGGCCGACCGCGCTACCGTGGAAGAAGAGCACGCTCTGGAACTGCGTACCCGCGACCGCGAGCGCAAGCTGCTGAAGAAAATCGACCAGGCCCTGGCCCGCATCACCGACTCGTCCTACGGTTACTGCGAAGAAACCGGCGAGCCGATCGGCCTGGCCCGCCTGCTGGCGCGTCCGACCGCAACGCTGTCGGTGGAAGCCCAGTCGCGCCGTGAGCGCATGCAGAAGCTGTACGCTGATTGATCGCGGCTCGCTGCCTGGCTTCCGCCGGGCAGCATCCTTGCGCTCCGTCAGTTGAACGTGTGTCCTAGTGCGCGCTACGGGCCACTCCTGACTGTGCGCCGCGCCTGATCGGAATTAAACTTGCTGCGGTGCGGAATCGAACCGGTCGTCGGGCGTGCTGTCCCAACCGCTGTTCCGAGTCCTGTTCCAACGATTCCACCCGATCAGACTTGGCCGCGCGCCGCGGTCAGGTGCGCTTTCCTGGATCTCCCCTGAGATGGTTCTATCGTCCTTCTTTGGCAAGAAGCCTTCCGGCAATGACCGGGATGGCGACGCACGTGGAAAAGGCGACGGGCACGCGGATCAGCGGCTGGAAACCACCTCCACACTGGAATTCACCCACCTCGGTGAAGGCCGTGCGCTACAGGTAGCGGCCGGCAAGATCCATGTTTCCGAAGGCAACTCTAACGACAGCGCAGCGGTGGAAGAGGCCGCGATCCTGTTTGCCAATGCCAGCGACGACGGCGCCCGCGCCGTGCTGGAAGCTGCCATCGACGCCTCCGGCGGCCACGCCTCGGAAGTGCTCTGGCAGATGTTGTTCGACCTTTACCGCCTGACCGGCCAGCGCCAGCCCTTCGAGGAGCGCGGCGTGGCGTTCGCGCAGCAGTACGAGATGTCGCCGCCGGTGTGGGACCAGGATCAACCGGTGGCCAAGGGGCCGAGCAAGGATGCGGGTCCGTCGGTGAACCTTACCGGCACGCTGTCCGGCAACGCCAAGACCCAGTTCGAGCAGCTGGTCCGGATCGGAGCCAAGTCCGGCAAGTTGCGCGTCGACCTCGGCAAGCTCAAGGGCATCGACGATACCGGCGCCCAGCTGCTGGCCGAAACCCTGTCCAGCCTGAAGCGCCAGAAAGTCGCGGTGACCCTGCTGGGCGCACGCCATGCACTGGGGCTGGTGCTGCCGAAGCTGCAGGTCGGCGAGCGCGAAGGGCAGGATTACTGGCGCCTTGCGCTGGACTTGCTGCAGCAACTCGGCGACGAGGCAGCTTTCGAGGACATGGCGGTCAACTTCGCCGTGACCTTCGAGGAGTCCCCGCCCTCGTACGAACCCCCGCCCGTCATCGCGGCACCCGAGCCGGATCCGGCTTCCGAAACCAGCGGGCTCAGCCTCGTTCCGGTGGAAGAAGAGAGCGACCGCTTCGTGATGGACGGCGAGATCGGTGGCGCCCAGCCCGAAGCCCTGCGCAAGCTGGCGGTGTTCGCGTCGCAGCGCACCCGCATCGAAATCGATGCCAAGCGGCTGCGTCGCCTGGAGTTCGTCAGCGCCGGCGGCCTGTTCAACCAGATTGCCCAGCTGCAGGGTCAAGGCAAGCTGACCATCATCTATGAGCCGAATGCCATGGTGGCAGCGCTGATGCGCGTGATGGGCATCGATCAGGTGGCCCAGATCGAGACGCCGAAGAAGCGCTGAGCCTGCCCGCATGCACCGGGTGAGCCTGAGCGCTCCCGAAGGTCGTTGCCGCGACTTGAAATCGGCAAGCCTGCCTCCATCTCTCTGAACTCGCGCCGGCCTTCAAGGGTCGGCCACAGTATTCCCTTTCCGGAGAGCCCCTCATGGAGCAGTACCACGGCACCACCATCCTCTCCGTCCGCCGCGGCAATATCGTCGCCCTGGGCGGTGACGGCCAGGTCACGCTGGGCAACATCGTCGTCAAGGCCAGTGCGCGCAAGGTGCGTCGCCTGTATCAGGAACGCATCCTCGCCGGCTTCGCAGGCGGCACGGCAGACGCCTTCACCCTCTTTGAACGTTTCGAGGCCAAGCTGGAAAAGCACCAGGGCCACCTGCTGCGCAGCGCCGTCGAACTCGCCAAGGACTGGCGCACCGACCGCATGCTGCGTCGCCTGGAGGCGATGCTGGCGGTGGCGGACCGCGACCACTCGCTGATCATCACCGGCAACGGCGATGTGCTGGAGCCCGAGCAGGGCATCGTGGCCATCGGCAGCGGCGGCGCCTATGCGCAGGCGGCCGCGAAAGCGCTGATCGAGAACACCGAGCTGGCCCCGGCCGAGGTGATCAAGAAGGCACTCACCATTGCGGGTGACCTGTGCATCTACACCAACCAGAGCCACACCATCGAAACCCTGGACTGAAGCCCCGGCATCACAACGCTTCGTCCAACGCATTCCGGAATCACCATGAACATGACGCCCGCGGAGATCGTCTCCGAACTCGACAAGCACATCGTCGGCCAGCATCAGGCCAAGCGCGCGGTGGCCATCGCGCTGCGCAACCGCTGGCGGCGTGCGCAGGTGGCCGAGCCGCTGCGCACCGAGATCACACCGAAGAACATCCTGATGATCGGCCCGACCGGCGTGGGCAAGACCGAGATCGCGCGCCGCCTGGCCAAGCTGGCGAACGCGCCCTTCATCAAGGTGGAGGCGACCAAGTTCACCGAGGTGGGTTACGTCGGTCGCGATGTCGACACCATCATCCGCGACCTGGCTGACGTGGCGGTGAAGGATGCCCGCGCGCAAGCCACGCGCCGCGTGCGCGACCGCGCACTGGATGCTGCCGAGGACCGCATCCTCGACGTGCTGTTGCCGCCGGCACGTCCGGTTGGTTTTGCCTCGGCGGAGCCGAGTGCAGAAGACTCCACCACCCGCCAGAAATTCCGCAAGAAGCTGCGCGAGGGCGAACTCGACGACAAGGAAATCGAGATCGAACTCGCCTTGCCGACGATGAATGCCGAGATCATGACCCCGCCCGGCATGGAAGACCTCGGACAGCAGCTGCAGGGCATGTTCCAGAACCTCGGTCAGGGTCGCAAGAAGTCGCGCAAGCTGAAGATCGCCGAGGCGCTGAAGCTGCTGGCCGACGAAGAGGCGGCACGAATGGTGAACGACGAAGAGCTGAAGACCGAGGCGATCGCCGCGGTGGAGCAGAACGGCATCGTCTTCATCGACGAGATCGACAAGGTGACGACCCGCTCCGACACCCAGGGCGCCGACGTGTCGCGCCAGGGCGTGCAGCGCGACCTGCTGCCGCTGGTGGAAGGTACGACGGTCAGCACCAAGTACGGCATGGTGCGCACCGATCACATCCTGTTCATCGCCAGTGGCGCTTTCCATCTGGCGCGACCGTCCGACCTCATTCCCGAACTGCAGGGCCGCTTCCCGATCCGCGTCGAACTGGACTCGCTGTCTGTAGATGACTTCGAGCGCATCCTCACCAGCACCGACGCCTGCCTGACGCGCCAGTACGAGGCGCTGATCGGCACCGATGGCGTGAAGCTCGACTTCCGCCCGGAAGGTGTGCGTCGCCTCGCGGAGATCGCCTTCCAGGTGAACGAGAAGACCGAGAACATCGGTGCGCGCCGCCTCTACACCGTCATGGAGAAGTTGCTGGAGACCGTGGCCTTCGATGCCGGCCAGCCGGGACTGGACACTGTGCAGATCGACGCCGCTTACGTGGATGGACGACTCGGCGTGTTGGCCGAGAAGGAAGACCTGGCGCGCTATGTCCTCTGAGTTCGAAGACGACGCGGGACCAGCGATGCCGGACGGTGTCGCCGTGCGCGACTACCGTCCCGTCGATGCACCGGTGCTGGCCGCCATTTACCGCGAGGCGGCGACCGTCATGGGCGCAGTGGCCTATGACGCGACGCAGACCGCAGCCTGGGCGCGGTTCGCCGAGGACGAAGCGGCCTTTGCCGCCACCCTGGCCGATGGCTGGGTGCGTGTCGCGGAAGATGCCGAAGGCATCTGTGGCTTCGCGCAGGTCAACCTGCCGGGCCACCTGCACCTGCTGTATGTGGCGCCGCGGGCCGGTCGCCGCGGCGTGGCCAGCGCGCTGCTGGAAGACTGCTACTTCCTCGCGGGAGCGATGGGGGCTGCGGTGATGACGGTGGACGCCAGCCTCGTCGCCCAGCCGATGTTGCTGAAGCAGGGTTTCGAGGTGAAGGCTGAAGAACAGGTGGAGCGTGACGGTGTGAGCTTCCGCCGCTTCCGCATGGAGAAGCGACTGCCGCGGTTATGAGTCGCAGGTCGCTGTGTCCGGTGTGACATGCAGTGCCAGCCACACGGTGTCGCGTCCGGTACGTGCGACGCGATGACGGCAACCGGCGGGAATCAGCAGATGATCGCCGGGGCGCAGCGCAAGCAGGCTGCCATCATCGAAACCCAGTTCCGCTTCGCCCTGGACCAGCAGCACCCACTCGTCCTCTGCCTGCTCGTACCAGAAGTCGGGTGGGCTGGCATGCAGGTGCGAGACAATCCGCTCCAGCCGCAGGCCGGGCCGTGTCAGCAGGGGCGCGAAGTGCTCCTCGGGCCCGGGTAAGGGCAGGGGTGAGAGAAGGTTGCCGGTTCGTATCGGTGTGCGCATGCGACGATGCTACGCCGTTCCTGATGTGCATCGTGGGACACGCCTGAACAACAACCCGCAGAACAACGCGTAGAGAAGAAAACGCCGAACATGCGCCGCGCTTCGCCATTGCCCGCACCCGCCACCGGTGAGCTGCACGCCTGGGCCACCATTAAATCCCTGCTGCCCTATCTGTGGGCCTGGCGTGGCCGGGTGTCGCTGGCGCTGGTATGCCTGATCGCCGCCAAGGTGGCGAACGTCAGCGTGCCCATCATCTTCAAGCATGTCATCGATGCGCTGAGCATCACGCGTGAGCAGGCGCTCATCGTGGTGCCGGCAGCGCTCCTGCTCGTTTACGGCGTGCTGCGTTTCTCCACCTCAGCGTTCACCGAGCTGCGCGAAATCCTCTTCGCGCGGGTCACGCAGCAGGCGGTGCGCAACATCTCGCTGGAGGTGTTCCGCCACCTGCACGCACTGTCGCTGCGCTTCCACCTGGAGCGGCAGACCGGGGGGCTGACGCGCGACATCGAGCGCGGCACGCGCAGCATCGGCACGCTGATCAGCTACACGCTGTACAGCATCCTGCCGACGCTGGTGGAGATCGCCCTGGTCATCGGCATCCTGTTGAAGAACTACGACGTCCGCTTCGCGTTGATCACGGCGGTGACGCTGACGCTGTACATCGTGTTCACGGTGGTGGTCACCAACTGGCGCACGGCATTGCGCCGGCATGCCAACGAACTGGACTCGGCGGCCAACTCGCGCGCCATCGACAGTCTGCTCAACTACGAGACGGTCAAGTACTTCAACAACGAGGCCTTCGAGGCGCGTCGCTACGACGAACAACTGCATCGCTACATCGACGCGCAGATCCGCAACCAGTATTCGCTGTCCGCGCTGAACACCGGGCAGGCACTGATCATCGCGCTGGGCGTCACCGCCATGATGTGGTTGGCGGCCGATGGTGTCGCACGCGGCAGCATGAGCATCGGCGACATCGTGCTGGTCAACGCCTTCATGATCCAGCTGTACATCCCGCTGAACTTCCTTGGTGTGCTGTATCGCGAGATCCGTCAGTCACTCACCGATATCGAGCGCATGTTCGGCCTGCTGCACACCGAGCGCGAGGTGGAGGATTCGCCGGATGCGAAGGCCTTGCCCGCGGGGCCGGCGACACTGAGTTTCGATGCGGTGGACTTCGCCTACGACCCGCGCCGTGCGGTGCTGCAAGAGGTGAGCTTCAGCGTGCCGCCGGGCAGCACGGTGGCGGTGGTGGGCCAGTCCGGCGCCGGCAAGTCGACGCTGGCGCGGCTGATCTACCGCTTCTACGACGTGAGCGGTGGCGTGGTGCGCATCAACGGGCATGACATCCGCACGCTGACGCAGGACAGCCTGCGCCACGCGGTCGGCATCGTGCCGCAGGACACCGTGCTGTTCAACGACAGCATCTACTACAACATTCTCTACGGCCGCCCCGAGGCGAGTCGCGAAGAGGTGGAGGCGGCCGCGCGTGCGGCGCAACTGCATGAATTCATCGCGCGCCTGCCGGACGGCTATGACACCAAGGTGGGCGAGCGCGGCCTCAAGCTGTCGGGTGGCGAGAAACAGCGCGTGGCGATTGCGCGCGCGCTGCTGAAGAACCCACCGATCCTGATCTTCGACGAGGCGACATCGGCGCTGGATTCGCATACGGAGAAGGCGATCCAGGCTCAGCTGGAAGCTGCGGCGCGCGGGCGTACGGCGCTGGTGATCGCGCACCGCCTGTCGACGGTGATGAACGCCGATGAAATCCTCGTCATGGATGCTGGCCGCGTAATCGAGCGCGGTACGCACGAGGCTTTGTTGCAGGCCGACGGTGCTTACGCACGCCTGTGGGCGATGCAGCAGCGTGAAGAGGCGGAGGCCGAGTCGGAGACACAGGTACAAGCACAAACAGAAACGGCGCCCTGAGGCGCCGTTTACTGAGACCTGACCAGCAGGCGTCCTGCCGTTACGGCGCGGCCTTCGTCGGCGACTGCGTCACGATGCGGAACATCAGCGCGGTGGAGGCTTCGTTCGCCACGACCGGTGCGTAGGTGGTCTTCATGCGGGACACGAAGTTCAGCGGGTTCTTCAGTTCGAAGAACTTGACGCCCTGCTTTTCCAGTGCAGCCTTGGCGGCCGCTTCCTTCTCGGCACGCAGACGGCGCATGTGGGTAGCGGATTCCTTGGCGGCAGCCTGGAACGCTTCGCGGTCGGCGGCGTCCAGCGACTTCCAGCGTTGGGCGGATACGACGATGGCTTCAGGCAGCACGTTGTGGTGGCTGAAGATGTAGTTCGGCGCTTCCTTGTAATGGTTGGAGATCAGGTACGACACGATGTCGTTCTCCGCCATGTCCAGTTCGTTGGCGTCCAGCGCGGCCTGCACCTTGTCATAGGCCAGCGTGCTGGGAACCGCGCCCAGGCCCTTGACCATGTTGATCATGGATTCACGGTTGGCGACGCGGATGCGCTTGCCTTCGAACTCCGAGGCGTACTGCGGTGCCTTGCCACGCGAGTAGAAGGAGCGCGAACCGCCGTTGTACCAGGCCAGCACGGTGAAGCCCTTGGCTTCCAGCGACTTGCGCAGGCTGTCGCCGATGTCGCCGTCGAGCACTTGCATCATGTGGTTCTGGTCGCGGAACAGGAAGGGCAGGGACATCACTTCCATTTCCGGCACCGCTTCGGCCAGGCCGGCGTTGCTGATGATGGCCAGATCGACCTCGCCCTTCTTGAACTTGGGCAGGACTTCCTTCTGGTTGCCCAGATCCTGGCGCCACAGCACCTGGCCGCTGTACTTGTTGTTGGTCTTCTGCTGCAGAACCTGGAAGAAATGGGCCAGGCCCTGATGGTTGGGGTACTCGTTGTTTTCGAGCACCCAGCCCTTGAGCGGGGTGGCTGCACTGGCGGCATGAATGCCGAGGCAGAGCAGCAAGGCAGCGGTTAGCAGGCGTCGCATGTGTGGATCTCCATGGTCTGGAGGGCGCCTTGATGCTGTCTGGCGACCCCTTATTCCGGGGCTTACCCCGAGACTACCGGATTATGTTGCCACACAAGCGTCGCCCGACTACTTGCCTTTTTGCTAAAAATGTGAAAATTGATACGAACGTGTCTGGTTGCCAGACAAGCGGCAACGGGCCTGCAAACGGGGCCTGCAATCAGCCCTTGCAACTGGCCGCCAGCCGTTTCAGCTCCGGAATGCAGGAGCCGCAGTTCGTGCCGCACTTCAGCCGGCCCTGCACTTGCTCCAGCGATTCGCCGCCCTTGAAGCCGGCGAGGATGTCGGTTTCCGAGACATCGAAGCAGTTGCATACCACCTTGCCGCGCGCCTGGGCACCGCCCGGAGGTTCGGCCAGTGGCGCGAGCAGCCATTTGCGGGCCTCGGTAGCGCTGCCTTCCCCGACCACCATGTTCTGCAGCCAGCCAGCGGCCTTCGTTTCACCCGTCAGGCGCACGGCGGCCAGCTTGTCGCCGTCCAGGCGGGCACGCTTGCCGATGTCGCGGCGGCTGTCCCGATAGCTCAGCACCTGGGTGTCGTCGTCCAGAGCCAGGGCCGCATCGACCTGCTCCAGCAACTGACTGGAAAGCTCGTCTGCCTCGGCCCTCAGCACTACAATGGGTTTGTCGCGGCCGGCCAGCGTCAGGCTGCCCTGCGGCAGGCTGGCCAGGGCCGGGCGCAGCGCTTCCAGGGTGGCCAGTGCGTTGTCGCCCGGCACGCCCAGCGCCACCATGTGCTGGCTGGCCTTGTATTTCTCCACCTGCACGGCGGCGTGCTTCAGTTCCGGTTGCTTGGAGTAGGGGTCGAAGTCCGGCACGGTCAGCGTGTTGATGCCGAAGCCGCTCATGGCGTTGGCACCCCAGTGCATCGGCAGGAAAGCCTGGCCGGGGCGCACGGTTTCGGTCGCCAGTACCTTGATGACGATGTCGCCACGGCGGCTCTTCACACGGGCGAGCTCGCCATCTTTCATGCCGCGGCGCTCGATATCGGACGGATTCAGATGCAGCAGCGGCTCGCCTTCGTGCGCATACAGTCGGGCGGTGAGACCGGTGCGGCTCATGCCGTGCCACTGGTCGCGCAGGCGGCCGGTGGTGAGGCGGATCGGGAAGCGGGCGTTTACTTCCTCGGCCGTCGGGCGGTGTTCGGTGGCGACGAACTGGGCCTTGCCGGATTTCGTCGGAAACACGCCGTCTTCATACAGACGCACCTTGCCCTGCGTGGCGCCTTCCGGGAAAGGCCATTGCTGCGGGCCTTGTTCTTCCAGCATGCGGTAGGACAGGCCGGTGATGTCGAGGTCGCGGCCGCGCGTGCTTTCGCGGTGCTCCATCCACACCTGTTCCTCGTGGGTGTAGGGAAAGAGTTTCTCGGCCAGTGCGCCATTGCACAGATCGCCCAGCCGCTTGCCCAGCCGCCGCGCGAAATCCACGCCGATCTGCCAGTCGTGGCGGGCCTCGCCGGGCGCGGGGACGGCGGAGCGCACGCGGGTGACGCGGCGTTCGGAATTGGTGACGGTGCCGGTCTTCTCACCCCAGGTGGTGGCCGGCAGCAACACGTCGGCGTAGCGCGCGGTCTCGGTGTGGCCGAAAGCTTCCTGCACGACCACCAGTTCGGCCTTCTGCAGGGCAGCGTGGATCATCGACTGGTCCGGCATGGACTGCGCCGGGTTGGTACAGGCGATCCACACGGCCTTCACCTTGCCGTCATTGATGGCGCGGAACAGCTCCACCGCCGAGTAGCCGGGCTTGTCCGGCACGCTGGGTACGCCCCACAGCGCGGCGACTTCGGCGCGATGCGCCGGGTTGGCCATGTCACGGTGGGCGGAAATCAGGTTGGCCAGGCCGCCGACTTCGCGGCCGCCCATGGCGTTTGGCTGGCCGGTCAGCGAGAAGGGGCCGGCACCGGGGCGGCCGAGCTGCTGGGTGGCGAGGTGCAGGTTGATCAGCGCGGCGTTGTTGTGCGTGCCGTGGGTGCTCTGGTTGAGGCCCTGGCAGTACATGGACAAGGTGGCGGGGCTGGTGGCGAACCATTCGGCCGCGGTCTCGATGTCCTGTTTGCGCAGGCCGCAGATGCCGGCCGCCATGTCCGGCGTGTACTCGCGCACCAGCTTGCGCAGGGCGTCGAAGCCCTCGGTATGGGCGGCGATGTAGTCGTCATTGATCCAGCCTTCCCACAGCATGACGTGCAGCATCGCGTTGTACAGCGCAATGTCGGTACCGGGCAGCAGTGGCAGATGCAGGTCGGCCTGTTCGGCGGTGTCGGTGCGGCGCGGGTCCACCACGATCATCTTCATTGCCGGGTTGGCGGCGCGCGCATCCTCGATGCGGCGGTAGACGATGGGATGGGCGAAGGCGGTGTTGCTGCCGGAGATGAACAGGCAGTGCGTGGCCGGGATGTCGTCGTAGCAGGCTGGCGGCGCGTCGGCGCCTAGCGTCTGCTTGTAGCCGGCGACTGCGCTGCTCATGCACAGGCGGGAATTGGTATCGAGGTTGTTCGTGCCCAGCAGGCCCTTGGCCAGCTTGTTGTAGACGTAGTAGTCCTCGGTCAGGAACTGGCCGGACAGGTAGAACGCCACGGCGTCCGGGCCGTGTTCGCGGATGATGGCAGCGAAGCGGTCCGCGACATGATCCAGCGCGGTATCCCAGTCGGTGCGCGCGCGACTGGCTGCGCGGTCGGTGCGCAACTCCGGGTACAGGGCGCGGACCGCATGCGTGGCGGGCGTCGCGGTGAGATGCAGGGTCGAGCCCTTGGTGCACAGGCGCCCGAAATTCGCAGGGTGATCGGGATCGCCGCGCACACCGGTGATGTGCCCGTGATCGTGTTCGATGATGACGCCGCAACCGACGCCGCAATAACAACAGGTGGAACGCGTTTCAGCCATTAAAGCCTCCGTTGGCACCGGAAGCATTAGCAACGCCCATGCCACGCGAAGCTTTTCATGCAAATGAAGGGCTTGCGCAGGCGGTGTCGCGGTATACGGATATTCATATGGAGGGTATGCACCACGCTGGAACGGGCGGGCACCGTGATCGCCCATGAGCTGGAGCGCTGACGGATCGTGGTTTAGCAGAGGTGCAGGGTGCCCATATCCGTCACGGCGGTCCGGGTGCCAAATCCGCATCCGATAATGCAAATGGCATTGATGTCGCGGCGGCGCACAAGCCTGTTTCGGGCAACATGATCTTCGCAAGTACTTGTCGCCAAAAACAAAAAATCCGAAGAAAACGAGTAGGGGTTTTCCTGTACGTGCAGTGCACCATCAAAAAGTTTTAAGTGGAAACCCTGCATTTACCCTTTTCGGCGTGACGCAATCTGTCACAATGCGCGCCTCCACGGACGGCGTTCCGCGTCAGAGATGGCGCCAGGCCCACACCGGGGGAGGTAGGAGACAAATAAGGGCCGACCCTAGCGTCAAAGGCCAACATCAAAGAGCTGTGCCCCACTCTGGTGGGAGTTTCAGCCGATGGTCGCACTAGCAGCATCCGCAGCACGTGCCGGGCCCGAGCGGCCCGGCACTTCGACTCTCCCGGCCACCTCGGCCGCGCCCTCGAAATTCCCCGGTTTCTTTCGTGTTTCCTGTCAGCGCCTACTGATATGCCGGCCCGACAGGGCATTGCTATGCTTCACGCATCCCGCACACAGGAGGCGCCATGCGTTTCGACGACGGACAGGAGAGCGGCAACATCGAGGACCGGCGCAGCGGTGGGCGTGGTCTTCCGGTAGGGGGACGCTCGATTGGCGTCGGCACGGTGGTAATCGCGCTGGTTGCCTGGTATTTCGGCATCGACCCGTCGGTGGTGTTGCAAGGAGCGAGCATGCTGGATAACCAGCCTCCCGCCGTGCAACAGGGCCAATCCGGTGTGCAGGCCACCGGCAATGCGCAGGAGGATCAGCTGGCCCGCTTCGTGTCACTGGTCCTGCGCGACACCGAACAGACCTGGCAGCAGATCTTCGCTCAGGGCGGTAAACAATATGCGGATCCGAAGCTGGTGCTGTTCCGTGACGCCACCCCCACCGCCTGCGGGACGGGGCAGGCGGCGATGGGGCCGTTCTATTGCCCGGCCGACAGCAAGGTCTACCTCGATCTGGGCTTCTTCGACGAGTTGCAGCGCCGCTTCCGCGCGCCCGGTGATTTCGCTCAGGCCTATGTGATCGCCCACGAAGTCGGCCACCACGTGCAGAACCTGCTGGGCATCTCGGAGCAGGTGCATCGCGCCCGCCAGCGCATGTCCGAGGCGGAGGGCAATGCCCTGTCGGTACGCCAGGAACTGCAGGCCGATTGCTTTGCGGGGGTGTGGGCGCACCACGCCAATGCCGCGCGGCAGGTGCTGGAGAGTGGCGACGTGGACGAAGCGCTGGCCGCCGCCACGGCGATCGGGGACGATACGCTCCAGCGACAGGCGCAGGGGCGCATCGTGCCGGAAAGCTTCACCCACGGCAGCAGTGAACAGCGTGTGCGTTGGTTCCGGCGTGGCCTGGATACCGGCAACGTGGATCAATGCAATACCTTCAAGGCTGCCAGGCTGTAGCGCACTGACTGACTAAGGAAAGACGAAGGCACCCGCGGGTGCCTTCGTCTTTTCCTGACACTGCTGCCCCGGTTGCGCTTCAGTTGCCGAGGGTGACCCGCGCGAACTTGCGTTTGCCCACCTGCAGCACGACGGTGGTCCCTGCAGTGAAGACGCGGCTCTTGTCGCTCAGTTTCTCGCCGTCGGCACGCACGCCACCCTGGTCGATCATGCGGATCGCTTCCGAAGTGCTGGCAGTCAGTCCCGCTGCCTTCAGCAGGGCCGGGGCGGCGATACCGGTGCCGGCAGGTAGCGTGATTTCCGGGATTTCGTCCGGAATGCCGCCGCGCGAGCGGTTCTCGAAGTCGGCCAGCGCTGCCTCGGCCGCCGCCTGGCTGTGGAAGCGCGCGACGATTTCCTGCGCCAGCGCCACCTTGATGTCGCGCGGGTTGCGGCCGCCTTCGATTTCCGCCTTGAGGCCGGCGATCTCGCTGGCCGGACGGAAGGACAGCAGGTCGTAATAGCGCCACATCAGCGTGTCCGAGATCGACATGAGTTTGCCGAACATGTCGTTGGCCGGATCGGTGATGCCGACATAGTTGCCCAGCGACTTGGACATCTTGTTCACGCCATCCAGGCCCTCCAGCAGAGGCATGGTCAGGATGGTCTGCGGCACCTGCCCGGCCTGCTGCTGCAGGTGGCGGCCGACCAGCAGGTTGAATTTCTGGTCCGTGCCGCCCAGCTCCACGTCAGCCTTGAGCGCGACCGAGTCGTAGCCCTGGGCCAGCGGGTAGAGGAACTCGTGGATGGCGATCGGTTGGTTGCCGGCAAAACGCTTGGCGAAATCGTCACGCTCCAGCATGCGCGCCACGGTGTACTGGGAGGCGAGGCGGATCATGCCGGCCGATCCCAGCTCGTTCATCCAGGTGGAGTTGAAGACCACTTCGGTGCGCGCCGGATCAAGGATCTTGAACACCTGGTCGGCGTAGGTCTGCGCGTTGGCGCGTACCTGTTCGGCGGTCAGGGGCGGGCGGGTGGCGTTCTTGCCGGAAGGGTCGCCGATCTGCGCGGTGAAATCGCCGATCAGGAACAGGACCTGATGGCCCAGGTCCTGGAAGTGGCGAAGCTTGTTCATCACGACCGTGTGGCCCAGATGCAGGTCCGGGGCGGTGGGGTCCATGCCGAGCTTGACGCGCAGTGGCTGCCCCTTTTTCAGCTTGTCGACCAGCTCGGCCTCGACCAGCAGTTCTTCGCAACCGCGCTTGATCAGGGTCAGGGCTTCGTTACAGTCGCTTACGACTTCAGACATACGGCGTCCTGTGTAACTCACGAATTTTGTTAAACTTTCGCGCCTGCCAGCCGATAGCTGACCGATGCATTTCCAAGAAAAGTCCCGAATTCTAGCCTACCTCCGCAGTGCCTTCAGCGCCGCACACCCCGGCCGCATGGCCGTGGTGGCGGGCATTTCGCTGAGCGCTGCGGTGGTGGCTGTGGCCGTGCCGGGTAGCGCGCCAGCCCCCTTCCAGGTCAACCTGCTCGAGCAGTTGCCGATGCCTGCCATCGAGTATCTGGACAGCATGGACCAGCCCTTCGTGCGCGAAGGCAGCGTCGAGCGCGGTGACACCCTCGCCAGCCTGCTGGCCCGTCTGGGCGTGCAGGACCAGGATCTGAACCAGTTCGTGGCCACCCACCCGGAGGCCCGTGCGCTGTTGCGCGCCCTGCGTCCGGGCGTGGCGATCACCGTCACGACCACCCGCCTCGGCCGCCTGCTGTCGGTTTCCCTGCCGCAGAGCGGTGCGGATGGCCGCCTGCTGATCAGTCGTCAGGCCGGGCAGTTCGTGGTGAGCGACCAGCCGGCCCAGCTGGAGTCACGCGTGCGCATGTCCAGTGGCGAGATCCGCAGCTCGCTGTTCGCGGCGACCGATGGCATCGGCCTGCCTGACAGCGTGGCGACCTCGCTGGCCGACATCTTCGGCGGCAACATCGACTTCCACACCGACCTGCGCCGTGGCGACCGCTTCAGCGTGGTGTACGAAATGCTCTATCACCAGGGCGCAGCGGTGCGTACTGGCCGCATCCTGGCGGCAGAGTTCGTCAATGCCGGCCGTCGTTACAGTGCAGTGTGGTTCGTGGGGGCTGACGGGCGCGGCGAGTACTACAGCGCGGATGGCCGACCGTTGCGTCAGGGTTTCCTGCGCTCGCCGCTGGAGTTCTCCCGCGTGAGCTCCGGCTTCTCGATGCGTTTCCACCCGATCCTCAAGCAGTGGCGTGCCCACCGTGGCGTGGACTACGCTGCGCCAACCGGCACCCGCATCCGTGCGACCGCCGACGGCGTGGTGGAATTCATCGGCAAGCAGAACGGTTACGGCAACTTCATCCTGTTGCGTCACCAGGGCTCCTACACCACCGCCTACGCGCACATGAACGGCTTTGCCAAGGGCTTGCAGCGTGGCAGCCGTGTGAGCCAGGGCGAGTTGATCGGTTATGTCGGTTCGACCGGCTGGGCAACCGGCCCGCACCTGCACTACGAGTTCCGCGTCAACGGCGAGCAGAAGGACCCGATGCGCGTCGCGCTGCCGCAGTCCGCGCCGCTGATCGGTTCGCAACTGAGCGCTTTCCGCGAGCGTTCTGCCGGCGTCCTGGCCCAGCTTGCGCTGGCCGGCGCACCGCAAGCCGTCGCTCTCCGCGATTGACCCTAGGCGCTAACGATAGCGATCGCGAGCACTACATCGGCCTGATGTCCGGCACCAGCCTGGACGGGGTCGATGCCGTGCTCGCAGATTTTTCCGCAACCCCGCGTGTCGTTGCCAGTCACGCGCTGCCCATACCGCAACCGCTCCGCGATCGCCTGCTGGCGTTGAATGCCCCGGCCCGCGACGAGCTACGCGAGGCCATGGAATGCAGCGTGGCGCTTGCCGATCTCTACGCAGAAGCCGTGCATGGCGTTCTGGCAAACGCTGGCATTGCCGCAGATCGCGTCGCCGCCATCGGTTGCCATGGTCAGACCGTGCGACACAGGCCGGAGGCCGGCTACACCCTGCAGCTGAACCAGCCTGCGCGACTGGCCGAGCGCTGCGGCATTGCCGTGGTGGCGGATTTCCGTAGTCGTGATGTGGCTGCCGGCGGACAGGGTGCGCCATTGGTGCCGGCGTTCCATGATCGCGTGCTGCGTTCGCCGGACGAGTCGCGCGTGATCCTGAATCTGGGCGGCATCGCTAATCTCACGCGATTGGCGCCCGGTGAGCCGGTGCTCGGTTTCGATACCGGCCCCGCCAACGCCTTGCTCGATGGCTGGGCGGCACGCCACCTTGGCCAGCCGTTCGATGCCGATGGCGCGTGGGCGGCAGGCGGGCAAGTCGAGAAACCTTTGCTCAAGCGGATGCTGGCGCACCCCTTCTTTGCCTTACCCGCACCCAAGAGTTGCGGTCGGGAAGAGTTTTCCCTGGCGTGGGTGGAGAGCTTGCTGGACGGTAGTGAGGCTCCGCAGGACGTGCAGGCGACCCTTGCTGCATTGACCGCGCAGTCGGTGGTACTGGGGATTCGTCAGTCTGGCGCTTTACCGGACCGCGTGCTGGTCTGCGGTGGCGGAGCGCGGAATGCCGACCTCATGCAACGACTCGCCGATCTGCTGCAACCCGCGGTCGTCACGACGACGGATAGTGTCGGTGTGCCGGGTGCCTGGCTGGAAGCCTTTGCCTTCGCGTGGCTGGCGCGCTGTTGTCTGCGTGGCGAGGCAGGCAATCTGCCGGCTGTGACCGGGGCGGCCAGGCCGCGCATTCTCGGGGCGATCTACCCGGCGTGAGACGCAAGCCGTCTTGCCGCCGGAAATGAAAACGGGGCGCTGATGCGCCCCGTTCTATCTTGCGAGCGGACTTCCGGTTCAGACGGAGAAGGACGAGCCGCAGCCGCAGGTAGTGCTGGCGTTCGGATTGCGGATCACGAACTGCGAGCCTTCCAGACCGTCGGTGTAGTCGATTTCGGCACCGACCAGGTACTGGTAGCTCATTGCGTCGATCAGCAGCGCGACGCCGTTCTTTTCCATCACGGTATCGTCTTCGTTGGTGATTTCATCGAAGGTGAAGCCGTACTGGAAGCCGGAGCAGCCACCACCGGATACGAAGACACGCAGCTTCAGGTCGGGGTTGCCTTCCTCGGCGATCAGTTCGGCTACCTTGCCTGCCGCGCTGTCGGTAAACAGCAGCGGAGCGGGCATGGAAGTATCGGCGGTTACGGTTTCGGTCACGGCATTCATGTGAAAACTCCTTGGACTTGCCTCGGCCAACATCAAAGCACCGGTCAAGGCTAGCGTCAATGCATTGCATAAATTGGACGGCGCTATCGGCCGGAAGTTCGCCGGCCGTCGGCATCCGGGCCCCAAAC
Source organism: Moraxellaceae bacterium (assembly GCA_031119205.1). Classification (GTDB taxonomy): domain Bacteria; phylum Pseudomonadota; class Gammaproteobacteria; order Burkholderiales; family Rhodocyclaceae; genus Uliginosibacterium. The sequence continues at coordinate 23,520 of JAVHYF010000025.1, read as the reverse complement.
GCCAACGCCCCGCGGGGCGGGGCGTTGCAGGGCCGGGTAGGGCTTATTCCTGGGTTTCGGCAGCCGCCGCAGCCGGAGCGCTCTTGGCGCCACGGGCGACGAGCTTTTCCTTGATGCGGGCCGACTTGCCGGAGCGCTCGCGCAGGTAGTACAGCTTGGCGCGGCGCACGTCACCACGGCGCTTCACTTCGATGCTGGCCACCAGCGGGGAATAGGTCTGGAAGGTACGTTCCACGCCTTCGCCCGAAGAGATCTTGCGGACGATGAAGCTGGAGTTCAGGCCGCGGTTGCGCTTGGCGATCACCACGCCTTCGTAGGCTTGCAGACGCTCGCGATTACCTTCCTTCACCTTCACCTGGACGATCACGGTGTCGCCGGGTGCGAATTCGGGGATGGTCTTGCCCAGACGGGCGATTTCTTCCTGCTCCAGTTGAGCGATCAGGTTCATTTGCGTACTCCTTGTCAAAGTTTGGCCGGGTAAGCCCCGGACTTGCATGCCGAGCAGGTCGCCACCTGAATGCATGCGTTTGTCACGCGAAGACTAGCCGCTGCCTTCGCCGTTTTCCTGCTTGAACGCGTCAAGCAGTCTTGCTTCTTCCTTCGTCAGCGTCCGTCCTGCCAGCAGGTCCGGGCGCTTCTGCCAAGTTCTTCCCAGTGCCTGCTTCAGGCGCCAGCGGCGGATTTCCGCGTGGTTGCCCGACATCAGCACCGCCGGCACGGCATCGCCGTCCCAGTCTTCCGGTCGCGTGTAGTGCGGACAGTCCAGCAAGCCGGCGACGAAGGAATCCTCCACCGCCGAGTCCGCATCGTTCAGCGCGCCCGGCAACAATCTCACCAGCGCATCGATCAGCAACATCGCCGGCAGCTCACCGCCGGACACCACGAAATCACCGATCGATACTTCTTCATCTACATGACGGTCGATGAGGCGTTGATCCACCCCCTCGTACCGCCCGCACAACAGCACCAGGCCGTCATGCTTCGCGAGCCGCGTCACGCCGGCATGATCCAGCGGCGCGCCTTGCGGCGACAGATACACCACGCGTGGTGTCACGCCTTCCGCAGCCTGCGCGGCCTTCGCCGCAGCGATCGACTGCGCCAGCGGCTCGCCCAGCATCACCATGCCGGGACCGCCACCGTAGGGCCGGTCGTCCACCGTGCGATGTGGATCACTGGTGAAGTCGCGCGGATTCCAGCAACGCAGCTTCCACAGGCCGCGCTCATGAGCGCGTCGCGAAATGCCGTGATCGCGGATCGCCACGAACATCTCCGGGAACAGTGTGATTGCGTCGATGCGCAGGCTCACGGCTGTCCTACCAGTCCAGTTCCCACTCGACGACGATACGCCGGCCGGCGACATCGACATCCTTCACGTACGCAGCGACGAAGGGGATAAGGCGTTCCTGCCTGCTCTCGCCTTCGCCGGCGACGATTTCCATCACGGCGTGCGCACCGGTTTCAACCAGGCTTGCCACCGCCCCCAGGGATTCTCCCTTGGGGTTTTCGACGTTCAGGCCGACCAGATCGGCCCAGTAGTACTCGTCCTTGTCCGGCTTCGGCAGGGCTTCGCGCGGTGCGGCCACGTACTGGCCGGTCAGCGCTTCGGCGCCGTTGCGGTCTTCGATGCCATCGAAGGCCACGACCAGTCCCTTGCCGTGAGCACGGCAGCCACGCAGCTTGCGCGCTTGCCAGCCTGATGCGTCGGTGACGGAATCATCCGCCGCCAGCCACCACTCCGGCATCTTTCGCCAGGACAGCGGATCGTCCCCGAAGGGATGAATCTTCACCCAGCCCTGAATGCCGAAAGGGGCGACGATGCGCCCCAGAACAATCATTGCCGGCTTGTACTGCTCAGACCACGACTGCAGCTCAGGCTGCAGCGGTGCTCTTGGCTTGTTGCTTGACCAGGCGCTCGACCGTCGGGGAGAGCTTGGCGCCGTTCTGCTGCCAGTAGCTCAGACGCTCGGCGTTCACGGACAGCGTGACTTCGGCACCAGCGGCGACCGGGTTGTAGAAACCCACGCGCTCGATGAAGCGGCCGTCACGACGGTTACGCGAATCAGCGGCAACGATGTTGTAGAACGGACGCTTCTTAGCGCCGCCACGAGCGAGACGAATGACAACCATGTCAGTATCCTGAGTCGGAATACGAAAAGCCCAGCATTCTATCGGCCCGGGGCGTCAATGGCAAGCCTCCCGGAAAACCATGGCGGTGGCTGCCGGATGGGCTGCGCAGAATCGGGCGCATGAAATAGAATCGGCCCTCAACCCCTCTCTACCCCAAGCGCCCCATGTCGGTCACTTCCACCAGGAATGATGTTGTCGGCGAGGTCATCGACTGGCTGACCTCGCAGCCAACGCCAGACCTCGATGCCGAATCGAGGGCGCTCGCTGCCAAGCTGGCGGCGCTGGCCACGCCAGGGGTGACCAGTGCGCAGTTCCATCGCTGCATCGAGCTCTTCTACAGCCGCGCCTTGCAATTGTCGGGCGAGGTGCGCCGTGAATTGCGCACCGAGAAGCTGCCTCTTGAGGCTGAGCGCCTGCAGTCGGTGCGCATGCTGGCAGACTCGCTGTTCCGTGTCTCGGTAGGTTTCGTGCGCGTGCTGTCGGATGCACGCCAGGGTGCCATCCGCAGCCAGCGCCGGCTGAACGAGACTGCCTCGGCGCGCGCGTTGCGCATCCTCACCGAGCATTTCCTCGTCATCAATCTGGCGGGTACAGAGCCGGCGCCCGAGATGTGGGCGACGGCCTACCAGCTCTACCTGCTGTCGCGCATGGAGGCGGACCCCAGCCTGCCGCCGGGAAGCCCGGCGGAGACTGCGCTGTTCGCCTACAAGCGTCTGCTGGCGCTGCCCACCGTGGCGCCGCGCAGCCTGTCGCCGGCCGAACTGGACTGGGCGGCGGAATACCTCACCCGCATCAGCGGGCAGGCGCATGTGCAGGCCGAGAAGCCGCAGTCGCTGGAAGGCGGCTGGTACTGGATCGATCCAGACGAAGGCGCCGAGCCGCAGGCGTGCTCGCGTCGTGAGCCGCCGTCACGCAACGGGCTGCTGTTCTTCTCTACCCAGCCGCTGGCGCGTCGCGCTGCCGAAGCCCTGGCGCGTCACGAAGGTGGTCGTGGCGGCCCGGAACTGGAGCCGAGCGAGCTTTACCCGGGTGTGCAGCCAGTGTCTCTGCTGCAGAGGCTGCGTCAGCGCTGGTCCGCGCCAGCGAAGCGCGAGCAGCCTCGTCGCCGTCAGGAATATGAAGTCGATGTCTGTGTCGGCCTGCAGGCAATCTGGGAAGTGCTGCGCGGTCGCCGCGATCCGAGCGAGGTGATGTCGCACTGGAAGGTGCAGAACGAAAGCCCGGGCGGTATCGCCATCCTGCACGTGAGCGGTCTGTCCGGCGGCATCATGGCTGGCTCCGTGCTGTGCTTGCGCGCGTCGCCTGGTGAGGCCTGGAGCCTGTGTCTGGTGCGCTGGATGCGCACCGACAAACCCGGCCACGTCGAATTAGGCCTGCAGATCGTGTCGAAGGGTGCGATCCCGGTGCAGGTCGGCTTCCGCGGAACAGACCGGCAGAACCCGATGGTGGATGCGCTGGTGCTGCCGGTGCTGCCGGCGCTGCGCAAGCATCAGGCCGTGCTGGCGCCGTCCGGCACCTATACGTCGCGGCGTTTCCTGCTGATCTCGGACGTCGACCGGCTCTACGTGGCGCAGGGCCGCCTGCTCAGTCTGGACATGCAGACCTCCAGCGTCGAGCTGTTCCAGTTCGAGATCGATCCCTACCCGATCTGAGTTTCGTCGAGCTGGACGACCGGAACGTCGAGCGCGCTGCGCAGGCGTAGCACTAGCGGGTCGTTGAGCATGTCGCGCGGCGCGGCTTCCAGCAGGAAGTAGCTCGTCAGCTCGCCCAGCGTGATGCGGTCGCCGGACGCGCACAGCAGCCAGTCGCCGTCCTCGGTGCGGGTGGCGACACCTCCTTCGGCGAGACGCAGCAGCATGCCTTCCACGCTCCCCACGGTTTGCCCGCAGGCAGTCGCCAGCGCATCCAGCGTCGAGGTCTTGCCGGCATGCTGTGCGCGGGTCAGCGCACGTACGAGCAGCACTCCGGCACGGAAGCGCCCGAGAGGCGTATCCGGCAGCAGCCGACGGCGCGCGAGGAAGTCCGGCAGGCTCGCAGCCACCGTGGCCCCGAGCAGGATTGCGCACCACGAGGCGTACAGCCACAGCAGGAAGATCGGCAGTACCGAGAAGGTGCCGTAGATCAGCGTGAAGTTGGGCAGGCGTGCCAGGTACAGGCCGAACAGGCGCTGGACCAGCATGGTCCCCAGGCCCGCGATCAACCCGCCGGCGATGCTGTGCCAGAGATTGAGGCGCCGGTTGGGCACCGCATGGAAGAGGTAGGCGAACAGCGCCGACATCAGGCCGGCCGTTCCCAGCGTGAAGGCGAAGCCCCTTACCCAGCCTGGTCCGTCGATGGCGCCGACCGAAGCCTTCACCACGTAGACCATGGCGAACACGCCGAGCGCGAAAAAAAGCGGACCCAGCGTCAGCACGACCCAGTAGGTCGGCAGGCTGACGTACCAGCGACGCGGCTGCGGAATGTTCCAGATGGCATTGAGCGTGCGGTCTACCGTCTGCAGCAGCATCACAGCGGTGACGAGCAGCAGCGCGGTGCCCAGCACGGTCAGGTTGGAAGCCTTCTGGCTGAACTGCAGCGCATAGGTGGTGATGACCTTGCCGGCGCGGTCGGGCAACAGGTTGCGCACGAGGAAGTTGCGAGCCTCCACGCCGATGCTGGAGAAGCCGTCGAACTGGCTGGTCACCAGCAGCACCACGGTGACCAGCGGCACCAGGGATAGCAGCGTGGTGAAAGTCAGGCTGCCTGCGATCTGCATGCCGCGGGTGTCACGGAAGCGCGCCAGCACCATGTGCAGGAACTCTACGGCAGTGTGGTGGCGCCAGTGCTGGGCACGCGCGGGCAGGTTCATGAACGGCGGGGCAAGTAGAATGGCCGCCTATTCTACTGGCCGGGGCGCGCCATACCGATGCAGGCAAACAGGCAGGCAACCACGCAGGACATCCTGGTCCTCTACTACAGCCACCGCGGTTCGGTGCGGGCGCTGGCCGAGCAGGTGGCACGTGGCATCGACAGCGTGCGCGGTGCGGCCGCGCGGGTGCGCACGGTGCCCCGGGTGTCCGCGGTGTGCGAGGCGGTGGAGGAGGACATTCCCGCCGAAGGCCCACCCTACGTGGAACTGCGCGATCTGGAGGAATGCATCGGCCTCGCACTGGGGTCGCCCACCCGCTTCGGCAACATGGCTTCGGCCATGAAGTATTTTCTGGACGGCACTGCCAGCCAATGGCTGTCCGGCGCCCTGTCCGGCAAACCGGCCTGCGTCTTCACCTCCACCTCGTCGATGCACGGCGGGCAGGAAACCACCTTGCTGTCGATGATGCTGCCGCTGTTCCATCACGGCATGCTGGTGATGGGCCTGCCGTACACCGAGCCCGGCCTGAACGCCACGCGCAGCGGCGGCACGCCCTACGGCGCGAGCCACCTCGCCGGCATTACGTCCGATCCGCTGCTGACCGAAGACGAACGCGCGCTGGCTTTCGCGCAGGGCAAGCGGCTGGCCGAAGTGGCTTTGCGGCTGGTCGCGGAGCGCGCATGAGGCCGGCATCCTGGCAATGGTTCGGCGTGGCCTGCCTGCTCGCCATGGTGGCGCTGGGTGTGGCCTGGGAGATGTGGCTGGCACCTCTGAAGCCCGGCGGCACCTGGTGGGTGCTGAAGGTGCTGCCCTTGCTCGCAGCCTTGCGCGGCATGCTGCATGGCCGTCGCTACACCTTCCAGTGGATGAGTCTCGCTGTCTGGCTGTACTTCACCGAGGGTATCGTGCGCGCGACCAGTGAGACAGGCATTTCTGCAGGGTTGGGCTGGGGGCAGACGCTGTTGTCGGTGGGGCTCTTCGTCGCCTGTGCGGTGTATGCGAAACAGACTGCACCCTCGAAGCAGGTACGGGCATGACGACGGTTCGTCATGCAGGCGATGATGACCTCGCCGCAGTGCTGGCGCTGTACGACCAATACGACCGCGCCCGGGAAAAGCGCCCCACGGAGAGTGAAGCTCTGAGCATCCTGGATGCGCTCCGACGGCAAGGGGCTCTGCTGGTGGCGGAGCGCGACGGATGCGTGGTGGGCTCCTGCAGTCTGCACCTCTGTGCGAGTCTGGCGCATGGCGGACGGCCTTTTGCAGTCGTCGAGAATGTCATTGTCTCGACGCTCGCGCGGCGCACTGGTGTTGGCCGCATGATGATGCGTCATGTGCAGGAGATGGCGCGCGTTGCGGGCTGCTACAAGCTCATGCTGTGCACCGGCAAGGCCGAAAACGTCGGTTTCTACGAGGCTTGCGGATTCCACAACGACAAGTTCGGCCTGCAGATGCGCTTCCCGGCCTGACGATCGAGGAGAACCGCGTCAGGCGGGTATGCGATCGCCATTCACCGCTGGTTGCGAGATGACGAGGAAGCGCACTTCGTCCTGGCCGCGGTTGAGGAACTGGTGGGGCGCGCCGGCTGGCACAGCGAGACTGTCGCCGGCGCGCAGGAGGAATTCCGTTCCTTCGGCTTCGATGACCGCTTCGCCGACCAGCACGTAGAAGCACTGTTGCGTGCCGGCATGGAGGTGGCGGATCTCGGATTTGCCGGGCGGTACGCGCTCCTCGATGACCGACAGCGCCGCGTCCTTCAGCAGATGCCAGCCGTCGCAGCCCTCACCCCAGACGTAGTGCCCGGCATTGGCCCGCGAGCGTACCTCCAGGTTCGTGCTCAGGGCGTTTCGCCCTGCGGGTCGACGCGCAGCGTGTTGGCCTGCAGCTTGTTCAGGGCGTTGAGATAGGCCTTGGCGGACGCGACGATGATGTCGGTATCCGCGCCTTGTCCGTTCACCACACGGCTGCCCTTGGCGAGGCGCACGGTGACTTCGCCCTGTGCGTCGGTGCCGGTCGTGATGGCATTCACCGAATACAGCAGCAACTGCGAGCCGCTCTGCGCGATTTTCTCGATGGCGCGGAAGCTGGCGTCGACGGGGCCCGAGCCGGTGGATTCGGTGCGGTGTTCCTTGCCGGCGATGTTCAGCGTGAGCGCGGCCTGCGGGGCTTCGCCGGTCTCGGAATGCACGCGCGAGGCGACCAGCTTGAAGTGCTCGTCCTCGGGCGTCACGGTCTCGTCGGACATCAGTGCATGCAGGTCCTCGTCGAAAATCTCCTGCTTCTTGTCGGCGAGTTCCTTGAAGCGCGCGAAGGCGGCATTGAGCTGCTCTTCCGATTCGATGGCGATGCCGATTTCCTGCAGGCGTGCGCGGAAGGCATTGCGGCCTGACAGCTTGCCCAGCGTGAGGCGGTTGGCGGTCCAGCCCACGTCCTCGGCACGCATGATCTCGTAGGTTTCGCGATGCTTCAGCACGCCGTCCTGGTGGATGCCGGACTCATGCGCGAAGGCGTTCGCCCCGACGATGGCCTTGTTCGGCTGCACCGGGTAGCCGGTGATCTGCGACACCAGCTTCGAGGCCGGCACGATCTGCGTGGTGTCGATGCGTGTGTGCACCGGAAACAGGTCGCCGCGCGTACGCACGGCCATTACCACCTCTTCCATCGAGGCGTTGCCCGCGCGTTCCCCGAGGCCGTTCACCGTGCACTCCACCTGGCGCGCGCCGGCCATCACCGCGGCCAGCGAGTTGGCGACGGCGAGGCCGAGGTCGTTGTGGCAATGCACCGACCACACCACTTTGTCAGCGTTCGGCACGCGGGCGATCAGTGCGCGGATCAGCGCCGCAAATTGTTCCGGCGTGTTGTAGCCGACAGTGTCCGGAACGTTGATGGTTTTCGCCCCCGCAGCGATGACGCGCTCGAAGACGCGGCACAGGAAATCCACTTCCGAGCGGCCGGCGTCTTCGGCCGAGAACTCCACGTCGTCGGTGTAGCCGCGTGCCCAGCCGATGGCCTTCACTGCCTGCTCGACGACCTGGTCGGGCGTCATGCGCAGCTTCTTCTCCATGTGGATCGGGCTGGTGGCGATGAAGGTGTGGATGCGGCCGGATTTCGCGGGAGTGATGGCCTCGCCGGCACGCCGGATGTCGTTCTCGTTGGCACGCGCCAGCGAGCACACGGTGGAGTCCTGCACGGCCTCCGCCACCGCACGCACGGCTTCGAAATCGCCGTTGGAGGCGGCCGCGAAACCGGCCTCGATCACGTCGACGCGCATGCGTTCGAGCTGCCGGGCGATACGTACTTTTTCCTCACGCGTCATCGACGCGCCAGGGCTCTGCTCACCATCGCGCAGCGTGGTGTCGAAGATGATGAGACGATCACTCATGACGAGGCTCCGCTCAGGATGTGCTGGCCGGGCGGCGCTTGCGTAGCAGGCGCCACACGTACATCACATAGCCGGACAGTGCGTAGCAGATGAACAGTGCGAACAGCACGCCGGGTGGGTAACTGCTCAGCACGATGAGGGCGACGACGAACAGCAGGGCGACCGCGAAAGGCACGCTGCGGCGCAGGTTGATGCTCTTGCCGCTGTAGAAGAACACGTTGCTCACCATGCTGACACCGGCAAACACGGTGATGACGCAGGCGAAGTAGCGCACGTCCGGCCCGGCGATGTCGTTGTCCAGCATCAGCCACACAAAGCCGGCCACCAGCGCGGCAGCAGCGGGGCTGGGCAGGCCCTGGAAGAAGCGCTTGTCGACCACTGCGATGTTGGTATTGAAACGGGCGAGGCGCAGCGCGGCGGCGGCGCAGTACACGAAGGCGCAGATCCAGCCGAGCTTGCCGAGGTCGCGCATCGCCCATTCGTAGACAACCAGCGAGGGGGCGGCACCGAAGGACACCATGTCGGCCAGCGAGTCGTACTCCGCGCCGAACTGGCTCTGGGTGTTGGTCAGCCGTGCAATGCGGCCATCCAGGCTGTCCAGCACCATGGCGATGAAGATCGCCACCACCGCATGTTCGTAGCGACCGTTCATGGCCTGCACGATGGCGTAGAAGCCGCAGAACAGACAGCCGGTGGTGAACAGGTTGGGCAGGATGTAGATGCCGCGGCGGCGCTTTTCCAGCGCATGGGCGTCGGCGGGCAGCGGGTCGTTCTCGAAATCCAAAGTGCGTTGCTCCTGTGGATGTGACGCAATCGCGATCGATATGACGGCAATCGAGGGCATTCAGCCCGGTCGAATGGTAGCAAGGCGGTCCTGCCAGCGGGTGAGGCAGCGCAAAGTAAGTCGGCGTTCCCGCCGCAGCCAGCAAGCGGACCCTCGTGTCGGATTAGCACACGGATGCAAGCTCGGCCAGTGGGGCGTCAGGCGGTGTCTGGATCCTCCCGCAGCAAGCCGTACAGCACGGTATCGTCGAGCTCGCCGAAATGAAAATGGGCGCGACGCAGCGTGCCTTCGAGGCGGAACCCGGCTTTGGTCATGACGTGGCCAGATGCCGGATTGGCGGCACGATGCCGACCGGTGATGCGGATCAGGCCGCCTTCACCCAGCGCCCAGTGGCTGACCGCTTTCAGCGCTTCGGTTGCCAGGCCCAGGCCATGGTAATTCTCGCCGAGCCAGTAGCCGATTTCTGCCCGATGACCCGTCACGATCTGGTGCAGGCCCATGACGCCAGCCAGTTGCTGGTTGTGGCGTACGGCCCAAACCAGATCGCTGCCACGCTCGCGCAGCGTGGCATGCGTGGATATCCAGGCGGCGGCAGCGCCGGCAGGGTAAGGGTGAGGCACTGCGACGGTCATGCGTGCAATGGCGAAAGACGAGGCCATGCGTGTGACATCGTCCGCGTCCGCCAGCGTCAGCGCATCCAGTAGCAGGCGGGGGGTACGCAGGACGGGGAGTTGCATGTCGTTCTCCGGAAAGTGAGACGTGCAGAAGCAAAGGACAAACAAAAAGGCCGCCTCGCGGCGGCCTTTTCAATGGCGCGAAACCGCGCGTACTGCTTAGTTCTTGGACTGGTCGACCAGCTTGTTCTTGGAGATCCACGGCATCATCGCGCGCAGCTGTGAACCGACTTGCTCGATCGGGTGAGCAGCGGTCAGGCGGCGGCGAGCGGTCATGCTCGGGTAGTTGGTCTTGCCTTCCTGGATGAACATCTTGGCGTACTCACCGGTCTGGATGCGCTTCAGCGCAGCGCGCATGGCTTCCTTGGACTGGGCGTTGATGACTTCCGGGCCGGTCACGTACTCGCCGTATTCGGCGTTGTTCGAGATCGAGTAGTTCATGTTGGCGATGCCGCCTTCGTACATCAGGTCGACGATCAGCTTCAGCTCGTGCAGGCACTCGAAGTAGGCCATCTCGGGGGCGTAGCCAGCTTCCACCAGCACTTCGAAACCGGCCTTCACCAGCTCGACGGCGCCGCCGCACAGCACGGCCTGTTCGCCGAACAGGTCGGTTTCGGTCTCTTCACGGAAGTCGGTCTCGATCACGCCACCCTTGGTGCCGCCGTTGGCAGCCGCGTAGGACAGGGCGACATCCTTGGCCTTGCCGGACTTGTCCTGGTAGATGGCGATCAGGGACGGCACGCCGCCACCCTTCAGGTACTCGGAGCGCACGGTGTGGCCCGGGCCCTTGGGGGCGACCATGATCACGTCGAGGTCGGCGCGCGGGATGACCTGGTTGTAATGGATGTTGAAGCCGTGGGCGAAAGCCAGGGTGGCACCTTGCTTGATGTTCGGCTCGACGTTGTTCTTGTAGACCTCGGGAATGTTCTCGTCGGGCAGCAGGATCATGACGACGTCGGCAGCCTTCACCGCGTCATTCACTTCGGCAACCTTGATGCCGGCCGCTTCGACCTTGGACCAGGACGCGCCACCCTTGCGCAGACCGACGACGACGTTGACGCCGCTGTCGCGCAGGTTCTGGGCGTGGGCGTGGCCTTGCGAGCCGTAGCCGATGATGGCGACCTGCTTGCCCTTGATCAGGGAGAGGTCGGCGTCCTTGTCGTAATAAACTTTCATGGGAGTTCCTTTGTTTCGAGGGAGTCGAAGCACGCCGCGCGGCGTCGCTCCGTCAGACTTTGAGAATACGGTCGCCGCGGCCGATGCCCGATACGCCGGTGCGTACGGTTTCGAGGATCAGCTCGCGGTCGATGGCGCTGATGAAGGAATCGAGCTTGTCCAGCGAACCGGTGAGCTCGACGACGTAGCTGGAATCGGTGACGTCGATGATGCGGCCGCGGAAGATATCCACCATGCGCTTCATCTCCTCACGGTCCTTGCCCACGGCGCGCACCTTGATGAGCATCAGCTCGCGCTCGATGTGGGCAGCCTCCGAGAGGTCCACCACCTTCACCACCTCGATCAGCTTGTTGAGCTGCTTGGTGATTTGCTCGACCACGTCGTCCGATCCGGAGGTGACGATGGTCATGCGCGACATCGACGGATCTTCGGTCGGTGCCACGGTCAGCGATTCAATGTTGTAGCCGCGTGCGGAGAAAAGTCCGGAAACGCGGGAGAGGGCGCCGGCTTCGTTTTCCAGCAGCAGGGAAATGACGTGTCGCATGGTCGGTCGCTTACAGGTCTTCGGAACCCAGGATCATCTCGGTGAGGCCCTTGCCGCCTTGCACCATCGGGTAGACGTTCTCGGTCGGGTCGACCTGGAAGTCGAGGAAGACGAGGTCGTTCTTGTGCTTGGTGTACACCTCGCGCAACACCGGCTCGACGTCCGAGGGCTTCGTCACCTGGATGCCGATGTGGCCGTAGGCCTCGGCCAGCTTGGCGAAGTCGGGCAGCGAATCCATGTAGGACTCGGAGTAGCGGTTGCCGTGGAAGAACTGCTGCCACTGGCGCACCATGCCCAGGTAGCGGTTGTTCAGGCTCAGCACCTTGATCGGCAGGCGGAACTGCTTGCAGGTGGATAGCTCCTGGATGCACATCTGGATGGAACCTTCGCCGGTGATGACGGCGACCGGCTTGTCCGGGTGCGCGAGCTGCACGCCCATCGCGGCCGGCAGGCCGAAGCCCATCGTGCCGAGGCCGCCGGAGTTGATCCAGCGGCGCGGTTCGTCGAAGTGGTAGTACTGCGCGGCCCACATCTGGTGCTGGCCCACGTCGGAACACACGAAGGCGTCGCCGCCGGTGACTTCCCACAGTTTCTGCACGACGAACTGCGGCTTGATGACTTCCGCCGAGTTCTTGTACTCCATGCACTTCTTGTCGCGCCACTCGCCGATCTGCTTCCACCAGGCGGCAGTGTTCTCGGGGTTCGGCTTCTCGCCGGCCTCAATGAGGCGGGAGAGCTCTTCCAGTACTTCCTTCACATCGCCGACGATGGGCACGTCCACCTTCACCCGCTTGGAGATGGAGGAGGGGTCGATGTCGATGTGGACGATCTTGCGCGGCTCGGCCTGGAAATGTTTCGGGTCGCCGATCACGCGGTCGTCGAAGCGCGCACCCACGGCCAGCAGCACGTCGCAGTAGTGCATGGCCATGTTGGCTTCGTAGGTGCCGTGCATGCCCAGCATGCCGACGAACTGCTTGTCGGAGGCGGGGTAGCCGCCCAGGCCCATCAGCGTGTTGGTGACAGGGAAGCCGAGCTGGCGGGCCAGCTTGGTCACTTGCTTGGCGGCGTCGGACAGGATCACGCCGCCACCGGTGTAGATCATCGGGCGCTTGGCTTCCAGCAGCAGCTGGGCCGCCTTGCGGATCTGGCCGCTGTGGCCCTTGACCACCGGGTTGTACGAGCGCAGCGACACCTCTTGCGGGTAGCTGAACTCGGCGCGCTGGGCGGTGATGTCCTTGGGGATATCCACCAGCACCGGGCCGGGGCGGCCGGTCTTCGCGATGTAGAACGCCTTCTTGATCGCCGGGGCGATGTCGCGGATGTCCTTCACCAGGATGTTGTGCTTCACGCAGGGGCGCGTGATGCCAACGGTGTCGACCTCCTGGAAAGCGTCCAGGCCGATGGCGGCAGTCGGCACCTGGCCGCTGATTATCACCATCGGAATCGAGTCCATGTACGCGGTGGCGATGCCGGTCACGGCATTGGTCGCACCGGGACCGGAGGTCACCAGCGCAACGCCCACCTTGTCGGTGCTGCGCGCGTAGCCGTCGGCGGCGTGGACTGCAGCCTGCTCGTGACGGACGAGGACGTGGCGAACCTGTTCCTGCTTGAACAGTTCGTCATAAATGAACAGTACAGCGCCCCCCGGATAACCGAAAAGGTACTCGACCTTTTCTTCCTGGAGACACCTGACTACAATCTCGGCACCCGTCAAGACCATTGCTGCACCTAGGCAAAACCCCCCAATAAGGAACCCGCTACCTTACCGGCGCCATGAATTCCGGTCAAGGCAACGGGGCGCAACAACGCATAACTACGGCGCTCATACGGGGTAGATCCTGGCTTCACGCAGCGAACTCTCGGACTTTCTTGCCTCCGTCGAACGGCGCGCCTTCCGTCAGGCGCAGTACGCCGTGCGCGACGAGGAGGCTGCGCTCGACATCGTGCAGGACGCGATGCTCAAGCTGGCCGAGAAGTACAGCGGCCGGCCCGCCGAAGAGTTGCCCCTGCTGTTCCAGCGCATTCTCCAGAACGCCATCCGCGACTGGTTCCGCCGCAGCAAGGTGCGCAGCATGTGGACCACGCTGCTGTCGGCCTTCGGGGTGGGCGAGGACGGAGAAGATTTCGATCCGCTCGAAACTCTGGAAAGTGCCGACGAGTCGAAGCACGAGCCCGATCCCCGGACCCATCTCGAGCGCAGCCAGGTGCTGGCCTTGATCGAACGGGAAATCGAAAGACTGCCGGCACGTCAACGCGAAGCCTTCCTGATGCGTTACTGGGAAGAAATGGATATCGCGGAAACCGCCGCGGCGATGGGATGCTCGGAAGGCAGTGTCAAGACGCACTGTTCGCGCGCCACCCATACGCTAGCGGCTGCCTTGCGTGCCAAAGGGATAACACTATGAACCAGCCAGCCCCCCAGAACCTGTCGTTCGAGTCTGAACACTTCGAATCCGACCTTGCCGAGCGCGAGATCGGCATGAAGCTGCGCAACAAGCTGAATGCGGGCTTGCTGGACATGGACGCCGGTACGGCCCAGCGCCTGCAGGCGGCTCGCCAGGCTGCGCTGGCCCGCCATGCGGAGGTTGCCGAGTCGCGTCTGTCGCTGGCTGGCATCGGTCGCAGCGTGATGGGCTGGGGCATGGAATACGGCGGTGGCCTGGCCTTGTCGCTGGCCTTGCTGGTTGCCGTGGCCGGTACCGACTACTGGATGGGGCTGGAGCGCAGCACTGAAATGGCGGAAGTGGACAGCCAGTTGCTGGTCGATGACCTGCCCATCGATGCCTATCTGGACAAGGGGTTCGACGCATGGCTACGCATGTCCGAGCCCGACGCCAGCTGATCCTCGCCGGCCTGGCCGGCGTTGTCGTCCTGGCGGTGGCGCTGTCGATCTGGCTGGTGCAGCGCAAGCCCGCCACGCCTCCCCAGACCTTCACCGACGTGGTGCTCCCGGCCGAGGAGAGCCTCGAGGTGGCGTCGCTCGCCACGCTGAAGTGGAAGCAGCTGTCCGCGGCCAATCGCGCGACGCTTGCACCGCTTGCCAAGGAGTGGGACCGCCTCGGGGACGACCGCCGTGAAAAATGGCTGGTCATCGCCGCCCGCTACGACCGCCTGACACCGGTCGAGCAGCAGCGCATGCAGGACCGCATGCGGGAATGGACGCGATTGAGCGCCGTCGAGCGCGAAAAGGCCCGCGGCCAGTACAAGAAGCTGCAGACCGTGTCGCCGCAGGCGCGCCGCGAACTCCGCCAGAAGTGGGAGGAGTATTCCGCACTGTCGCCAGAGGACAAGGCCAAGCTGAAGACGGCCCGCGCTACCCCCAGCCAGCCCCGGCAGACGGCCGCTGCGCCGATGTCGCCGATCACGGCGCCGACCGTGCAGGTGCCGATGGCCTTGCTCGTGGTGCCGCAAGGCACCCGCCCGCAGGCGCCGCGCCCTGCGCCGGCCGTGAGCGAGCCGCAGCCACAGCTGCTGCCACAGTCGGAGCCGGCCGTGATGTCGCCGTCCCCGGCCCCGGATATCATGCTGGCTCCGCCGCTACCCGACAGCGGCTTCCTTCCGACCGATCCTCACCAGCAATGAGTGCCGTTTCCGTAGCGACCGGTGCGCCGCAGCGCCCGGTGGTCGAGCTCGCCTCCCTGCGCCGGCGCGTCACCTGCCTGATCTACGAATCCCTGCCGGCCTTCGGTGTGCTGGTGGTGGGAGGGCTGGCGCCGCAGGTGGCCTTGTCCATCGGCTTCAAGTGGGCCGCGCCCGGCTGGTTGCTGTGGCTGCACGTGTTCCTGCTGATGGGTTGTTACTTCGTGGCAGTGTGGCGGAGCAATGGCCAGTCCCTCGCCATGCAGACCTGGAGCCTGCAGATCGTCGATGCGGCCAGCGGCCGGCCGGCATCGTTGAAGCAGCTGGTATTGCGCTACGTATATGCGTGGCCGTCGCTGCTGTTGCTGCTGTCCGGTGTGGGCCTTATCTGGACCGCCTGGGTGGATCGCGACCGGCAGTTCCCGCATGATCGCTGGGCGGGAACCTGCATCGTGCTGGTGCCCCGCCTCAAGGCCGGGTAAGTACCCGCCAGGAACCTGCCTGTTGCGCCGGCGCGCTGGCGTTCAGCGTCGCTCTGCCTTCCAGATCAGGGCTGCCGCCGCCACCATGAAGAGCAGGCTCGGTGCGGAAGCGCTCCACCATGGCGACCAGTTGTTGATGATGCCGAGGTTGCCGAACAGGCCGTTGAGCAGGTGGAAGCCCATGCCCAGCATCACGCCGATGAGCAGCCGGCCGCCGATGTTGCCGCTGCGCTGGTTGCCCAGGGCGAAGGGCAGGGCCAGGGCGATCATGATCAGCGACGCGAACGGATAGATCACCTTCTTCCACAGCGCCACCGCGTAGCGGCCGGCGCGCTGGTTGTTGTCCAGCATGTGGCGCACATAGGGATACAGAGAGCGGATGGCCATGCGTTCCGGCGTCACCATCGCCACACTGACCATTTCCGGCGTCAGTTCCGAGGCCCAGCTCAGCTCCGGCTGCACGTTGCGCTCGGTGTGGTCCGGCAGGAAGATGATCTGCGTGGCGTCGAACAGGCGCCATCCGGTGCCGAAGGTGAACTCGCCGCGTTCGGCACTGGCCAGCGAGATCAGCCGGTGCTCACGGTCGAATTCATAGAGGCGGATGCCTTCCAGTTCGCCGTTCGGCTGGGCTTTGCGGATGTTGATGAACAGCGCCCCGTCCCGCATCCAGGTGCCGGTGACGAAATCCTGCTTCAGCGCGCTCTGTGTGCTCATCAAGCGCCAGCGTTGCGCGGCCCGCTCCAGCGGCGGCACGATCAGTTCGCCGAGGATCAGGGTCAGCAGCACGAGGATGGTGCCGGTCTTCAGCAGGCTGCCGAGCAGACGCCGCAACGACACGCCGGAGCTGCGCATCACGGTGATCTCGGAGTTGCGCGCGAGGATGGTGAGGCCCAGCAGGGTGCCGATCAGCGCGGCAATCGGCATGACTTCGTAAGCGCGGCCGGGCAGGGTCAGCAGCACATAGATGATGACGTGCTTGAGCCGGTAGGTGCCGCGCCCCAGTTCGTCGAGTTCCGCGAGGAAGTCGAAGATCGCGAACAGTGCCAGGAAGGCCAGCAGCACCAGGCCGATCGAGCCGAGAACCTCGCGCCGCAGATAGGCGCCCAGCGTCCTCATGCGGACCCCCTGCGACGCAGCCAGCCCAGCCAGTTACGGTTGGGGTTGGTACGGCGCCACATCAATACGCAGAACAGGGCCAGCATCGGCAGGTGGATGCTGGCCATGGCGGCCGCGAAGCCGGCGCGCCCCTGGCCGACCCAGGCCTGACCGATGCCGATCAGGTTGATGTAGACGGTGAACAACAGGATGGCGAAAACCAGGCTGTAGGCACGCCCACCGCGCGGATTCACATAGGACAGCGGAATCGCCAGCAAGGCCAGGATCAGGGCGGACACCGGGAGGCTCACCCGGCGCAGCAGTTCGCCAAGGTTCTGCTGGGTCGGCAGGGTAAGCAGCTGGGTGCTGGTGGCGGTCTTGGTCGACAGCGCCACCCGCTCCACTTCCTTCGGCTCGATGCGCAGTGCGTAGCTGGCGAAGTTCATCACGCGGAAATCCTGGCGGCCCGGCTCGCCTTCGTAACGGCGGCCATTCTCCAGCACCATGAAGCGGTCGCCGTTCTTCGCCAGCTCGATGCGCCCGCTGGCAGCGACCGTGACGTTGTGCTTGCCTTCGCGCGCCGTCACCACGAACACGTTGCGCACCCGGCCTTCATCGCCTGCGATCGACTCCACGTAGAACACGCGCTGGGCGCTGGCGATCTCGCGGAACACGCCGGGGGTGACGCGCGACACCTCCTCGCGCGCCTCAAGATCCTTGCGGTACTCCGCGGCTTTCATCTGTGCCCAGGGCGACACGTACAGCGACAGCGCGCCGATCACCGCCACAATGGGTATGGCGAAGCGCAGCACCGGGGCGATCCACGCCGTGAGCGGCTGGCCGGAGGCGAACCACACCACCATTTCCGATTCGCGCCAGTTACGCGCCAGCGTTAGCAGGATGGCGACGAATACCGACAGCGACAGCGAGATCGGCATCCAGTTGAGGGAGGTGAAGCCGATCAGCGCCAGCACGGCGTCCGCCGGAACCTGCCCCCCCGCAGCCTGACTGAGGAAGCGGATCAGCACGACGGTGACCATGATGAAGGACAGCCCCACGAACAACGCCGCCGCAGTGGACACGAACTCACGCAGGGCCGCGCGGTGGAAGATCATCGTGGAGGTTGGGCTTCTTTGACGGCGCCAAGGGCCTGCGGAGATAATCCAGCCTTGGCGTTCAATGACTTGCGGACAGGAAAAACGCGATGGAATTTAGCATAAAAGCCTCGACCCCCGAGAAACTCAAGACAGCCTGCCTGGTACTGCCCGTAGCGGGTGGGGAACTAGGCGCACAGGGCAAGGCGGTGGATGCCGCCGCAGGCGGCGCGCTGGCGAAGCTGGCGAAGCGCGATCTGGACGAGAAGGCGGGCAGCCTGCTGGCCGTGCCGCTGTTGCCCGGCGTGGCCGCCGAGCGTGTGCTGCTGGTGAGCCTGGGCAAGCGCGATGACATCACCGAAAAAACGCTGCGCGGCGCTTTCGCTGCCGTCGGCAAATGGCTGGCCGGCAACAAGGCTGACAGCGCGGCGTTGTGCGCGACCGATTGCCTGGCCGGCGATCTGGCGCTGCCGGTGGTGCTGCGCAGCGCAGCCCTGCTGATCGGTGATGCGGATTACCGTTTCGACGCTCCGCGTGCAAAGAAGGAGCCGCGCAAGACGGGCGCTGCGAAGCTGGAGGTGCTGCTGGTCGGCAAGAGTGACCGCGCTGCCGCCGCCGCGCTGGCGCAGGGTGCAGCGATTGCCGAAGGCATGGCGCTGGCGAAGGATCTGGGCAACCTGCCGGCCAACTACTGCACGCCGACCTATCTCGCCGACACCGCGAAGAAGCTGGGCAAGCAATACAAGTTCAAGGTCGAGGTCTTCGACAAGGCCGCCATTGCCAAGCTGGGCATGGGCTCCTTCCTGTCGGTGGCTGCGGGCTCGATCGAACCGCCGCGCTTCATCGTCATGCACTACAACGGTGGCAAGGCCAAGGACGCGCCCATCGTGCTGGTCGGCAAGGGCATCACCTTCGACACCGGCGGCATCTCGCTGAAGCCGGGCGAGGGCATGGACGAAATGAAGTTCGACATGTGCGGCGCCGCCTCTGTGCTGGGCACCTTCAAGGCGATTGCCGAGATGCAGTTGCCGCTCAACGTGGTGGGCCTGATTCCCACCACCGAGAACATGCCCTCCGGCCAGGCGACGAAGCCGGGCGACGTGGTGACCTCCATGTCCGGCCTGACCATCGAGGTGCTGAACACCGACGCCGAAGGCCGCCTGATCCTGTGCGACGCGCTGACCTATGCCGAGCGCTTCAAGCCGGCCGCGGTGGTGGACATCGCCACCCTGACCGGCGCCTGCATCATCGCGCTGGGCCACCAGGTGTCCGGCCTCATGGCCAACGACGATGCGCTGGCGCGTGAGCTGATGGACATCGGTCTCGCCACCGGTGACCGTGCCTGGCAGATGCCGCTGTTCGACGAATACCAGGACCAGTTGAAGAGCAACTTCGCCGACATGGCCAACATCGGCGGTCGTCCGGCGGGCTCGATCACAGCGGCGGCTTTCCTATCGCGCTTCACCAAAGCCTACAAGTGGGCGCACCTGGATATCGCCGGCACGGCCTGGAAGAGCGGCGCGGAGAAGGGGGCTACCGGCCGCCCGGTGCCGCTGCTGACCCACTTCCTGATCCAGCGCGCAGGCGTGTAAGGGAAGTGTGCGAGAGATGCGTGTAAGGGCTGAAGGGACGAGGAGCTGGCAGGCGTGACCGAGGTCAAGTTCTATCACAACGCCCCTGACCGCCTGGCCGCCGCCGCGGTGATCCTTACCAAGGCGCGCCGGCAGGGCCGCAAGGCGGTGGTTTTCGCACCCGACGAGGCTGAGGCCCGGCGTTTCGATGCTTTGCTGTGGACGACGCCTGCCCTCTCTTTCCTGCCGCACGTAGGCCAGCACTCAAAGCTCGCCAGCCGCACGCCGATAGTCTTTGCACGCCAGCTGGCGGACCTGCCGCATGAAGACTTGCTGCTGAATCTGGGTGGCGATCTGCCCGGCGATTTCTCGCGTTTTGCCATGCTGGTCGAGGTGGTGGGGCGCAGCGATGCCGAGCGCCAGCCCGCCCGGCGGCGCTGGCAGTTCTACAAGGAACAGGGCTACCCTGTGACCGCGCACGACCTCTCCAACCTGGGCGAATGATGATGATTGGCGGTAAACCCGATGACGGCTTCGATCCGGCCCTGCTCTCCAAGGCCGACGCCCTCATTCGCCGCAATCGTCCGGACGGCGTGAGTTCCGATGCCGAGGAGCTGCCCATGCTCACCGAGGCCGTCGACGACCTGCCGGAACTGAACGACGAAGTGGCGGTGGCTGTTGCCGCCGCTGCCGCGCCTGTGCGCATGGGTTTCGCGCAGCGCAGCGACATCCCCGTGTTGACCGACCCGACGGTTGCGCCCGTCGTGTCTCATGGCGAACCCTCGGTCATGGATCTGGAGTCGGACGAGGTCGAGGACATCGACCTGCCCACGCCGGAAGCGTCACGCGCCTCGGTGGTCATCGGCATCAGCCACGAGCAGGTCGATGTGCTGATCCGCGAGGCGATGGCGCAGGCCCGCCAGGAAGTGCTGCAGGAACACGACCAGGTGGTGCAGGACGCCGTGGAGCGCGCCCGTGCCGAGGCCCGCCTGCTGCAGGCCCGTGCCGTGCAGGCCGCTATCGAGCAGGGCCGCGAGGAAGCGCTGGCCAGCCAGACCGACTACCTGCGCGCGGTGCACGCCGAGGCCGTGCAGAACGCCGTCTCCCAGATGAGCGAACAGCTGATCGAACTGGACGCGTTCATCTCCCAGTCCATGGAGAACTGGGTGTCACGCGAACTGCCGCAGATCATCGACAAGCAGTTCGACAGCATGGTGGAGCGCGTCCGCGCCGAAACCACCGCGCATATGCGTGCGACGCTGCTGCCGGAAATCTCCGAAAAGCTCTCCAGCCTGCTCGACAAGAGCCGCCCCAACCTGCGCTGAAGCCTCCCTGCGGGGCCTTTCCGGGCGGTCCAGGCGGGCCGGCCCGGTATAATCGCGGGTTTCCGCAAATTTCTTTCCCCATCTTCCGAACATGGAACTCGCCAAGAGCTTCGAGCCGGCCGACATCGAGCGCCGCTGGTACCCGCAATGGGAGCAGAGCGGCTACTTCGCCGCCGGCCTCGACCAGAGCAAGCCCGCCGACCAGTCCTTCTGCATCCTGCTGCCGCCGCCCAACGTCACCGGCACGCTGCACATGGGACATGGCTTCAACCAGACCATCATGGATGCGCTGACGCGCTACCACCGCATGCGTGGCCAGAACACGCTGTGGCAACCGGGTACAGATCACGCCGGCATCGCCACGCAGATCGTGGTGGAGCGTCAGCTCGACGCGCAGGGCGTGTCGCGCCACGACCTCGGCCGCGAGAAGTTCATCGAGAAGGTGTGGGAGTGGAAGGAATACTCCGGCAGCACCATCACGCGCCAGATGCGCCGCTTGGGCACCTCGCCCGACTGGAAGCGCGAGCGCTTCACGATGGATGCCGGTCTGTCGAAGATCGTCACCGAAACCTTCGTGCGCCTCTTCAACGAGGGCCTGATCTACCGCGGCAAGCGTCTGGTGAACTGGGACCCGGTGCTGGGTACGGCGGTGTCGGACCTCGAAGTGGTGAGCGAGGAAGAGGATGGCTTCCTGTGGCACCTGAAATATCCGCTCGCGGATGGCTCGGGCCACCTGACGGTGGCAACGACGCGTCCGGAAACCATGCTCGGCGATACCGCCGTCATGGTGCACCCGGAAGACGAGCGCTACGCCCGGTTCATCGGCAAGACGGTGGCACTGCCGTTGTGCGGCCGTGAGATCCCGGTCATTGCCGATGAGTATGTCGACCGCGAGTTCGGCACCGGTGTCGTCAAGGTAACGCCAGCGCACGACTTCAACGACTATGCCGTCGGCCAGCGCCATGGCCTGCCGATGATCTCCGTTCTGTCGCTGGACGCGAAGATCAACGACAGCGCACCGGAGAAATATCGCGGCCTGGATCGTTTCGAGGCGCGCAAACAGATCGTGGCCGACTTCGACGCCCTGGGCCTGCTCGGTGATGTGAAGCCGCACAAGCTGCAGGTGCCGCGTGGCGACCGCACCAACGTGGTCATCGAGCCGATGCTCACCGACCAGTGGTTCGTCGCGGTGAACAAGCCGGGCGCAGATGGCAAGAGCATTGGCCAGAAGGCGCTGGACGTCGTCGAGTCCGGTGAAGTGAAGTTCGTGCCCGAGAACTGGGTCAACACCTATTACTCGTGGATGCGCAACCTGCAGGACTGGTGCATCTCGCGTCAGCTGTGGTGGGGTCACCAGATTCCGGCTTGGTACGGCACGGAAGGCCAATGCTGGGTCGCGCACAGTGAAGACGAGGCGCAGCAGCTCGCCGCGAAGGACGGTTACACCGGCGCGCTCAAGCGCGACAACGACGTACTCGACACCTGGTACTCGTCCGCGCTGTGGCCTTTCAGCACGCTGGACTGGACGCCGGATTGGCCAGCCAGGTCCAACCCGGCGATGGATCTCTACCTGCCGTCGTCCGTGCTGGTCACCGGCTTCGACATCATCTTCTTCTGGGTCGCCCGGATGATCATGATGACCAAGCACTTCACCGGCCGCGTGCCCTTCAAGGACGTCTACATCCACGGCCTGGTGCGCGACGCGCAGGGCCAGAAGATGAGCAAGTCCGAGGGCAACGTGCTCGACCCGGTCGACCTGATCGACGGCATCTCGCTGGCGCCGCTGCTGGACAAGCGCACCACCGGCCTGCGCAAGCCCGAGACCGCGCCCAAGGTGCGCAAGCAGACCGAGAAGGAATTCCCCGAGGGCATCCCGGCCTACGGCGCCGACGCGCTGCGCTTCACCTTCGCGGCGCTGGCCTCGCTGGGCCGCAGCATCAACTTCGACAGCAAGCGCTGCGAGGGCTACCGCAACTTCTGCAACAAGCTGTGGAACGCCACCCGCTTCGTGCTGATGAACTGCGAAGGCAAGGATTGCGGGCTGGAGAGCCACAAGCAGAGCGACTGCGATGGCGGCTACCTCTACTTCAGCTTCGCCGACCGCTGGATCGTCAGCCGACTGCAGCGGGTGGAAGGCGAAGTGGCGCGCTACTTCGAGGAGTACCGCCTCGACATGGCTGCGCGCGCCGTCTACGAACTGGTGTGGGACGAGTACTGCGACTGGTACCTCGAACTTGCCAAGGTGCAGGTCAACAACGGCACCGCAGCGCAGCAGCGCGCCACGCGTCGCACCCTGGTGCGCGTGCTGGAAACCATCCTGCGTCTGGCACACCCGCTGATTCCCTTCATCACCGAAGAGCTCTGGCAGACGGTGGCAGTGGTGGCGGATCGCAAGAAAACGGACTTCATCGGCACCGCCAGCTACCCGACCATCGAACTCAGCCGCATCGACGAACTGGCCGAAGGCCGCATGACGCAGCTGAAGGACATGATCAACGCCTGCCGCAGCCTGCGCGCGGAGATGAGCCTGTCGCCGGCGCAGAAAGTGCCGCTGATCGTTGCCGGTGACGAAGAGACCGTGAAGCAGTACGGCCCCTATCTCGCTGCCCTGGCCAAGCTGTCGGAAGTGGTGCCGGCGGGTGCCGAACTGCCGCAGTCACCGGCACCGGTCCAGGTGGTGGGTGACTTCCGCCTGATGCTGAAGATCGAGGTCGACGTTGCTGCTGAACGCGAGCGCATCGGCAAGGAAGTGGCACGCCTCGAAGGCGAGATCACCA
The DNA here is from genome assembly GCA_031119205.1 of Moraxellaceae bacterium. Taxonomy (GTDB): domain Bacteria; phylum Pseudomonadota; class Gammaproteobacteria; order Burkholderiales; family Rhodocyclaceae; genus Uliginosibacterium. The sequence continues at coordinate 63 of JAVHYF010000025.1, read as the reverse complement.
AGGCCAATGCCAAGCTGTCGAACGAGAGTTTCGTGGCACGCGCCCCGGCCGCGGTGGTCGAGC
>JAVHYF010000083.1 GCA_031119205.1 Moraxellaceae bacterium | reverse complement strand
CGCAGCAGAGAGTATGTCGCCCGCCGGGGCGAACTCCCGGCGCTGCGTAACGGGTTGCCACAGGCCCTACGGCGGGAGCCGGTAGAACAGCTACGTTAAAGACAACGTCGCTGGATTCCCGCCCTTCGGCCGCTTCGATCCCTTCGACGGGCTCAGGGAACGAAGCTCGGGGTGCGCGGGAGCACGTATCCCGCACGGCAACCGCCTCGAAACCGCCCCCCGGCCTGGATAGCAGGCCGCCCCTCCCCCGCCCCGCGATGGGGCTCCCGCCGCACCACAACAGCGCGCCATCCCCTTCAAACCGCGCCCCAGCGCGCTCCCAACCGCCCGCAAACCAGCGCCCCTCCTGACAGGAGGGGTACTTAGCCGATCCGGCACACCCCTTGCTATATGAACTCCGTCCGCGGTGTCGATGCTGCGGACTGTTTGAGCCTCCGCTGATGACGGCGGAACTCTGACCCGGTGTCACCACGCGTGCGCACCCAGGTGAGGTTCCTAACCCAATTTTGTTCACCCCTGTCCGGTGACGGACGTTATCGCGGGTGGGCCGAGGCGCAGTGTCACTGCACAGCCCCACGGCCCCGCGTTGTGCAGGATCAGACATGAATATCATCCTCGTTGGCCACGGCATGGTGGGCCACAAGTTCCTCGAAAGCCTGGCCGAAACCTCCCTGGCCGGGGCCAACGTCACCGTCCTGTGCGAAGAGCCCCGCGCGGCCTACGACCGGGTGCATCTGTCCGAATTCTTCAGCGGCAAGACAGCCGATGACCTCTCGCTGGTCGAGCTCGGCTTCTTCGAGCGCACCCGCTTCAACCTGAAACTCAAGTCCCGCGCGGTGTCCATCGACCGCCGCACACGCGCCGTCACCACGGCGGACGGCGAGACGCTCCCCTACGACAAGCTGGTGATCGCCAGCGGCTCCAACCCCTTCGTGCCGCCGGTGCCGGGGCGTGACCGCGACAACTGCTTCGTCTACCGCACCATCGAGGACCTGGAGGCCATGACCGCGGCCGGTGCCATCTCCAAGAGTGGTGTGGTGGTCGGCGGTGGCCTGCTGGGCCTGGAGTGCGCCAAGGCGCTGCGTGACCTGGGCCTGGAGACGCACGTGGTGGAGTTCGCCCCGCGCCTGATGGCGGTGCAGGTGGACGAAGGCGGCGGCAAGGTGCTGCGCGCCAAGATCGAGGACCTGGGCCTCAAGGTGCACACCCAGCGCAACACCACCGAAATCGTGGACGGTGCCACCGCGCGTCACCGCATGGTGTTCGCCGACGGCACCTGGCTGGAGACGGACATGATCGTGTTCTCCGCCGGCATTCGCCCGCGTGACGAACTGGCCCGCCAGTGCGCGCTGGCTACCGGCCCGCGCGGCGGCATCGTGATCGACAGCAACTGCATCACCAGCGACCCGCACATCTATGCCATCGGTGAATGCGCGGCGTGGAACGACCAGACCTTCGGCCTCGTCGCGCCCGGCTACGACATGGCCCGCGTGACCGCCCGCCACCTGGCCGGCGAGACGGACGCGCAGTTCGTCGGCGCCGACATGAGCACCAAGCTGAAGCTGATGGGTGTGGATGTCGCCAGCATCGGCGACGCACACGGCCGCACACCGGCCTGCCGCAGCTACCAGTTCATCGACGAGCGCAAGCAGATCTACAAGAAGATCGTCGTCAGCGAGGACGGCAAGCAACTGCTAGGCGCGGTGCTGGTGGGCAATGCCGACGAATACGGCACGCTGTTGCAGATGGCGCTCAACGGCATCACCCTGCCGGAAGACCCGGAATTCCTGATCCTGCCGTCCAGCGACGGCAAGGCCAAGCCGGGCCTGGGCGTGGATGCGCTGCCCGACACCGCGCAGATCTGTTCGTGCAACAACGTCACCAAGGGCCAGATCTGCGCCGCGGTGGGCGAAGGCAACTGCACCATCGCGCAGATGAAGTCCTGCACCAAGGCCGGCGCCACCTGCGGCGGCTGCGTGCCGCTGGTCACGCAGGTGATGAAGGCCGAGATGGCCAAGCGCGGCATGGCGGTGAACAACCACATCTGCGAACACTTCCCGTACTCGCGCCAGGAGCTGTATCACTTGATCCGCGTCGGCGAGATCAAAAGCTTCGAGGCCTTGCTGCACACGCATGGCAAAGGCATGGGCTGCGACATCTGCAAGCCGGCCGCCGCCAGCATTTTCGCGTCGTGCTGGAACGAGTTCGTGCTGAAGAAGGAGCTCGCCGCCCTGCAGGACAGCAACGACTACTTCCTCGGCAACATCCAGAAGGACGGCACCTACTCGGTGGTGCCGCGCATGCCCGGTGGCGAAGTCACGCCGGACGGCCTCATCGCCGTCGGCCAGGTGGCCAAGAAGTACGGCCTGTACACCAAGATCACCGGTGGCGCGCGGGTCGACATGTTCGGCGCCCGCCTGGAGCAACTGCCCAACATCTGGGAAGAACTCATCGCCGCCGGTTTCGAATCCGGCCATGCCTATGGCAAGTCGCTGCGCACGGTGAAGAGCTGCGTCGGCAGCACCTGGTGCCGCTACGGCGTGGATGACAGCGTAGGCCTCGCCGTCGAGCTGGAGAACCGCTACAAGGGCCTGCGCGCCCCGCATAAGATCAAGTTCGGCGTGTCCGGCTGTACGCGTGAATGCGCCGAAGCGCAGGGCAAGGACGTCGGCGTCATCGCCACCGACAAGGGCTGGAACCTCTACGTCGCCGGCAACGGCGGCATGAAGCCGCGTCATGCCGAGCTGATCGCCAGCGACCTCACCAAGGCCGAGCTGCTGAAGCTGATCGACCGCTTCCTGATGTTCTACGTGCGCACCGCAGACCGCCTGCAACGCACCAGCACCTGGCGCGAGAACCTGGAAGGCGGCCTCGACTACCTGAAGAGCGTGCTCATCAACGACAGCCTGGGCCTGTGCGCCGAGCTGGAGTCGCAGATGCAGGCGGTGGTCGACACCTACCAGTGCGAGTGGAAGTCCGCCGTCAATGACCCGGACACCCGCAAGCGCTTCCGCTCCTTCGTGAACAGCGACAAGCCGGACGAGCACGTCATCTTCGTGCAGGAACGCGGCCAGATCCGCCCCGCCCGCCCCGAAGAGCGCGCCGAAGCCGCCACCCCCGCCTGAACCGTAGCCGGAGAAACCATATGAGCACCGCAACCATGACCTGGACCGACATCTGCGCGGCCGATGACATCATTCCCAACACCGGCGTCTGCGCCCTGGTGGAAGGCCGCCATGTCGCCGTCTTCCGCGTCGGCAGCGAACAGTTCTACGCTATCGACAACGTAGACCCGAAGTCCGGTGCCAGCGTGCTGTCACGCGGCCTGGTCGGCAACCTCGGCGAGAACGTCGTCGTCGCCTCGCCCCTGTACAAAAACCACTTCGACCTGCGCACCGGCGCCTGCCTGGAGTTGCCGGAATGCTCGGTGAAGGCGCATGTGGTGGATGTGGAGGGTGGGCGCATCAAGGTGGCG
>JAVHYF010000001.1:235786-262055 GCA_031119205.1 Moraxellaceae bacterium | reverse complement strand
CGGCACGGCGATGCTCTGCTACGTCACGCCGAAGGAGCACCTGGGCCTGCCCAACCGCGAGGACGTGCGCGACGGGATCATGGCGTACAAGATCGCCGCCCACGCCGCCGACCTCGCCAAGGGCCACCCCGGCGCGCAGGTGCGCGACAACGCGCTGAGCAAGGCGCGCTTCGAGTTCCGCTGGGAAGACCAGTTCAACCTCGGCCTCGACCCCGACACCGCGCGCAGCTACCACGACGAAACCCTGCCGCAGGAAGGCGCCAAGGTCGCGCACTTCTGCTCCATGTGCGGCCCGCACTTCTGCTCTATGAAGATCACCCAGGACGTGCGCGACTTCGCCGCTGCGCAAGGCGTGTCGGAAGAGGACGCACTGAAGAAGGGGATGGAAGTGAAGTCGGTGGAGTTCGTGAAGACCGGCGCGAAGGTTTATCACAAGGTATAGCGGTCGCTCGTCCCTTCAGAAACAAGGGCCGCATTTGCGGCCCTTGTTGTTTCTATCGCTCTACGAAAACATGTCTGTTGCCGACTCTTTTTAGCTTGCCCTCTTTCATGAGCAACCCGAGCAGGCTGTAGCTCAAATAGTCTTTTGAGCCCCCACCATAGTCTGATTGCAAGCCTAGGTACTTTGCTGTGTCAGCGTTGCTGATGCCATCAGGATTGGCATATGCAAGCTCTACGATGGCTGCCTTGAGTAGGGCTAGTGCCATTTGCGCTTTCTCGTAGCACCCGGTGGGCACATTCACGCGAATTTTCCTGGCGGCCACTTCAGAGTTGGGTGTGACGTGATTGGTCAGAATCCCTCCGCGAGCACGCACACCAAATGCTGCGATCAGTTCGGCCTCGATTTTTAGTGCCTGATGCTCAGTGAGATCGTCCGCCAGGATCGTATGGATTACTGCATGTCCGGCATCGCGGATCTCTTGGATGAGAGCCCCCTTCGGTGAATCGTCAGCTTGAGCTTGGTGTTCCCAGGCACGATTGCCGGTGCCCTTCCCGATATAGAAAGGCTTTGCGGGCTTCTCCCTGGGGTCTTTCAGGGCGTAGACGTAAAAGGGATTCTGAGCCATATGAGAGATAGTCGCGCCTCGGGAGCAGCCATTCTATGCAACGCGCGATATGAAAGCTGAAGCGTCGTGCTCAGTCGATGTCTAGTGCCCCCCGCATCACCTCCACAAAACTCCTCAGCTTCGCCGGATAGAACGCCGCGTGCGGATACACCACGTAAACCGGTAGCGGTGCGGCCTGCCAGTCTGGGGTGAGGCGGATGAGGTCGCCGCGGGCGATGTCGTCTTCCACCACCCAGTGCGACAGCGCGGCGGCGCCGACGCCGCGTAGGGCGGCGCTGCGCAGGGCGTAGAGGCTGTCGGTGACGATGCGGGGCTGCATGGGCACGGTGTGGGTGTTGCCGTGGCGGTCGTGCAGGACGATCTCGTTGCGGTAGTAGGGGCCGAGGGCGAGCCAGGGGATGTCCTTGAGCCAGTCGGGCTGGCGCGGGCGGCGGCGGGTGCCGAGCAGGGCGGGCGAGGCGACGACGATGCGCGGCACTTCGGCGATGCGGATGGCGATGACGGAGGGGTCGGTCACGGCGCCAACGCGGATCGCGCAGTCCACGCCTTGCTCCACGAAGTTGAGCGGAGCGTCGTGCAGCAGCCATTCCACCGACACGCGCGGGTAGCGGGCGAGGTAGTCGGCCAGCGGGCCGACCAGTTGTTGCTGGCCGAAGGCGTGCGGAGCGACGACGCGCAGCAGGCCTTGCGGTTCGTCGACGGTGCCGCGCAGGTCGGATTCGAATTCGCTCCACTGCGCGATGAGTTCGCGGGCGCGGCCGTAGTAGCGCTGGCCGGCTTCGGTCAGCGTCATGCCGTGGGTGGAGCGGTGCATGAGGGTGACGCCCAGCGAGCGTTCCAGCGTCTGCAGGCGGCGGCTGACGGTGGGCTGGGTGGTGGCGAGCTGGGAGGCGGCGGCGGACAGGCTGCCGGCCTCCACGATGCGGATGAAGGTCTGCATCAGGATCAGGCGGTCCAGCGGCTGGCGGGTGGATTCGGTTGTGCTCACGCTCGGACTCCATGCAGCTGCATCGGTGATGCGCTGAGTGTATGGCAGTTCTGCGGCGTATGCGTCTTCCGTGGGTGGCCGGGTTTGCGCAGACTGCGCACACTCCCCGACACAAAGAGAACGACCATGACCACGGACATCATGCGACCAGGCAACCCACCTGCCGCGAACACAGCGGCCCAACCCGCCTTCAGCAGCGCGCTGGTCTTCCTGCTGGCCTGCGCGGCAGGCATGAGCGTGGCCTCGCTGTACTACAACCAGCCAATCCTCAGCATGCTGGCGGCGGACTTCGGCGTGACGCCGGGCGAGGTGGGCAGCGTGCCGACCTTCACGCAGATCGGCTATGCGTTGGGCATCCTGCTGCTGGCGCCGGTGGGCGACCGCTACAACCGGCGCCACATCATCCTCGCCAAGCTCGGCGTGCTGGCGCTGGCCTTGCTGGCAGTAGCGACCACGCATGCGCTGTGGCAGCTGTGCGCGCTGAGCATCGTCATCGGCGTGAGTGCGAGCCTGGCGCAGGACTGCGTGCCGGCCGCAGCGGCGATTGCGCCGGAAGCGCATCGCGGCCGCGTGGTGGGCACGGTGATGACCGGCCTGTTGCTGGGCATCCTGCTGTCGCGCGTGGTGAGTGGTGTGTTCAGCGACTGGCTGGGCTGGCGCGCGATGTTCGTGGCGGCCGGCATTGCGTTGACGGTGTTCGGCGTGGTGGCCTGGCGTCGCCTGCCAGACTTTCCGCCGACCACCACGCTGTCGTATCCGGCGCTGATCGGCTCGCTGCTGACGCTGTGGCGCAAGCACCCGGCCTTGCGTCGTGCGGCGCTGACGCAGGCCTTCCTGAGTGCGGCTTTCAGTGCCTTCTGGTCCACGCTGGCGGTGATGCTGAGCCAGCCGCCCTTTGGTTACGGCAGCTCGGTGGCGGGCCTGTTCGGGCTGGCCGGTGCGCTGGGCGCGCTGGGTGCGCCGCTGGCGGGTGCGATGGCCGACCGCAAGGGGCCGGAGCTGGTGATCCGTCTGAGTGCGGGGCTGGTGATCGTGAGCTTCGGCGCCTTCGCACTGGCGCCGCACAACCTGTGGATCCTGGTGCTGGGCACCCTGCTGTTCGACCTCGGTGTGCAGGCCGGCCTGATCGCGCACCAGAGCATCATCTACGGGCTGGACGCCGGTGCGCGCAGCCGTCTCACCGCGCTGCTCATCACCGCGATGTTCATCGGCATGGCGGTGGGCTCGGCACTCGGCAGCGTGGTGCTGGAGTCGGCGGGCTGGCGTGGCCTGAGCCTGCTGGCGGCGGGCTTCGGTGTGGTGGCGCTGGTGTTGCGGTTGTTGCCGGGGCGTCGTTGAGGCTCGGGCGTCCGAAAATGAAAAAGCCCGCGTAACCCGCGGGCTTTTTCATTGCTACGGCCATGCATTGCATCGTGGTCAGGATCTCGTGGGCACGACGATCCGCATGATGCGCAATGCCGAAGGCATCACTCCTTGATGGCTTCGACCGCGATGCTCAGCGTGACTTCGTCCGACACGTTCGGTGCGAACTTGCCGAGACCGAAGTCGCTGCGCTTGATCTTCGCAGTGGCGTTCGCGCCGACGGCGTCCTTCTTCATCATCGGGTGTTGCTGGGCGACGAAGTTGGTGACGGTCAGCGTCACCGGCTTGGTGATGCCCTTGATGGTGAGGTTGCCGTCGACAGACGAAACCTTGTCACCGTCGAACTTCACGCCGGTGGACTTGAAGGTGATGGTCGCGAACTTCTCGGCGTCGAAGAAGCCGTCGCCGCGCAGGTGGCCGTCGAACACTTCGTAGCCGGTGTTCACCGACTTGGCGTCGATGACGACGTCGACCGAACCGGTCTTCGCCGCGCGGTCCAGCGTGATCTTGCCGCTGGTCTTGTCGAAGCGGTGCGCCTGGTTGCTCAGGCCGAAGTGGTTGTACTCGAAGCGCGGCACGGTGTGCGTGGCGTCGATGACGTAGGTGTCGGCGGCAGCGAAGCTGGTGGCGGAAGTGCCGGCCAGGGCCAGGGCGATGATGAACTTCTTCATGCGGGTGTTCCTTTTTCTAGCGGGGAAGGGAGAAGAGGAAAAAGCGAAGGGGTGTTCGTACGTTTACTTCGGCGGCTTACTTCGGCGCGGCGATGAGACGGAATTTGATCTGCACCTCGTTGGCGACGATGCTGGTGTCCACCCACGGGCCTTCGCCGATGGCGAAGTCATTGCGCTTGATGGCGAAGGCGCCTTCGAAGACGCCGTTGGCGCCGTCCGCGCGGTAGGTCACCGGCGTGCTGACATCCTGTGTCTTGCCCTTGATCGTCAGCTTGCCGGCCACCTCGAAGCGGTTGTTGCCCAGCGGCTTGATGCTGGACGATACGAAGCGCGCGCTCGGGTGCGCTGCAGCGTTGAACCACTGTTTGCCGCCGACTTCGCCGTTGCCGTCCGGCGAGCCGACGTCGATGCTGGCGACTTCGATGTCGAAGGACGCGCTGCCCTTGGCGGGTTGCGCGGGGTCGAAGGCGATCTGACCCTTGAAGCGTTTGAAGTTGCCTTCCATGGGCGCGTTCATCTGCTTGTAGGTGAAGGCCAGTGCGCTCTTGTCGGTGACGAGGCGGGTGTATTCCACGGCGTGTGCCACGCCAGTGGTGGCGACGGTGACGGCAAACGAGGCCAGCGCGGTGCGCAGTTGCATGGGGTTCTCCGGAAAAATCGGTTGGGTGATCGGCCGAACGATCAGGCGCGTTTGAGGAAGGGCAGCATGCGGGCGAGCACTTCGTCGCGATCGACGAAGTGATGCTTCAGCGCAGCGGCCACGTGCAGCACGACGAGACCCGCCATGCCGTAGTTGAGGGCGAGGTGCAGGCTGGCCAGGTTGTTGCCCAGTTCCTGGTCACGGGCCAGCAGGTCGGGCAGCGGCAGCAGGCCGAAGTAGATGGTGGGCACGCCCTTGGCGGAACTCATCAGCCAGCCGCTGACGGGAATCGTCAGCATCAGCAGGTACAGCAGGCGGTGCGTCCACTCGGAGGCGGCGCGTTGCCAGCCGGGCATGCCGGCCGGGGCTTCAGGCGCGCCCTTGGCGAGGCGCCAGCTGAGGCGCGCGACGATCAGCAGCCACAGCGTGACGCCGGCCCACTTGTGCCAGGAGAAGTACTGCAGCTTGGCGGGCGAGAACGGCATGCCGGTCATGTAGAAGCCGAGCGCGAAGGTGCCGATGAGGCCGAGCCCGACCAGCCAGTGCAGGCTGACGGCGGTACGGGAATAGGGAGAGCCGGGAGGGGAGAGGTACGAAGAAGCCATGGCGCGGCGCGTGAGCAGGACGGCGTCGTGAGAGAGGGCGGAAACCAGCGGCCGAATCTAGCGGAGCCCTTCGTCCTGCCGGAAGACGGCATGGCGCAAATCACAATTGCAGATTACGCAACAATAAAGGCGGAACTTTTCGGATTGTCGGCGAAATGTGCATCCGTCTGCATCCGGCCACATCTGTCAGTGGGGTACCAGCGGGGGCATCAGTGGGGCGAATGCAGGGATGCAGAGAAGTCATTCCCGACAGTTTCCCGCGCTTGATCCAGGTCCTGTTGTGCGGGTATTCCAGTCGTATATTTCCCCTATGGCGCCTCCACGCGCCTCCACGCGCTTCGACGCGCAGCCCGCGCCGGTTCCGCAGGCGACCAGCGAGGTCGCCGGTTCGCGTCGCGCACAACCTGAACCTGCCCACAAACTGCCCACAGCGAGGCTGATCATGCAAATCAAGAAAACGATCGAACGCATCCCCGGCGGCATCATGATCGTGCCGCTATTCCTCGGCGCCCTGCTGCACACGCTGGCGCCCGGCGCGGGCGCCTACTTCGGCTCCTTCACCAACGGTCTGATCACCGGTGTGCTGCCGATCCTGGCGGTGTGGTTCTTCTGCATGGGCGCGAGCATCAGCATCCAGGCGACGCCCACCGTGCTGCGCAAGAGCGGCGTGCTGGTGCTGACCAAGATCGCCACCGCCGCGACCGTCGGCCTCATCGCCTCGCACTTCATTCCGGAAGAGGGCATCACGGCGGGCTTCCTCGCCGGCCTGTCGGTGCTGGCCATCATCGCCAGCATGAACGACACCAACGGCGGCCTCTACATGGCGCTGATGCAGCAGTACGGCACCAAGGAGGAGGCCGCGGCCTTCTGCCTGATGAGTCTGGAGTCGGGGCCGTTCATGACCATGGTGACGCTGGGTGTCGCCGGTCTGGCGGTGTTTCCCTTCCAGACCATGGTGGGCGCGCTGCTGCCCTTCCTGGCCGGGTTCGCACTCGGTAACCTCGACCCGGATTTCCGCAAGCTGTTCACGGCCGCGGTGCCGGCGATGGTGCCGTTCTTCGCCTTCGCGCTGGGCAACACCATCGACTTCAAGGTGATCGCGCATACCGGCGTGCTGGGCATCCTGCTTGGCCTGTTCGTCATCGCAGTGACCGGCACCGTGCTGGTACTGGCTGACATCTTCCTGGCCAAGGGCAACGGCACGGCCGGCATCGCGGCAGCATCCACAGCCGGCGCCGCAGTAACGGTGCCCAGCGTGGTCGCCAGCATCGAACCGCAGTTCGCCCCGGTGGCTGCCAACGCCACCGCACTGATCGCCACCTCGGTGGTGGTGACGGCGATCGTCACGCCGGTGCTCACCTCGTGGTGGGCGCACAAGTGGGGCATCCTGTCGCCGGCCTACAGGAAGGCGCATCCGGACGAAGCGCCGGGGGCGACCAGCCTGTGATGTTGTCGCGGTGGGTGATCCGCAATGAACAAGGGCCGCATATGCGGCCCTTTTCTTGTGTGGCGATGTCTGCGCGTCAGTGGCTCGCGCCACGCATCCGCACCTGATAACCCACCCAGATCAGCAGCAGCCAGGGCGGGATCAACCACACCGCGATGCTGATGCCCGGCGTCAGTGCCAGCACCACGAGGATCAGCGCGAGGAAGGCCAGGCACAGGTAGTTGCCGGCGGGAAACAGGATTGCCGGGAAGCCCGTCGTAACCCCGCGCGCGTGCATGGCCTTGCGGAATTTCAGGTGGGCGAGGCTGATCATCGCCCAGTTGATGACCAGGGCCGACACCACCAGCGACATCAGGATTTCCAGCGCCTGTTGCGGCAACAGGTAGTTCACCACCACGCACAGGAAGGTGACCAGCGCCGACACGCCGATGGCGGCCACCGGCACGCCACGGCGGTCGGTGTGTGACAGCACGGCGGGCGCGTCGCCCTGCTTCGCCAGGCCGTAGAGCATGCGGCTGTTGCAGTACACGCCGCTGTTGTAGACCGACAGCGCGGCGGTGAGCACCACGAAGTTCAGCACGTGCGCGGCGGCATCGCTGCCCAGCAACGAGAAGATGCGCACGAAGGGGCTGCCGCTGTAGGGGTCGCCGGCGGCGTTCAGCGACGTGAGCAGCGCGTCCCACGGGTACAGCGCCAGCAGCACGGCCAGCGCGCCGATGTAGAAGATCAGGATGCGATACACCACCTGGTTGATCGCACGCGGAATCACCGTGCGTGGCTCGCTGGTCTCCGCCGCCGCGATGCCCACCAGCTCCAGCCCACCGAAGGCGAACATGATGAAGGCCAGCGCCATCACCAGGCCGTGGATGCCTTTCGGGAAGAAGCCGCCGTGCGACCACAGGTTGCTCACCGTGGCCTGCTCGCCGCCCTGCCCCGAGAACAGCAGCCACAGGCCGAGCAGGATCATGCCGATGATGGCCACCACCTTGATGATGGCGAACCAGAACTCGGTCTCGCCGAACAGCCGCACGTTGGCGAGGTTGATGAGGTTGATGAGCACGAAGAAGGCAGCGGCCGTCGCCCAGGTCGGCACCTCCGGCCACCAGAACTGCACGTACTTGCCCACCGCGGTCAGCTCCGCCATGCCGACCAGCACGTACAGCACCCAGTAATTCCAGCCCGACAGGAAGCCGGCGAAGCGGCCCCAGTAGGCGTGCGCGAAATGACTGAAGGAACCGGCCACCGGCTCCTCCACGATCATCTCGCCCAGTTGGCGCATGATCAGGAAGGCGATGAAGCCGCCGATGGCGTAGCCGAGGATCATCGACGGCCCGGCCAGTTGCAGCACCCCGGCCGAGCCGAGGAACAGCCCAGTGCCCACCGCGCCACCCAGCGCGATGAGCTGGATGTGGCGGTTCTTCAGGCCGCGCTGCAGGCCGGCGTCATTGGTATCGGTGGCGTCAATGGCGCTCTCGCGCTTCGTCGCTTCCATTCCTGTCTCCTCCCCATCCTTTCGTGACTGGACCGGCCCGTCTCCGCGGGCGTGCAGTCGGGCAGCCCTGTCAGGCGGCCTTGCGCGTGAGTACCGCTGCCGGTGCGCTGCGCACCCGGTCGCCCAGCGGCAGCACGACGCGACCATACATCTCGTTGAGGATCTGCGCAGCCGCGACGTACACCGCAGCGAAGCCGCAGAACAGGCCTTCCCAGCCGGCCAGCACCTTCAGGGCGTGGTTGCCGGTGGCGTCGGCCAGCGCCAGCATGAAGAACAGTACGGTCAGCGAGGCGAACACGATCTGAGTGGCGCGGTTGAGCTTCAGCGTGCCCACGAACAGCACGGCGGTGAGCAGGCCCCACATGGCGAGGAAGGCGGTCATCGCGCCGGCGGAGCTCGCTTCGGCCAGGCCGGTGGCGGGCAGCATGATCAGCGCGGCCAGCGTCAGCCAGAAGAAACCGTAGGAGGTGAAGGCCACGGTGCCGAAGGTGTTGCCCTTGTGCCACTCCATCAGACCGGCGCAGACCTGCGCCATGCCGCCGTAGAAGATGCCCATCGCCAGCACCATGGAGCCGAGCTCGAAGAGGCCGGCGTTGTGCAGGTTGAGCAGCACGGTGGTCATGCCGAAGCCCAGCAGGCCGAGCGGCGCGGGGTTGGCGGTGTGGTCGTGCCAGGCGGCAGCGGCGGCGGGGTGGGCGTTGTTCGCCATCGGAAACTCCAGTGCTCAGGGTTCTGCCGACGGTTGCCGGCACAGTGCGCATGCTGCGGGAGTTCCGGAATCGGCGTTTTCATCCAGGTCAACCAAACGCCTGATGTGTCCGTGGCGCGGGCCCGCTGTGTAACCGGACGCACATATGCCCGTAACCCTGCATCGCCATCCTCTCTGCCGCCACACAAGGCAGCCTAAAAAACGGAGAGAAAACGATGCATTCCCACGATTACGATGACGAGTCCGTTGCGGACGTGTCCCAGACCCGCCGGGGTCTCCTCAAGGGCGGCTCGGCGGCCATCGCCGCAGCCTTCGCCGGCCCCATCGCCGCGATGGCCAGCCGCGTCGCCGAAGCCGCCTGCCAGCCGGCCGGCGCGTCGCTGCAGGGCATCAGCCCCTACGGCGAGATCCGTCCGGTCAACGACCTGACCACCGGCCTGCCGCTCATCTCGCTGCCGCCGGGCTTCAGCTACAAGTCCTATGGCTGGCGCGGCGACATCATGAGCGACGGCCTGCCCACGCCGGGCACGCACGACGGCATGGGTGTGGTGCTGACCCGCCGCGTCGGGCGCAGCAGCGAGCTGGTGCTGGTGCGCAACCACGAGCAATCCACTTCCACCAACGCCGCGAACATCATCGGCGCCAGCCGCGCCAACGTCGCCAAGCACGACGTGGGTGTGACGGGTACGAGCTACCAGATCGGCGGCACCACCAACCTGGTGTGGCGTGACGGTAACTGGGTGGAGAGCTTCGCGTCTTTCGGCGGCACCTACCGCAACTGCGCGGGCGGCTCGTCCAACTGGGGCTCCTGGCTGACCAACGAGGAGATCCTCTCCAACAGCGTCAGCAGCACCGGCAAGAAGCACGGCTACATCTTCGAAGTGCCGGCCGACCCGACCGCCACGCCGACCAATGCCAACCCCATCGTCGACATGGGCCGCATGGCGCACGAGGCCAGCGCGCTGGATACGCAGACCGGCATCTGGTACCTGACGGAAGACCAGGGCAACGCCAACACGCTGTACCGCTTCCTGCCGAACAACGCCAACGGTGGCCTCAACTCGCTGCACGCCGGTGGCCGCATGCAGGGCCTGAAGGTGCGTGGCGTGATGAACGCCGACCTGCGCAATCCGACGCTGTGCCAGGAATACGCCATCGAGTGGGTGGACATCCCCAACCCGGACATGGACGCTGGTTCGCTCAGCACCGTGCTGGGTAACGTCACCGCCAGCGGCCCCTTCCGTCAGGCCTATGCCAACGGTGCGGCGATCTTCGGTGCCAACGAAGGCTGCTGGGTCGCCAACGGCGTCGTGTACTTCACCGACAAGCAAGTGAGTTCCAGCCCGCTGCGCGCGGGTCGCATCTGGGCGCTGGACATCGCCACCGGCACGCTGAAGGCGATCTTCGTCAGCAACGACATCACCGTCGGCAACTCGCCGGACAACATCTGCGTGAGCCCGCGTGGCGGCCTGCTGTTCAACGAGGACGGTTCGGGTACTGGCCGCAATGCCAATGGCGAAACCATTTCGGTGCCGGCGCAACGCATGATGGCCCTGCGCGCGGACGGCAGCTCCTACGTCTTCGCCGCCAACAACTACAACTTCACCGCGGCGCAACTGGCCGCTGCCGGCAAGGCCGGCGCCGCCACCGGCAACCTGCGCAACACCGAATGGTGTGGCGCCTGCTTCAGTCCGGATGGTCGCGTGCTGTTCGCCAACCTGCAGTCGCCGGGGCTGACGGTTGCCATCACTGGCCCCTGGGGCAGCGGCACGCTGTAAGCCGTAACAGGATGGTTCTGGCGTTGTTGCATCTCCTTGTCGTACTACTTGTACTGCCTGCGTCGATGCGCCTGGCCAGAACCGTTCGCTACGCTCACTCCATCCTGTTACGGCTTCCCAAGGAAGTCCGTCTCACTCAAGGAAACGAACGATCATGAAAAAACTTCTCGTCGCGGCCCTGCTGTCGGCCTCCGCCTCCCTGCCGGCCATGAGCGCCGTGCTATCCGCCGGCCAGCTCAACGGCAATGACTACCTCGACTTCTCGGCCGATGGCCTGCTCGCGCTGGACATCAACGCGGTGAACAACGCGGTGATGAACTTCAGAGTCAGCTTCAGCGCTGCGGAGATCGCCGCTGGTTCGGTGAGCTTCAACGCCGTCATCAACAACTTCATCGCTGCCGGCATCCCCGGCCTGCGCTTGGACTTCGGCAACCTGCTGGTGAATGCCGGCACGGTGCAGTCCGCCTTCAACGGTGGTGCCAGCGGCAGCTACGCGGTGAACGGTGATGGCAGCGAATTCACGGCCAGCCATCCGGCATTCGTCGTCGAGCACTTCGGCCTGCTGGTGGGCGATCCCTTCCTCGCTGGCCTGAGCGACTGGCAGATCAGCACCGCGGGTCTGGTCGCCGGCACCGCCTACGACTTCAGCGTGCAGGCCGTGCCGGAACCCGGCCAGCTGGCGCTGATGCTGGGTGCGCTGGGCATGCTGGGGCTGGCGCGTCGCAAGCAGGGACGTAAGTAAGCGCGTACTTACGCTGTGCTCAAGCAACGGGCCGCGAGTGCGGCCCGTTTTTCGTCAGCTGTACGGCGATCAACCCGCGTGCCACAGCACCGCGAAGAAGTGGCACACCGTGCCGGCCAGCACGAACAGGTGCCACACGAAATGGCCGTAGCGCAGGCGTGCATCCAGCGCGTAGAACACCACGCCACCGCTGTAGCAAAGTCCGCCGGCCAGCAGCCACAGCAGGCCCGCCGTTTCCATGCGCGTGAGCATCGGCACCAGCGCCACGATGATCAGCCAGCCCATCGACAGGTACAGCCCGTTCGACAGCCAGGGGTTGGCCAGACGGTTGCTGAACATCAGCAGCAGGCCGAGGCCTGCCATGCCCCACACCAGGCCGAACAGCGCCCAGCCCCAGCCGCCGCTCAGCACGCCCAGCGTGAACGGTGTGTAGGTGCCGGCGATCAGCAGGAAGATGGCCGCGTGGTCCAGCTTGCGCAGCACCTGCTTGGCAGGCCCCGGCCGCACGGCGTGATAGAGCGTGGAGTTCAGGTAGGTGAGCACCATCGCCAGCGCGAACACGCAGGCACCCACGATGTTGGCAAGGCTGCCGTCGCGCGCGGTGGCGACGATCAGCACCGGTGCCGAGGCGAGCGCGAACAGCAGCCCGGCGCCATGGCTCAGGCTGTTGGCGAGTTCCTCGCCGCGGGTCTGTGGTCGTTTGTGCGGTTTCATCCTGTTCCTCCATGCGGGAGCACGGGCGACGCGATGCGGATGCGTCGCGGTCAGGACGAGGATGGCGCAGGCCTGTGTGGCCTGCCTTGCGCTGGATCATTTCCCCCGCGGACGCGGGGGATAGGGCGTGCGGTGCTGCGACGTTTATTGCGGGCTGGGCGGCACGTAACCGGCGGCGGCATCCGCACCGCTGCCGAAGAAGTGGCGCTCCAGCTGTTCCATGAGGTACTTGCGGGCGCGGGCGTCCATCAGGTTCAGGCGGTTCTCGTTGATCAGCATGGTCTGGTGGCGCAGCCACTGGGCCCAGGCTTCCTTGGAGACGTTCTCGAAAACCTTCTTGCCCAGTTCGCCGGGGACTGGCGGGAAGTCCAGGCCTTCAGCTTCTACGCCGAGCTTGATGCATTTGACGGTGCGTGCCATGTCGTATGTCCTGTGTGCGAAGCGCGCGCGGTTCAGGCGCGCAGGTGAAGTTCGTCTGCCGCGAAAGTCAGCGACAGCGGTTCGATGACGACCTGCTTGGGGCCGGCTTCGACGCGGCCGGCGACCCAGGCGTCCACGCCGGCGGCGCGGGCGATGCGGGCGGTTTCTTCGGCCTGGTCGGCGGCGACGTACAGCGCGAAGCCGGCGCCCATGTTCAGGCTGCCATAGGCTTCACGGTCGTCGATGCCGGCGTGCTGCTGGATGAAGCTCAGCACCGGCGGCACCGGCGGCACCATGCTGAAGCGATAGGTGAAGCTGCCCGGGTGACGCATCACCTTGCGCCAGCCGTGGCCGGTGATGTTGGCCGAGTAGTGCGGCACGATGCCCGCGGCGAACAGCGCCTCCGTGACCGGCACGTACAGCACGGTCGGGTCCAGCACGGCCTCGCCGTATAGGCGGCCATCGGAGAGTTTCGTCGCGTAGCCATCCGGCAGGCGCTCGGCCAGCTTGCGGGCGAGGCTCACGCCGTTGGCGTGGATGCCGCTGGAGGCCAGCAGCACGATGGCGTCGCCATCAGCCAGCTTGTCACCCAGGGTGAGGCGGTCGCGCGAGGGAATGATGCCGACGGAAGACGCGGCCAGATCAATGCGACCGGCTTCCACCACGCCCGCCAGTGCCGGCGTCTCGCCGCCACCCCAGCTTACTTTGCACACGTCGCAGGCCTTCTGCCAGCCGGCCACCAGGTCGCGCATGCGTTGCTCGTCGGCAAACCAGTCGCTGCCACCGGCCGACCAGTAGGCGTGCACCGACAGCGGCGTGGCGCCCACGGTCACCAGATCATTCACCGCCATGGCGATGGTGTCCTGCGCGATGCTGTCGTAGTGGGTACGGCCGGTCAGCGGGCGCACCGCGTCGGCAACCAGCGCCTTGGTGCCCAGGCATTCGGTGATGGACGCGATCAGCGTGCCACCGATGTCCATGACGTAGGCGGACTCACCGCGCGAGGCGGCAATCTCGCTGACGCCGTGGCCGGCCAGGTTGCCGCGGGTGGCACTGGCAGCCTGCTGGGCGAGGATCTTGAGCGGGTCGATCTTGCTGTAATCGACGCCGGCGGCGGTGTAATCGAGCGGGGTGTTCTGGGAGGACATCGGGCGGGAGGGCGCTGCCAGACGAAGCAGCCGGAATAGCGGGAAAGGCCGGCATTTTACCCTGCCCGGGCGGGTGGCCCAAACCGGTCGGCGGGCCTTGCCGGGGAGCGATGTCCGGACTGTTCACGAAAAAGAGCCGCCCGGTCAGCCGGACGGCTCCCAAGGGCGGCCCGAAGCGGAACGGGCGCCCGGTCGCGAACTCCCGCTTACTTCGCGAAGAACCACTGCTGCAGCAGCGACGGCCCCGGTGTCGGCCAGGACCAGCCGGCCGGCATGGACTCGTACACGTTCACCAGCTTGGCGTTGCGGATCGCCGGGTCGCGCGGTGGCTTCACGATGCCGATGACCTCGAACTCGTCGGCGGCCAGTTGCAGGATTTCCTTGAACAGGCGGTCGGCTTCCCCGGCATTGCCGGCGGCCTTCCAGCGGTCGTAGAGGGCGAGGCGCTTCTTCATGCTGTCGCTGGGCTCCTCGCCACTCTTGCCGCCGGAGGTGTACCACTGCACCCAGGGCAGGCTCTGACGCGATTCTTGCGGATGCACGGCGAGGATGGCGCGCGGGTTCTGCGTGATGTCCAGGCCACCGGCAACGAGGTCCGCGCTGAGGTCGTAATCGTTGTTCATCGCGCGGTCGTAGAACAGCGAGCGCTCGGACGCCTGGATCACCAGTTCCACGCCGGCCTTGGCCCACTGCTTGCGCACCAGTTCCAGCGATTCCACTTGCTGGGCGAGCTGGATGGAGGCGATGGCATTGATCGACACGCGGCCACCTTCCGGATAGAGGCGGTAGCCACTGCTGTCGCGCTTCGTGAGGCCCAGCTTGTCGAGCAGCTCGTTGGCGGTCTTCAGGTCGTACTGGGTGTACTGCGTGCCCAGCTTCTCGTTGTACCACTTCGATTCCTTCGCCGGTCCGATCTGCCAGGGCGTGCCCTGGCCGAGGAAGACGATGTCGTTCACCTCCTTGCGGTCGGTCGCCAGCGACAGCGCGACGCGGAAGTCACGCTGGCGGATGTACTTGCGCAGTGTGACGTTCTTCGTGCTGTAGTTGAGGTACATGCCGACGGAGTTGGCGCCCAGCGGTGTGAAGGACATCAGCTTGTAGCCACCCTTCTGCTGGTTCTCGGCGAGCACCGGGCGGTTCTGGATGGCGTAGATGTGGCGGTGCTGGAAGTCGAGCTGGCCGTTGATCGACGCCAGCACGATGGATTCCACCTCCGAGATGATGTTGATCTGCAGGCGGTCGATGTAGGGCAGCTGGTTGCCGGCGGTGTCGACCTGCCAGAAGTACGGGTTGCGCTCCATCACCACGCGGGTGACGCCGCCGCCGTAGGGCTCCTTGATGATCCACGGATCCACCGTAGGCTTCTCCGGGTTGCCCCAGCGCGTCGGCACCTCGATGTCGCCGCACTTGATGCGCATCAGCGAGGCCCAGTCCTTGACGTTGGCATTACCGAACTGCTCGCTGACCTTGGGGTTGTACTTCGGGTGGAACTGGCCGCAGTACTTCTTCTGGTACAGCGTGGCGTGCTGGTTGATCGGCAGCGCCAGGGCTTCGCCGAAGCCGAGATAGGGGCCGGCGAACCTGAAGCGCACGGTGTGATCGTCGAGCTTGGTCACCTCCGCAAACTTGCCGTTGGTGACATAGGCCGCCGGCGGGTTGGACAGGAACTCCTTGTTGCCGACCACATCGTTCATAGAGAACAGCACGTCGTCCGCCGTGAAGGGTGAGCCGTCGCTCCACTTCATGCCCTGGCGCAGCTTGAAGGTGTACTCGCTGGCGTCGTTGTTCAGGCTGAAGCTCTCGGCGACGTTGGGGACCACGCTGTTGAAATCCATCGACCAGCGCACCAGCCCCTGGTTGCCGACCAGGCGCAGGATGGCGTTATGGTCGCCGCTGGCGCGGATGGCGGTGCGCAGTGTGCCGCCATAGCTGCCGACACGGGTCAGCGGCTTGATGACTTCCGGCTTGTCGGGAAGGCGCTTGTCGACCGGCGGCAGGCCGGCGCCTGCGAGTGTCGGTGCCTGGTTGTAGGCCAGCACGGTGGCTGGCAGGGTCGCGAGCAGCAGGCCGGCAAACAGGGCCGGACGCAGCCGGGGGAAAGTTAGAGCCGGACGCAGCCGGCTTTGGCGTGCATTCCTGTACATGGTGTCTCCTTCTGGGCGAAGCGTTAGTGCCTTGAATCGTTGCGGGATGACGTGGGCATCCGGCGGGGTGCGTCGTGTTGTCGTGTCGTTGCTGGCTACTTCCGTGGCTGTCCCGCCGGCAGACCTCCGTCTGCCGGATAGTGAAACTCGCCGCGGTAGTTGGACGCGTTGTAGTGGGGGTACTTGAGCGGCTGGCTCACCTCGGCCACGGTGGCCGGGCGGTCCTGCGTGTAGATGTACATGCGCTGCGTGTCCCACAGCACGATCTCGTCGCGTGCGTCGCCGGTGAGGTCGATGACTTCGGCGCACAGCTCCGGGTGACCGTCGTCCGGGAACTGCACGACGACGCGGCCGTGGCCGTCGACGAGGCCGCCGTCCTTCACGTTGCCGTTGAGCAGGCGCAGGTCGTGGCCGTCACCACTCCAGTTCACCGGCGTGATGAGGTGACCGTTGCTGGTCGGCTCGAAGGCGTCCAGCAACTCACCCTTGCAATCGAAGAGATAGATGATTCCCTGGTAGCCCCAGTAGGTCGTGACGCTGATCTCCAGGCCCGGCAGGTCCGGCCGGTAGTTGCCGACGCTGATGCGCTGCACGTGGCCGATCATGTGCTTTTTGAGGATCTCGCCCTCCAGGCTGGCGATCATGAATCCTTCGTCGCCGGAGGCGATGCCGATCTGCTGCGCGCGGACTTCCGGGTTCCAGCGGCCGATGAGGATCTCGTCGGTGTGGTCGGTCGGCACCGGCAGGGTCCACAGCAGCTTTCCGTTGGCATCGACGAGGTGATAGCCGACGAAGGTCTCGTCGCGGCCATCGCCATTCACGTCGGCGGTGTAGGGGAAGTGGCCGGTGATCCCCTCGTGGAAATGCCACAGCAGGTTGAGCTGATCGTCGTAGGCCCACAGCCGGCTGTAGCGGTCCTTGATGAGGATGTCGCGCGGCTCGGGCAGGCCACGGAAATTGGCGATGCGGATGGCATCGACGTTGACGCGGTCGAAGGCGTGCTTCTTGTGCGGCAGGCTCCACAGGCTGCTGTCGGCGGCGGTGGATAGCGGCGTGGGGATGCTCCTGCGCACCGCGCCGGTAGCACCGTCGAGGATCATCAGTTTGAAGTCGCGGGCGACGATGACTTCGTCGGCACCGTCGCCATCGATGTCGTAGAGCTGCAGCGGCATGTCGCAGGACACGATGGCGTGGTCCGGCTCGTTGCTCGGCTCGCCGCGCTGCCACAGCACCTTGCCGTCGAGGTCGATGGCGGTGAGGCAGCTGATGTGCGCGTAGGCGTCCTTGTAGCCGCGTTTCTGGTGCTGGGCCAGCACGATGTGCATGGTGTCGCCACGGGTGAGATGGCCGAAGCGGATCTGGCGGCCGCTGCCGAAGTTCTTGAGATCGATCGTCTTCCACAGACGCGGCTGCGGGTACAGCGCGCGCTCGGCGGCAAGATCGATGGCGGCGCCGTCGCGCTGTTTTATCCACGCTGCGTGCGCAGCCTTGTTCATCTCCACCGATACATCGGTGAATTGCGCCGGCATGCGTGCCGACAGGCCGACCTTGCCGCCGAGGTAGCTGCCGTCGCGCATCTCCAGCACCGGTTTGCCGTCGACGCTGGCGCGCAGGCTGTCGCCGATGCAGTCGATGCCGAGCACGTAGTGGCGGTCGCAATCGCAGGGGAAGGGGACCGCGGCCAGTTCGACGATGTCTTCCTGGTCGCGCTTGAGCAGGCGCAGCTGACCGCCTTCGAAGCCGAGGAAGTAGTAGCGGCGGCCGTGGGTGTAGCGGAACACGATGCCGACGTGCGAGGCAGTGGACAGCGGCCGCACGCTGGCGGTGAAACGGTAGTCGCGCCAGCTGGTGTCGCCGGCCACCATCAGCGGCCAGTGATCGGTGATCGCCACCTGCGGCCGCGTCTGTTCCATGAACTTGCGGCCCTCGTCCTCGGTGACGATCCAGCTCGGGCCCAGCCACCCGTAGTAGACGATCGGGTCATGCCAGCCACCCTTGAAACCCTGCACCGGCCAGTAGTGGTACTCGCCGATGGCCGAATGTTTGGGGTCGTAGGGAAAGGGACCGATGGAGAACTGGCTGAAGCTGTCGGAAAAGACCTGGATCATGGCCGGGGACCTGCAGTGAACGTGCGCACAAAAGCGCTGTGGATAAAAAGTGTTACCGGTAACAAATTCGATCGAAGCACAACCCCGGGAGACGTTTGGAGGACGGGGTGGGAGTTGTGCCCGGCAAGCTGGCGAGCGCGGCAACGTTCGCCTTGCTAATAGATTGTTACCGGTAACAAGTTGTAATACTAGGCAGCTGCGGTACGCAAAGCAAGGACGACATGTGCTGCGGCGCAGCGCCCGTTGGCCTGTTTCTGCCGGAATTGCACCGCGACTGGCCCGTGTGGCCGGGCACCGCCTTTCCGCATCCCGCAAATTCCGCCGTCGGCAGGCCAAGCCGTGGCTATGCCGGTACGATGGCGACATGGCGCCGTCCGGTGCCTGCACTGACACAAGCACAACGACGAGGACATCACGTGCTACCGGAAAAGCGCGTCAACATCAGCCAGGTGGCAGCGCTCGCCGGCGTCTCGAAGCAGACCGTGTCGCGCGTGGTGAACGCGAGCCCCAACGTGGCGAAGGAAACCCGCGAACGGGTCATGCAGGCCATTGCCCAGCTCGGCTTCCGTCCCAGCGCGACCGCCCGCAATCTCAGCCAGGGTCGCAGCTACACCCTGGCGGTGGTGGGCTCCAACCTCGGCTTCCTCGCCACCGATCTCTATCAGGGCGCCGCGGCACAGGCCGAGGACATGGGCTACGGGCTGTTGTTGCGCACGCTGGCGGACTCCAGCGTCGAGCAGGTGGAGGCGCTGCTGCTGTCCTTGCTGGACCTGCAGGTGGACGGGGTGTTATGGGCGATTCCGGACGTTGGCGGCAATCGCGCCTGGCTGGACAGCGGCCTGCTGTCGCGCATCCCTCTGCCGGTGGTGTTCATGTCCAGCGAGCCGCGTGATGGAACCGTCACGGTGAGCTTCGACAACTTCGACGGTGCGCGCATCGCCACGCAACACCTCATCGACAGCGGCCATACCTGTATCGCCCACCTCAGCGGGCCGCTGGACTGGTGGGTGGCACGCGAACGGGTACGCGGCTGGCGTGCCGCGCTCACTGCCGCTGCCCTGCCTGTGGACGACGGCTTGATCGTGGAAGGCGACTGGTCACCGGCGGCTGGCGAGCAGGCCATGGGGCGCCTGCTCGATACCCGACGTGACATCGACGCGGTGTTCGTCGCCAACGACCGCATGGCCCTGGGCGCGCTGCTGGCGGCCCATCGTCGTGGCGTGCAGGTACCACAGCAACTGGCGGTGATCGGCTTCGACAACATCATCGAAAGCGCCTGCTTCCATCCGCCGCTGACGACGGTGTTGCAGGACAAGCGGCATCACGGCGAGATCGCCATCGCCACCCTGGCGCGCGAGGTCGAGGTGCGCCTGTCCGGCAAGCCGCTCGCACCGCGCTCCACGGAGGAGCTGGGGCACAGCCTGATCGTGCGCGAGAGCTCGGGCCAGGTCTGAAGCGAACTGCGCCGCGAAGGCGGCGCAGTGTCATGCGGGGTTGGGGTAGGCGCTACTGCGCGACCCAGCCGCCGTCCATGGGGACGATGGCGCCTGTCATCGACGCACCACCTTCGCTGGCCATGAACACCGCCAGCGCACCGATCTCCTCCACCGTCACGAAGCGCTTGGTCGGCTGCGCATGCAGCAGCACGTCGCGCACCACCTGGTCGTGGGTCAGGTTGCGCGCCTTCATTGTGTCGGGGATCTGTTTCTCCACCAACGGCGTCAGCACGTAGCCGGGGCAGATTGCATTCACGGTGATGCCGGTTTCGGCCAGCTCCAGTGCCACGGCCTTGGTCAGGCCGGCGACGCCGTGCTTGGCGGCCACGTAGGCGCTCTTGAAAGGAGAGGCGACCAGTGCGTGGGCGGAGGCCAGGTTGATGATGCGGCCGCTCTTGCGCGCCTTCATCTGCGGCACCACGGCGCGGATGGCGTGGAAGCTGGCGGACAGGTTGATCGCGATGATCGCGTCCCACTTCTCGACCGGGAAATCCTCGACCGGCGACACATGCTGGATGCCGGCGTTGTTCACCAGGACGTCCACGCTACCCAGTTCGGCGGTGGCCTGTTCCACCATGCCGACGATCTGGTCCGGCTTGCTCATGTCGGCGCCGGAGTAAATCACCTTCACGCCGTGATCGGCCGCCAGCTTTGCGCGCGTGGCCTCGATCTGCGCCGCGTCGCCGAAACCGTTGATCAGCAGGTTAGCGCCCTGCTTCGCCAGTGCTTCAGCCATACCCAGACCGATGCCACTGGTGGACCCCGTAACGATTGCATTCCTGCCCTTCAGCATGACGTCCTCCGAATGATCATGAAATTCCTGTCGACCCAGATGAGCTTAGTCAGAACCCACCAAGGTGTCCATGACCCCGGCGGTGCACGTTGGCAGGATGCTTGCTTGATGTTGCCCTGACATTGCGGAGCGGGTGTAGATGCCCCTGGCATCCGCTGCGTAACTACCCCCGGATGCTGGACGCCCCCTCCAGAGACAGCACCGCACGAGGAGACAAGAAGTGAACCGGAAATTCCTGCGCGGCTTGCGAAAAGCCCTTGCAGCGGCGTTTGCCGCTACCACGCTGTCGGCGGCACACGCAGTGCCCATGTTCGAATCCGGCGATGCCGGCCAGCTTCCGGCTGCAGCCCAGGCGGCGGGTGCGGGAGTCGACAGCATTGTCGGAAATCTTGACAACAGCTTCGACGTCGATCTTTATCGCCTCGTGCTTGGTGGTGGCCTGTTCAGCGCAACCACCCTGCCGGGCCCGGACTGCTGTGGCGTCGGTGCCGACACCCAGTTGTTCCTGTTCAATGAAGCCGGCATGGGTATCGTCGCCAATGACGATGAGCCCTTCGGCGGCACGCAGAAGTCTTTCATCCAGGCTTTGCTGGATCCCGGTGTCTATTTCCTCGCGGTCTCCATCTACTCCATGGACCCGTTCAGCGTCGATGGCTTCATCTTTCCGGACTACGCGCATTGCTGCTTCCAGCCGGTGGAGGGTCCGGTCTGGCCGGGAGGTGGACAACCACTGGCCGGCTGGTCCGTCGGGCCCGCGGCAGATGGGTCGGGCACTCAGCCCGGTTCATATGTCGTGTCGCTGAGCGCGACGATCGGGCCGGTGGATCCGCAGCCCACGCCTGTGCCGGCACCGGCGAGCCTTGTCCTGCTCGGGGCTGGACTGCTGGCGTTGACGACCTGGCGTCGATCATTCGCCTGAGGGAGGCACGTGGCGCAGCAGTCGTTGCTGCGCCGTGAAAGACAAAAGCAAAAGGCCCCGTGAGGGGCCTTTTGCTTTGCAGGAAGTCGCCGCTTACTTGACGGTCTGTGCCAGTTCGCCGCTCTTGTACTTCGTGGCGATCTTGTCCAGCGCGATCGGCTTGATCTTGCTGGCCTGGCCAGCGCAGGCGAAGGACTCGAAGCGGGCTTTCACGACCTTCTTGGCGGCTTCGCGGGCCGGCTTCAGGTACTCGCGCGGATCGAAGGCGGCGGGGTGCTCGACGAAGTAACGACGGATCGCGGCGGTCATCGCCAGGCGGATGTCGGTGTCGATGTTGATCTTGCGCACGCCGTACTTGATGGCTTCCTGGATTTCCTCGACGGGCACGCCGTAGGTTTCCTTCATGTTGCCGCCGTACTTGCGGATGATTTCGAGCAGGTCCTGCGGCACCGACGACGAGCCGTGCATCACCAGGTGGGTGTTGGGCAGGCGGGCGTGGATTTCCTTCACGCGCGTGATCGACAGGATGTCGCCGGTGGGCTTGCGGGTGAACTTGTAGGCGCCGTGGCTGGTGCCGATGGCGATCGCCAGCGCGTCGCACTGGGTGCGGCGCACGAAGTCGGCAGCCTGTTCGGGATCGGTCAGCAGGGAGCTGTGATCCAGCACACCTTCTGCGCCGATGCCGTCTTCCTCGCCGGCCATGCCGGTTTCCAGCGAACCCAGACAGCCCAGCTCGGCTTCCACGGTGACGCCGATGGAGTGCGAGAACTTCACCACCTCTTGCGACACGGCCACGTTGTAGTCGTAGTCGGAGGGCGTCTTGCCGTCTTCCAGCAGGGAGCCGTCCATCATCACCGAGCTGAAGCCGCTCTTGATGGCGGCCATGCACACCGCGGGGCTCTGGCCGTGATCCTGGTGCATCACCACCGGGATGTGCGGGTAGGCCTCGACGGCGGCGGAAATCAGGTGGCGCAGGAAGGCTTCGCCGGCGTACTTACGCGCCCCGGCGCTGGCCTGCATGATCACCGGGCTGTCCAGCTCGTTGGCCGCTTCCATGATGGCAGTGACCTGTTCGAGGTTGTTCACGTTGAAGGCCGGCAGGCCGTAGGCATTTTCTGCTGCGTGGTCCAGCAGCTGACGCATGGAAACGAGGGCCATTTTGTGGGCTCCGATATTGGGCAGAAACGGGGGGTGTATTCAGGGTTCTTCTGGCTGGACGGAGTTTACCGCTTTGCAGTGCAGCAAAGTGTCGTCCATGTCCTACATGGGCAGGGGTTCTTCACGAAATGCGCATGAATCGTCGCTGAACGCACCGTATGGCCGACGAATGATCACCGGCCTGTCCGCCCGCGCTTGAGGCGCATGAAAATGCCGGCCGCCAGCGCGGCCAGCAGCAGGGCGGCAAACATCTTGCCGTGGAACAGGGCGATGGCTGCGCCGATGCCGACGCCCCACAACATGCCCACGCTGCCCAGCTTGTCGCCGAAATCGGCGACTCCCAGCAGGAAGCGGCCCAGCAGCCTTTTCACAGGCTTACAGCTTGTAGCCGCGATGCAGCGCCACTGCGCCAGCGGCGAGGTTGAAGTACTCCACCCGGTCCAGGCCAGCCGTGCGCAGCATGCCGGCCAGGGTGTCCTGGTCAGGGTGCATGCGGATCGACTCGGCCAGGTAGCGGTAGCTGTCGGCGTCGCCGGCCACCTTGTCGCCCAGCCAGGGCAGGACCTTGAAGGAGTACAGGTCGTAGGCCTTGGACAGCGGCTGCCAGATCTTGCTGAATTCCAGCACCATCAGCCGTCCGCCCGGGCGCAGCACGCGGCGCATCTCGGCCAGCGCGGCATCCTTGTGGGTCATGTTGCGCAGGCCGAAGGCCACCGTCACGAGATCGAAGTGGTTGTCCGGGAAGGGCAGCTTCTCCGCATCGCACTGCGCGGTGGGCAGCAGGTGGCCGTGATCCACCGTGCGGTCGCGGCCGACACTCAGCATCGCGTGGTTGATGTCGGTGAGCCACACCTGACCGGTCGGCCCGACCTTCTTCGCGAAGGCGAGCGAGAGGTCCGCGGTGCCACCGGCCACGTCCAGCACACGTTCGCCGGGGCGCACTGCGGCGAGCTGGATGGTGAAGTGCTTCCACAGGCGATGCAGGCCGCCGGACATCAGGTCGTTCATGACGTCGTACTTCTGTGCGACGGAGGAGAACACGCCGCGTACCCGGCCGGCTTTCTCGCTTTCCGGCACCTGCTCGAAGCCGAAGTGGGTGCTGGTTTCCTGGCTGGAGCCGGTGCCGGACGTTTCGTTGCGCGTGTCGCTCATGTGCATGCTCTCAATGTTTGCCACAGCCGTGTGTCGCGGCAGGCGGCGTGGCGATGTCGCGGCTGGCGCCGGCGGCCTCGAGTTGCTGGAGATACTGGGCCCACATCGCTTCGTGGTGCAGGGCCAGTTCGTAGAGGTAATCCCAGGAGTACAGGCCGCTGTCGTGGCCGTCGGAAAACACCAGCTTCAGCGCGTAGTGGCCGACCGGCTGCACGGCGGTGATCGTCACGTCGCGCTTGCCGGTCTGCAGCACTTCCTGTCCGGCGCCGTGGCCACGCACCTCGGCAGAGGGCGAATGCACGCGCAGGAACTCGCAGCCCAGCTTCGCGCGGGTGCCGTCGTCGAAAGCGATCTCCAGGCAACGCGAAGCCTGGTGCAGGACGATGTCGGTGGGCAGCGGGGAGTCGGGGCGCAGGCCGGACATGGGGGATGCGGTGAAACAGGCGCGTGAGGGAATGCAAAGGGCGGGCGCCGCCAGCCGGCGGCAGACCCCGCCATGATACCCGCCTCTTTCCGCCGCCCTTGTATTGCAGACCGATGACGTGTCATAAATCCTTCAACTAGCGGCAATAAACTGCGGCCGTTACCTGTCCCGAGGTGAGCCATGCCCGCCAATATCCTGCTCGTCGAAGACGAACCCGCCATCCAGGAACTGATTGCCGCCAACCTGACGCGCGCCGGCCATACCGTGGTCCGCGCCGCTGACGCGGAAACCGCCCAGCGCATCGTGCGCGATGCCTTGCCTGACCTCGTGCTGCTGGACTGGATGCTGCCCGGCATCTCCGGCGTGGAGTTCGCCCGCCGCCTGCGTTCGGAGGAGCGTACCCGCAGCATTCCGCTGATCATGCTCACCGCCCGTTCCGAGGAGCAGGACAAGGTGCTGGGCCTGGAAATCGGTGCGGACGACTACATCACCAAGCCTTTCTCGCCGCGCGAACTGGTGGCCCGCATCAAGGCCGTGCTGCGCCGGCGTGCGCCGCAGGTGACCGAGGACGCCGTCGAACTGGGTGGCCTGCGCCTGGACCCGGCGACCCACCGCGTCACCGCCGGCAGCGAGGCGCTGGCGCTGGGCCCCACGGAATTCCGTCTGCTGCATTTCCTGATGACCCACCCGGAGCGGGTACACTCGCGGGCACAGTTGCTCGACCAGGTCTGGGGTGACCATGTCTTCGTCGAGGAGCGCACGGTGGATGTGCACATCCGCCGCCTGCGCTGCGCGCTGGAACCCGGTGGACATGAACGCCTGATCCAGACCGTGCGCGGCAGCGGCTACCGCTTCTCGACCGACGCCCAGACCGTCGCGCTGGCTCGCTGAACGCCGGGCGGCGCGGGTTTCTGCAACGCGGGTCGCCCAGGAGGCAAGCATCATTCATCCGAGTCGTTACATCTGGAGCGCGGCCCTGGCGGTACTGGCCGCGCTGCTGTTCCTGTCGGCCATCGTGTGGGCGGCGGTCGACCTGAAGTGGGGTCTGCTCTGCCTGTTGGGCGGCGTTTTGCTGGTGTTTGCCTACCACCTGCGCAAGCTCGTCGCGCTGGTGTACTGGACGCGGGACCCGATCGGCACGCCGACGCCCTATGGTCTCGGCCTGTGGGACTACGTGTTCGCCAACCTGAGTCGTCGTGCCCGTGTCGGCTACGACCAGCGCGAACGCCTGGCGCAGGCACTGTCGCGCTTCCGCGAAGCCTCGCAGGCCATGCCGGACGGCGTGGTGTACCTGTCGCACCACAACACCATCGAGTGGATCAACATCGCCGCCGAACGCCATTTCGAGCTGGATGGTGAGCGCGACGAAGGTCAGCCGGTGACCAACCTCGTGCGCCAGCCGGATTTCGTGCGCTACATCGAGACCGGCGACTACAGCGAACCGCTGATCCTGCGTTCGCTGCGCCATACCGGCACCACGCTGCAGATCCAGATCGTGCCCTTCGGCGAAGACCAGCACATGATCCTGTCGCGCGACATCACGCAGATCGACCGCCTGGAGACCATGCGCCGCGACTTCGTGGCCAATGTGTCGCACGAGCTGAAGACGCCGCTCACGGTGGTCAGTGGTTTCGTCGAGATGCTGCACGACGGGCTGGAGGACTTCCCGCCCGACGACGCGCGTCGCTACCTGCATCTGGCGCTGGACCAGTCCGGTCGCATGCAGCGCCTGATCGACGATCTGCTCGCACTCTCCGCGCTCGAAACCGCCGGGCCGATGGAGGACGAAGAGCCGATCGACGTACACAGCCTGCTGCGCATCGTGCTGCAGGAGGCGGAACTGCTGTCCGGCGGCCGCCATCGCATCGAACTGCTGCCCGGCCCCGCCGCGACCGTGATGGGCGCGCACAAGGAGCTGCATTCAGCCCTGAGCAACCTTGCCAGCAATGCGGTGCGTTACAGCCCCGATGGCGGCCTCATCCGGCTCGGCTGGTCGGCCGACGAGCAGGGCGGCGAATTCTGGGTCGAGGACAATGGCATCGGCATTCCGGCGGAACACATCCCGCGCCTGACCGAGCGCTTCTACCGCGTGGATCGAGGCCGTTCGCGCGAGACCGGTGGCACCGGCCTCGGGTTGGCCATCGTCAAGCACATCCTGACCCGCCACCAGGCGCAGCTGGACGTGCGCAGCGAACCCGGCAGGGGCAGCCGTTTCGCGATGCGCTTCCCGCTGCGGCGCATGCAGTTGCGTGCGGCTCTCGCGGCCTAGGCCGTCGTTGCAGTTTGCCGGCG
>JAVHYF010000001.1:0-235686 GCA_031119205.1 Moraxellaceae bacterium | reverse complement strand
GTTTGCCGGCGTAGCGCACAAGGACAAGGGCCGCAATCGCGGCCCTTGTCCTTTCCGGCAAGCGTCGTCGCGCGGCGCGACGACGCTCTGTCCGCTTGTTGTCTCTTCTTACTCCTCGCGGGAGAAGCTCACCCGGTCGAAGTTGCTGCCGCGTGCCACCAGTTTCACGAGGCGGGCGAACCAGCCTTGCTCGGTGTACACCTCGACGCGGCGACCGGCGAGGAACCAGCCTGCCGGGAGGATCAGGGTGGCATCCGTCTTCAGGGCCGGCACGCCGGGGATGATGAAGCCCAGGCGGTAACGGTCGCGTGCGGAGCGTTCGTTGAGGTGCAGGCGCACGGCAGCTACCTGCGGCGGGCCGGGCATCAGGCTGACCCCGGCGTAAAGCGCGCCGGCCTGCTGGTACTGCAGCCAGCTCACTTCGGCCAGCAGCATCTTGTCGTTGCTGGTGGCGCGCAGGCCGATCAGCTGACGGTGCTCGATGCGCGAATCGCCCTGCTGGCGCGTCAGGCGGTAGCCGGCGACGGACTGGTCGGCCACGTCCCAGGCTTCCTGCACGAAACCCAGCTGCATGGCACGATGGAGCAACTCGGTGTCGGTCTGTTCGGCGCGCTCGCCGAAGGTGCGCATCACCATCGTTTCCGAGAAATTGGAGCGGCGTGCGTCGAAGGGCTGCGTGAACTCGCGGCCTTCGAGGAAGAAGGCCACGGCCATCGGGTCGGTGGCGATCTGCACCTGGCCGCGCAGGGAACGACGCGGGAACTTGCGGCCGGCGGAGGCCAGGCCCCAGGGGCGGTACAGCGACACCAGCAGGCGCGCGCAGGCCGGCTGCACGCAGTCGTCACCCAGACCCAGCGAGGCCGCGGCGACACCCTTCTTCAGCTGGCTGACCACCGCGTGAATATGGCTGGCGAGCTTCTTGGTGTTGAGGCCGCGTGCCTGGGCGCCCGGCAGCAGCGTGCCGACGGGGCGCAGGCCGTGATCGCCCTCCAGGTCCAGCGCGTACTGCGAACCCTTGCCCGGCTCGATCTCCTTCAGTAACACGCAGTAGGGCGCGAAGCGCTGTGCCCAGCGTGCCAGCCAGGCGAACTCGCGCGGGGTGCGGCTGTAGGGGCTGGCGGCGTCGATCAGCAGCATGGCGACGTAGCACTCGTTGGCACTCTGCGCGCCCCACACTTCGTTGAGCGGGTCGGCCACGCGCACATCGGCAGCACCGGCGCGTTCCGCGCTGAGGTACACCTGGTGCAGGGTGTGCCACATGCCGGGCTGCATTTCGCGACGGGCACGGAAGAATTCCATCATGCTCAGTGCGTGGTACTGCAGGCGGCGCTGGGCAATCAGCGCGCGGCGTTCGTTGAAGCCCGGGTCCAGCGCCGAACGCTGAGTCACCTGGGCGTAGTTGTGCTGCATCAGCTCCCACAGACGGACCACGCGTTGCAGGGTGTCTTCCTCGCCGCTGGCAGGCGGCAGCGGGCGCGAGGCATAGCGTTGCGCGGCCTGCGATTGCACGAAGTCCAGCGTGGGGCGGATCTGCTCCAGCACCTGCAGGTGACCGGCAGGCTCCGGCGGACGCGCCAGCATGCCTTCCAGCACGCCGCCGATCGCCGCCTGGGTGTCGTCCAGATCGGTCGGGTTCAGGGCCTGGATCAGGGCCAGGCACTGGCTGGTGTCCGCATAGTCTGCGATGCGGGGGCTCACGCTGTTCATGCTGCGATGTCTCCGAATGGGGCCGGGCCGGTGGCTGCGTCGTTGCCGTCGACGACCACGTGTCCGTCCCAGTCACATGCTGCCCGTTCCGCTTGCGGCAGTGGCGTGCAAATGTGGCAGGCGCGCCGCGATAGACGGTGGGGGTAAGGGCTCATGCTGGTCAATGTCGTTCCGGGGCCGCCAGCAAGAACGCAAGAACCCTGCCGGTCCTCGCGCGCTAGCGCCGGTGGCGCCACCCCGGCGCGTTGATTTGTCTGACCGCCGAGTATGACAGTTCCCCTGCATCCCCGGTATCGCCGGTCTCGGGGCCAGGCGCTGCCCTTCCGGGCAAGCCTGCGTGCCTGGCGGTTTATTCGACCACGCGGTCGATCACCAGCTTCAGATCGCGCGTGTTGCTCGCAATCTCGCCGGACAGACCTTCCAGATCGCCCTTCTGCGCACGCGGTTGTCCGCTCTGCGTGATGCGCGCGCCGACGATGATCCGTTCCGGCAGCGGGCCGGCATTCATGCGCTGCACCTGGCTGAAATCGAAGCTCAGCGGAAGCTCCGACACCCTGTGCTTGAGACCGGCGAGCGGCGGGCCGCCATTGGCCGGACGGATGAAGATGAACAAGGTGTCGTCCGGGCGGGCCTGCGCGGCGAGTGCCGGGGCCAGCTCGATGCGGCCGGCCACCGGGATGCCGTCCGCCGCGGGGGCTGGCGCCGCCTTGCCGGGCAATGCCGGCATGCCGGCCTGCGCGCGCGCCTGGGCGATGCGCTCGTGCACCGGCGCGAGGATGGATGCATCCGTATCGGCAGGCAGCGCGGCGACCATGGCTTCCCAGCGCTCTGCGGCGACCCGGTACTCGCCGCGGCCGTAGGCCAGCGTGCCACCCAGCACCAGCGCTTTCGGGTTGCGCGGGTCGAGCTTCAGTGCGCGTTCGACCAGTGCTTCCGGTTCGCCACCATGCAGGCGGCCTTGGGCGCTGGCCATCGCTTCGGCGAGGTCGACCAGCACCTGCGCGTCGTCCGGTTGCTGCTTCGCCAGCGGCGCGAAAACCGCTTCGGCGTCCTTGAAGCGACCCAGCACCATGTAGCTGCGGCCCAGCATGCGGGCGGCCTCTACGTCCTGCGGATTGGCGCGGACGCGCTCGGCCAGTTGCGCGACCATGGCGTCGATCTGCATCTCCTCCGGCGAGCGGGAGGCGGTCTTCGTCGGGTCCAGTCCTTCCGGGTTGCCGAGCATGAGGTAGAAACCGAGGGCGGCCACCGGCAGCGCGATGGCGACGGCGATGCCCCATGGCCGTGCATGGCGGGTCGGGGCCGGCGCCTCGCCAGCGTCGGTGAGGCCCTCGTCGAGCGCGCGCTGGGCCAGCTCGTCGAGGTTGCGTTGATAGGTGGCTTCGTCGATGCGGCCAGCGTCCCGTTCGGCGAGCTGTTCGCGACGCTGTTCACGCAGCACCTGCAGGCCTTCCGGCTCGGCCGCGCGACTGCCTTCGCGGGTGCGCCACAACGGGGGCAGCAGCAGGATCAGGCAGGCGACGATCAAGCCGAGGGCGAGGAGGAGGAAGGCGGTCATGCGCGCTCCTCCGGTGTGTTCTCCGGCGCCTCTTCCAGCAGCGCGCGTGCGCGGGCACGCGCCGCGGCGTCGTTGCCCGCAGTCGTTTCCGGCGTGCTGGCCGCCTGTGCTGCGCGACGGCGCTTCAGGGTCCACGCGAAGCCTGCGCCGGCGGCGACCAGCAGCGTCAGCGGGCCGCCCCACAGCAGCAACGTGCTGTTGCGCACCGGCGGTTCGTACAGCACGAAGTCACCGTAGCGCTCGACCATGAAGTCGAGGATGTCGCGCTCGCTCTTGCCCGCCGCGAGTTGCTCGCGCACTTCGCGCTTGAGATCGTTGGCGAGATCGGCGTTGGACTCGGCGATGGACTGGTTCTGGCACACCAGACAGCGCAGCTTCTCGGCGATGTGCATCACCTGCGCTTCGCGTGCCGGGTCGACAGCCAGTGGCGCGGACGTCGCCGATGCGATGTGCGTGCTGGCCGCGCAGGCGAGTGCCAGCAGCACGCGGGGGATGAGTTTTCCAGCCACGGCGCGCTCAACCATTCTGCAGCGCCTTGATCTGCGGCAGCAGCGTCTCGTCGACGACCTTCCTGGTCAGCGGGCCGATGTGCTTGAAGCGGATGCGGCCCTGCTGGTCGATGAGGAAGGTCTCCGGCACGCCATACACGCCGAAGTTGATGCCGACCCGGCCTTCCGCATCGACGATCGATACGTCATACGGATCGCCGTGTTCCTGCAGCCAGGCCAGCGCCTCCGGACGCTGGTCCTTGTAGTCGAGACCGACGATCGGCACGACCCTGGTCTTGCTCATGGCCACCAGCAGCGGGTGCTCCTCGCGGCAGGCCGCGCACCACGACGCCCACACGTTGAGCAGCCACACCTTGCCCTTCATGTCGGCGAGCGACAGCGTCTGGTCCTGCGCGTGCAGCTGCGGCAGCGTGAAGTCCGGCGCCGGCTTGTCGATCAGCGGCGAGGGAATCTCGCGCGGGTCGTGCGTCAGACCGATGGCGAAGAACACCACGAGGCCGAGAAAGAGGGCGAGCGGGACGGCGAACTTGGTCTTCATGTCGTTCAGATTCTCCGCATCAGGCTGCAGCCGTGGCGGCCGCGGCTGACTCGCGCCGCGCCTGGCGGCGATAGCGCGCATCGGTGGCGGCGAAGATGCCGCCCAGTGCCATCAGCACGCAGCCGAACCAGATGAAGCTGATGAAGGGCTTGTAGTACAGGCGCACGATCCAGCTGCCGTCTTCCAGCTTTTCGCCCAGCGACACATACACGTCGCGGAACAGGCCGTTGTCGATGGAGGCTTCGGTCATCGGCATCTGCTGCGCGGTGTAGAAGCGTTTTTCCGGATGCAGGCTGCCGACCTGCACACCGTCGCGCGACAGCGCGATGTCCGCCTGACCGGCCGTGTAGTTCGGCCCCTGGATGTCCTGCACGTCCTTCAGCAGGAAGCTGTAGCCGGCCAGCTCGGCCGACTGGCCGGGCTTCAGGCTCACGTCGAGGTTGCTCTCCAGGCTGTTCACCAGCGTCACGCCGACGATGAACACGCCGATGCCCAGGTGCGCCAGCCACATGCCCCACCATGCACGCGGGACTTCACTGAGTTTGCTGCCAACTCGGGCCCAGCGTCCGCCGAGGCGATCCCACAGCAGGTGGCCGCTGGCAATGAACACCCAGGCCGCCATCGCCAGACCGATGACCGTTCGCGGTGTGACGTGACTGGCGATGAAGGCCAGCACGAGGCCGATGACGATGCTGGCGCCGAAACCCGGCAGCAGCTGCTTCAGCAGCGCTGTGAGCGCGTGGCCTTTCCAGCGCACGAAGGGGCCGACCATCATCAGCACCACCACCGGCACCATCAGCGGCATGAACACCGCCTCGAAGTACGGCGGGCCGACGGAAATCTTGTTGAGCTTCAGCGCGTCGAGGAACAGCGGGTACAGTGTGCCCAGCAGCACGGTGGCGGCGACCACCGACAGCAGCACGTTGTTGGTGAGCAGCATGGTCTCGCGCGACACGGTGTCGAAGCTGCCGCCGCCGGCCAGCTTCGGGGCGCGGATCGCATACAGCAGCAGCGAGCCGCCGATGACGATGATCAGCAGGCCGAGGATGAACACGCCGCGGCGTGGATCGGTGGCGAAGGCGTGCACGCTGGTCAGCACGCCGGAGCGCACGAGGAAGGTACCGAGCAGCGACAGCGAGAACGCCGCGATGGCCAGCAGCACCGTCCAGCTCTTGAAGGCACCGCGCTTCTCGGTGACGGCCAGCGAGTGGATCAGCGCCGTGCCGACCAGCCAGGGCATGAAGCTGGCATTTTCCACCGGGTCCCAGAACCACCAGCCACCCCAGCCGAGTTCGTAGTAGGCCCAGCCGGAACCCAGCGCGATGCCGATGGTGAGGAAGATCCACGCCGCCGTGGTCCACGGCCGCGACCAGCGTGCCCAGGCCGCGTCGAGGCGACCACCCAGCAGCGCCGCGATGGCGAAGGCGAAAGCTACCGAGAAGCCCACGTAGCCCATGTACAGCAGGGGCGGGTGGATGATCATGCCCGGGTCCTGCAGCAGCGGGTTGAGGTCGCGGCCGTCGATGGCGCCGGGAATCAGGCGGTCGAAGGGGTTCGACGTGAACAGCATGAAGGACAGGAAGCCGACGCTCACCAGGCCGAGCACGCCCAGCACGCGGGCGGTGAAATCTTCCGGCAGGCTCTTCGTCATGGCCACGGCGACTGTCCACAGCGCGAGCATCAGCGCCCACAGCAGCAACGAGCCTTCGTGGCTGCCCCACACGGCGGTGATGCGGTAGATCAGCGGCAGTGCGGAGTTGGAGTGCATCGCCACGTACTGCACCGAGAAGTCGTGGACGATGAAGGCCTGCATCAGGCACAGGAAAGACAGCAGCACCAGTGCGAACTGCAGGCCGGCGGCCGGTCGCGCGAAGGCCATCAGGCCGGCGTGGCTACGGTGCGCGCCGATCAGCGGAAGCACGCCCTGCAGCGCGGTGACGACGAGGGCGAGGATGAGGGCGAAGTGGCCGAGTTCGGGGATCATGGCGTCAGCCTGTGTGGCCGCTCAGTGTGCGGTGGCGGATTACTGCTTCACTGTGGTGGCCGTCTTGTGGGCGCGGTCGATGGCGTCGATCGCTTCCGGCGGCATGTAGTTCTCGTCGTGCTTGGCGAGGATCTCGGTGGCGACGAACTTGCCATCGGCATTCAGCGTGCCTTGCGCCACCGCACCCTTGCCTTCGCGGAACAGGTCCGGCAGCGGGCCACGGTAGGACACGGGAATCGCCTTCGCCGTATCGGTGATGCGGAAGCTCACCGACAGGCCGTCGGTGGAGCGCTGCAGCGAACCGGCTTCCACCATGCCGCCGACACGGAAGTTGCGGCCCTGCGGCACCTTGCCGTCGGCCACTTCGCTGGGCGTGTGGAAGAACACCAGGTTGTCCTGGAAGGCATTGAGCACCAGCGCGGTGGCGGCGCCCAGCAGCGTGAGTGCACCCAGCACCCAGGCCAGGCGTTTGTGACGGGTTTTCATGGACGGCTCTTCACGGATTGTCCTGCGAAGCTGGCATGGCGGCCGCCTCGTCGATGTCGATCTGCTGGCGGCGCCACAGTGCGCGCAGACCCTGCCTGCGACCCTGCTTCAGCAGCCAGAGTTCCAGCAGCACGCACAGCAGGGTGACGCCGTAGCTGCCCCACACGAAGGCGCCGCGGCCGCCCATGGCGAGGAAGCCGGCGAGCGAATCCCAGTTCATGCGCGGGCTCCTCCGGCTGCGCCGGCGCGTGCGATCTCGGCCATCGCCCAGTCGGTACGGCGCTCGCGTTCCAGCATGATGCCGCGCACGCGGGCGAGGCTCACCGCGATGGTGTAGGCCCAGGCGGCCAGCGCCATCAGCAGCATGCCCCACAGCATGGTGGTGGCCATGCTGGGCGCCTTGCTGAGGCTCACCGAAGCGCCCTGGTGCAGGGTGTTCCACCACTGCACGGAGAAATAGATGACCGGCACGTTCACTGCCCCCACCAGCGCGATGATGGCGCCGGCGCGGTCGGCACGGCGCGGGTCCTCGATGGCATGCACCAGTGCGAGGTAGCCGAAGTACAGGAACTGCAGCAGCAGTTGCGAGGTGAGGCGCGCATCCCACACCCAGTAGGTGCCCCAGGTGGGTTTGCCCCAAAGCGCGCCGGTCCACAGCGCGACGAAACAGAACAGCGCACCGGTGGGGGCCAAGGCGCGCGTCATCATGTGCGACAGGCGGGTGTTGAAGATCAGCCCCACTGCGGACCAGAAGGCCATCACGAGGTAGATGAACATGCTCATCCAGGCAGCAGGCACGTGGATGAAGATGATCCGGTACACCTCGCCCTGCTGTGCGTCGGTGGGCGCCACGAAGAAGCCGAGATACAGCCCGGCCGCGGCCAGCAGCGCGGCCAGCACGGCAAACACCGGCACCAGGCGGCCGGCGAGCGGGTAGAAGGTCTGCGGCGAGGCGTAGTGGAATAGGTTCATCGTGGCTGCCGGCGCGGCGTCGAGGCCGTGTCGGCAGCGGATGATACGCAAAAAGCACCCGCCCGGCCTGCGGGCGGCGGCAGCTTGTTGCGCCGGCTCAACGACTTGCGGGCGCTGGCTGGGGCGGCAGGGCGGCGATCGCCTGATCGATGCGCGCGCGCAGCGGGTCGCTGACGCGCTGGTTGCACAGGATGTGGCGCGGCACGCTTTCGTAGGCATCGTCCAGCCGCAGCACCCTCAGCCCCTTGGCGGCGCCGGGGACGCGGGCCAGCGCGTATTCGGCCTCTTCGCGATGGAACAGTGCGAAGTCGATCTGCTTGTTCAGCAGCATGCCGACGGCGGCCAGATGCTCCTGCGGGAAGCTGTGCCTGTAGGCACGGGCGGTGCCGATCAGCTCGGCGATGTAGCTGTTGTAGACGTAGCCCTCGCGCATGCCCCAGCGCAGGCTCGACTTGGCCGCCAGGTCACGCAGGCGCGCAGTGGAGCCGGCAAAGGCCGCGTCCCGGCGGATGAGGGCCACATAGGGCTGGGCGACGTACACCGGCGCACTGACGTAGCTGACCTGGCGATCCGCGATGCGAACACGGCCCAGCGTGCAGATCGGCTGGCTGCTGCGCTCGATGATGGCCAGCTGGCGGCTCAGCGACACGGCCTGCAGCTTGTACGGTGTCTTGATGTCGTCGAGCACGCGTTGCAGGCGCTGGCCCATGGGCCCGACCAGGCGGCCATCCTGCTGTTCCAGCAGGGGCACGCGCTCGTCGTAGAGCACCAGCAGCTCCTGCGCGTGCAGGGGGCCGGCGAGGCAGGCCAGCGCGGCACACAGGGCGAGCTGGAACAAGAGAGAGAAAGGCAGACGGGCGAAATGCGGAAGTGCGGACATCGAGCTGGAACCAGTACCGGCCTGCCGCATCCGGACGCGGACGGGGCAGGCCAAGGCCAGGTCCGGCGGCCGACAGGGCGTTGTCGGGCGGCGGCGAGGCTAGTACTTAAGATATAGCGCAGCTTGCCTTGATTCTGTCGCAAACTCTTGTTGCTTCAGTAGCTTACTGCCAACTCCCGCACAGTTCGGAAGAGCAACAAAGGAGCCGCCCATCCTCCTCGCAGAATGGGCCGCCGCTGGCTACTCCACCGCTACGCGCAGCGCCGCCACGCAGGCCCAGGGCGCCAGCGCCAGCGCCGCCATCGAGCCGCCGCCCAGCAGCAGCAGGTGGGCACGCAGGCCGATGCCGCCGAGCCAGGCGTCCACCGCCCCGGCCCCGAACACCAGCACTGGCACGCACAGCGGCAGCACCAGCAGGGCCAGCAGGCTGCCGGCGCCGCGCAGGCCCAGGGTGAGCGCCGCGCCGATGGCGCCCAGCAGGGACAGCAGCGGCGTGCCCAGCAGCAAGGCCACGCACAGCACGCCGATGGCGCCGGTTTCGAGGTCGTACATCAGGCCCAGCAGCGGCGCGACCAGCACCAGCGGCAGGCCGGTGGCCAGCCAGTGCGCGGCGATCTTGGCCAGTACCCAGCTGACCGCAGGTTCCGGCGACAGCAGCATCTGCTCCAGCACGCCGGATTCATGGTCCTGTGCGAACAGGCGCGGCAGTGCCAGCAGGCTGGCCAGCAGCGCCGCCACCCACACCACGCCGGGGCCGATGGCGCGCAGCTGGTTGGGCTCGGCGCCGACGCCGAAGGGGAACAGGCTGGCGACGATGACGAAGAAGGCCAGCGCGACCAACAGGTCACCACGGCCACGCCAGGCCACCAGCAGGTCGCGTCGCAACACGGCAACGAAGCTGCTCATGGCGCAAAGGCCTCCACGTCCAGCGTCCGCAATGCCTGCTGGAAGGGCACATCCTGGTGGGTGGTGAACAGCACCGCTCCGCCCGCCGCGACGTGGGTGTCGATATGGGCGGCCAGCGCCGTCACGGCCGCTGCGTCCAGCGCGGTGAAAGGCTCGTCCAGCACCCACAGCGGTCGCGTGTGGCCGAGGTACAGCCGCGCCAGCCCGACGCGCCGGCGCTGGCCCTGCGACAGCAGCTTGCAGGGCAGGCCGATCTGGCGCGCCAGGCCGATGCGGGCGAGCGCCGCTGTGCAGGCGGTGTCATCGACCGCATCGCCACCCAGCGCGCAGGCGAAGCGCAGGTTCTCCAGCGGCGTCAGCAGTTCGTTGAGGGCGGGGGCGTGGCCGAGGTACAGCAGGGCGGCGTGATACGCGTCGCGGCAACTCGCGATGGGCTCGCCCCGCCACAGGATGTCGCCGGACTCCGCGCGCGCCAGCCCCGCCACCAGCCGCAGCAGGCTGGTCTTGCCCATGCCGTTGGCACCCGCCACGCGGGTCAGACTGCCGGGGGCGCAGTGCAGGTCGAGCCGGCGGAAGAGGAGGCGGTCGCCGCGCAGGCAGGCGAGTTGGCGCACATCGAGCATGGGGCGGCATTGTCGCTGTGGATGCGGGATGCGGGAAGGGCGTGGGGAGGGTTATCTGCGCCCCCACCTCGGCGGGGCGCTTCGCGGGGAATGGCAAAACCGGAAAGTCCGCAAGTTTTCCGCCCATGGAACGACAATCTCCCTACAATGAGAATTGTTCTCATTAAGTTACGGTCGGTGTGCAGTCCCGATCGCGGCGGATTGATCGGATCTCAGCGTGCAGTCATCCCTTGGGCAGGAAGTCGGCAACCTGTACAGCCAGCATCACAGCTGGCTGCATGACTGGCTGCGTCGACGTCTGGGGTGTTCGCACAACGCGGCAGATCTGGCTCACGACACTTATCTGCGTGTCATCCTCTCCGGCAGGACGCCGTCGGCCGACGAGGCGCGACCGCACCTGATGCAGATTGCGAAGGGGCTGGTCATCGACCGGCATCGGCGATCGCTGATCGAAAAGGCCTATCTGGAGGCCCTCGCCCATCTGCCCGAGGCCGTCGCACCGTCGCCCGAAGCACGCGCGATGGCCGTGCAGGCACTGCTGCGCATCGACGCCATGCTGAACGAGATGTCCTCGAAGGTCCGCGAAGTCTTCCTGCTGTCGCAGATCGACGGACTGACCTACAGCGCGATTGCCGAGCGTCAGCGCATATCCGTCGCCACCGTGCGCAAGTACATGCTGAAGGCGATGGTGGCCTGCTACACGGCGCTGGATGACGATGCGGGCGCTCCGTCCCCGGAAGGCGGGGTGTCGTGATGAATGCATACCGCGAAGGCCGCGCATGAGCACTGGCGCCGCTGCGTTTCCCAACCACGCGGATTCACCCGCTGGCCAGGCCGGGCGGGCGGATGCGCGTGCCCTCCAGGCCGCCTTCGACTGGCAGGTCACGTTGTGGTCCGGCGAAGTGACGCGCGCGCAGCGACTGGCTTTCGAGCAATGGCTGGCCGAAGACCCCAGGCATGCGCAGGCCTGGCAGCGGGTCCAGCGCGTGGGCGCGCAACTCGGCGTCGTGCCGGCCCCGCTTGCCGGCACGGTGTTGCGCTCGGCATCGAAAGCAGCGCGCAGCTCGCGACGGCAGTTCCTGGGCGGGCTGGCGGCGTTTGCCGGGTCGGGTCTGCTGGCCTATGCCGCGAGCGATACGCTGAGCTGGAAAACCGCTTTCGCCGACTACCACACCGCGCGCGGCGAGCGCCGGGACCTGACGCTGCCGGACAACACCCGCCTCGCGCTGAATTCCGCCACCAGCGTGGACCTGCGGTACTCGGCACAGGCACGTCGCGTGGCGCTGCACGCAGGCGAGGTGCTGGTCACGACCGCACAGGAAGCGGGCCTGCCGGCATACAGGCCCTTCATCGTCGAGACCCGCGAGGGCAGCATCCGCGCCCTGGGCACGCGTTTCATCGTGCGCCGGCTCGGCGAGGGCTCGCCGGGCGAGGTGCTCGTACAGGTCTTCGAAGGTGCGGTGGAGATCATGCCGCGCGACAGCACGACGCCTTTGCGCCTGGAGGCCGGCACGCAGGCCTACTTCTCGGCCAGCGGCGCAACTGCGCCCGCAGTTGTAGATCCGCTTGCGGAAGCATGGTCGCGTGGCTTGCTGGTCGTCGAGCAGCGTCGTCTTGCCGACTTTCTCGCTGAACTGGCGCGCCATCGCGCCGGCATCCTGCGCTGCGATCCCGCCGTCGCGGACCTCCTGGTCTCCGGTGTCTTCCCGCTGGACGACACGGATGCGGCACTTCATTCGCTGACGCGGGTACTGCCGGTCAGCGTGCGGACCGCCACCCGCTACTGGGCCACCGTCGGCCCGCGCTGATCCGCCTGGAGCGGGGCTGCGAAAAAAACGCGCCCAGCCGTAGCACTTTTCCGCTGTCGTTCGGGAAACAGGTATAGGCCCGCAACTTCCTGCGTGGGCTCCTGTTTCATCCTTCCGGAAAAGTCATGCAACACGCTACACCGGCTGCCCGCCAGCCTCGTCCAGCCGCCGCGGTCCTGCCGCCTTCCCTGTTCTCCGCCCTGTCCCGCCACCTCCTGCTGATCGGCCTCGCGCTCGCTCTCGGCATGCATGCATGGGTGGCACAGGCTCAGGCCCCTGCCCGTGCCGCGACGGCGAACTACGCCATTGCGCCGGGCACGCTCGACCAGGTGCTCAACCGCTTTGCGGCTACCGCGGGTTTTCCGCTGGTGATCGATGCGTCACAGACCGCGGGCAAGACGAGTCGCGGTCTGTCCGGCGCCTACACGATCGCGCAGGGCCTGGCAGCAATCCTGGCAGGGAGTGGACTGGAAGCCGTCGAACTGCCGTCCGGGGGCTATGCGCTCCGCAAACTCGCTGTCGTGCCCGTACCCGTGCCGGCCGCGAAACCCTCAGCGCCACCCACGATCACCGAAGGCGACTTCAGGCTGCCGGTGGTGGTGGTGCATGGCAACGTGGAGGAAGACGTGCTCGAGCAGCGCATGAGCCTGTCGGCCGCCAAGATCATCGTCGACCGTAGCGAGATCGAGGAATTCGGTGACCTCAGCATGGGCGAGGTGATCCGTCGCATGCCCAGCATCAGCTTCGGTGGCCCGCCCGGCGAGAACAACGACGCACGCATCCGTGGCCTGGCCAAGGAGTACACGCAGATCCTGATCGATGGCCAGCCGATCCCGGGCCGCGACTTCTCCATCGACCAGATTCCGGCGCATCTCGTCGAGCGCCTGGAGATCATCCGCACGACCACCGCCAACATGGACAACCAGGGCATTGCCGGCACGGTGAACATCATCCTGCGCCGTCCCGCCGACCAGCGCTCGATGGGGTGGCACTCGTCGATCGGCACCATGCCCGACGCCCCCGGCAGCGGCCTCTTCGGCAGCGTCGGGCTTTCTCTCGGAGACAGCGCGAGTGAAGGTGATCTGCGCTACCAGTTCGACGGCGTGGTGCAACGACGTAACGGCGTGCGCACCAAGGACCGCAAGGACTACGCCAACGGCGGCCCCACGATCACCAATCGCGAGCAGGACTACGAATACCGCGTGCATGACGAAGTCGGTCTGTCCAGTCGCCTGACCTGGCGCCTCAACGCCACCGACGAGTTCAGGCTCGATCCGCGCTACCTGTACTCCAGCGAAGACAAGGCGCGCGATCGCCTCAAGAGCGCCAGCCTCAGCCAGGCGGAGCACATGGACCAGGTGAAGACGCGCCAGTACCTCGGCCTGAACGGACAGTGGCAGCGCAAGACGGCGGCGGACGCACGCCAGACGCTGGGCTTCAATCTGCAGGGCACGAACACCGAGACCGACAAGACCGAGCGCCGGGGCAGCGCCGGCCAGCCTTTCGAGAGCCTGCCTGTCTTCGTGAGCGGCAACCACGATGAGGCGAAGGAGACGGGCTTCTCGGTGCGCGGATCCAGCAAGCAGCGGGTCGCGAAGATCCATGCCATCGATGTGGGCTTCGATGCCGGCACGACGGACTGGGAACTGGACAAGCGCGCCTGGAAGCTGGTGAGCCAGGCCGACGCCGTGAACACGTGGTTCCGCGTGGAGGAGGCCAAGCTCGCGGTCTATGCGCAGGACGAGATACTGATCGGCGAGAGCCATGTCCTCACGCCCGGCCTGCGGGTCGAAGGCGTCAAGACCCGCAGTACCAACAACCAGGCGGCCGACACGACCGAGTACGACATCCAGCCGAGCCCTTCGCTGCACTGGCTCACCAATCTTTCATCGCAGGTGAACTGGCGGGCCAGTGTCACGCGCAGCATCCGTCGCCCCAAGTACGAAGACCTCGCGGGCCTGACCGAGACCAAGTCCGGCACCCCTGCCAATCCGGACGTCACCGGCAACCCGGAGCTCAAGCCCGAAACGGCATGGGGCTATGAAACGAGCCTGGAGCGGATCTTCGCCGAAAAGCGCGGGGTCACCAGCGTCAATCTCTTCTATCGCCGGATCACCGACGTCATCGAAAGCACCATCGTGCAGGACCCGGCGAGCGGTCGTTACCAGCAGATGCCGATCAACAACGACAAGGCCAGCACCTGGGGAATCGAGTTCGACGGCTCATACCGCTTCGACATCAGCGCGTCGCATGCCGTGATCGCGCGCGGCAACTTCAGCTGGATGGACTCGAAGGTCGTGGACCGCATGACGAAGCAGGAGCGTCCGATCAATGACCAGCCGCAAAGCATCCTGAACCTTGGCCTGGACTACGAGTACCGCCCCTGGAAGCTGAAGCTGGGCGCGCACTTCAACCAGGTCGGCAAGCTGCAGAAGGTCGACGCCGTGGGCACCAGCGTGCGGACCCAGCGGCAGGAGCCGTCGCGCTACCTCGACCTGAGCGCAGCCTTCCCCCTGTCCGCGGATTTCTCGATGCTGATCAGCGCGCTCAACGTGCTGGAGGCCGAGAAGATCCGTCCGCGCACCACCGTGAATCCCGCCGGCAACGTCACTCTCTTCGAACAGGAAGACGAGCGCTCGTC
Source organism: Moraxellaceae bacterium (assembly GCA_031119205.1). Taxonomy (GTDB): domain Bacteria; phylum Pseudomonadota; class Gammaproteobacteria; order Burkholderiales; family Rhodocyclaceae; genus Uliginosibacterium. Next base: position 221,074 of record JAVHYF010000001.1, on the reverse strand, counting down.
GCGCGCATTCCAGATCCGCATCCAGGGCCGCTTCTGAGCGTCCCGGACCGCCCACCGCCACCACCGTGTTGAAGGACCCCGCTCCATGAAGATCCACAAGCTCGTCGCCTCCCTGGCTATCGCCGTACTCGCTCCTTTGTCTGCGCACGCACATGAAGATGTGCGCCTCAAGGCCTGGCTGGAATCGCAACCGGCAACGGCCACCCAGCACTTCGAGCAGGCCCAGGTGTATGCCCAGCTCGCCAACCTGTGGAAGGAGCTTGGCGATGCGGGTCGCGCCAGCGACTTCTTCGCGCGCTCCACCGCCGCAGCCGGCCGTGTGAAGGATGCCTACGTACAGGACACCCTCGCGGCACATCTCTCCAACGAGCTTGCTTCCAGTGGTGACCACGATGGCGCCCTGAAGAGCCTGGACAAGGTGCAGGACACCGATGTGTGGGTGAAGGCGGCGTGGAAGCTGATCGGCAAGCTGGCCAAGGCCAACCAGCCGCAGCGTGCGGCCGAACTGCTCAAGCGCACGGAGGCGCGCACCCGCACGGTGGAAGAGCCGCTGCTGCGTGCCGAGCTGTTGTCCGGGACCGGGGCCGCCTACCGCTATGTCGAGAAGGCGAGAGGCGAGAACCTCGTGTACGAGTCCTATGGCATGGCCCAGATGCTGCCCGACCTGTACGAGCGCGGGATCATGCTGAACGAGGCCGGTGCCCACCTCGTCGACATCGGCCATCGTGACCAGGCCATTGCCGTGTTCGAGGCGGTCGACCGTCTTGCGCCGCAGGTCAAGGATCCGCTGCAGCGTGCACAGGTGCTTGCCATGCTGGGCGGTGAAATGGCCGAGAAGAACCTGCGTGATCGCGCAGCCCTCGCCCTGGACAAGGGCCGTGCGGTGGCGATGGCGCTGCCCGCCAGCGAGGATCGCTCCGCCGTGCTCAGCGAGATTGCGCGCAACTACGGCCAGAGCCATCGCTTCGATGCCGGCGTCGCCGTGGCCGAGACCATTGCGGATCCGTATCACCGCATCGAGGGTTTCATCCGCATCGCCAAGAACATGGCGCGCACCGGCCACAAGGAGGCTGCGTTCAAACTGCTGGAGCGTAGCGAGCGTGAAGCGGACAGCGTGAAGTCGCCTTACCTGCGTGCCACCGTGCTGCGCAAGCTGGCTTCCGAACGCATCGACGCGAAGCAGCCTGAGCAGGCGAAGGCGTTGCTGATCCGCGCCGAGCGTGCGTTCGCGCCGGCCTGAGCCGCGCGCACCGGAGGACGCCGGGAGTGCGGACGGACTTCGCATGACGCGCCTGATCCATCGACTGCACGTGTGGACCGGTGCAGGCTCGGGGCTGGTCATCCTGCTGCTGTGCCTGAGTGGCAGCTTCGCCGTCTTCCGCCTGGAGATCAGCCAGTGGGTGGCGGGTGGCATTGATGCGCCCGCGTCCTGCGCGCTCGATGCCGATGCCGCGTTTGCGCTGTTGCATGCCGGACTCGTGCGTGAGGCTGGCGCGCTGGAAGGCAAGCGCGGCATCCGTCGCCTCAGCCTGCCCGCACTGACCGGCGGTCACTGGGAGCTGCGCCTCGCCAATGGCGCGCGTGCGCAGGTCGACGCCTGTGGTCGCAAGCTCGAAGGATCGCGCGCGCAGACTGCGGACTTCCTCGTCAACCTGCACACGCGCCTTTTCATGGGCAAACCGGGGCGCTGGATCGTGGGTGCCTTCGGTGTCCTGATGCTGGTGTCCGTCGTCACCGGCGTCCTCGCGCATCGCAAGCTGTTGCGCCAGCTGTTCACCTTGCGTACCGGCAGGAGTCCGCGCCTCGCCAGATCGGATGGTCACAAACTGCTGGGCATCTGGTTGCTGCCCTTCCTGTTGCTCACTGCATTCAGCGGAGCCTGGCTCGGGGTCGCCACGCTCTTCCCGCTGCCGGACATCAAGGGTGTGAATGCGCAAGCGGTCGATGCGTATGTCCTGCCGCAAGGCCTGCAGTCCATGCTCGACGATGCCCGCCGGCAGTTGCCGGAGCTCGAGCCCGTGTTCATTGATTTCTTTCCGGCAAAAGGCCATATGAGCGTGCGCGGCAACATTCCCGGTCATCTCGTGCAGCGCTACAGCGCCGAAGTGCTGTACGCGGCCGGCGGCGGGGTGCTGCTCGGCGTGCACGATCCGCGCGCGCTGCAGGGGCTGCGCTGGTGGCACCAGGCCATGATGCCGCTGCACCTGGGCGACTGGGCGGGCATCAGCCTGCGCTGGCTCTACGCCGTTTTCGGCATGGGCTGCGCCGGTCTGGTCTGGCTCGGCCTGTGGCTGTGGGCCGACCGTCGCAGGAATGTCGCCGGCACCTTGTTGCCGCGTGGCGCGCTGGCCTCCTGGCTGCTCCGTGGCGGCGCCTCGATATGCGCCATGGTGGTGGTATGCCCGATCCTCGTCTGGCGCCTCACCCAGGATGGTCAGGGGCCGGACATGGGGGGCGGTCTGCTTCAGGGCATCGGCGCCGTGTTGTCCGGCTGGCTCCTGTATCGATGGTGGCGGTTGCGCGGCGCGCAATCCACTGGCCGGTAGCAAGACTGCGTACCACGACGGTCTCGCTGTGGTGCGCAGCCTTACTGCCGGCCGATCCCGTGGCAGGAGGTGTCGCGTGCGACGCGCACGGCCGGGTCACATTCGACTAGCATCCGGGGCATGAACTGCCGTCCCGGCTGCGCAGCCTGTTGCATCGCGCCTTCCATTTCCTCGCCGATTCCCGGCATGCCGCATGGCAAGCCGGCAGGCGTGGCCTGCGTGCAGCTCGATGAGGAGCTCCGCTGCCGCATCTTCGGCGACCCGCGCAGGCCGGCGGTGTGCGGTGGCCTGCAGCCCTCGGTGGAGATGTGTGGCGATGGTCGCAGCCATGCGCTGCACTGGATCGCCGACCTGGAGCGGGCTACCGCATGAGGCTGTGGCGCGATGCCTCGCTGTCCGCCATCGCGGCGGGCTTCGTCACCGTGCTGGTGGGCTACACCAGTTCGGTCGCGCTGATCTTCCAGGCCACCCAGGCACTGGGCGCCACGCCCTCGCAGGTTACGTCCTGGCTGTGGGCGCTGGGTATCGGCATGGGGGTGACCTGCATCGGCCTGTCGCTGCGCTACCGCGTGCCGGTGGCGACGGCCTGGTCGACGCCGGGCGCGGCGATGCTCATCACGGCGGTGGCGGGCGTGTCGATGGGCGAGGCAGTTGGTGCCTTCGTGGTGGCCGCCCTGCTGATGGCGATATGCGGCTTCGCCGGCCTGTTCGAGCGGGTCACCCGCCACATCCCGGCGCCGCTGGCGTCCGCGATGTTGGCCGGCGTGCTGCTGCGCTTTGGCCTGGATGCCTTCCGTTCCATGCAGACGCAGTGGTGGCTGTGCTTCGGTATGTTCGTCACCTATCTCGTGATGCGTCGCCTCTCACCGCGCTATGCGGTTGTCGTGACCTTGCTCGTGGCCGTGGTGATCGCCGCGGCGCAGGGCCTGTTGCATACAGAGCAGGTGCGGCTGGCGGTGGCGATGCCGGAATTCGTGATGCCGCAGTTCAGCTTCGGTGCGCTGCTGGGCATTGCCCTGCCGCTGTTCGTGGTGACCATGGCCTCGCAGAACATGACCGGCGTGGCGGTGATGCGCGCCGCCGGCTATGAGCCGCCGATCTCGCCAGTGCTGGGCTGGGTCGGCACGGTGAACGTGGTGCTGGCGCCTTTCGGCGCCTTCTCGCTGGGGCTGGCGGCGATCACCGCCGCCATCTGCATGAGCCCGGAGGCACATGAAGACCCGAAGCGGCGCTACGTGGCCGCGGTGTCCGCTGGCTTCTTCTACCTGCTCGCGGGCATCTTCGCCGCCACCGTGGCCGCGGTGATGGCGGCGTTTCCGGTGGAGCTGGTGGTCACCATCGCCGGGCTGGCATTGCTGGGCACCATCGGCAACGGGCTGGCGGCGGCACTGGCGAACGAGGCGGAGCGCGAAGCGGCCCTCGTCACCTTTCTCGTCACCGCGTCCGGCCTCAGCCTGCTGGGCATCGGCTCGGCCTTCTGGGGCCTGCTCGCGGGTGTGCTGGTACGCGGGGTGCTGACCTTCCGCAGGGCTTGAACCGGACCTGACGCAGGCCTGCAAAACGGGGCCCGTATAATCGGGACTCCCCATTTGCTGCACATCGCCTCTCCCATGGATTTCCTGCTGTTGCTGAAGGCCGCCATCCTCGGTGTGGTGGAAGGCCTTACCGAGTTCCTGCCGATCTCCTCGACCGGCCATCTCATCATTGCGGAGTCCCTGCTCGGTTTCACCGGCAACAGCGCTACCGTATTCGCCATCGTCATCCAGCTCGGTGCCATCCTTGCCGTGATGACCCTGTACCGCGAGCGCGTGGCCGGCCTGATCCGCGGCCTGTTCGCCGCGCCGGGCATCGTTGCCGGTGCCGGCCTGCGTGGCAGCGGCGCTGCGCTGCTGGCGCAGCCGGACACACGCCTGCTGCTCAACCTGATGTGCGCCTTCCTGCCGGCCATGGTGCTGGGCGTGATGTTCCACAGCACCATCAAGACCGTGCTGTTCAACCCGATCACGGTGGCGACGATGCTGGTGATCGGCGGCTTCGTCATCCTGTGGGCGGAGCGCCGCCAGCACACTGCACGCGTGATGGAGCTGGATGCACTGCATCCGCGCGACGCCTTCAAGGTCGGACTCGCGCAGGCGGTGGCGATGATTCCCGGTACCTCGCGCTCCGGTGCCACCATCATCGGCGGCATGCTGTTCGGCGTGGCGCGTCCGGTCGCCACGCAGTTCTCGTTTTTCCTCGCCATCCCCACCATGCTGGCGGCGACGGTCTACGACGTGTACAAGAATCGCGCGATCCTTTCGATGGATGACTTCGGCATCATCGCGGTGGGCTTCGTGGCGGCCTTCATCGTCGCCTTCTTCACCGTGCGCTTCATGGTCGGCTTCGTGTCGCGCCACAGCTTCGTGCCCTTCGCGTGGTACCGCATCGTGTTCGGCCTCATCGTGCTGGCCAGCTGGCACTTCGGCTGGGTGGACTGGAGCAGCGCGTCGCACTGACGCGGCAGCAGGCAGCGGCATGATCATCTACCTGCACGGCTTCCGCTCCGGTCCGCAGTCCGCCAAGGCGCAACAGTTGCTGGCGCACATGCAGGCGCGTGGGCTTGGCGACAGGCTGTGGTGCGGCCAGTTGCCGCCGGTGCCGGCAGAGGCGATTGCGCTGGCGGAGCAGCAGATCCGCGCCGCAGTTCGCATGAATGGCACACCTCCCACCATCGTCGGCAGTTCGCTGGGTGGTTTCTATGCCACCTGGCTGGCTGAACAGCACAGGCTGCGCGCGGTGCTGGTCAATCCCTTCGTGCCGCACGCCGGTTTCGATGGCGAACTGTTCATCGGCCGCCATACGAACCTGTACGACGGTAGCGAGTTCGATTTCACCCGCGAGCACATGGCGCAGATTGCTGCGATGGACGTACCGCAGCCGCGTCGGCCGGAGAACCTGTGGTTGCTGGCCGAGGAAGACGACGAAGTGCTGGACACCCGCCATGCCGTGGCGCGCTACGCGGGTGCGCGGCAGACGGTGCTGCCGGGCGGTGACCACAGCTTCACGCGCTGGGAGGATTATCTGGACGGGATACTGGCGTTCGCGGGGCTGTAGAGGCGTACGGTTGGCGCGCCTGCCAGCCGGACTCGCTGGACGATCAGCGCGGCTTCGATGTGTTGGCTTCGACGGGCTCCGCCAACGACGATGCCTGATCGAAGCCTTGTGCCCTGAGCTTGTCGGGCGAGCGCCTTCTGTTTCAGCTCAGGGACTGAAGATCGCCGATTTGGCTAGCCTTCCAGCGCCTTGCCCACGACTTCCGCCACATCGCCCGACAGCCCCGGATGTGCGGCGACGCGCTCCAGTTGGGCGCGCGCCAGCGCACGGCGGCCGGCGTCGACCTTCTTCCAGCGGTCGAAGGTGCGCGCGATGCGTGAGGCCACCTGCGGGTTGAGTGCGTCGAGTTGCAGGATGGCGTCCGCCCCCAGCGCATAGCCGCTGCCGTCGGCGGCGTGGAAGTGCTTCGGGTTGGCGCCGCAGAAGGCGCGGATCAGCGAGTACACCTTGTTCGGGTTGCGGATGTCGAAGGCGCTGTGCTGCATCAGGCGGCGCACTTCGGCGGCATCCGTGAGTCGTGATGTCGCCTGTACCTGCAGCCACTTGTCCACTACCAGCGCCTCGCTCTTCCACTTGTCATGGAAGGCGTCGAGCATCTGGCCGCGTTGCGGAATGTCGAGCTGGGCGACGGCGGACAGGGCGGCGATGCCGTCGGTCATGTTGCCGGCGCGCTGGTAGTGGTGCTGCACCAGTTGCGCGGCGGAATCGTCCTGCAGTTCGGCGAGGTAGCCCAGGCAGGTGTTGCGCAGCGCGCGCGCGCCGGCCTGTCCGGCGTCCGGTGAGTAGGGGCCGTCGACCTTGAGCCGCGCATAGGCTTCACGCAGCGGGCGTTGCAGTTGCTGCGCGATGTGGCGGCGCAGTTGCAGGCGGGCGGCGTGGATGGCGTCCGGGTCGACGTCACCGTCTTGCATCTCTGCCAGCACGGATTCGGAGGGCAGGGCCAGCGCCTCGGCCACCAGCGCCGGGTCGCCGCCGGGTGCGAAGGCGGAAGCCAGCAGGTTCTCGACGGCGCTGGCGTAGCTGGCGGGAATCCAGTCCGTGCCCACGCCCTTCGCTGCGATGCCATGGGCGAGGATGCCGGAGGCGAGTCGCTGGCCGGCTTCCCAGCGGCTGAAGGCGTCACGGTCGTGCGCCAGCAGCAGTGTGAGCGCGGCGTCGCTGTAGGCGTAGTCGAGGATGACGGGGGCCGACAGCCCGCGCAGCAGCGACGGCACCGGCGCGGCGGATACGTCTTCGAAGACGAACTGCTGTGCGTCCTGCGTCACAGACAGCACGCGCTCGGTGCCGGACGCTGTGGCCTCGCCGGCCAGGCGCAGCGGGATCTCGCGACCTTCCGCATCCAGCAGGGCGATGACCAGCGGCAGGTGGTACGGGCCGCGGGCCTGCGGGCGGCCTTCGCGGGCGAGGCGCTCTTCGTAGGCGGTGGCCGGGTAGCGTTGCTGCACGTCCAGCGTGAAGCGCTTCGTGACGGCGTCGTAGGTGCCCTGCACCGACAGGCGCGGCGTGCCGGCCTGGTTGTACCAGCGCTTGAACTGGGTGAGATCGAGGCCCGAGGCATCCTGCATCGCGGCAACGAAATCCTCACAGGTCACCGCCTGGCCATCGTGGCGTTCGAAGTACAGGTCCATGCCCTTGCGGAAGGCGGCGGCGCCGATCAACGTGTAGATCATGCGGATCACTTCCGCGCCCTTTTCGTACACCGTGGCGGTGTAGAAGTTGTTGATCTCCGCGTAGCTGGCCGGGCGGATCGGGTGGGCCATGGGGCCGGCGTCCTCCGGGAACTGCGCGGCACGCAGGGTGCGCACCTCCTGGATGCGGGTGACGCCGCGCGAGTGCATGTCCATGCCGAACTGCTGGTCGCGGAAGACGGTGAGGCCTTCCTTCAACGACAGCTGGAACCAGTCGCGGCAGGTCACGCGGTTGCCGGTCCAGTTGTGGAAGTACTCGTGCGCCACCACGCGGTCGATGTTCTGGTAGTCGATGTCGGTGGCGGTGTCCGGGCGGGCCAGCACGTACTTGGTGTTGAAGATGTTGAGTCCCTTGTTCTCCATGGCCCCCATGTTGAAGTCGCCCACCGCGACGATCATGTAGTGATCGAGGTCCATCTCCAGGCCGAAGACATCCTCGTCCCACTTCATGCTCTTCTTGATGGCGGCCATGGCGTGGTCGCACTGGTCCAGCTTGCCGGGCTCCACGTACACCGCGCAGCGCACGCGGCGGCCGCTGGTGGTGGTGAACCAGTCCTCCACCATGTCGAGCTTCGCGGCGACCATCGCGAACAGGTAGGCCGGCTTGCGGAAGGGGTCTTCCCACTTCGCCCAGTGGCGGCCGCCTACATCGTCACCGTTGGCGACCGGGTTGCCGTTGGACAGCAGCTGCGGGAAACGCGCCTTGTCCGCACGCACCGTGCAGCTGAATACTGCCATCACGTCCGGCCGGTCCGGGTAGAAGGTGATGCGGCGGAAGCCTTGCGCCTCGCACTGCGTGAAGTAGCCGTCCTTGGAGCGGTACAGCCCCGATAGCTGGGTGTTGCTGTCCGGGTTGATGGACACCGTCGTCTCCAGCACGAAGCGTTCTGGCACCTGCGCGATGCGCAAGCCCTGCGGGGTGAGTTCGTACTCGCCTTCCGCCAGGGCGCGACCGTCCAGCACCGCCGACAGCAGCTGCAGCTCCTCGCCATCCAGCTCCAGCGCACCGCCGGCACCGGCCGGATTGCGGTGCATCGCCAGGCGGGCGCTTACCTGCGCGCTGCCGTCGAGGATGGCGATGTCCAGATCCACCGTGTCGACCAGGTACGCCGGCGGCGTGTAGTCCTGCAGGTAGATCGTGCTGGGTGTGGCGTTGGGCGTAGTGCTGGCGGAAGAGGCGTCGGCCATGGATTTCCCCTGTCGTTTCGCGGTGGCTTGATATCGGATGATTCTATGACTATAATCGCCGGCTCTGTGGCCTGGTAGCTCAGTTGGTAGAGCAGCGGATTGAAAATCCGCGTGTCGGTGGTTCGATTCCGCCCCAGGCCACCACAAAAAAACAAGCACTTGGCCCACCCATCGCGGTGGGCCAAGTGCTTTATAGCGTCGGAATCTGGCGCTTTTTCTGACAGTGGTCCGCGCAAACCCCTGCGCAGGCTTGTGCTCCAATGCGCAAGCCGGGACGGCAGCGACCCGCGACGCGATAAAACCGATGGCGATACGAAGCTCTCTCGATGGGGTGCTCGTATGCCACAAGGTTTCATCCCCCCGCCGCAAATGCCCTTCACAGCCACGGGGCATCGCCCCATGGCTAAGGCCTGTCGCGAAAGCGCCGGCTTCTCCATTCGCCCGGTGATCCAAGGCGACCGCAAGCACCTCTCCGGCTTCAAAACCGCGGAGGATGCAGAGCAGGCCGCCCGCGAGCTGCGCACCAAAACCGCGACGGCGGCCTCCCCTTGCATGGAGGGCGCGGCATTTCCCTTGCCGAGGCGCGGGGCTTCTACGCCAGGCAGCGGCTGCCGTTTCGCGAGGGCGCCGACAAGGATGTCAATCGCCTCAATCGGTGGCGACCACGCACCCGCGTGGGAAGGTCACAAAAGAGTGACGTATTTGCTGGCCATGACGGTGAGATCGCGCGCCACTACCTCCCGAGCATTGCCGAAACGCAGTGCCGATTCCGCGCGGGCTCCGGCCAGCTGAGGCAGCGGCTGGCTTCCCTCAGAGTGTCCGCCATCACGCCGAAGGACGCCTCGGCGCTTCTCCAGCAGATGAAGTCCGAGGGCTAGGCCAACGCCACGATGATTCCGGCGAAGGCGCTCCTGTGCGTCTCTTCAACCACGCGGGCGGACGTGGCTCCATTTGCCGCGGGACTGGGGCAAGGCTGCCAGGCCGCCACGCGGTCTCATCGCCTCCTGGCCCGAGTAGCCCCCGCACACATTGATCTGCGGGGCGCGCCACAACAGGGCATCAGAGCGCCTGTTTGCACCAAGCAAGTGAAACACCGTCGGCTTTTCCTGCGAATCTGCCCCGCAAACCGCCGCAAGACGGGGTTTTGACATTGGCACGGCTCCTGCTTAATGATTGATGATTGATTGTCGACAATCATCATTAATCGATCAGGAAAGGAGTTTGAAAGTGTTTTCAAGCAATTTCGGGAGCAAGCCGCAGTGGCTGACGTTCGACTGCTACGGCACGCTGATCCAGTGGGACGAGGGACTGATCGACGCGGTGCGTCAGATCCTGGCGAGCAAGGGGGGCAGTGCCGGCATCACGCCGCAGCAGCTCATCACGGCCTACGACCACCACGAGCACGCGCTGGAAGAGGCAAAGCCGCACCGCAGCTTCCGTGAGGTGGCGGGTATGGCGCTGGGCCTCGCGCTGAAGGATCTGGCGCTGCCGTACACGCCTGCCGACATCGAGCTGCTGACCGGTCGCATCGCCGCGATGCCGCCGTTCCAGGAGGTCGTTCCCGCACTGGCCCAGCTCAAGCGCATGGGCTTTCAGCTGTGCATCGTCTCCAATACCGATGACGACATCATTGCGGGCAACGTGGCCCAGCTCGGTGGGCATATCGACCGCGTCATCACTGCGCAGCAGGCCCAGGCCTACAAGCCTTCCCGGCAGATATTCGCGCACGCGCACCAGGCCCTGGGCGTGCGCAGCGAGGACGTGGTCCACATCTGCGCAAGCCCGCACCTGGATCTGCAGGCAGCTCGCGACATCGGCTTTCGCTGCGTCTGGATCGATCGCGCCACCGCGCGCCGGCCGCTGCCGGACTACACGCCCGACGCCATTCTGTCCCGCCTGGATCGCGTGCCGGTCCTCTTCAAGAACCTCGGCTGGTAAGCCACCCCAACTTTGTTCAGGAGCCATACCATGAATGCATGCAAACACCTCGCACTGGCCCTCGTCTCTGCAGTGACGGCCGGCGGCGCTATCGCCCAGGACATCAAGCTGGGTTTCATGTGCCCGCTGACTGGGGGTTCCGCGCCCTTCGGCGTTTCGGCGCGTGACGGCGCCGCGCTGGCTGTCAAGGAAGTCAACGCGCAAGGCGGCGTGCTGGGCCGCAAGCTCGCGCTGGTCGAGCGCGACACCGAGTCCAAGAACGAGCGCGGCGTGCAACTCGCGCAGGAGCTCATCCAGAAGGAGAAGGTCGTGGCCGGCATCGGCTTCTGCAACACCGGCGTGTCGCTCGCGGCGCAGAAGTACTTCCAGGAGGCCAGGATCCCCGTGTTCGATCCGGTGGCCACGGGCACGGCGGTCACGCGCCAGTTCCCTGCGCCGTCATACGTCTTCCGCGTCGGCCCGCGCGACGAGCTGCAGGCGCAGATGCTCGTGGACGAAGCGCTGCGGCAGAAGAAGACCAAGGTGGCAATCTTGGCCGACTCGACCAACTACGGCCAGCTGGGCCGCGAAGACGTCGAGAAGGCGCTCAAGGCCAAGGGCATGAAGCCAGTCACGGTGGAAAAATTCAATGTGCGCGACGTCGACATGACGCCGCAGCTGCTCAAGGCGCGCCAGGCCGGGGCCGACATCGTCGTCGCCTACGGCATCGGTCCGGAGCTGGCGCAGATCGCCAACAGCATGGCCAAGCTGGGCTGGAAGGTGCCGCTGGTGACCAGCTGGAATTCGGCGATGAGCAACTTCATTGACACGGCACAGATCAACGGTAACGGCGTGCGCATGCCGCAGACTTTCATCCAGGAAGCCTCGGATCCGCGCAAGCAGGCCTTCATCGCGAACTACGCGCGCGATTACAAGCTCGAGCGGATCCCTTCGCCGAGCTCCGCGGCGCAGGCGTATGACGCTATCCTGCTGCTCGCCGCGGCCATGCAGCAGGCCGGCTCGGTCGATGGCGTGAAGGTGCGCGAGGCGCTGGAGCAGTTGCGCCAGCCGGTGGCTGGCGTGATCGGCACTTACGAACGCCCGTTCGATGCAAACGTCCGCGACGCCACCGGCGCCAGCATGATCGTGTGGGGTGAGGTGCGCGACGGCCGCGTCGTCTACGCCTACGCCCAGGAGCGCGCCGCTGGCGCTGCCGCTTCGCCCAAGTAACCACGCCACGCGCGACACCGCGCTGCCCCGGGGTCCTGTCTGCAGGCGCGCTGTCGCGGCGCGCATGACGCAGCCAGGCCCGGGCCAGGCGTGCCGCAAGGAGCTCACGTGCAAATCGTTCTACAGCTGTGCATCAGCGGGGTGTCGCTCGGCATGATCTATGCGGTCATCGCCTTCGGCTACCAGCTGACCTACGTCACCTCCAAGACCCTGAACTTCGGCCAGGGAGAAGCGCTGGCCCTCGGTGCCCTGGTCGGCCTGTCGCTGTCGTCCTGGATCGGCTACTGGGCGATGCTGCCCATGGTGCTGCTGTTCGGTCTGGCGCAGGGGGCGCTGGTCGAGCGGCTGGGCGTGCGCCCCGCGCTCAAGACGCGCTCGGAGTTCGGCTGGATCATGGCGACCATCGCCATCGGCATCATCGGCAAGAACATGGCCGAGACCATCTGGGGCAAGGACGACCTCAAGTTCCCGTCGCCCTTGCCCGAGACGCCGATCATCTTCGGCGACGGCCTGCGCGTCATGCCGATGGAGATCCTCGTGCTGGTTGGCGCGCTGGCCATGATGCTGCTGATCGAGCTGCTCAGCCGCCGCACGCTGGTGGGCAAGGCCGTCGTCGCCACCGCGGACGACCGCGAGGCCGCCAGCCTCATGGGCATCAACACCGGCTCGATGATCACGCTGTCCTACGGCTTGAGCTCGGCAGTCGCTGCGCTGGCCGGCGTGCTGGTCGCGCCGCTCACGCTCACCGGGGCCTCCATGGGCGTGTCGCTGGCGCTCAAGGCGTTTGCCGTCGCCATCATCGGCGGGCTCAACAGCGGCATGGGCGTCATCGTTGGCGGACTGCTGCTGGGCATCGCCGAGCAATTCACCGCGTTCTACCTGTCCACCGGCTACAAGGACGTGCCCGGCCTGCTGATGCTGCTGGCGGTGCTGGCGATCCGCCCGACCGGCCTGTTCGGCAAGACCGTCATCAAGAAAGTCTAGGAGTCCGCCATGTTCCAACGCACCCATATCCTGTGGGCACTCCTGGCGGTCGGCGCACTGGCGCTGCCGTTCGCCGTGCCAATCCCCTACTACCTGCACCTGGCCATCATCGTCGGCATCTACGCCATCGTGCTGCTCGGCATGGACCTGCTGGTGGGCTACACCGGCCAGGTGTCGCTCGGCCACGCCGCGTTCTTCGGCATCGGCGCCTACGCCGGTGGTCTCTTGATGACCAAGCTGGGCGTGCCGTTCGGCGTCGCCTTGCTGGCCGCCGCTGTCGTGGCCGCGGTGTTCGGCGCGCTGCTCGCGGCCGCGGCCCTGCGGGTTTCGGGTCCGTACCTGGCCATGGTCACGCTGGCCTTCGGCACCATCGTGCAGATCCTGATCAATGAGATGGACTGGCTGACCATGGGCCCCATCGGTCTGGCGGTCGACAAGCCCAGGTTGTTTGGCGAGAAGCTGGGCACCACGCAGTACTACTACGTCGTCCTCGGCTTCGTCGCGCTGGTGCTGGTCTGCACCAACCGCTGGGCGACCAGCCATTTCGGGCGCGCGTTCGAGGCGCTGCGTGACAGCCCCATCGCCACGGAATGCATGGGCATCAGCGTGGCCCGCTACAAGGCCATTGCGTTCGCGCTCAGTGCTGCGCTGGCCGGCCTGGCCGGCAGCCTGTACGCGGTGTCCGAGGAGTACATCTCTCCCAACACCTACACCTTCGAGCTGAGCCTGCTGTTCCTGCTGGGCGTGATCTTCGGCGGACGCAAGTCGCGCGCCGGCTCGCTGCTGGGTGCCACCGTGATCGTGATGCTGCCTACGCTGCTGGACAGCACGGTCCTGTTCCGCTGGCTTGCTGCATGCGCCACAGCGGGCGCGCTGTACTTCTGTGTGCGCAGTGTGCGCAGTGATGGTCTCGTGGCGCTGCGCAGCGTCCTGCCGCCATTGCTCATCACGGCAGGCCTGCTGGTGTTCTCGTTCCAGGTGCAGAACCTCAACGAGCACCGCCTGAGCATCTTCGGCCTGCTGATCCTGCTGGCGGTGTTCTATCTGCCAGACGGGCTGATGGGCATGTTCAGGACCGTCGGTGGACGGCCCATGGCTGCGCCTGCGCTCGCCAGCACTGCCGCGCCAGTGGGTGCCACGCCCAAGGTCTTGAGCATCCTCGACATCACCATGCGGTTCGGCGGCCTGACGGCACTGAACGCCGTGAGCCTGGAGGTGCAGCCGGGCTCCATCCACGGGCTGATCGGTCCCAACGGTTCGGGCAAGAGCACGATGATGAATGTGCTGACCGGCGTCTACACGCCGAACGCCGGCAGCGTCACGCTGGCTGGGCGGCAGATCCAGGGCGGGCGGCCGCATGGCATCGCCAGCCAGGGCATCGCGCGCACCTTCCAGAACGTGCAGCTGTTCTGGGAGATGACTGCCTTGCAGAACGTGAAGGTCGGACTGCATCACGACTTCGGCACCAACCTGCTGGCCCTGGCGCTGGGCGCACGCGCATCACGGGTGCGTGAATCACAGGCCGACGCCCAAGCCATGGCGCTGCTGGCGCTGGTCGGGTTGGCCGACGAGGCCGGCACCGACGCACGCGACCTTCCCTATGGCAAGCAGCGCTTGCTCGAGATCGCCCGCGCCCTGGCGCTCAAGCCTTCCATCCTGTTGCTGGACGAGCCGGCCGCGGGCCTGACCGGACCCGACGTGGCCGCGCTGGTGCAGGTGCTGCGCAAGGTCAAGGATTTCGGGGTAGCGATGGTCCTGATCGAGCACCACATGGACATGGTGATGGCCTTGTGCGACGTCGTCACCGTGCTGGACTTCGGCCAGAAAATCTCCGAAGGCAATGCGCAACAGGTGCGCGACGACCCACGGGTGGTGTCGGCCTATCTCGGAACCGCAGCGGCTTAAGGAGGCCCCATGCTCACACTCACAGACATCCATGCCGGCTACGGCCGCACCAGCGTGCTGAACGGCATCTCCATCAACGTGCCGCGCGGACAGCTGGTCTGTCTGATCGGCTCCAACGGCGCTGGCAAGACAACCACCATGCGCGTGGCTTCCGGCATGCTGCCCGTGCAGTCCGGGCGGCTGGCGCTGGAACAGCAGCCGCTCGACGGACTGGCTGCGCACCACGTGCAGCGCCACGGCGTGTCGCACGTGCCGGAAGGCCGCCGGGTGTTTCCCTCGCTGTCCGTACTCGACAACCTGGAGGTGGGGGCCTACCGGCGCGCACGCTTCGGGCTACGGGCGAAGATCGATGACGACCTGGACCGTGTATTCGGCTACTTCCCGCGGCTCAAGGAGCGGCGCCAGCAACTGGCTGGAACGCTGTCGGGCGGCGAACAACAGATGCTGGCCATGGGCCGCGCCCTGATGAGCCGGCCCCGCGTGCTGCTGCTGGACGAGCCCTCCATGGGTCTGTCGCCCAAACTCGTCGATGACGTCTTCGCCGCCATTTGCGAGTTGCGCAGCGCTGGCATGACCATGCTGCTGGTCGAGCAGTTCGCTGCGACGGCGCTGGGCGTGGCCGACTACGCCTATGTCATGGAGAACGGCCGCATCGTTCTGCACGGCACTGCCCAGCAGCTCAAGGGCGACCCGGCAATACGCGACGCTTACCTGGGCAAAGCGCATTGACAGAAGATAACCGATTGTCGACAATCATCCGCCATTCCTCGATACCCCGGATCCACTGCCCGCCATGAAGCAATCCCAGCCCCGCCCCGTTGCCAAGCAATCGGTGGAGAACCAGACCACCGACAACCTGCGCGAATTCATCCTGTCCGGCTCGGTGCAGCCCGGTGCGCGCCTGACCGAGGTGGCTCTTGCCGACCAGATGGGGGTGGCGCGCGCCACCTTGCGCACGGGCCTGCAGCGCCTGGCCAGCGAAGGCATCGTGGTGCAGATCCCGTACACGGGCTGGCAGGTCGCAGATCTGAGTGTCGACGACGTGTGGGAGCTCTGGACGCTGCGCGCCAGCCTGGAAAGCCTGGCCGCCAAGCTCGCAGCACAGAGTCCCGACCCCGCCGTGCGCGAGCATATCGCCAATGCCTACGACGCCCTGCTGGCGGCGTGTCGGCGCGGCAACATGAAGAAGATCAGCGATTGCGACTTTGCCCTGCACCGCGTCATCGTCGAGTCTGCCGGCCATTCGCGCCTGGCGCGCCAGTACCAGCTGGTGGAGCAGCAGGTGCGCCTGTACATCGCGACCAGCAACAACGTGGCCGAAGGCCCCGACGACATCATGGAGCAGCACCGCCCGATGGCCGAGGCGCTGCTGGCTGGCGATGCGGACCGGGCCGCACACGAGGCCTGGCAGCACAGCGAGAGTGAAGGCAAGCGACTGCTGGCTTGGCTGCGCGAGAAGGCGTCGCCCTGAGACGGCGCCGGATGTGACGAAGGCATGTGCGGGGTGGAGCACTTTGCGTCACCGATGGATGCGGGAAAGGGTTGCAGGTGCCGCCTCCTGCAGCCAGCGGATTGACTGCTGCGACGACTTCCCGGCCGTTGCAGCAAAAAAATTTGCCCGGCCATATTGTCGACAATCATCAATCGTCAGTCATTAACGAGGAGTGATATGAACAAGATTCGAAACGCGGAAACCCTGACCGGAAGCGGCGATGTGGAGTCGCGGCGGCTCGTGCTGGAAATCGCCGACCGCACACTGACCCGGCTGGATGGCTATGTCCGCATCCGCAGCATCATGCGGCTCGAAGGCGATGTGCTCCATGTCGGCACCAAGTGCTGGGACCTCACGAAGAAGCGCAACATCTATCTGTTCGGTGCCGGTAAGGCCTGCAACCACATGGCCATGGCGGTGGACCATGTCCTCGGCGACCGGCTGACGCGCGGCATCGCCATCGTGAAGATCCACGAGGAGACGGACCGCTTCCAGAAGACCGAGGTCTACGTGGGGGGGCACCCGCTGCCCAACGAAGAGGGCTATCGCGCGTCCAGGGAGATCCTCAAGGTCGTGGAACAGGCCAGTGCCGACGACCTGTTCATCGCCGTGATCAGCGGTGGTAGTTCAGCCCTCATGTCCTGCCCACGCGAGGGCATCACGCTGCAGGACGAGATCGATGCGACCGACGTGCTGCTGAAGTCGGGCGCCGGGATCTACGAGATCAACGCCGTGCGGCGCCATGTCTCCGCATTGAACGGCGGCATGCTGGCCCAACGCATCCGGGAACGCGGCGCCGAACTCATCGGCATCGGCATCAGCGACGCCGTCGGAACGCCGGCCACCGGCGACATCGCGCAGCCCTACAAGGCCTACAAGAGCACCCCCATCGGGCCCGATGCGACGACGCTGGACGATGCGCGCGCCACGATCGTCAACTTCGCGCTGGAAGACAAGCTGCCCAGGAGCATCGTGCAGTACCTGGCCAGCGTAGGCGAGGAGGGCGAGACGCCCAAGGCCTTCCCGGACAACACCTACTTCCTGCTCAATACGCTGCCGGACTCCTGCCTCTACGCCAGGCAGGCCTGTGAGGAGCTCGGCGTGCCGGCGCTGATCGTCTCTTCCTTCCTGGAAGGCGAGAGCCGCGATGCCGGCACCTTCATGGCTTCGATGGCGCGCGAGATCCAGGCCTATGGCAATCCGGTCCGGCCGCCGTGCGTGCTGCTGAGCTCGGGCGAGGTCACGACGCAGATCCTGGACAACGCCGCGATCAAGGGCCATGGCGGCCCTGGCCAGGAGATGGCAGTTGGTTTTGCCATTGCCGCCGCCAAGGCACCCGGTGCCTGTCTGCTGTCCATCGACAGCGAAGGCACGGACGGCACGACCAGGGTGGCCGGAGGCATCACCGATTCCAAAAGTTTCGCCGCAGCGCGCGCCAAGGGGATCAACCTCTACCAGTCCCTGCGCGAGCACAGCACCTTCGAGGCGCTCGACGCGATCGACTCGGCCATCTTTACAGGCAACACGGGCACCAACCTGTGCGACCTGAACATCCTGTACGTGCCCGCGCTGGAGGGCCGCTGACATGGCCGACAGGATCGTCTCCGTTCAGGCGCAACAGATCATCGATTGCAAGTGCCGTCCGGCCGTCGAGGTCGAGATCCGCACCGAGAGCGGTGCCATCGGCCGCGGCGCGGCACCGACAGGCACTTCGGTGGGCATGCACGAGGCCTTCGTGCTGCGCGACGGCGATGCCGCGACCTATGGCGGCCTGAGTGTGCACAAGGCCGTCGACGCGGTCGCCAGGCTCATCGGACCGGCCATCACCGGCCTGGACGTCAACGACCAGCGCGCGGTCGACCAACGCATGATCGAACTGGACGGCACGCCGGACAAGCGCGTGCTGGGTGGCAACTCCATCTACTCCACGTCCATTGCGGTGTTTCGTGCCGCCGCGGACGCACGGCGCATCCCGCTGTACAAGCACATCGCGGGCGGCCCGATCCGAACCGTGCCGGTGCCTTGCTTCAACGTGGTGAATGGTGGCCACTACGGCGAGTACACGCAGTCGTTCAACGAGTTCCTGATCGTTCCTTACGGGACCGACAGCATCGACCAGTCCATCGAGATGGCGATCTCCGTGTTCCACAAGCTCAACGAGGTGCTGACCGAGCATGTGGGCACCAGGCCTCGCGTGGCCAGTTCCTACGGCTACGCGGCGCCTTCGGACGATCCCGAACTGGTGCTCGGACTCATGCAGCGCGCCATCGAGCGTGCTGGCTACAGCGGCAGGGTCGCCTTCGCACTGGACTGCGCTTCGAGCGAGTTCTACGACAAGGCGACCGGCACCTACCTGCTCAAGGGCGAACGCGTGACCACCGCTGCCCTGATCGCCTATGCCAGGCGGCTTACCGAGAAATTCGACCTCGTCTTCATCGAAGACCTGCTCGACGAAAACGACTGGCAGGGCTACCAGGACGCGCATCGCGAGATCACACGCACGCTGATCCTGGGCGATGACCTCACGGTCACCAGGCTGGAATTCCTCAAGAAGGCCTTCGACACGAAAGCGGTGGACGGATTCGTCCTGAAGCCCAACCAGGTCGGCACGATCACCGAGGCCCTGGATGCCTACCAGTTCGCCCGGCAGCACGGCATGGTCGCGGTCCCGTCGGGCCGTTCGGGTGGCGTCGTCGACGACGTCGTGATGGACCTGTCCGTGGGCCTGCAGGTGCCATTCCAGAAGAACGGTGCACCGCGCTCGGGCGAGCGCATCGAGAAGCTGAACTTCCTGATGCGGGCCAACGCCCGCAGCGAGGGCTGCCACCTGTACGACATCACGCACCTGCTGCGCTTTTGACCCCTGTCCCCTCCAACTACACCGAGAACACCATGAGCACGAAGATCGACTTCACCTACCTGTCCGAGCCCGACATGATTGCCGCCGGCGTGCTGGACGCCGCGCAGTGCGTGATCGTCTGCGAAGAGACGTTCAGCCTGCTGGGCAAGGGCGACTACCTGATGGGTGGCGCGAACCACAACAGCCACGGCATGACCATCGTCTTCCCCAAGGAGACCAAGTTCCCCAACATGCCTGTGGCCGGCCCGGACCGTCGTTTCGCCGCCATGCCCGGCTACCTGGGCGGCCGCTTCGACGTGTGCGGCAACAAGTGGTATGGCTCGAACCATGCCAACATGCAGAAGGGCCTGCCACGCTCCATCCTGACGATGATGCTCAACGACAAGGACACCGGCGCGCCGCTCGCGCTGATGTCAGCCAACCTGTTGAGCGCGGCACGCACTGGCGCTGTGCCAGCCGTGGGTGCCAAGCATCTGGCCAACCCCGACAGCACGACGATGGCGGTCGTGGGCTGCGGTCCGATCAACAAGGCTTGCTTCGCGGCTGTCATCACGCAGCTCAAGTCGATCAAGTCGGTGGTGTGCTTCGACCTCTTCCTGGAGAAGGCCAACGAGTTCGCGGCGTGGATCAAGGACACCTACGGCATCGATGCGGTGGGCACCGAGAACACCGAGTCCGGTTTCCGCGGCGCGGACGTCATCAGCGTCGCCGCCTCGCGCCTGAAGCCGCTGCACTTCAAGGACGAGTGGATCAAGCCCGGGGCGACCATCCTGGTGTCTGGTCCGGTCAATACGGATGAGTCCTTCCTGACCAGCGCACGCATCGTCTACGACCACACGCAGCTGCACGAGGCCTACGTGGAGGACGCGATTGCCTCGGGCAACAAGGAGGGCTACTACAGCGGCGTGATCGGCGGCCCGCTGTACCGCCTGATCGACGCGGGAAAGCTGCCGGCGCTGGCCGATTCCACCGGCCTGGGCGACGTGGTCAACGGCGACAAGGTGGGCCGCGAGAGAGAGAGCGACCGCGTGATCTTCTTTGCCTGCGGCATGGCCGTGTTTGACATCAGCTGGGGCTACGACGTCCTGCGGAACGCGCAGAGCAAAGGCATCGGCACCCGGCTGAACCTCTGGGACGCCCCGAGCCAGGGCTGATCCTCAGGCGTCGCGGCAAGCGCCGCGACGCCAGTCGTTGTCGCCGTCGACGCGCGGGCAGCAAACCACCACGCGGTGACGGCGGCCCCTCCCGCCTGGGCCGCCTGCCGCCACTCCGGGGCGTCGTGTCGACGGCGCAAGGCCGGATGGCCGCGTACGCCACCTGTTCCATCGAGTTCGATCCCATGACCACCGTCGAAAACAGTTCCTCCGCTCTGCCAACACACGCCTTACCGTCCTATCTGCAGGCCGACCATCTTGGCCCATGGGGCAACTACCTGCAGCAGATCGACCGGGTAACTCCGTACCTGGGAGGCCTGGCGCGATGGGTTGAGACGCTCAAGCGGCCCAAGCGCATCCTGGTGGTGGATGTTCCGATCGAGCTGGACAACGGCACCATCGCCCACTTCGAAGGCTACCGCGTCCAGCACAACCTGAGCCGTGGCCCCGGCAAGGGGGGCGTGCGCTTCCATGAGGACGTCACGCTGTCCGAGGTGATGGCTTTGTCGGCCTGGATGTCCGTGAAGAACGCGGCGGTGAACGTGCCCTACGGTGGCGCCAAAGGCGGCATCCGCGTCGATCCCGGGAAGCTTTCGCGTGGTGAGCTCGAGCGGCTTACTCGGCGTTACACCAGCGAGATCGGCCTGCTGATCGGCCCCTCCAAGGACATTCCGGCGCCGGACGTCAACACGAATGGCCAGGTCATGGCATGGATGATGGACACCTACTCCATGAACGTCGGTGCGACTGCCACAGGCGTGGTCACCGGCAAGCCCGTGGATCTTGGCGGGTCGCTCGGCCGCGTGGAGGCGACCGGCCGTGGTGTCTTCACCGTCGGAGTGGAAGCCGCAAAGCTGATCGGGCTGCCAATTGACGGAGCCCGCATTGCCGTGCAGGGCTTTGGCAACGTGGGCAGGATTGCCGGGAGGCTATTCGCTGAGGCTGGCGCGAAAGTCGTCGCGGTCCAGGACCATACCGGGACCATCGTCAATCACAGCGGCTTCGACGTGCCAGCGCTGCTGGAGCACGTGAATTCCACCGGCGGTGTGAGTGGCTTTTCAAGCGGTGAGGCTTTGTCCAGCGCGGACTTCTGGAGCGTCGAATGCGAGATCCTGATCCCCGCCGCACTGGAGAACCAGATCACCAAAGCCAACGCAGGTGGAATAAAGGCCAGGCTAGTGATCGAGGGAGCAAACGGTCCTACGACGACCGATGCCGACGACATCCTCAATGACAATGGCGTGCTGGTCTTGCCGGACGTGATCGCCAACGCCGGCGGCGTGACGGTGAGCTACTTCGAATGGGTCCAGGATTTCTCCAGCTTCTTCTGGAGCGAGGACGAGATCAATGCGAGGCTGGTGCGCATCATGCAAGAGGCCTTCGCGGGCGTGTGGCAGGTGGCCCGGGAGCACAAGGTAAGTCTGCGTACCGCCACGTTCATCGTGGCTTGCCAGCGGATTCTGCACGCACGCGAGATGCGTGGCCTGTATCCCTGAAGCACGACTGCGCATCTCATCTGACAGATCCCGGATCGAGCGCCATCCACGGATGGCACTTGCTCAGCAGAAGGTAACCCCCACCCCCCGCCTGACCAGTCCCGGACTGGTCAGGTGTGAAACGCTGCCCTCGATGTGATGCAGGCAAGCCGTATGAGCTTTCCGATGGACGCCCGAAGGACGCCTGATGTGTCGTGCGTGCGGCAAGCGCTTCAGCTGGAGCTCGGCGCCCGGTGTGTCTGAGTAGTCGCAGCAAGACGCGCTTGCTCGAGTGCGACGAAACCATGTCTGGCGTGGCGAGCGGGCTTGGGGTGCCGCCGGCGAAGCGATCAAGACCCTCAAACGCTGCACTCTGTGCGCCAGGGAGCTGGTGCTTGCGCCGGCAGTCGCGTCCAACCTCGACGTCGACGGACAAAAGCAAACCGTCTGTCATAGGCAGGCGAAGCGCCGGTGAGTGTTTCGTTTTGCCCACTCGCAACGACATTCCGTGGCATTGCGAAGCCGCTGGCCGGGCCGGGATGGCTGCATGCCGCGTGATACAATCCGTTGCGCAATCAATTGCTTGCGCCGCTTTCAGAGCACAAAGAGGTTGGTGCTGTTCATGCAGCCTGCCTAGCATCGCTGCAAACCCATCCGGTTTCCAACGGGCCGAGCTTCCAGAGATCGGCCCGTTTCCGTTTCAGGAATCCTGACCATGAGCGGCGGTGGTCTTTGCAAGTCGCGAGGCTTCGTGCCATAAACGCTGATTCCACTATCTGTTCGCCCATGCCGCTGTTTGCCCTCGGCCTCAACCACCAGACTGCCCCGGTCGCGATCCGCGAACGTGTGGCCATCCAGCCGGAGCGCCTGCGCGCTGCGCTGGCGGATCTGAGTGGCGGCGGTGCGGTGATGGAGGCGGCCATCGTGTCCACCTGCAACCGCACCGAGCTGGTCTGCGCGACCGATGCGCCGGAGCATGCGGCGGCCTGGCTGGCGCGCTACCACGGCCTGTCGCTGGCCGAAATCTCTCCCTACCTCTACACCTACCCCGACCGCGAGGCGGTGCGTCACATCTTCCGCGTCGCCAGCGGGCTGGACTCCATGGTGCTGGGCGAGCCGCAGATCCTCGGCCAGATGAAGGAGGCGGCGCGTCATGCCGAATCCGCCGGCACGCTGGGCAGCCTGCTGCACAAGCTGTTCCAGAACAGCTTCGCGGTGGCCAAGGAGGTGCGTTCCACCACGGCCATCGGCGCCAACATCGTGTCGATGGCCGCCGCGGCGGTGCATCTGTCGGAACGCATCTTCGAGCGTATCGACGAATGCTCGGTGCTGTTCATCGGCGCCGGCGAGATGATCGACCTGTGCGCCGCCCACTTCGCTGGCGCCAACCCGCGCCGCATGACGATTGCCAACCGCACCGTGGCACGCGCCGAGGCGCTGGCCCTGAAGGTGCGCGCCGACGTGCTGCCGCTGGAGGCGGTGGGCGAGCGCCTGTCGCACTACGACGTGGTGGTGAGTTGCACCGCCAGCCCCTTGCCCATCATCGGCCGCGGCATGGCCGAGCGCGCCATCAAGGCACGCCGCCGCCGCCCGATGGTGATGGTGGACCTGGCCGTGCCGCGCGACATCGAGCCCGAGGCCGCCCAGATTTCCGACGTATTCCTGTACACCGTGGATGACCTGGCCCAGATCGTTTCCGCCGGCGTCGAGTCGCGCCATGCCGCCGTGCAGGAGGCCGAGGCGATCATCGACACCGGCGTGTCCGGCTTCCTGCAGTGGGTGGCCAACCGCGATGCGGTGCCGACCATCCGTGCCTTGCGCGATCAGGCCGAGGCCGTGCGTCAAGCAGAGATGGAGCGCGCCCTGCGCGCCCTGTCGCGTGGCGACGATCCGCAGGCCGTGCTCGAAGCACTGAGCCAGGGCCTCACCAACAAGCTGTTGCACAGTCCCACCCAGTTCCTGCGCAGTGCCGAAGGCGTGCAGGCGGTGGGCACCGTGCAGCGCCTCTTCCAGCTCGAGCAGATCGAACAACCCGGCCAGCCTGACGGCCGTGGCGCCGGCCGCGACGCGTATAACGACGACTCCGCATGAAAGACAGCATCCGCAGCAAGCTCGTGCAACTGACCGAGCGCCTGGAAGAGCTTGATCGCCTGCTGGCGACCGAGGCCGTCACCAGCGACATGGACCAGTACCGCAAGTTCACCCGCGAGCACGCCGAGATCACCCCGGTGGTCGAACTGTTCCGCCAGTTCCGCCAGGCTGAGGACGACGAGGCTACCGCACACGAGCTGCTGTCCGATCCCGACATGAAGGAGCTGGCGCAGAGCGAGCTGGACGTCGCGCGCGCCACGCAGACGCGTGCCGAGCAGGAACTGCAGATCGCCCTGCTGCCGCGTGACCCGAACGATGACCGCAACCTGTTCCTGGAAGTGCGCGCCGGCACCGGTGGTGACGAGGCGGCGCTATTCGCGGGCGACCTGCTGCGTATGTACACGCGTTACGCCGAGCGCAGCGGCTGGAAGGTGGAAATCGTGTCCGCCAACGAATCCGACCTCGGCGGCTACAAGGAAGTCATCGCCCGCGTGGTGGGCAGTGGCGCGTACTCCAAGCTGAAATTCGAGTCCGGCGGCCACCGTGTGCAGCGCGTGCCGGTGACCGAGACCCAGGGCCGCATCCACACCTCCGCCTGCACGGTGGCCGTGATGCCGGAAGCGGACGAGGTAGGCGAGGTGGAGATCAACCCGGCGGATCTGCGCATCGACACTTTCCGCGCCAGTGGTGCGGGCGGCCAGCACATCAACAAGACGGATTCGGCGGTACGCATCACGCATATCCCGACCGGCATCGTCGTCGAATGCCAGGACGACCGTTCGCAGCATCGCAACAAGGCGCAGGCGCTCTCCGTGCTGGCAGCGCGCATCAAGGATGGCCAGCTGCGCGAGGCGCAGGCGAAGGAGGCGGCGACGCGCAAGAGTCTGATCGGCAGCGGCGACCGCTCCGAGCGCATCCGCACCTACAACTTCCCGCAGGGCCGCATCACCGACCACCGCGTCAACCTCACGCTGTACAAGCTGGACGCGGCGATGGATGGCGAAATCGGCGAGCTGGTGGATGGCCTGATCGCCGAGCACCAGGCGGAGCTGCTGGCGGCGCTGACCGGCGAGAGCTGAGGGTTGCGTGCTGGCAGATGAATGAAAAAAGGGTCGCTGCGGCGGTCCTTTTTCATGTCCTGAAAGGTCGTTCACTTCAGTGGACGGGCGCGCGTATTTCGGGGTGGGCAACCGCAATTTCAAGGCCTTGAAACGCTGCGGCGGTGACCATAGATCGGGAGTGCGGGTGCTCACGGTGAGGCCCGCTCAACCCACGTATCGCTTGATCCTGGAGGATATGAAAATGCGTACTTTCGATCTCAGCCCGCTGTACCGTTCCGCCATCGGCTTCGACCGCTTTGCCCAGCTCGTCGACACCGCCCTGCGCAGCGACAGCACGCCGAGCTACCCGCCCTACAACGTTGAACTGGTGGCGGAAGACAAATACCGCATCACGATGGCCGTCGCCGGTTTCGACCGTGCCGAACTGGACATCGAGTTCGCCAACGAGACCCTCAAGGTCACCGGCCGCAAGCAGACCGAGCAAGGTCAGCGCAGCTACCTGCACCGTGGTATCGCAGCGCGTGATTTCGAGCACCGCTTCCAGCTCGCCGACCATGTCCGCGTAGTCGATGCCAGCCTGGACAACGGCTTGCTGAACATCGAGCTGGTCCGTGAAGTGCCGGAAGCGCTGAAGCCGCGCAAGATCAGCATCGGTGGCGTGGTGTCGCCGCAACTGGTCGAGGAGCGCAAGGCCGCCTGAGGCTGCCCGGGTAACACTCTCGTAGCGCATCCTTCGATGCGCTGAAAAAACAAGGCCGCGGGAGTCGTCTCCCGCGGCCTTGTCCGTTCACTCGTCCCGGTTCAGACCGGGATGCCGAACTCGCGTAGCAACTCGCTGGTCTCGAACAAGGGCAGGCCCATGATGCCGGTGTAGGAGCCGTGGATCTCCGACACGAAGGCGCCCGCGCGTCCCTGGATGCCGTAGGCACCGGCCTTGTCGAAGGGTTCGCCGGTGGCGAGGTAGCGACGGATGTCGTCGTCGCTCAGCACGCGCATGTGCACGGTGCTGATGGACAGGCGATGCTCCAGCCGGCTGTCGTCGCCCATCGCGACGGCAGTCAGCACGCGATGGCTGCGACCGGACAGCTTGCGCAGGATTTCCGTGGCGTGCTCGGGGTTGTCGGGCTTGCCGATGATCTCGCCATCGAGGTCCAGCGTGGTGTCGGCAGACAGCACCGGCTGACGACGCAGGTTGCGCCAGGCCAGGCGCCGCACGCCGCCTTCAGCCTTGGCGACCGCCACGCGTTGCACATAGGCCACCGGGTCTTCGCCGGGCAGCACATCCTCGGCAACATCCGCGTCGTCGCGCGGCGGCGTACGGAAGATCAGGGTGTCGAAATCGATGCCGATCTGGTGCAGCAGTTCGCGTCGGCGCGGGCTGCGGGATGCCAGATAGATACGGGTCGGAAGCATGCCGGGGATCATTTGGCCGGGATCCTAGATTGTTGGGGGCTGGGGTTTTCTCAATCGAGGGCGCAAGCGTTTGCCGATATAGCACCCCGAGAAAGCGACGGCGTAGACGGCAACGGCTGCAACCAGCTCGAGCACCAGAGACTCGGACTTGATCCGCATGAAAATCAACCATCCCGAGGTGGCCAAGAGCACGTGAAGTTGCGGCCTGTCTGCAACAAACAGCGAGATAGAAAATCCGCCTAGTAGCGGCGGCAGCGTGACGAGAAGCAGAAAGTGAAGCATCTGCGAATTCCCACCTTCAATGCCAAGAAACAGCGTTCCTAGCAGCAGGACAGGTAGCAGATAGCAAAGTACAAGGCTCACCCCCAGCGTTTTCCAGTCAAGGGTGCGGACGTATGTGGGTATCAAGGGGCCTGGTGCCTTCTCATTCCCGATGGTAGGGATGATTGTTCATCAGGCTCCAGGCCCGGTAAAGCGCTTCGGCCAGCAGCGGGCGCACCAGTGCGTGCGGCAGGGTGAGGCTGGACAGGCGGATGCGCTCGTCGGCCTCCTGCTTCAACGTGGGGTCGAGGCCGTCCGGGCCACCGATGACGAAGGCGACATCGCGGCCGTCCTGCAGCCAGCGCGTCATGCGTTCGGCGAGTTCCCTGGTGGTGGGCGCGTCGCCGCGCTCGTCGAGGATCACCTTGCGGGCGCGTGCAGGAATGGCGTTGCGCAGGCGTTCGGCCTCCAGCGCCATCATGGCGGCGGGCGTCTTGCCGGTGGTGCGCGGCTCGGCGCGCACTTCCAGCAATTCCAGCGGATGCTCGCGTGGAAAGCGCTTGGCGAATTCGGCGTAGCCCTCGCTGACCCAGCCGGGCATGCGGGTGCCGACGGCGGCGATGTAGAGCTTCATGAGTCGAGGCCACGCCCGCAGGCGTGGCAGGCCGGACCGCAGGTCAACCCTGGGTGGCTTCGTTGGCGGCGATCAGCTTGCGGCGCTGGGCAGGGGTGGTGGCCCACAGCTCTTCCAGGTTGTAGAAGCTGCGCACGGCGGGTTGCATGACGTGGACGACGATGTCGCCGAGGTCCACCAGGATCCATTCGCCGCTGTCCTCGCCTTCGGTGCTCACCACGTCGCCGCCGGCTTCACGTACTTTTTCCTGCACGTTGCGGGCGAGCGCACGCGTCTGCCGGTTGGAATCGGCACTGGCGATGACGACACGGTCGAACAGGGAGGTAAGGCGGGTGGTGTTGATGACTTCGATGTCTTTGGCCTTGATGTCTTCGAGGGCCGAAACAACGATTTTCTGCAGCTTGCGGATATCCATGCGGGGGCGGGGCGGTCAGTTCTGGTAGAGGCGATGCAGGTCAATATAGTCGACAACCGCGTCGGGCAGCAAAAACCGGGGACTGGTGCCGCGGGCAAATTGCGCACGGATCGCGCTGGCGGAAATATCAAGCGCAGTGATGGCAAAAGGAATGATCATTCCGGCCGCCGCGCTCGCCAGCGCGCTGGCGTCGTCGTTGCGGTGGTGGCGCAGCAGGTCGGCGAGCGCGGGCTCCAGCGTGGCTTCGTCCAGCGTGTAGCCGGGGCGGGTGGCGACGCCGATATGGGCGAGCTTGAGCAGGTCCTGCCAGCGGTGCCAGCGGGCGAGGCCCTGGAAGGCATCCACGCCCATCAGCAGCACCAGCGGGCGGGCGTTGCCCAGCTCACCACGCAGGCGCTCCAGAGTCGGCACGGTATAGCTGGGGGCGTCGCTCAGCACCTCGGCGGGGTCCACCTCCAGTTGCGGCAGGCCCTCGACGGCAAGGCGGGTCATGGCCAGGCGGTGGTCGGCACTGCTGCCGGGCTTGTCGCGGTGCTTCGGCTGGCCGGCCGGGATCAGGCGCACCTTGTGCAGGCCGAGTGCTTCCCCGGCCTCCAGTGCCAGGCGCAGGTGGGCGTGGTGGATGGGGTCGAAGGTGCCGCCGAGGATGCCCAGCGGCGCCATGCCATCACTCACGGACCGCCTCGGGTTCCTCGGCGGCGCTGCGGGGCGCGAAGACTTCGGTGACCGATACGTAGAACGCGGCGTGGAACAGGGACACGCAGATGACGCCAACCAGCACCGTGACCACCACGCCGAGCATGGGCAGGATGGCGCTGGCGATCGCGTTCAGCAGCGAGACACCGATCAGGATCAGCAGCACGCCGGTGGACATGAAGACCGTCAGCGGGCGCAGGTTGCGCCAGGTGGCGACGAGGCTGAACAGCATGGCCTTGAGCACCGGCAGGTCGTGGCGGGCGATCAGCACCGGCGCGAACCAGGCGGCCATCTCGATTGGTGTGGCCAGCGCGAAGGCCCAGATCAGCATGCCCAGCACGTCCAGCATCTGTGCATTGGTGGGCGTCTGGCCGGGCTGCAGGCCTACGGCGCCTTCGATGCCGGACAACAGGGCGGCCAGCAGGGTGACGCCGAACAGCGCCACGGTACGGATCACGCCCAGGCCCACGATGCGCATGAAGAACGGCGTGACGCGTGCGAACAGGGCCGGAATGCTGGCCTGTTGCTTCTGGTCGAGCGCTTCACAGGCGAAGAAGATCAGCAAACCCAGCACCGGCATCACGGTGATGCTCAGCAGCACGCCCACGAGGGTGCCGAACACCATGGTGGACAGGCCGGTGCTGAGGATCAGCGAACCGATGGCGACGAGCAGGCGCGGGTCGCGCCGCCACAGGCGTCCTCCCTCCTGGATCCATACCCAGCCACGGGCGGCGGGCAGCTTGTTGGCTTGCATCGAATCTTTCCGGCAGTTTGAATTGTCTGGTCAGTCCTGGGCGGGCGGCGGCAAGGCCGCCGGCCCGGCAGCCTGATCGGTCGCCAGCACGTCGCGCCAGGCGGTGTGCAGCGCGCCGACCGCTACCGGTAGCAGCACCAGGACGCCCAGCCCGGCCGGCATCAGCGCAATGGTGAACAGCAGGGCCAGCAGCAGGCCGAACAGCAGGGTAGCACCCAGATTGGCCAGGCTGGCCTTCAGCGAGGCACGCATGGCATTGAGCGGGCTGGCACTGTCGAACATCACCAGGGCGGGGGCGAACAGCAGGGCCAGCAGCATGATGGCCCACACGATCAGGAACACCGTCCAGGTGCCGAACAGGAAGGCCGCGAAGGCGGTCAGCCCGCTCAGCAGCCCATGCAGGGCGCCGCCCAGCGCGGCCCCGAGCAGGCCGACCAGCAGGCCGCCGCCAATGGCCAGAAAGGTGAGCAGGGACACCAGCACCAGCGGAATGCTGAAGAACAGGCCCAGCAGTAACAGGTGGGCGGGGTGACGGTCGAAGCCGGCGAACAGGTCGCGCGCCTTCGGCGCTTCGCCACGCTGCACGCGCGCGGCGGATTCCAGCATGCCGGCCACCACGAAGACCAGCACGACCGGCCCCACCATCGGGCCAAGCAGGGGGATGGGTGCCAGCAGGGCGGCCAGGAACAGCAGCAGGAAGGCCAGCAAGGCCATCAGCAGCCATTGCACGGGGGCGGCAGCGAACAGGCGCCAGCCCTCGGCCAGCCAGCCCAGGCTGCGGCCGGCATTCACCCGGCGGACCGTGAAGTCGTCATGACGATGCGGATTGCCGGTTGCGGCGGGTGGGGGCGTAAGGCTCATGCGGGACGGGGTATGGCAGGCAGGGCGGGGACGGGTGCGGAGGGTTCACGCACCGGCCGCGGCGCGGCAATGCTAGCCGATGGGCCGGGCCAGTTCAAATCATGCCCCTTGCAGGGTCTTGCTGCCCCAACGGGCGAAGGACATGGCCATATGGCGGGGAAATTGCGCTGAAAGTGCCCGAGTGGTGCGAGAATCGCTGCCGGTTTGCGTAATCGGAACGCAAATGTCACGTTTCCGGCCGCATGCAGCACCCGTCCGGTTGTGTTGCGCGGGGGTGTTTGTCCTGCCGCAAACGCTGAGGGGCCGGTCGTGGGCAAGCTTGCCGCAGCCTGCCACGTTGCCGATCCGGAGCGCCTTGTGAGTCCTGTCCGCCCTTGCACATGCCGTTGAACCATCCGCTCGCACCTCTTCGACTGGCCGTCCTCAGCGCAGCCGTGCTGGGCACGCTGGCGCCTGCGCAGGCCGCCGATGGTCACGAGGACCCGTTCCTCGAAGAGCTGCCGACGGTGCTCACGGCCTCGCGCCTGCCGCAACCGATCGACGAGGCGCCCGGCGCGGTGACCGTCATCGACCGCGAGCAGATCCGCGCCACCGGCTACCGCGACATCGCCCGTCTGTTCCGCCTCGTACCGGGCATGCAGGTGGGGCAGGAACGCGGTCACTCGCACTGGGTGACCTATCACGGCATGGGCAACAACTATCCGTCCGAGATGCAGGTGCTGATCGACGGCCGCTCGGTGTATTCGCCCAGCGCCTTCGGTGGCATGGACTGGAGCGCGCTGCCGTTGTCGGTGGACGAGATCGAGCGCATCGAGATCCTGCGCGGCACCAACTCCGCGACCTACGGTGCGAATGCCTTCCTCGGCGTCATCAACATCATCACCCGCCACAGCGCCGAGGCGCCGGGTGGCGTAGCGCGCATCAATGCCGGCAACCAGAAGATCGGTGACGGCATGGCCAGCGGCAATTTCGTCAGCGGTCCGCTGTCGATGCGTCTGTCCGGGGTCACCAAACATGATTCCGGCTGGGAGGAGATGTACGACGCCCACCATGTGAACGTGGGGTCTGTGCGCGGCGATCTGCGCCTGAGCAACATCGATGAACTGATGTTCCGTCTGGGCGCCAGCAGCTTCCGCCGTGGCGAAGGTTACGAGGGCTCCACCTTCGGCAACAACGCCAGGCGTGATGCCAGCGGCCAGTACTACACGCTCAACCTGCAGTGGACGCGCGCGCCCAGTGCCGGCACCGAGTTCAAGCTGAACTACTACCGCAACCGCGAGCGCCTGACCGATGAGTGGAGCGGCAGCGCACCCGGCTACCCGGTGGTGCCGCTGAATCGCAATCGCGAGAGCACCCGCGACCACCTGGAGTTCCAGCACCGTTTCGGCTTCGCGACCTCATCGCAGATGGTGTGGGGCGCCGAGTTGCGTCGCGACGAAATCGAGTCGCCCTTCCTGTATGCCGGCGGCACCAGTCCTGTCGACATGTCGCGCCTGTTCGCCAACGTCGAGTGGCGGCCTTTGCGACCGTTGAGTTTCAACCTCGGTGGCGCCTTCGAACGCTATTCCGGCGAACCGCTGAACTTCGCCCCGCGGGCCTTCGCCAACTGGAAGGCCACGAACACCGATACCTTCCGCATCGGCTACGCGCGCAGCTGGGCGCAGCGGCCGACCTTCGAGAAGGAAGGTGATGTGCGCGCGATCGACCCGGCGACCGGCACGCTGCTGGTGCGACCCTACGTGCCCAACGCGGATGTCGAGCAGCCGCGCGTGGACAGTGCCGAAATCGGCTACATCGGCCGCTTCCGCCCGTGGAGCCTGAGTGCTGACGTGCGCATCTTCGACGAGCGAATCCATGGCTACATCGTGCGCCGGCCCTACACCACGCCGCAGAACCCGTCGCCGGTGCTTGGCGGCACCCTCGGTTCGGCGCAGTACACCAATTATGGCGAACGGGTACGCCTGCGCGGCCTGGAGTACGAACTGAAGTTCGTGCCCTGGGGAGGCAGCCAGTGGGCGTTCACGCACACGCTGATCGATCGTGACGCGAACAACGAAGACATCGAGGCCCGCACCGCGCCGTATGCGGCATCCCTGTCCTGGCAGCAGAAGTGGACTTCGTCCTGGCGCACCGTGCTGACCGCCTTCCGCATGGGGCCGATGTCAGGTGGCGATGGCTTCGTGCCGCTGTACCCGTACGAAGCGCGCGCCTACACCACCTTCGATGCGCGTATCGCCTACCTCACGCGCATCGGCGGCAAGCAGGCCGAGTTCTCGTTGAATGCCATCAACCTCGGCGAGCATCATCAGGAAATCGCCGACCGTTCGCAGCAGGCCAACTACCCGCCGGGCGTGCCGGCCAACCCGGTGTCGCCGATGGTGTATTTCTCGGCCCAGCTGGAGTTCTGAGTGGAGTTCTGAGCGACCCGCCGGCTCAGGCGGGTTGCCGGAGTGCCGCGGCGCTACGGCTCAGGTTGCGCTGGCACACATGCGCGGCCTGCAGGCCCCGGGTGATGCACTGCGCCGCCAGCATGGCCTGCGCAGTCCCGCACATGAAGATGTCCACCGCGGCGTAGCCATGCTCCGGCCAGGTGTGGATGCTGATGTGCGATTCCTTCAGCAGCAGCACGCCGGTGACGCCCTGCCCCTCGCCGAAGGGGTGGAAGTGGGCGTGGATCGGCGTGGCGCCAGCCGCGGCGGCAGCGTCGCGCAGCAGGCGCTCGATGCGTGCGGTATCGCAACTGAGCGTCGTGTCGACGCCGGACATGTCGAGCAGGATGTGCTGCCCCAGCATGGTGGCCCGCGTCATTTGTGCGAACCCCCGCCACCGGTGTAGCCACTGCCGGAACCCCAGGAGCGGTAGCTGCCACTGCTGCCGGCGTCGGTGCGCTGGCTGGCGTTGATGCTGGTGACGACCGCCGTGACCGCGATGGCCCAGATGACATAGAGCACCCGCCCCATCAGTCACTCTCCCATGAGTTTGAAGAAACCGGCGCCCACAGGGCCAGCAGCCCGAAGAAGGTGACGCCGATCTCGCCGTAGCCCGCGATCAACAGCGGAACGTTGAGCACCAGCAGCACTATGGTGAACAGGAGGGCGAAGCCCTGCGAGGTCCAGCCGCCTTCTTCCTTGATCCGGGCGCGGCGTGCAGCGGCCAGCGTGCTGGCCGTGCCGTCCACCAAGCCCGCTGCAATGGACGGGTCCTTGAACCACTGCGCAACCGTCTGCGACGAAATCTGGCTGCCATAGCTCCAGCTCAGCTCGTTCTCGGTGCGCTCCGCGGTGACGTGCTGGTTGCTGCTCTTGTACTCGGAGACGTTGGCGCGGTCGCCGACCTTCACCCGCCAGTTGAAGGCGCCGGCTGCGAAGGTGACGGTGCGGCGGTAGTCGTACATCTTGGTGTAGACGCGGCCGTCCACCCTCACCTGCGAGGTGGCAGCGTCCGGCCAGTTGTCCAGCACGCTGACGATATGCCATTCGTCCGTGGTCTCGATGAGCCACTTGAAGCCCTTGTGGGCGTGGTGCAGCAGGTACTCCGTCCAGCTTTCGCCGTCGGAGGCGTCTTCCCGACAGCGCATCAGGCCGATCAGCTGCCACTTCGTGCCATTGATGGACGCGACCGCACCGAGCTCCAGCGTGGTCTCGACCGCTTCCACGCTGCGATGGGCGGCAAGCACCGCGGCCTTGTCGCCTTCGAGTGCAACCTCCGACTGGCATTGCGGGCAGACGAGGTGTTGCGCGGCTGCGGCCAGGTAGTTGAGCTGTGCGCCGCAGCTCGGGCAGGCCACGGCGTTGAGGCTGCCCGGCAGGCGGCCGGCCTTCTCGGCAATCTGTTCCGGGCTGCGCAGACGTTCCTTCTGCAGCGCGTCCACCGTGACGCTCTTGCCGGCGTACACCGTCGGCTTGTCGCCATCCGAATAATCCAGCGTCAGGAAGCGATGGCCGCTGCGGTAGTCCGCGACCCGCGCGAGCCAGCCTTCGCCCACCCGCATCGGCAGCTCGCCTTCACCGCCCGTGCAGCGGGCCTCGCGCACGTCGGCACAGGTCCAGGTGGCGCGGTCGAAGCCGAGGCGGTCGCCGGGATGATTGCGGTCGAACAGCGGGACGTGTTCCGGCGCCTGCGTGCTCGGGCGGGTGACGACGTACTGTCCGGATGCATCGGACAGCCAGCCGGTGCTGCCGTCGTCGAACCACAGGTACCACTCGTTCCAGAAGCCACCGTCGTAACGCAGCTGGATACGCCCCACCACGCTGAAGTGCTGTCCCTCGAAGCGGCCCTCGCTGGTGATCTGGATCGGCGAATAGTCCTCCAGCACGGCCGACATCTTGCCGACGTCGCGCACGCTGTCCGCATCGCGCAGCAGCGTGCTCTGGCAATAGGCGCACACCGCCATCACCGACGTGGCGGAGCGGAACGCGACCGGTGCCCCGCAGGCGGGGCAGGCGGACTGGAACATCCGGGAATCAGCCGATCAGTTTCTTGAGAACCTCGGCCTTGGCCGAATCGTAGTCAGCCTGCGAGATCAGCCCCTTGTCGAGCAAGCCCTTCAGCTGGCCGAGGCGGGCCTCGGCGGATTCCGGGGCGGTGGCGGGTGTTTCAGCGGGAGCAGCAGTGGCGGATGTGGCCGGCGCGCCGGCGACCGCGCTGCGCATCGCGTCGGTCATCATCTGGCCCATGCCGACGCCCGCAGCCAGCCCGGCACCGATGCCGGCCAAGCCACCCTCGTTCTGCGCCGCCAGTGGAATGCTGTTGGCCACCTGGTACTGGGTGAAC
Organism: Moraxellaceae bacterium; assembly: GCA_031119205.1. Lineage (GTDB taxonomy): Bacteria > Pseudomonadota > Gammaproteobacteria > Burkholderiales > Rhodocyclaceae > Uliginosibacterium. The sequence goes on along the minus strand of JAVHYF010000001.1, from coordinate 186,583 downwards.
TTGCCGAGGTCGCCCACCATGCCCATCGAGATGCGGGTGTCGATCGCCTTCTGCAACTCCTCCGGCAGCGAGATGCTCTCCACCGCGAAGTTGTCCAGCGCCAGGCCGTACTGCTCGAACACCGGCAGCATGCCGGTTTTCATCTTCTCGGACAGCAGCAACTGGTTGGCAGCCATGTCGAGGAAGGGAACGTCCGAGCCCCCCAGCGTGCTGGACAGGGCCGTCACCACGAGGTTGCGCAGCTGCTGCTCCAGCTCGTCCACGGTGTAGCGCTCGCGCGTACCGCTGATGCCGGTGTGGAATTTCGTCGGGTCTGCCAAGCGGTACGAGTACATGCCGAAGGCACGCAGGCGCACCATGCCGAAGTCCTTGTCGCGGATCGTCAGCGGTTGCGGCGTACCCCACTTGCGGCCGAGCTGGATGCGGGTGCTGAAAAAGTACAGGTCGCTCTTGAAGGGAGATTCGAAAAGCTTGTCCCAGTTCTGCAGGTAAGTGAGCACCGGCAGGGTCTGGGTGGTCAGCCTGTACATGCCGGGACCGAATACGTCGGCGATCTTGCCTTCGTTCACGAACACCGCCATCTGCGATTCACGCACCGTCAGGCTGGCGCCGTTCTGGATTTCCATGCCGTCCATGGGGAAGCGCCAGGCCAGCACGCCGTCCTCGTCCTCGGTCCATTGCAGGACGTCGATAAACTGCTTCTTGATGAAATCGGTCAGGCCCATGGCAATCCTCGCGCGCGTGGTGATGTGGCTGGTGAGCAGGGAAAACTGATCAGGGGATCAGGACAGGCAGGCAGCGTTGACGATGCCGACCACCACAGCGATGAGCCCCATCAGCCCGCCCATCGCGATGTTGTTGGTTTCCAGGGCCTCGTTCATGTGCGGCAGGGCGCGCGACACGATGACGTAGGTCAGCAGCTGGACCAGCATGGCGCTGACGCCCCACACGAGGAACATCACGAAGCTGGCATTGAAGAGGATGCTGGAGGCCACCGTCAGCGAGAAGCCGAGCGTGGCACCGCCGAGCGACAGCAGGGCCGCAACGCAGCCACGGCGGATCAGGGTCAGCTCGCAGAACGGTGTGACGCGCAGGTACAGCGCCACGAAGATGCCGACCATCGCGAGGCCGGACAAAAGATGGATGGCGTAGTTGTAGATCGACTGTATTACCATGCCGCCGCGCGCTCCCCGTGTTATCGATTTCTGTTCGTCATGCAGGCGGGGCAGCCTAGCAAGCCGGCCCCTGCATCACAAGGGCTTGCGCCGCACGGCCCGATTCGCCGCCCCTTTGGTCAGTAGCGTCGCCCCCGGGGCGATGACAGCCCTGGTCCCGATCCATGCTCGACCGCATCCTCATCCTCTCGGTCTTCATCGTCGCCTCCTGCGGGCTGGCCTATGAACTGATCGCCGGCGCACTCGCCAGCTACCTGCTGGGCGACTCGGTGCTGCAGTACTCGTCGATCATCGGCGCCTACCTGTTCGCGATGGGCATCGGCTCCCACCTGTCGCGCTACGTGCGCGACGAAGACGTGCTCAACCGCTTCATCGACATCGAGCTGCTGGTGGGTCTCATCGGCGGCATCTCCGCCACCCTGCTGTTCCTCGTGTTCGCCTGGCTGGAAGCGCCCTTCCGTGGCGTGCTGTATGCGCTGGTGCTGATCATCGGCACCCTGGTGGGCATGGAGATCCCGCTGGTGATGCGGGTGCTCAACGCACGCCATGCGGAGTTCCGCGACATGGTGGCCCGCGTGCTCACCTTCGACTACCTCGGTGCGCTAGCGGTGTCGCTGCTGTTTCCGCTGGTGCTGGCGCCCAAGCTCGGCCTGGCGCGCACCGCCTTCGTGTTCGGCCTGCTCAATGTCGGCATCGCGCTGTTCACCGCCCACATCTTCCGCGCGCAGATCCGGGGGCTGCGTGGCCTGTGGCTGCGCGGCCTGGTGAGCATGGTGGTGCTGACGGCAGGCCTTCTTACGGCGGACCGTCTCACCCTGTGGGCGGAGCAGGGGCTGTTCGGCGACCAGATCGTTCACGCCCGCACCACGCCGTATCAGCGCATCGTCATCACGCGCTGGCAGGACGATCTGCGCCTCTACCTCAACGGTAACCTGCAGTTCTCCTCGCGCGACGAGCATCGCTACCACGAGGCACTGGTGCACCCGGCTGCGGAGTCGCTGCCTGCGGCGCGCTCGGCCCTGGTGCTGGGCGGTGGTGATGGCCTCGCCTTGCGCGAGTTGCTGCGCTATCCGCAGATCGAACGCATCACGCTGGTGGACCTCGACTCCGAGATGACCACGCTGTTCGCCGAAAGCTCGGCACTCACCGCGCTGAACGGCGGGGCGCTACGCGACCCGCGGGTGCGCGTCGTCAACGCCGACGCAGCGCAATGGCTGGAGGAGAGCCGCGAGGTCTTCGACCTTGTCATCGTCGACCTGCCGGACCCGTCCAACTTCGCGCTCGGCAAACTGTACTCGGTGCCGATGTACCGCCAGATCGCCCGCCACATGGCAGAGGGCGGCTACCTCGCGGTGCAGGCCACCTCGCCGTGGTTCGCCCCCAACGCCTACTGGTGCGTGGTGACGACGCTTAAGGAAGCCGGCTTCAACACCTGGCCGTACCACGCCCACGTGCCGTCCTTCGGCGAGTGGGGCTTCGTGCTGGCGGCGAAGCACACGCGCTTCACGCCGCCGCAGTCCTACCGCGTGCCGACCCGCTTCCTCGACGCCGACACCACCCGGGCGATGTTCAGCTTTCCGGCGGACATGCAGGTGCCGGAGGTGGAGCCGAACCGGCTCAACAACCAGGCGCTGGTGCACTACTTCGAACGCGACTGGTCGCGCGTCATCCGCTGAGCGATGCGGCGGCGCGACTTCCTCGGCGCGGGTCTGGGAGGCCTTTCCCTCGCTGCCTGCGAGCCCTTCCCGTCGCAGCCGCGCCCGCCGGTCACGGTCCACCATCCCGGCATGCAGGCCGGCCACGCATTGCGCGACCAGGGCACGCGCAACTGGCCGGAGCCCACCGGTGAGATCGACTGCGACGTGGCCATTCTCGGCAGCGGCGTCGCCGGCGTCACGGCCGCCTGGAAGCTGGCGCGCGAAGGGCATCGCAACTTCGTGCTGCTGAGCGGGCCGGAGCCGGGCGGTAATACCGCGGGTGGTGGGCAGGGTGAGCTGCGCCACCCGACCGGTGCGCACTACCTGCCCTTGCCCTCGCGCGAGTCGGTGCATGTACGCGAGATCCTCCACGCGCTGGGCATCCTGCATGGCGACCCGCAGGCAGCGCGTCCGCATTACGACGAGATGAGTCTCGTACATCCGCTGCAGGAGCGGCTGTTCGACGGCGGTCGCTGGCATGACGAGCTGCTGCCGGTCGAGGGCATGAATGCGCGCGAGCGCGAACGCTTCCAGCACTACGTGGCCGGCCTGCGTGGCAAGAAGGGGCGCGACGGCAGGTTGCTGTTCGCCATGCCTTCGGCATCGTCCTCGCAAGACAGTGAATGGCGTGCGCTGGATGCCCTCAGCTTCCACGACTGGTTGCAGCGCGAGGATTATCGCGATGCGCGCCTGCACTGGTACGCCGACTACTGCTGCCGCGACGACTACGGCGTCGGCTCACAACACGTCTCGGCCTGGGCCGGGTTGCACTACTTCGTGAGCCGTACCGGCGAGGCCGCGAATGCCGATACCGGCAGCTTGCTGACCTGGCCGGATGGCCTGCACACACCGGTGCAGGCCATGCTGGGCCAGATTCCTTTCGTCGATGAAGCGGGCGGGCCGCGCCGTCTCGCCGGCACCGCGGTGCAGGTGCGCCAGCGTGGCGGGCGTTGCGAGGTAATTGCGTTGCAGGAGGGCGGGCGCAGTCTGCGCATCCGTGCGCGCCGGCTCATCGTCGCCATGCCGCTGTTCGTCGCCGCGCGTGTGGTGGAAGGCATGCAGGACTTCGGCTTCGATGCGCGGCGGCATCTGCTGCCGCATTCCTCATGGCTGGTCGCCAACTTCCAGTTGCGCCGCTTCCCGCGTGAGCCCGTGCCGCGCAGCGAGCATGAGTACGTGCTGCCGCTGGCCTGGGACAACGTACTGCGCGAGGGCAAGGGGCTGGGCTACGTGGTGGCCACGCACCAGTTGATCCGCGTGGCGAGGCCCGAGCGCACCGTGTTCACGGCGTACAAGGCGCTGCCCTTCGACGCCACGCACGCGACGCGGCGCAGGCTGGCGAACGCCGCCCCCGGCGAGTTGCTCGACGAAGTGGCCGAGGATCTGCTGCTGGCCTATGGTGACGCGCTATGGCCACTGGTCGAGCGTGTCTCGATCACCGTGCGGGCGCATGCAATGAGCATTCCGGTGCCCGGCTTCCTGTCCAATGCCGGGCTCACGGCACTACGCGAGCTGGACGGCCCGATCCGCTTCGCGCACAGCGACCTGTCCGGCTATTCGGTGTTCGAAGAGGCAGCGTGGTGGGGCTGGCAGGCTGCCCTGGGCGTGTTGGGCGAGCGCAGCTAGTCTGGAATCGACCGCGCAGGCCAGCGTCGCCCGTTCGACGCGCCGGCGGCTGATTCAGTTGCGCGTGTCGGAGGGCGTGTCGCCGCCTGTCTCGTCGGCGATCATCGCTTCCAGCCCCCTGCGTCCGGTGCGCTCGGCAGTCTGTGCGCCCTTCAGCAGGAAGCCACCGAGGCCCAGCGCCAGCATGGACAGCAGGAACAGCGCGCCGTAGTTGATCAGCCGCTCCAGCGAGCCCCAGTCGTGGCGGGGCCGGTCGAGACCGCCGCGTATGGCGAGCCACAGCACGACGCCGACGGGCACCAGCATCAGCGCAATGCCGAGAAAGCGGCCCACAAGCGGGAACAGGGCACCGAGGGCTGTCACGGCGAGACTGGCCACCGCCACGGCGGCAACCGGATGCCCGAGGTACAGCAGCACGGCAATGGCTGCGCTGCCCAGGCTGCACACCAGCAGGGTCTGGCCCAGGATGCTACGAGGCACGCCATGGGCGGCGTAGGCCACCGGGTCCCCGGTGCGCCGGCGGATCTCGTCCTCTGCGACCTCGCGGGCCAGCGGTGTGAGCTGCCCCTCGTCGATGCGCCGGTCTATCTCCTCGATGCTCATGCGGCTGAACGTCGCCTGCAGCGAGTTTCTCTTCCTGTCCGTCACGATGATTCGCCGGGTCGGCCTGGAGGCTGTCCGCGCAGCGGATCCAGCAGCCCCTTCAGGTTGTTGTGGTCCAGTTCGTACATCAGCGCCAGCAGCTTGCCGAGTTCGCCCTTCGGAAAACCTTCGCGGGCGAACCAGCCGAGGTAGTGGCCGGGCAGGTCGGCGAGCAGGCGGCCCTTGTACTTGCCGTAGGGCATCTGCATGGTGACCAGACGTTCGAGCAGTTGCGGGTCCATGCTCACTTGTTGCCCTTCTTCGCCGGCGCGCGGTCGAACTTGCGCCAGTAGCTGAAGGCGTCCTGCTGTACTTCGATGTCCACCTCGTCGATGCGCGTGCGCAGCCGTGCCTGCACATCGGCGACGGCCTGGTTGTAGACCAGCGGGCCGATCTCTTCGAGGAAGTAGCCGAGCAGCGCGCCGGCGGCGATGTTGCCGATCGGCTCTTCCATGTTCTCGCGGAAGTAGCGTTCGATGGAGGCGATGGCTTCTGCGCGGGCCTCGCGGGAGACTTCGATACTCATTTGCTGATACCTGTCGGCCTGGACTTCATTGGCGCGCGAAGCGCTGGGCGTTGCGGGCGCGTGCCTTCGCAGCTTCGACTTCGCGATAGCGCGGGCCGGCGGTGGTTACCAGCGCGTCGATGAGCTGGCGTGCGTTGGCCGCCACCTGTGCGATGGCCTGCGCGAACACCGCCTCGTTCGCCTTCGACGGGCTGTTGAAGCCGCTCAATTTGCGTACGAACTGCAGGGCTGCGGCGTGGATTTCCTCGTCCGTCGCGGGCGGGTCGAAGTTGAACAGGGTCTTGATGTTGCGGCACATGGGCGCTCTCCGGCAGCGGGTCCGCGCAAGGTAGTGGGTCGTGCCCCTGCGGGCAAGCGAGCGCGGTGATCCGGGAAAGTAGTTGACAGGCAAACAGGCGCGAACTACTTTACCAACAAGTTAATTAACTTTCTGGTTTTATGAGCCCGGACCGCCTCAGCGCAACGTTTTCCGCCCTTGCCGACCCGACTCGCCGCGCCATCCTGGCCCGGCTGGCGCTGGGTGAAACCTCGGTGAAGGAGCTGGCCGAGCCTTTCGAGATCAGCCTGCCGGCGGTGACCAAGCATCTCAAGGTGCTGCAGCGCGCCGGCCTGATCACCCAGGGCCGGCATGCGCAATGGCGCCCTTGCAAGCTGGAGGCGAAGCCCTTGCAGGAAGCCTCGGCCTGGATCGAGCAGTACCGCCAGTTCTGGGAGCTGCGTCTCGATCGTCTGGAGGAATACCTGCGCGAGCTGCAGAGCAAGGAGGGCGGGCATGAGTGAGACTGCCCTCGAAGCGGGCGAAGCGGCAGCGAGTGTGTCGCGCGTGCTGGATGCGCCACCTGCCCTGGTGTTCAGCCTGTGGACGGACCCGACGCACATCGCGAAGTGGTGGATGCCGGAGGGCTTCGAGCGGGTGGTGTGCGAGTCGATGGACGTGCGGCCCGGCGGCCATTTCCACATGCGCATGCATCACCGGGACGGCACGGTCTATCTCAGTCGCAATACCTATTCCGAAGTCCTGCCGCCAGCGCGACTCGTCTATGAAGAGGTGTGCGAGGAGAACGGTCAGCCCTTCCACTACGCGCAGCTGACTGTCCGCTTCGATGCGGAAGATCCGCGCACCCCCCAGCGCACCCACCTGAGGATCCACGCGCGCATCCGTCGCGTCAGCGGTGGCGATCCGAAGTGGACGCTGGACGCCATGAAACTTGGCTGGACACATGGCTGGAAGGACAACCTCGGCATGCTCGGGCGCTACGTCGCGAGCTTCAGTCCCGGTGCCGCGAGTGACGAACGAGGCGATGAAGGAGACCGCCAACGCGGTCACAACAGTCTTGCAGGAGAAGAGAAATGATTGCAGCAGTGCTGGGTGGCGCGCAGGCGCGGCCCGACGACACCCTGAGCATCACCCGCGAGTTCGATGCGCCACGCCATCTGGTGTTCGCGGCGTGGACCGAAGCGCGCCACCAGTTCCGCTGGATGGGCCCGAAGGACTTCACGGTGCTCGACTGCCAGATCGACCTGCGCGTCGGTGGCCGTTACCGCACCTGCATCCGCTCGCCGGACGGGCAGGAGTACTGGTTCCGCGGGGAGTACCGCGAGATCGACGCGCCGGCGCGACTGGTGTTCACCTTCGCCTGGGAAGAGGAGGGCGAGCGCGGCATGGAGAACCTGGTGAGCCTGAGCTTCAGCGAACAGGGCGGCCGCACCCGCATGCATTTCGTGCAGACGCCGTTCCAGTCCGTCAGCGAACGCGACAGCCACATGGGCGGCTGGACGGAGGCCTTCGACCGCCTCGGCGATTTCATTGGCGGACGACGCTGAGCGTCCGGGCCGCTCAGCCCCTACGGCAACCCCCGACCATGAATGCTACGACCAACGCTACGTCCCACATCCATCGCGGCAGTTGCCACTGCGGTCGCGTCGCCATCGAAGTCACCGGCGACATCGATACGGCGATGGCCTGCAACTGCTCCATGTGCCAGCGCCGTGGCTCGCTGCTGTGGTTCGTGCCGCGCGCGCAGTTGCGACTGCTGACAGAAGCTGACGATTGCGCGCGATATACCTTCAACAAGCACGCCATCGTGCATCGCTTCTGCCCGGCCTGCGGTATCCACGTCTTCGGCGAGGCCACCGATCCGGACGGTCAGCCGAGGGCGGCGATCAACATCCGCTGTCTTGAAGGCATCGACCTCGATGCCGTGCCGGTGACGCACTTCGACGGCCGCGCGATGTGAGGCCAGAGCCGGCGCTCCCACACCATTACAACCATAGACACACGCCCACCATGTCCGCCTCCGCCTTCCTCGATCCGCAGTTCAGCGATGCCCTCGTCGAGTCGCGCATCGTCCTCACACCACCCAGCCATCACGAGATCGTCATCACGCGCGTGCTCAATGCGCCGCGCGAACTGGTCTTCGCGGCATGGACGCAACCGGAACACATCAAGCGCTGGTGGGGGCCGGACGGCTTCCAGGGCATGGTGTGCGAGGTGGATCTGCGCGTCGGCGGGCACTTCAACCTCAACCTGCGCGGGCCGGACGGCATCGACTATCCCTGCGAAGGCACGTACCACGAGATCGTGCCCAACGAGCGCATCGTCTACAGCGGCATGACCGATGACCGCCATCCCTGTGGCTGCGGCATCCCGCCGCACAGCCTGGTGACGGTGCATTTCGTCGAGCACGGTGCCGGCAAGACCCGCCTCACCATCAACGCCCGCGTGAACTCCGGGATGTGCGACGCCATCGTGCAGGGCGGCTTCGTACCCGGCTGGAGCCAGGCCACGGCCCGCCTCGACAGCTACCTCGCTGGCGCCTGAGCCATGGATGTCCTGCCGGATGGCCGGGCCAACTCGATTCTTGCAGGCCGGAGCGGACCTGCTGTGGGAGAACGACAATGAAAGCCCTGAAGATCATCGCTGCCCTGCTCGCCTGCGTAGTCGTGCTGACCCTGGCCTACGCCGCAACCAGGCCGGACGCCTTCCGCGTCGAGCGCAACCTGCTCATCCAGGCTGCGCCGGAACGCATCTTTCCGCTGGTGAACGACTTCCACCAGTGGGGCCAGTGGTCGCCCTACGAGAAGCTGGACCCCGCCATGCAGCGCAGCTTCGGCGGTGCCGACAGCGGCAAGGGCGCCACCTATGCCTGGGAGGGAAACGACAAGGCCGGCAAGGGCCGCATGGAGATCGTCGACTCGCAGCCGGCCTCGCGCATCGCCATCGACCTGCAGTTCATCGAGCCCTTCGCGGCCCGCAATCTCGCCGAGTTCAGCTTCAGGCCGGAAGCGGGCGGCACCCGCGTGTCCTGGTCCATGCAGGGGCCCAACCCCTACATCGCCAAGGTGATGCAGGTCTTCATGGACTTCGACCACATGGTCGGCCGCGACTTCGAAGCCGGCCTCGCCACGTTGAAGCAGATCACCGAGAAGTAACGAAGCACTCGATACAAGCGAACCAGAAATAGCAAAGGAACCCACATGTCATCCAAGCAGATTTTCGTGAACCTGCCGGTCAAGGACCTCAAGAAGAGCATGACCTTCTTCAGCGGCCTCGGCTACACCTTCAACCCCCAGTTCACCGACGACAACGCGGCCTGCATGGTCATCTCCGAGCAGATCTTCGCGATGCTGGTCACCGAGGCACGCTTCCGCGATTTCACGCCGAAGAAGATCGTCGATGCGCAGGACAGCACCGAGGTGCTGATTGCGCTCTCCACCGACAGCCGTGCCGGAGTCGACTCGCTGGTGGACAAGGCCATCAGTCTGGGTGGCAAGGAGATCAAGGAGCCGCAGGACTACGGCTTCATGTACTACCGCTCCTTCCAGGATCTCGACGGTCACATCTGGGAAACGCTGTACATGGACCCCGCCCACGTGCAGGACGCGTGACGCAATCGGTGCTTGATGCATCGATGACGGCCGGACGGGGGGATGTACGACAAGGCTGGAAAACAGGAATGAGAAAGAACGAGAGAAGAAACGATGAACGAAATCGACACGCTGACGGGTCGCCACACGGATCGCGAGATCGTGCTGACCCGCCTGCTCGATGCACCGCGCGAACTGGTGTTCCGCGTGTGGACCGAGCCGCAGCACATTGCGCAGTGGTGGGGGCCTGACGGTTTCACCAACACCATCCACCAGATGGATGTGCGTCCCGGTGGAAACTGGCGCTTCATCATGCACGGGCCGGATGGCACCGACTATCCGAACCGCATCGTGTTCAAGGAGGTCGATCCGCCGCGCCGCATCTTCTACGCGCACGGCGACGACGATGGCGGCGAGGAGTTCAAGCCCAGCTTCCACGCGGAAGTGACTTTCATCGAGGAGGCGGACAAGACCCGCCTGGTGCTGCGCATGATCTTCGACAGCGTGGAGGCCGCCGAGAAGGTGAAGGCCTTCGGCGCTGTCGAAGGCGGCAAGCAGACCCTCGACCGGCTGGCTGCGCACCTGCAGCGCCTGCGTGCCTGAGCCGGCCCATCAACAAGGACAAGGCGCTTGTGCAGACGGGAGTCCATGCCGGTAACGGCGCGGGCGTGGCCTGTTGTCTGCGCAGGCCCATCAACACTGATCCAATCCGGACATGACCGACAAGATGAGCAACGTGACGAATGACCGCCGCTGGCTGGCGATGATCCTGCTGTGCCTGGGCGAGCTGATGATCGTGCTGGACACGACCATCGTGAACGTGGCCCTGCCGTCCATCCGCGAGGACCTGCAGTTCTCCGAGTCCGCCCTGGCCTGGGTGGTCAATGCCTACATGCTTACCTTCGGCGGCTTCCTGCTGCTGGGCGGGCGTCTGGGGGACCTCTACGGCCACAAGAAGCTTTTCCTCATCGGCCTCGTGCTGTTCACGCTGGCCTCGCTGGCCTGCGGCGTGGCGACCACGCAAGGTTTCCTGATTACCGCGCGTGCAGTGCAGGGCATGGGCGGCGCGGTGGTGTCTGCCGTCGCGCTGTCGCTGATGATGGACCTGTTCACCGAACCGGCCGAGCGCGCCAAGGCCATGGGTGTGTACGGCTTCGTGTGCGCGGGTGGCGGTTCGGTCGGCGTGCTGCTGGGCGGCCTGCTGACCAGCACCCTGTCCTGGCACTGGAACTTCCTGGTGAACATCCCTGTGGGCATCGCGGTGTACCTGCTGTCCGCGCGCCTGTTGCCGGCCATCCACAAGCCGCCTGCACACCCCTCGCTGGATGTGGCCGGTGCGCTGACGGTCACCGGCTCGCTGCTGCTGGCGGTGTATGCCATCGTCAACGGCAACGAGGCAGGCTGGACGTCCCTGCAGACGCTGGGCCTGCTCGCCGTGGCGGCGGTGCTGATGGCGGCCTTCATCCTCATCGAGTCGCGCATCGCTGCACCGCTGATGCCGCTGGGCCTGTTCCGCCATCGCAACCTGTCGGTCAGCAACCTCATAGGCGTGCTGTGGGCGGCAGCCATGTTCGCGTGGTTCTTCCTGTCCGCGCTGTACATGCAACTGGTGCTGGCCTACACGCCGATGCAGGTGGGCCTCGCCTTCCTGCCGGCCAACCTGATCATGGCGGCCTTCTCGCTGGGCCTGTCGGCCAAGCTGGTGATGCGCTACGGCATTCGCAACTGCATCACCGTGGGCATGCTGCTGGTCACCATCGGGCTGGCGCTGTTCATCCGCGCGCCGGTGGAAGGCAGCTTCGTCATCGATGTGCTGCCCAGCATGCTGCTGCTGGGTGTGGGAGCCGGCATGGCGCTCAACCCGGTGCTGCTGGCGGCCATGGGGGACGTGGCGCCCAGCGAGTCCGGCCTCGCCTCCGGTGTGGTGAACACCAGCTTCATGATGGGTGGCGCGCTGGGTCTCGCCATCCTTGCCAGCCTGGCCGGCTCGCGCACCAGCGAGATGCTGGCCGGTGGCGCCGACCAGCTTGCGGCACTGACCGGTGGTTATCAAGCGGCCTTCGTGGTCGGCTCGATCTTCGGTGCCGTGGCCGTGCTGGCCTCTGCGCTGTTGCTGAAACCGGTCGCCATGCCGACGGATGCCGATCCGCACGGCGCGGCACCGACCCCCGCTACCGGGCCGGCAAAGGATGCTGCCTGAGCGGCCCTCCCGTTCTACCCCCGAGAGACAAGGAGATCACCATGGAAGTGAACGTCTATCTGTTCTTCGACGGCCGTTGTGAAGAGGCCATCAGGTTCTACGAACAAGCCGTCGGCGCGAAGCGCGACATGCTGATGCGTTTCAGCGAAAGTCCGACCGAGCATCCGCCCGGCATGGTGCCGGAAGGTTGGGGGGACAAGGTGATGCACGCCAGCATCACCATCGGCAAGACGATGGTAATGGCCTCCGACGGCTGTGGTCCGCAGGCGCAGTTCAAGAACTTCTCGCTGTCGCTGACGGTGGCCGACCAGCAGGAGGCCGAGCGCTGCTTCAAGGCGCTGTCGGAGGGCGGCAAGGTCACCATGCCGCTGGACAAGACCTTCTGGTCGCCGTACTTCGGCATGCTGGAAGACAAGTTCGGCCTGGGCTGGATGGTCAGCGTGGAGGAGTGCGCCGCCTGACTGACTATGGAGCCGCCGCGGGCGGCTCCATAGCCCGCGACACGCGCAGACAATAGTTGCATGTAATCTGCAACTTTAATAGCATGGCGCCATTCCGTGACTCACGAGCGCCGCCATGCGACTCACCCGCTTCTCCGATTTCGGCCTGCGCGTCCTGATGTACCTGACGCATGAGCGCGACACGCCGGTCACGATCGCCGAGATCGCGCAGCAGTTCGACGTGCCGCACAACCACCTCGTCAAGGTGGCCAACCGCCTCGGCAAGCTGGGCTGGGTGACGGCGATCCGTGGCCGCAATGGCGGGCTGATCCTCGGCGTGCCGGCCGACACGCTGCGGCTGGGTGAAGTCATCCAGCAGCTTGAGGAATGCGACACCCTCGTCGATTGCGACGAAACCCCCTGCACCCTGCGTGGCCGCTGCCTGCTGAAGGGCGCCCTCAATGCCGGGCTGGCGGCCTTCTACGACAAGATGAACGAGTACAGCCTGGCCGACGTGTGCCGCGGTCGCACCGGGACGGCCATCGTCAGCCTGCACCGCGACTTCATGTCGGCACTGGGAGCCGGCCATGCGTGATGTCGCCACGGAGATCGGGCGTGACAAGGTGGCGCAGGTGGTGGCGCGCTTCTATGCCGCCATACGTGTCCATCCCACGCTGAGCGAGCCCTTTGCCCGCGTACATGACTGGCCCGCCCACGAGGCGGTGCTCACCCACTTCTGGTGGGTCACGCTCGGGGGCGAGCGCTACCTCGACTATCGCTACCGTGTGGCCGAGCGCCACATGGCGTCTGGTTTCACGCCCGCGTTGCTGGACCAGTGGCTGACACTGTTTGCCGCCACCATCCAGGTCGCATTGCCCGACGATCTGGCAGAGGCCTGGCTCGCCCGCGCGCGCAACATCGGCCAGTCACTGCGCCTGATGCACGAATTCAGCCAGAGCGAAGCTCTTGCTGACCATCAGGAGGTGACCACGCCCGCCCACCACCCTTGATGCCTGCCCTTAAAGTTGCATTTCAAATACTACAAAAACAGAACCCCTCAGCCAGGAGCCCATGATGCTGTCCAGTTTCGCCGTCCCCTACATCGATGCCAGCGTGCCCGTGCTGCGTGAGCATGGCGTCGCCATCACGCGCCATTTCTACGATGCGATGTTCCGCGCGCATCCCGAACTGAAGAACCTCTTCAACCTCGGCAACCAGGCCAATGGCGCCCAGCAGCAGTCGCTGGCGGCCGCCGTGTTTGCCTACGCGGCCAATCACCGCAACCCCGGCGTACTCACTCCGGTGGTGGAGCGCATCGTCCATAAGCATGTGTCCGTCGGCATCCGGGCAGAGCACTATCCGATCGTCGGGCGCCACCTGCTGGATGCCATCCAGCAGGTGCTGGGCGAGGCGGCGGCACCGCCGCTGCTGGCAGCCTGGGACGAGGCCTACTGGGTGCTGGCCAAGACCCTTATCGAGGCGGAGAAGCGTCTTTACGGACAGCTCGGCACCGAGCCGGGTGCTTTGCGCGCGCTGGTGGTCAGCGAGCTGCGGGATGAAAGCGAGGACGTGCGTTCCTTCTACTTGCGTGACGAGGCCGGCGGTTCGCCGGGGGCCTTCCTGCCGGGCCAGTACGTCAGCGTCGCGGTGACGCAGGATGGCCTGCGCCAGCTACGCCAGTACAGCCTGTCGGATGCGCCGGAGCAGCCCTGGTGGCGCATCAGCGTCAAGCGCGAAGCCGGCCATGACGACGTGCCGGCCGGCCGGGTATCGAACTGGCTGCACGCCAACCTGAAGGTGGGCGACCGTCTGGAGGTGGGGCCGGCCTGTGGTGACTTCGCGCCAGCGCTGCAGGACGCGACGCCAATCGCCCTGCTGTCCGCCGGTGTCGGCATCACGCCGATGGTGGCTGTGCTGAACGCGCTGGCGCTGCGCAACCCGCAGCGCCCCACGCTGTTCGCCCATGCCGCACGCCATGGCCGGCAGCATGCCTTGCGCGACGCCGTGGCGGCGGCCAGGGAGCACATGCCGGCGCTGCGGCGCCTGAGTTTCTACGAGGCCCCGACGGCGGAGGACCGGCCGGCGGAGGACTACACGCACGTCGGCCGCATGGATGTGGCGGTGGTGCTGGACAGGATCGGCGTGGACGCCGAGTTCTACCTGTGCGGGCCCATCGGCTTCATGCAGGCGCAGTGGCAGGGGCTGGTCGCCAGCGGGGTGCGCGCCACGCGCATCCATCGCGAGGTCTTCGGCCCGGAGTTGCTGGACCACCTGCTTTGAGTTCGTCGATCGATCGTCATTCACGAGGGAACAGATCATGGATACCCGGAGCTATGAACGCATCCACCACACGCCGCAGGACCTGAGCGACCGCGTCGCGCTCGGCGTCACCAGGCTGCTGCGCTTCTTTGCCGACGCGCTGTTCGCGCGCCGCTACGGCAACCGCGCGGTGGTGCTGGAGACGGTCGCCGCTGTACCCGGCATGGTAGGCGGCACGCTGCAGCACCTGCGCGCGCTGCGCACCATGCGCGACGACCAGGGCTGGATACGCCAGTTGCTGGAGGAGGCCGAGAACGAGCGCATGCACCTGATGACCTTCATCGAGATCGCACAGCCTTCGCGTTTCGAGCGTCTGCTGGTGCTGCTGGCCCAGGGCGTCTTCTACAACCTGTTCTTCCTCGCCTACCTGTTGTCGGCGCGTACCGCGCACCGCATCGTCGGCTACTTCGAGGAAGAGGCCTGCTACAGCTACACCGAGTACCTGGCCGGTATCGACGCCGGCCACTACGAGAACGTGCCGGCACCGCAGATCGCCATCGACTACTGGAAACTGCCGAAGGATGCGCGCCTGCGCGACGTGGTGCTGGCTGTGCGCGACGACGAGGCCGGTCATCGCGACGTGAACCATGGCTTCGCCGATGAACTGCGCGGACCCGGGCACCCGGTGCAGGTGCTGTAGCCCACGCAGTACATCTCTCCCTGCTTCAGACCCACATGAACCCGGCCGCGCGCCGGGTTTCATTTGTTTCAGCGCTGCCCGGCAGAACGATGCCCCGCTTCGCTGAAAGGCCCTGACGGCAAGGGCCATTGCGCCTTGCGCAACCTGCCGGAATCCCATTGTTTCAATCCGCACCGACCCCGTGCCTCTTGGGGCAGGTACCGGTTTTGTCGCCGGTCTTCACCCTCACCATGCGCTCCGACGTCGTGACGGATGGTCGCTGCAATGCCATCCGCATGAACAGGTTTCCCCTGGATTCTTTCCACAAACCCCCGCATCGGAGAAGAAACATGAATGACCTCGCGAATTCCCGCCGCCGTCTGTACAAGACTACCTACGCCCCCATCGAGCTGGACAACGAATCACCGCGCCGTACTGGGCGTGGTATGCAGAAGGCCGCGTGTGCGGCCGCGTTCGGAATGCGTCCGGCAGAGGGGGTACGCGTGCAGCGCCAGCTGGAAGGCAAGAACGACGAGGCCGGCCTGAAGGTGCTCAACGTGCTGAAGAACATGGCGGCCGAAGGCTCGGCGGCGGTGAGCGTGCGGCATGCACCGGAACTGGCCGGGCTGGATGCGGAAGCCCTGGTGCGTGTGGGCAAGCTGCTGGTCGGCGTGCGCAAGGAAGTCGCTGGTCAGGTGGAGGGCCTGATCGGCAGCCTGCGCGAGGCTTACCGCAACTGGTTGCTGAATCCGTCAGCCACCTCGTCGACGTCCACCCCCACCACCACCACGCCGCCGCGCGCTACGACAGCAACGGCGACGGCGCGCGCAGTGCCTGACGGCGCGAAGGTAGACGTCAGCGAGGCGACCACCGCCGATGGCACCACGGTGCGTACGGTGGTGCAGCGTACCGAGGGCGGTTCGCGTGGCGCGCTGCTGATCGACATCGAGCCGATCGAAGATACCCAGCAGACTCCCGGCGGAGCTGTGCAAGCGGTAGTGCGTGCGCCGGTGGCGAGCATCGAGGAAGCCATCGCCTGGGCGGCAAAGCATGAACCGACCAAGTATGCGCAGCTCAAGCAGATTGCCGCCGAGTACAGCCCGCTGTCGCTGGCCTATACCAATCTCGACACCGCGCAGGCGATTTCCTGGATGCTGCCCAAGGTGGTGGGCAATGCCGCGCAGACGGAATCGACGATCAAGGGTTTCCAGCAGCAACTGACGGTGGAGCCGGTCGGTCGCCTGCACCTGGAGCGTCTGCAGATGACGCCGGTGGGTGTGGAGCGCGGTGAGCTGGTGTACTCCATTCCGCTGACGCCAAAGGAGACGGTGAACATCACCCATCGCGAATGGTCGGTGACGACCAAGGAGTTCGAATCCATCGTGCAGGATCAGTTCGAGGGCTTCAGCGAGACCGGTGTCTCGGAGAAGACCGACATCGCGCAATCCACGGAGAACCAGCGTCGTCACTCCAGCGCGCTGAGCTTCAATGCCAATGCGAATGCCAGCTACCTGGGCGTGACCCTCAGCTCGAGCGTGGGCTACGACTCCAGCTCTGACGATCAGACCTCGCAGCGCGACAGCCGCAACCACACCATCGACGCCACGCGGCGCGCCTCCGCCCGTACCCGCAAGGACCACAAGACCAGCTTCAAGGTCAGTTCGGTGGTCGGGACCGAGGACTCGTCGGTGCGCGTCATCACCAACCCGAGCGACACGCAACCGATGCGCGTCGATTACTACAACATGATGCGCAAGTGGCGCGTGGACCTGTTCCGCTACGGCCTGCGCATGACCTATGACCTCACCATCCCGAGCCCGGGGTCGGACCTGATCCGCAAGCTGGAGAGCCTCGCCGAGGTGGAGCAGAAGATCGCCCAGCCCTTCAGCTTTCCGCTGAAGGTGTCCGACGTGACGCGTGACAACTGGACCCAGCTCGCAGGCCAGTACCAGGCGTCGGTGGAGGCGCCGCCGCTGGCCACCCAATTGCTGAAGGCCGGCGTGGTGATCCAGAAACCGGTGGAGGAGAACGAGAAGACCTTCGTCGGCGCCATCGACTTCCACGTGGATGACGACTACACGCTGGCCAGCGGCTCGGTGGCGTGCGGCTACTGGTACGAAGACATCGCCGAAGATGGCCTGATCTTCGACGTACGCTTCGACACCGCCAAAGCAGTGACGAGCACCCTGTTCGATGAATATGGCAGCGCCAAGCTCAACAGCAGTCTGATCGGCCGCAGCGGCAACCTGTCGTTGCCGTACTTCCACCGTGGCATCACCAGCGCGCACATCGACCTGCTCTACCGGGTGAGCCTGCGTGCAGAGGTCTACCAGGCCTGGCAGTCGCGCGCCTGGATGGCCCTGCGCGATGCCGCGGAAGCCCTGCACCAGCGCCGCGCGCAAAGTCTGCAGGACGAGCGCAGCAACCTGTTGGTCAGCCTGGCTCCCTTCGATTCACTGACCCTGCGCCGCATGGAGCAGGAGGAGATCATGAAGGGTGTGATGCGCTGGCTGTTCGGCCCGCAGTTCAAGCTGACGCCGCCGGACATCGAGTGGATCCTCAACCACATGAACGGCAACGATCCTTATGCTAACGACGCACTCGATCCGTCGTCGCTGAACCATGGACAGTGGTCGCGGATGCTGGAGTTCGGCGAGTTCATCAAGTTCGTGCAGCACGCCATCGAGTGGGAGAACGTCCTCTACTTCAACTACCCCTACTTCTGGGACATGCCGAAGAACTGGACGCTGAAGCAGTTCCTCGAGCATCCCGATGCCCTGCATCGCGCCTTCCTGCGCGCCGGTGCCGCCCGCGTGGTGCTGACCATCCGCCCCGGCTTCGAGAAGAGCTTCGCTGCGCTGATCGACAGCGGTGCCTTCGGCAAGCTGTACGGTGATCACCCATACGTGACCATCGCGGAAGAGATCCAGAACTACGCCGAGACGAACTACCCCGGCATTCCGCCTGCCAACCCGGCCAACCCCGACCACGAGGACGAGGTGACCAAGGCCGAGCAGGGCCAGCTGGTGGCGACCTGGTGGGAGTACACGCCGACCAGCGCGCTGGACCTGTCGATCAATACGCCCTACGCCGAGCTGTCCTGAGCTGACGAAGCGGCGGGCTCGTCCCGCCGCCTTCCGGATCCTGATGGAGGAACATCATGGCAGTACAACCCCGGCCGGTCTGCGAGATCGGCAAGCGTTGCCACGTGTATGGCAAAGGCATACAGAAATTCGGTACGGCCTTTTCACAGAAGATGGTGGCACAGTGTGCGTCGTCTTCGGTGCAGATCGTGCTCAGGCAGAACGGAACCTCCCAGCGGTTAGCCAGTGGCACATTGCTGGACAAGAATCTGGTGCTGTGTGCACTGCATACGCTGGGGGACTTCAGCGAGAACGTGATCAGTTCGTCGGTCTTCGTTACGCTGCAATACGAACTGGCGCCCGATTCGGCGCCGCCCGGTGACGAGTTCCAGCATTACCAGCAACCCAAGGTATGGGTCAGCGGCACGCTGCATGCCGGTGAGCCGCAGGCGCAGGTTGTGCGGATACTTGAAACGGGGCAATCGATTGGCGCTGACTACGCCCTGCTGCTGATCAAGTGGATCAAGGTGAGAAAGCATCCCAGTGCGGCCAACGTCATCGAGCCGCCCCGTCCGATCTTTTATCCGAAGCCTGGCAAGGATCTATCGACCGAGCTTCTGTTGATCGGCCATCCATGGGAAGACGAGCAGAGGGTTCAGCAAGGGCAACCGACGCAGGCGAGCGTCGGCAAGGTGAAATACTGGAACCAGATGAAGCCAACCGACGTGGAGAACCGCAGGAAGGGCGCGAAGCTTTACGAGTACGGCGACTTCGTAGCGCGGCGTGGCCACTCCGGGGGCGGCGTGTTCAACCAATGGGGGCAGCTGGTGGGTGTGTTCAACGGCAATCTGCCGAACGCCAGGGCCAATGCTCCGGGGCCGGACGGCAAGCGCCCCAATCCGCCCAATCCGTTTGGTGATGCTTTCCTCAACATCAGGAATGCAGTTCACCTCAATCCACCGCGCGGCGGCGATGGCCTTGCCATCCTGCGTGGCTGGTTCAACGACGAGAGCCGTGATATCCCCGACGATGGAACGGTGAGCAAATGGTGACGCTTCTGCAGGCACCCCCGTGGGGGTGCCACATGGCTCAGCGCAACAACCAGTCGGTATTGTCTTCCGGGTCGTTGTGGCCGACACCGAACTGGGTGCTGGTGCTGACCACTTCGCTGAGGTAGCCGTCGAGCTCTTCCTGTTCGGAAGCGCTGAGCTTGGCCTTGTTGTCCAGGCGGTTTGCCGTGTCTTGGAGGTAGTTCATGATGAGCTCACTTTCTCTGGGCCGGGGGGTGAAGGCTTGCCGAGAGTGTCGCGTAGTACCCGGCTGACGACGGTCTGTCGGCTTCCGGTTGTGCGTCGCAGCACCTTGTGGGCCTGCGGAACGCGTGGTGCAACGCTCTCGATGGGGTGAGCCACCCTTCGAGCAATACGGCCTGTCAGCGGCCTGCTCGGGCGGTCTGTACCCCGATCATGCAACAGATCGCTTACGGTTGCCTTATAAATTTGTTGCAGCGCACCGTTTCATCGCGATGATCCCGCGGATACCAGACCTGCTCCCGCCGCGGGGCGCGCGGCCGGCCGGGTTTCCACTGGCAGGCACAGCAAGGCGGTGAGCAGGGACAGGCCGATGTGGGTCAGGTAGAAGGGCTTGAAGTCCGCCAGGGTCAGGCTGGCATGGCCCAGCAGCAGGATGGTGAGGGCCACGCCCATCACCGCGCCGATCTGGCGGACCGCCTGGTTCACCGCGCTGCCCACGCCCAGTCGGGTGGCGGGCAGGCGGGCGACCGCGGCGGCTGACAGCGATGGCAGCACGAGGCCCACGCTCAGGCCGGTGAGCAGCGAGGCCGGCAGCCATTCCGTCAGGTAGTCCGGCGTGGCGTCGACGACGAACAGGAACCAGGCCCCGGCCAGCGCGTAACTCAGGTTGCCGGCGACCAGCAGTGCCTTGTGGCCGGCGCGCGCGGCGATACGACCGGACAGGATCGCGACCGGCACCACCATCAACGGCCCCGGCGTGATGGCGATTCCCGCCAGTGGCAGGCTGTAGTGCCACACTTGGGTAAGGAACAGGAAGAAGCCGAAGAACATCATCGCGAATGCGGTGCCGAAGCTCAGCGTCGCCAGATTGACGTAGCGGTAGCTGCGGCTGTCGAAGAGATCCAGATCGATGGCCGGGTGGCGGGCATGGCGTGCCCAGGCGACGAAAGCCAGCAGGGCAGCGATGCCACCGGCCACGCCGACGACCACCGACACCGAGGTCCAGGCCTGTGTTTCCGCGCGTACCAGTCCGAACGCGATGCTGCCCACGCCGAGTATCAACAGGGCCACGCCGACCAGATCCAGCGGGGCGCCGTTGTCGGGGTTGCGGGATTCCTTAAGCCACCGGGCGCCGCGCCATAGCGACACGGCCGCCACCGGCAGGTTGATGAAAAAGGCCCAGCGCCAGCCCAGCGTGTCGATCAGCAGCGAGCCCAGGCTCGGCCCCAATGCTGCCGCCAGCGCACCGACCGCGCCCCACAGGCTGACGGCGACCGCACGCTTCTCCAGCGGAAAGGCCCCGAGCACCAGCGCCAGCGATGCCGGCGTCAGCAGGGCCGCACCGATGGCCTGCAGCACGCGCGCCGCCACCAGCATCGGCACATTCACCGCCAGACCGCACAGCAGGCTGGACAGCAGGAAGACGCTGACGCCGATGAGGAAGATGCGCTTGCGGCCGTGCAGGTCGGCCAGCCGTCCTGCCGGCACCAGCAGGGCGGCGTACACCACCGTGTAGGCGTTCAGCACCCACGAGAGGCCTGCCGTATCACTGTCGGGAAAGCCCGCCTGGATGGCACCGAAAGCGGCGTAGAGCACCGTCGTGTCGAGCGACACAAGAAAAACGGACAGGCTGGCGATGAGGAACACCGGCCAGGGCGACGCGGGCAGTGTGTCGCCCTTACCTTGCTGCGCGGCGAGTGGTCCGGAGAAGTGCGGGGAGCTCATGCGGGCGATCTCCTGCGGCGCTCAGCGGCCGACCGTGAGGTAGGAAGACTGCTCGGCAGACAGGCCGGCCTTCACCTGGCGCGAGATGTCGTCGGCGAGGACTTCCTCCGCCCCGGCCTCGATGGCTTGCAGAGCCTGCGCGACCACGTCTTCCGGCTTCGATTTCGGCGCCTCGACGTGGCGCACCATGTCCGTATCCATGAAGCCGACGTGCAGGCCGGTCACTTGTGTGCCCTGGCTGCGCAGTTCGTTGCGCAATGCGTTCGTCATAGACCAGGCAGCCGCCTTGGACGCACTGTAGGTTCCGCTGCCAGCCAGGGCCACCCAGCTCAGCACCGACAGCACGTTGAGCATCGCGCCGCCGCCGTTGGCCTTGAGTGCGGGCGCGAAGGCCTGGCCGAGCAGCAGCGGACCGTAGAAGTTGGTCTCCATCTCGATGCGCACGGTGTCCACACTGGCCGGGTCGAGGAAGGGTTTCGATTGAGAGATGCCGGCGTTGTTGATCAGCAGGTCGGTGTCGCTGGCGATACGGGCCGCTTCCGCCACCTGGGCCGGATCGGTGACGTCGAGGCGCACCGGCACGACGCGGGCGTCGGCGAAGTCGATGCTGGCCGGGTTGCGGGCAGCGGCGTAGACCTTGCGAGCGCCGGCGGCGAGCAGGGCCTGGACGAAGGCACGGCCGAGGCCGCGGTTGGCGCCGGTGACGAAGGCGGTGGCGTTGTGGATTTTCATGATCGGGTTCCTTGTGTCTGTCTGCGTGGGTAGTGGTGGTGGGTCGGGAAAAGCGGCTCAGGACCGCGCGTGTATATGATGATCGTAATATTTCGGGTAGAAGAAAAAGCCGGACGTGCCGGCTTGCGGAGATCAGGGGGTGTCGTGCAGGTGCTCGCGGGCAGCCCGGCGGATCGCCTGACCCAGCTCGGGGTCGTCCACCGCGCGTGACAGGATCAGCGCGCCGACCATGCAGCTCAGCGTTGCCATGGCCTGCTCGTGCTGGCCGGGCTGGCCCCAGCCGGGAAGCTGACGGGCCACCAGATCGATGAACTCCCTGGTGCGGCGGGTGAAGGCGCGGCGTACTTCCGGGTCCTGCCTTGCGGTGTCGGAGCCCAGCGCGGCCATCGTGCAGCCGCCCCAGTCCGGCACCGTCGCGTTGGCGTCAGCCAGATAGGTATCCACCAGCACCTGCAGCGACTGGCCGGTGGGTGCGCCGGCTGCGACCTTGCCCAGACGCTCCAGCGATTCCGCGCCTGCCTGGTCGGCAGCTTCGGCCAGCAGGGCATTGCGCGACTCGAAGTGGGCGTAGAAGCCGCCGTGGGTCAGGCCCGCTTCCTTCATGATGTCCGCCACGCCCATGCCGTCGTAACCCTTGTGGCGGATGATCCGCGCGGCGGTGCGGACGATGCGGTCGTGGGTGACTTCCTTGCGGCTGGGGTTCGTACTCATGGCGCGGGCCTTGGTTGCGGTTTTTTTATGATGATAATCATATTTCCGGAGAGGTCAACGACCGGGTGGGCTGAGGTCGGCTATCGCCCTGACAGAGAAAAACTACAGCCCCTCGGCCCGGCGTCCGACGATGACGGCGATGGCGCGCCCCTAGAGTTCGGGTACGGACTGCGTGCTTGTATGTGTTTGCGCAAGGCGCGGCGATCATCCAAAGGAGGAACGCACCATGAGTTTCCAGACCACACTCATCAATGAAGCTGCCGACGACGCCGACAAGGCGCTCGCCCGCAAGCGTGCCGAACAGGAAGCGGCCCGCCACGATGCCGAAGGCGCTGCAGGTGTCGTGCCCATCGATCCGCCGCTGCCGGAAGAAGAAACCCGGCTGGAGCATGCCGCCGCGGAAGGTGGTGACGCACAGGCCAGTGCGGAGGAGGTCGACGCGAAGACCAAGGCTGACTACCGGCCCTGATATGTGTCTGTCAGGCGTCTGTCGCCACAAAGAAAAAACCGGGCGGGATGCCCGGTTTTTTTCTGCGCGGTCTGGATGACCGGTCGTGCGATCAGGATGGCACCGTGCCGGTGATGACCCGTGGTGCGCCGGGGTCCTCCACCTTGCTGGGCATCGGTGCCGGCAGCATGTGCGCGTACTTCGCACAGGCACCCAGCACGCCCGCCACCACCAGATAGCTGAATGCCACCGCCGGGCTCTGCGCGATGCCGATCGCCTCGCCGTGCATGAAGCCGAAGAAGGTAAGGATGGCGCCGGCCAGCGCGAAGGCGCTCGCTTTCATGAACTGCCGCTCGATCACGCATACCCCGATGGCGCCGAGGATCAAGCCGCCGAGGATGGCGCCACCGCCCATCACCTCCAGCCCGTGGTACAGGATGCCGACCTGCCCCAGTTTGTCGAAGCCGACCGCGGCAGCGCTGGTGCCGGCTGCGCCCAGCGCGTTGTCGATCTGCAGCTTGCCCCAAGCCGCGAGGTGCGGCGTCAGCGCCAGCACGATGGCCGGCGCGTGCTTGTGCGGCGTTTCCTGGAAGGCCTGCGCGCCGATCAGCATGCCGATGTAGAGCAGGATCGGCGAGATGGCCACCACCGGCACCAGTGCCATCATCAGCGCAATGATGCCGAACCATGACAACAGGATGACCACGATGCCGGTCGCGGCCGAGTAGCCGATGCGTCCGCCCATCGCCTTCCAGCCCGGGTGGCCGATGTACACCGCGTTGATGAAGGGGTTGCCCATCAGGCAGCCGATCAGGCTCACCACGCCGTCCGCCGTCAGTACGCGGGTGGTGGGGAAGCTGTCGCCGGCCACCGCCGCGCTCTCCACGTTGTCCATCGCTTCCACGAGATCGTAGATGCCGAAGGGAATCGCGGTGACGAGGATGATGCCGAGGAACTCGAAGCCGGAGAACACGTGGCCGATGGCGGGCAGCGGCACCGAGAAGCCGAAGCTGGACAGCGCAGCGGTGACGTTGCCCAGACTCATGCCGCCGTAATTCAGCCCGAACAGCGTGGAGCCCCAGGCAATCACGCAGCCCACCGCGATGGCCACCAGTCCGGCCGGAATACCGCGGAAGCGCACGCCACCGAACCAGCCGACGAGGATCAGCGAGAAGCAGATGAGGCCCAGCACCGGCGTCATGAACATCTCCTGTGCCGGGCGCATCGAGATGAAGGCGATGGACACGCCGGCCAGCGTGCCGAGCAGCGCGGCGCGCGGCGTGATCTTGCGGATCCAGGGCGCCACGAAGCCGCCGATCATCAGCACGAAGCTCTGCACGAACACCCAGGTGAGCCCGGCCTCCCAGCCCTTCACCGGGTCGCCGGTCTTCACCGAGATCGGCAGCATGATGACGAACACCACCACGAACATGTGCGGCACGCTGATGCCCGAGGGCAATGCACATACGTCGCTGCGCCCGGTCTCCTTCGCCAGCTTGTACGCGAGCCACGCGTAGTACAGCGTGGACAGGCACATCATGAGTCCGACTGCCGGAAGGATGCGGCCGAAGACAATGTCATCGGGCATCTTCAGCACGAAGCGCAACAAGCCGGTGAGTACCAGCATGTTGACCAGGATGTTCGTGCCGAAGCCGAACAGCGCATTCCAGTCGCCGGGCGTCCACAGCCTCGGCTTGAAGACAGACGTGCTCATCGCTACACCTCCCTAGTGGTGTCAGAACGTGGAGAACCACCGCACTACGGGTGCAGCCGGTCTGCGATGCCCGGCTCGCCCCCAGTCCCGGGGCGCGGCGAAACGGAAACCTGTTCGGGGCCTGTGTCCGGCTCAGCCCAGCGCGGTGACGATGCGCGTGGAGTCCGACACCCAGCCGAAGATGCCGCCTTGCGCCTTGATCATGCGCAGGCCCATCTCGTGGAATTCGGGAAAGTAGGAGGCACAGCAGTCGCCCGGCACGATGCAGCGGTAGCCGCGGTCATTCGCCTCGCGCACTGTGGTGTGCACGCAGACTTCGGTGGTCACGCCGCAGACGATCAGGGTGTCGATGCCGCGGTTGAGCAGCATGGTCTGCAGGTCGGTGGCGTAGAAGGCGCCCTTGCCGGGCTTGTCCACCACCGGCTCGCCGGTCAGCGGGTACAGCTCGGGAATGATGTCGTGGCCGGCCTCGCCACGGATCAGGATGCGGCCCATCGGCCCCGGCGAGCCGATGCGCAGGCTGGGCTCGCCGCGTTCCACCTTGGCCTTGGGCGCGTCGGCCATGTCGGGCCGGTGGCCTTCGCGGGTGTGGATCACCAGCATGCCGTGGGCGCGGGCGCCGGTGAGCAGGGCCTTGATAGGTTCGATGGCGCGCTTCAGCAGTGACACGTCATTGCCCAGCGTTTCGCCGAAGCCACCCGGCTCCAGGAAGTCGCGCTGCATGTCGATGACGATCACCGCGGTGCGCGCGGGGTCGATGGCGATCGGCTCCGGCTCCGCCGCAATCAAGACCTGTCCGGTTTCCCTCTGTCCCGTCTGCCCCATGTCACCGCTCCTTGTGCTCGCCTGCCGAGCGTCCCTTGGGACGCACCCTTACCCTGCGTGGCTACCAAGCAAGAGCTGAACCAGTTGCATACAAGAATGTCGACATGATGCAGCTCCAGCACCGGCGCGCCTTTCCGCGCGGTGCTGACAGGTCGGACCGGTTGCAGGCAGCGCACCGCCGCCTGTCGTTGCGCGATGGCGGTGCGCTGCCTGCGCCGGCTTGGGGCGCGCGTCCGGTCAGACCGGCGAGGCGGGAAAGCCGGCTTCCTGCAGGCGGGCTGTCACGGCTTCCTCGCTCAGGCGGGACTCGACGCGTACCCGGCGCTGGTCGAGGTCGACGTCTACGCGGGCGGCAGGGTCCGCGTCCTGAAGGGCGCGGGTGACGGCGCCGGCGCAGCCGCCGCAGTGCATGGCCGGGATATGCAGTTCGATCATGGTCGTTCTCCTTTAAAGAAACGCTCCGAGCGCGGAGCATGTTCGGAGGATCAGCCTTCCCATGGTGGCAAGGTCAAGCGCCGAACGGAGAGACGGAAAAGGTGACACACGGCTTGACCTTCCCATGATGGGAAAGTCCAGCATCCAGTCGTACCATCTGCTGGAGCAACACCATGGTCTCGACCCTCATGGATCCCGTACCGCCACCGGGCACAAACGCGCGCACCGACAGCCATCAACTGACGCTGCCCGTCAGCGGCATGACCTGCGCGAGCTGCGTCAGCCGCGTGGAGCGTGCGCTGCGCGCCGTGCCGGGCGTCAGCGACGCAACGGTGAACCTCGCCACCGAGCAGGCCAGCGTGCGTAGCGCGCAGGCGCTGGACCCCGCGGCCGTGGTGGCCGCCATCGAGCGCACCGGCTTCCAGGTGCCCAGCCAGCAGATCGACCTGTCCATCGAAGGCATGACCTGCGCGAGTTGCGTCGGACGCGTGGAGCGTGCCCTGGCCGCCGTACCAGGCAGCGAATCGGTGGAGGTGAACCTCGCCACCGAACGCGCCCGGGTCAGTACGCGTGCGCCGGACGCGGTGGCCGCGCTCATCGCTGCCGTCGACAAGGCGGGCTACCACGCGGCGCCGGTCGTGGAGGACGCACCGCTGTCGTCTGCGCCACGTGGATCGCGCGAGTTGTGGATGCTCGCCGGCAGCGCACTGCTGACGCTGCCCCTGGTACTGCCGATGCTGTTCGCGCCGCTGGGCGTGGACCTGATGCTGGGAGCGGGCTGGCAGTGGCTGCTCGCCACGCCGGTGCAGTTCATCGCCGGCGCGCGCTTCTACCGCGCCGGCTGGCATGCGCTGCGTGCGCGCAGCGGCAACATGGACCTACTGGTGGCGCTGGGCACCAGCGCCGCGTACGCGCTGTCGGTGTGGCAGATCGCGCGCTTCGGCAGCCATGCCGGGCATGGTGACGCGCATCTCTACTTCGAGGCCTCGGCAGCGGTCATCACCCTGGTGTTGTTGGGCAAGTGGCTGGAGACACGCGCCAAGCGCCAGACCGTCGATGCCATCCGCGCGCTGCAGGCGCTGCGCCCCGAAACCGCCCGTGTGCTGGACGGCGGTGTCGAACGCGAGCTGCCACTGGCGCAGTTGCGCGTCGGCATGACGGCGGTGATCCGTCCTGGTGAGCGCGTGCCTGCCGATGGCGACATCACGGAAGGTGACACCCATGTCGATGAATCGCTGATCACCGGCGAGAGCCTGCCGGTCGCGCGCGGCCGGGGCGACGCGCTCACCGGTGGCGCCATCAACGGCGAAGGCCGCGTGCTGCTTCACGTGACGGCGGTGGGTGCGCAGTCGCGGCTGGCGCGCATCATCGCGATGGTGGAGGACGCGCAGGCCCGCAAGGCACCGATCCAGCGCGTGGTGGATCGCGTCAGCGCGGTCTTCGTGCCGGTGGTGCTGGGCATCGCAGCCGTGACCCTGCTCGGCTGGGGCCTGGCGAACGGCGACTGGACGCAGGCCACGCTCAACGCGGTGGCGGTGTTGGTGATCGCCTGTCCCTGTGCGCTCGGTCTTGCCACGCCGACCGCGATCATGGCTGGCACGGGCGTCGCAGCGCGCGCCGGCATCCTGATCCGCGACGCCGAGGCCCTCGAGATCGCGCAGGCGGTGCGCGTCGTCGCCTTCGACAAGACCGGCACGCTGACCGAAGGCAAGCCGCGACTCGTCGCACTGCTGCCGGTCGACGCGGGAGCCGACGCCGACGCATTGCTTGCCATCGCTGCCGCGCTGCAATCCGGCAGCGAGCATCCGCTGGCGCATGCTGTGCTGCAGGCTGCTGCAGAGGAGAACAGGAAGAATGGTCTCGTCGTGCCGCCGGTGGCGGGGTTGAAGACCGAACCGGGCCGCGGCCTGCGCGGTGAGGTTGGCAATCAGCATTACCTCATCGGTAACACGCGCTGGATGGACGAACAGGGCCTGGCCGCCAGTGCTGCCCTGCAGGCGCACGTGGACCTGCTCGCGCAGGGCCACACCGTGTCCTGGCTCGCCACGGCCGACGGCCAGCCGCGACTGCTAGCCCTGCTGGCCTTCGGTGACGCGCTGCGCGAAGGTGCGCAGCAGGCCGTTGCACGACTGGAGAGACGTGGCGTGCGCAGCGTGATGATCAGCGGCGACCATCGCGCCGCCGCCGCGCACATCGCAGCGCAGGCCGGTATCGACGAGGTGCATGCCGAGACCCTGCCGCAGGACAAGGCTGGTGTGGTGGAACGGCTCAGGTCGCAACTCAGGTTGCAACTAAGGTCGCAGCACGCCGGCGACCCTGGCCGGGTGGCGATGGTCGGTGACGGTATCAACGATGCCCCGGCGCTGGCGGCCGCCGATGTCGGCATCGCCATGGGCGGTGGCACCGACGTGGCGATGCACGCTGCCGGCATCACCCTGATGCGCAGTGACCCGCGCCTGGTAGCCGACGCGCTGGACATCTCTCAGCGCACCTGGCGCAAGATCCGCCAGAACCTGTTCTGGGCCTTCATCTACAACCTGGTCGGCATTCCGCTGGCCGCCCTCGGCCTGCTCAACCCGGTGATCGCTGGCGCTGCTATGGCGCTGTCCAGCGTCAGCGTGGTGAGCAACGCCCTGTTGCTGAAGCGCTGGCAGCCCCGCCGCGAGCCGATTGACGCCCAGAGCCAGGAGGAGAGCCGCTGATGCCCACTTCGAACCGTGCTGTGCTGGAACATGCCGAGGCGCGAGAGCAGGGCCTGCTGGACATCGGCCAGGCCGCCACCGAGAGCGGTGTGTCCGCCAAGATGATCCGCCACTACGAGGAAATCGGGCTGCTGCGCGGCGTGCCGCGCACCGCCGCCAACTACCGCGTCTACAACGCGCAGCATGTCCACGCGTTGCGCTTCATCCGGCGGGCCCGCAAGCTGGGCTTTCCGGTGGCGGAGATCCAGGCCCTGCTCGACCTGTGGCAGAACCAGCGCCGCTCCAGTGCGACGGTGAAGCGCATCGCCACCCGTCACATCGACGCCTTGCAGGCCCGCGTGGACGAGCTGGAGTCGATGCTGGCGACGCTTCGCCACCTGGTGCATTGCTGCGCCGGCGATGACCGGCCGGATTGCCCTATCCTTGATGATCTCGAACACAGCCCCGCTGAACACTGAGTCAGGAGCTGTGCTGTGTGTGGCGGGCCGGTAGCTGGCATGCAAAGGATTGGCATGCAAAGGATTGGCATGCAAAGAGTTGGCCCGCAAACGAACGTTCCGTTTTCGAGTATTCGTGTTTCTGCCGAGTTTTACTGCCCGCACCAACCATCTCATGTCTGAACAGACCCCCTACGAACAGCTTGGCGGCGAGGCCACCGTGCGCGCCCTGGTCGACCGCTTCTACGATCTGATGGAGCTGGAGGAACATGCTGTCGGCATTCGTGCGTTGCATCCGTCCACGCTCGACGGCAGCCGCCAGAAGCTGTTCGAATTCCTCAGTGGCTGGCTGGGCGGCCCCAGCCTGTACATCGAGAAATACGGCCATCCGCGCATGCGCGCCCGTCATCTGCCGTTTGCCATCGGTGAGGCCGAACGTGATGCCTGGCTGGCCTGCATGCGCCAGGCGATTGATGAAGTCATCGGCGCGCACTCGTTGGCGGATCCGCTCTACAAGACCTTCGCGGACTTCGCCGATCACATGCGCAATCGCTGAAAGGCCCGTCACGACACGGTTTTTCACGCAATCATGTTTTGCATGCAATACATTTTTGTATGCGGTGATGCATATGACATGATCGCGCAAAGCTAATGATTACGCGGGTTTCCAGCGGTTTTGTTGATCTTTTTTCATCGCGCGAACCGCCGACGGAGCGTGTGCAACCGCCCGGCGTTAACGTCGCGCCATGATGGGCGACGGAACCCCTTCAGGACATACCCTATCTACCCGACAAGACAGATGCTGCGATGCACAGCGCTGCCTACGATGCTGCAACACCCCCGGGAGAGAGCCATGTTCGATGCCGCCGTGTACTACAAGACCGAAAAGGGTCGCGAAGAGGTCAACTCCCGCGCTTTCCACCTCACTGCGCGATTGCGCGCGGCGCTCATCCTGATCGATGGCAAGACCAGCGGTCGCGAGCTGCGCGTGATGCTCAGTCCCTTGGGCGAGGTCGAGCAGATCATCCAGCAGCTCATCGACGATGGCTTCATCGAATCGGACTTCGACCTGCCATCCGCGTCGGTGATTGCCCAGACATTCGGTTCCCTCAACGTATCGCGCTGATGAGCTGACAAAGGCGATGCGATGTTCGCCGCAACGGACGCGAGTCCGTTGCGGTTTTTCGTTTACGGCGGGTGAAACGGGCGGGCGCTGATCCGGGTATCGACCGCGCGATGGGTCAGCGGATCGGCTTCACGCCCGGCAGCGGGGTGTCGAGGATGGCCTCGCGCAGCAGGTCGATGACCTTGGTGCGCGGGTAGGTGACGCGCCAGGCAATCGCGACCTTGCGCGAGGGCACGGGGGCAGAGAGAGGCTTTACCGCCACCAGCTTCTGGTTGCCCGTCAGCGGGTCCGCCGCGGTGCTGGGCAGCACGGTGACGCCGAGGCCGGTCGCCACCATGTGGCGGATCGTCTCCAGCGAGCTGCCCTCCAGCGTCTTCTGCAGGCCGGTGCCATGCGCGCAACGCGGGCAGGCTTCCAGCACCTGGTCACGGAAGCAGTTGCCGGCACCGAGCAGCAATAGCGGCTCTTCCTGCAGCTTGGTGACGCTGATCTCCTTGGCATCCGCCCAGGCGTGTGTCGCCGGCAGGACCACGCGGAAGGGCTCCTCGTACACCGGCTGCGCGACGATGCCGTTCTCCTCGAAGGGCAGGGCGAGGATGGCGACGTCGATGTCACCGCGCTTCAGCGCCTCGGCCAGGCGGCTGGTGTAGTTCTCCTGGATCATCAGCGGCATGCGCGGCGCACGCTCGGTCAGCAGCGGGATCAGGCCCGGCAGCAGGTAGGGCCCGATGGTGTAGATGACGCCGAGGCGTAGCGGACCGGCGTAGGGGTCGCGGCCGGATTCGGCGATGTCGTGAATCTGGTTCGCTTCGCGGATGACACGCTCGGCCTGGTCCACGACGTGGCGGCCGATCTCGGTGATCTTCACGTCGGTGGCGCTGCGCTCGAACAGCAGGACGCCCAGTTGCTCCTCCAGCTTCTTTACCGCGACCGACAGCGTCGGCTGGCTGACGTGGCACTTCTCGGCGGCACGGCCGAAGTGACGTTCCTGGGCGAGGGCGACGATGTAGCGAAGATCGGTGAGGGTCATGGAGGGTGGTCCTTCGGCGTCGGCAGACGAACACCGGCATTGTAAGTCCGCCCGCTGCGGCACGTCCCGCATCGGCGATCTCCACGCGGGGAATGTGGCGCAGCGCTTGAAACGCGGCCATCCGCCCCCACTTTGTAAGCGACTGTAAGACCCCGGAACGAGGTCTCGCGGGCGCCGGTCTGTCGCCCTGTCACGACGTTTTTCTCAGAGGAGCAAGAACCATCATGAAGTGGTCCCCTTCCCGTACCGTTCTGGCGGCCGCCGTGGCGGTCGTCGCTTTTGCCGGCGCCGTCCATGTCGGCGTCGACCTGTCGCCAGCGAGCGCGAATGCAGCTTCGCCCGCGGTCGCAGCCACGAATGCCACGGCCGCTCCGGCCGTTGTGGCGCCTTCCGCCCGCGTCGCCTTGCCCGATTTCAGCGCGCTGGTGGAGCAGGTTGGTCCGGCGGTGGTGAACATCAGCGTCACCAGTGTCGACCGCAATGCACGCGGCGGCATCCAGATCGACGAGAACGATCCGATGTACGAGTTCTTCCGCCGCTTCGGTATCCCGGTGCCCGGCGCGCCCGGCGGCCCCAATGCCGCACCGCGCGTGCAGCAGGGCGTGGGCTCCGGCTTCATCGTCAGCGCGGATGGTTACATCCTGACCAATGCCCACGTGGTGGACGGCGCCACCGAGGTGACGGTGAAGCTCAATGACAAGCGTGAGTTCAAGGCCAAGGTGATCGGCCTGGACAAGCGTACCGACGTGGCGCTGGTGAAGATCGAGGCCGGCGGCCTGCCGGTGCTCAAGACCGGTGACACCGAGAAGACCAAGGTCGGCGAATGGGTGATCGCGGTCGGCTCGCCCTTCGGTTTCGAGAACACCGTGACGGCCGGCATCGTGTCCGCCAAGGCACGCCGCCTGCCGGACGAGAACTTCGTGCCTTTCATCCAGACCGACGTGGCGATCAACCCCGGTAACTCGGGTGGCCCGTTGTTCAACCTGAGTGGTGAAGTGATCGGCATCAACTCGCAGATCTACTCGCGCTCGGGGGGCTTCATGGGCATCTCCTTCGCGATCCCGATCGATGTGGCGCTGAAGGTTAAGGACCAGCTGCAACAGTTCGGCAAGGTGCAGCGTGGCAAGCTGGGTGTGGGTTTCCAGCCGCTGGACAAGGACCTCGCCGAGGCCCTGGGTCTCGACAAGCCGCAAGGCGCGCTGGTGCGTGAGGTGGAGTCCGGCGGTCCCGCCGACAAGGCCGGCGTGCAGCAGGGCGACGTGATCCAGCAGGTTGACGGAATCCGCGTCGAGGACGCTGGCGACCTGCCGCGCGCGATTGGTGAGCGTCGCCCCGGAGACACCGTCAAGCTACGCATCTGGCGTGACAAGAAGGCGCGCGATATCAGCGTGAAGCTGGTGGAAATGCCTTCCGACGTGGCCAGTGCCGAGGAACCGGCAAAGGGCAAGGAAGCTGCCCCGGCCGGCAAGCTGGGTCTGTCCGTACGGCCGCTGACCGGCAACGAGTCGCAGCGTCTCGACCTGCCGGGTGGCTTGCTCGTGGAGCAGTCCAGCGGCGCGGCGCAGCGTGCCGGCATCCGCCAGGGTGACGTGGTGCTTGCGGTGGGCAACACTGCGGTGAACTCCATCGAGCAGCTGCGCAAGGCCGTGGATGCCGCCGGCAACCGCGTGCCGCTGCTGGTGCAGCGTGGCGGTAGTCGCCAGTACGTGGTGGTGCGGGTCGGCTGACCGCTTCGCTCCCAAACAAAAAAGCCGCACGGCATGCCGTGCGGCTTTTTCTTTGCCTGCGCGTTGGTGTGCAGCGCGCCCTGGTCGGGCCGTTCTACTGGCGGCCGGTCGACTGGCGCGCCACCAGGCGCGGCTCCAGCAAGGTGTCGGCATCCGGCCAGTTGCCGGCCAGTGCGCCGAGCAGGCGCTCCATCGCCACCACGCCCTGACGTTCGCTCTGCATGTCCACGGTGGTCAGCGGCGGGTTGGCATAGCGTGCCAGCGGAATGTCGTCGAAGCCGGCGACCGCCACGTCGTCCGGCACCTTCAGGCCCAGCGACTGTGCCTCGTGCATGAAACCCAGCGCGACCAGATCGTTGTAGCAGACCACCGCGTCCGGCCGGTCGTCAGCCAGCAGCACGCGCGAGCAGATGGCTTCGCCTTCTTCCGGCGTGGGCAGGTTGACGTCGAACACCCTGGCGCTGGCGCCGATCTGCGCCAGGCCGTCCTGCAGGCCTTGCAGGCGTTCCGTGTTCCAGCGTGCCTGCGGGAAGCCGACGTAGGCAAAGCGCTTGCGACCCTGGCTGGCGAGGTGGCGGCCCAGCATGTTGGCGGCGCGGTAGCCGTCGGTACGCACGGCGACGACGCCCTGGCGCTGGATGGCGCCGAAGAACACCACTGGCTTGCCCTGCTGGGCCAGCCAGTCGACGGTTTCCAGCGGAATGCGCGAGCTGACGATGAGGCCGTCCACGCGGCGTGACAGGGCGCCCAGCAGCTCCTGCTCACGCTTCGGGCTTTCCTCCAGGTCGACCACCAGCAGGTTGTAGTCATGCTCGATGGCGACGCGGTTGGCGCCCTTCACGATGTTGGCGAAGTGCGGGTTGCGCACATCCATGATGGCCAGGCCGACGCTCTTGGTCTGGCCGGTGACCATGCTGCGTGCCAGCGGGTTCTGGCGGTAACCGAGTTGTTCGATCACGGTCTTCATGCGCGCCTCCACCTCGG
Organism: Moraxellaceae bacterium; assembly: GCA_031119205.1. GTDB lineage: Bacteria > Pseudomonadota > Gammaproteobacteria > Burkholderiales > Rhodocyclaceae > Uliginosibacterium. The sequence goes on along the minus strand of JAVHYF010000001.1, from coordinate 152,540 downwards.
CGGAGAAACGCTGTTGACCATTGATGAACTTGGAGACCGTGGCGGTCGAGACACCGGCTGCTGCGGCCACGTCGCGGATGGTGGAGGGCTTCTTGGGCTGCATGACGCTTTACTGAGAAGGGAGATCCGGGAGCTGTGCAAGGGTACGGGGGAGAGGCTCCGTACGGAAAACGTTTATGCCAGCTAAGTCGGTAATTTTTAAGAAACGAATTTCCGCTGAACGTTAATGAGCAGGAAAAAAGCTGTCAAGACAGTTAAATAGTTTTACTTCGCGGCTACCACGTACGGACAAGGTGTTGACGCCTGCGCGACTCCACGACTAGACTGATTGCGGTTAAACGATTAACTCGGCGCTCGAACGAACTAATTACAGGTCGTGGCTACCGGGGAGGTCGTCGGTTTCGGGTCGCTGCTGCAGGTCGATGCAGCGATTCCGCAGGTCCTGACCGTACGTCTTGCCGGACGGGCGGTCGGGTTGCGATGGCGGATTGTCTCCCCGCCACCGCGCAGAGGCGGGCTGTTGCCGCAGCACGCTTCGAACACCCCAAGGTGTCCTCCAGAAGGGTGTCCTCCGTTCCACCGTCTCCACCCTGTCGGGTGGAGACGGTTTTTTTGCCCGTTGTCCGGGACTGGCCAGAGACTAGCGGCGCAGGGCCGGACTGGGAGGCAGCGCGCAGGCGGCCTCGTATTCACGGCCGAGGCGTGCCACCAGTTCGCCAGTGGGTGGCACGTCGTGGATGGTGGCCACACCGTGACCGGCGCTCCAGGTGTCGCGCCAGGCCTTGGCTTCTTCAGCCAGATCCTTCAGCACTGCCTTGCCTGCCGCAGGGTGCAGCGTGTCCCGGCTGTAGCCGGCGGCGGCCAGCGAGGGCATCAGGAAGTTGGCGTTGGCGCCGGAAATGACATCCGTATACACGATATCGGCCGCGTTGCTGTCCACCACCATGCGCTTGTAGTCGGGCTGCGCGCGTGACTCCTGGGTGGCGATGAACCGTGTGCCGAGATAGGCGAGATCGGCGCCCAGGGTTTCCGCTGCGCGGATGCCGGCCCCGTCGGAAATGGCGCCACCGAGGATCAGCAGGCCGTCCCAGAATTCACGGATCTCGCGGATGAGCGAGAACGCACTCTGGCTACCCGCATGACCGCCGGCACCGGAGGCGATGGCGATGATGCCGTCGACCCCGGCTGCCGCCACCTTGCGCGCATGCGTGGCGTGGATGACATCCGCCAGCACGAGACCGCCGTAGCCGTGCACCGCTTCGACCACCTTGCCGGGATGCCCCAGGCTGGTGATGACGAAGGGCACCTTGTGGCTCACGCACAGCGCCAGGTCGTCGGCGAGACGGACGTTGCTGGCGTGCAGGATGAGGTTCACGCCATAAGGCGCCGCATCGGCATCCAGCGCGTCGCCGATCTGCCCCAGCCACATGTCGAACTGGCTGGAGGGGCGTGCGTTCAGCGCCGGGAAGCTGCCGGCCACGCCTGCCGTACAGGTGGCGATGACCAGCTCCGGGCCGGAGACGAGGAACATCGGCGCAGCGATCGCTGGTATGCGCAGACGGCCCTGGAACAGGGTGGGCAGGGACATGAAAAAGCCTCCGGCAGATGACCGCCGGAGGCTAGCATACGCAAGGGTATGGGGCGATGCGGGGCGCTACCGATGGCGCGCCCCGTAGCGCTCGCTCAGGGCAGGCGCGACTCGTTGGCGAACAGGCTAGCCACGGTTTCGCGCGCACGCACCAGGTGCACGCGGTCACCGTCCACCATCACCTCCGCAGCGCGCGGACGGGTGTTGTAGTTGGAGCTCATGACCATGCCATAGGCGCCAGCCGACTGGATGGCCAGCAGGTCGCCCGCCGCGATGGCCAGCTTGCGGTCGTGGCCGAGGAAGTCGCCGCTTTCACAGATCGGACCGACGATCTCGTACACCTGCTCCGGCGTGTCGATACCTGGCGCCACGGCCACCATGTCGTGATAGGCGTCGTACAGAGCGGGGCGGGCGAGGTCGTTCATCGCCGCGTCGACGATCGCGAAGTTCTTGGTCTCGCCGTGCTTGAGGAACTCCACCCGGGTCAGCAGCAGGCCGGCATTGCCGACCAGCGAGCGGCCGGGCTCGAAGCACAGCTGTTCCTTGCGGCCGGCGAAGCAGGCCAGCAGCGGGGCAAGGTAATCCGCCACCTTTGGCGGCACTTCGTTGGCGTAACGGATGCCGAGGCCGCCACCGAGATCGATGTGTTCCAGCTGGATGCCCTCGCTCTCCAGCTGGCGCACCAGGCCCAGCACCTTCTCCGCCGCTTCGGCCACCGGGGCACCGTCCAGCAGTTGCGAGCCGATGTGGCAGGCGATGCCGCTGATGTGCAGGTTGGGCAGGGCGGCGGCACGACGGTACAGCGCCAGTGCATCGGCGAAGGCGACGCCGAACTTGTTGTCGCGCAGGCCGGTGGAAATGTAGGGGTGGGTCTTGGGGTCGACGTTGGGATTGACGCGCAATGCGATCGGCGCGCGCTTGCCCAGACTGCCCGCCACTTCATTGAGGCGGTCGATCTCGGTCGGTGACTCGACGTTGAAGCAGCGGATGCCGGCACTCAGCGCGTCGCGCAGCTCCACCACCGTCTTGCCGACACCGGAGAACACGATGCGGTCGGCGCGGCCGCCCGCGGCAAGAACACGTTGCATCTCGCCGCCGGACACGATGTCGAAGCCGGCGCCGAGGCGGGCGAACACGTCCAGCACGGCGAGGTTGCTGTTGGCCTTCACGGCGAAGCAGACCAGTGCGTCACGGCCGGCCAGCGCGTCTACGTAGCTGCGATAGGCAGCCTCCAGCGCGGCGCGGGAATAAACATAGGTAGGCGTGCCGTACTGCTCTGAGATCTGGCGCAGGGAAACGGCTTCCAGCCGCAGGCCGTCCTTGGCCTGGGCGAGGGTGGGCATGGCAAAGCTCATGGTGCGGTGGGCGCAGGGGCCGCAGTGGGTTTGTTGTTATGATCGGCCGCGCTGGTCGGTGCGGGCGCCGGAGCAGGCGCTTGTTGCGGCGGGGGCAGGTACAGGCCACCCTTGATGCCACAGGCAGTGATCGACAGCAGGAGCGCGCAGGTCAGCAGGATGCGCATGATGAATGGCGGCAGCAGCAAAGCCGGGATGGTAACAAAGAGCACACGATGGACGAACGGGAATTCCTGAGCCTGGCCGACGCGACGATGGATCGCCTGGAGCGCATCATCGAGTCTGCGCTGGACGCCGCGGATGTCGACTACGACAGCGAGCTGCAACCGGGCGGCATCCTCGAACTGACCTTCGAGGACGACAGCAAGATCATCATCAACCGCCACGCGGCGGCCCGCGAAATCTGGGTTGCCGCACGTGCAGGTGGCTTCCACTATCGTTACGACGGCGGGCGCTGGATCGGTACCCGCGACGGCGAAGAACTCTTCACCGCCTTGTCACGCCTGATTTCAGGGCAGGCCGGCGCCGCGATCTCCCTGCAAGGCTAGCCCGCCGGGCGCCCTGAGCCCGGTCCTGCTCAATCCGCGTGCGGATTCGGCAGGACGGAGGTGGGCGCGGCTTCCGGCGGGGGCGATTCGGCGGGTGGCGGTTCCGTCGTGGCCGGGATGTGCTCCTCGTAGATCAGGTCGTCCTGGTCGCCGGTCTTCACCGGAACGAGTCCGCCAGGCATGGCCATGGACTCTTCCGGCACCCCCTTGAGCACCTTGTCCATGTAACTGATCCAGACGGGCAGGGCCAGCGCGCCACCGGTTTCACCCGAGCCGAGGCGCCTGGGCTGGTCGAAACCGGTCCAGGCCACGGCCACGACGCTGGCCTGGTAACCACAGAACCAGGCGTCGACATACTCGTTGGTGGTACCGGTCTTGCCGGCGAGATCGCCACGCCCCAGGGCCATTGCCTTGCCGGCGGTGCCCCGGCGCACCACGTCCTTCATCATGACGTCCATGAGATAGACATTGCGAGGATCCAGCACCCGCTCTGCCTGCTCGCCAGCGACTTTCGGGGTATAGCGGGCCACGACGCGATCCGCCTCGTCGCGGATCTCGCTGACCACGAAGGGGGCCACGCGATAACCGCCGTTGGCGAACACACCATACGCTTCCAGCATCTGCCAGGCGGTCACCGAGCCGGCGCCGAGTGCCATCGTCAGGTAAGGTGGATTGCGCCCGGCGTCAAAGCCGAAGCGGTTGGTCACGAAATCCTGCGCGTAGTTGGTGCCGATATCCTGCAGGAGGCTGATGGCGATCGAGTTCTTGGATTTGGCCAGCGCAGTACGCAAGCTCATCGGCCCGTCGTACTTGCCGTCATAGTTCTGCGGCGTCCAGGCCTGGCTGCCGGTGGATTCGGCCGAGAACGACAGGGGTTCGTCGTTCATCATGGTCGCTGGCGTGTAGCCCTTCTCGACCGCAGCGGAGAAGATGAACGGTTTGAAGCTGGACCCCGGCTGGCGCCAGGCCTGCGTGACATGGTTGAACTTGTTGCGGTTGAAATCGTAGCCGCCGACCAGCGCCCGGACAGCTCCGGTCTTCGGGTCCATCGACACGAAGGCGGACTCCACTTCGGGTGGCTGCGTGACGATCCAGCTGCCCTTCGCGCCTTCCGCTACACGGATGACGGCGCCGCGGCGCAGGCGCTTGTTGGGCGGCGCGTTGTCGGCACGCATGGCGGCGACGAACTTGAGGGCGTCGCCCGTGATGTCCACCGCCTTGCCGTTACGCAGGTACACACGCAAGGCCTTGGGTGTGCTGGACAGCACGATCGCTGCATACATATTGCCGTGGTCCGGGAAGTCGTCGATCAGGTCTTCCAGAGCCTCGTCCTGGTCCGACTTCACCGCGCCCATGTCCACGAAGGCCTCGGCTCCGCGGTAGCCGTGGCGACGATCGTAGTCCAGTGCGTTCTTGCGCAGCGCGTCGTAGGCCGCCTGCTGGTCCACCTTGCGGATGGTCGTGATGACCTTGATGCCGCGTGTGTAGGCCTCGTCCTTGAATTGCTCGACCGCCATCTGTCGGGCCATTTCCGCAACGAACTCGGCATGCACAGTGGGGGTGTTGCGTGCAGCCGCCGAGCGCCCGATCACCAGCCGCTGCGGCTCGGCACGGGCCAGTTCGTAGTCGCGGTCATCAATCTGGTTCAGCTCGAACATCCGTCGCAGCACGTAGTGCTGGCGAAGCTTGGCGCGCTCCGGGTTGGCGACAGGGTTATAGGCGGACGGTGCTTTCGGCAGGCCAGCCAGCATCGCGGTTTCCGCCAGTGTTAACTCTTTCAGGCGCTTGCCGTAATAGGTCTGGGCGGCCGATGCAAAGCCGTAGGCGCGCTGCCCGAGGTAGATCTGGTTGATATAGACCTCGAGAATCTGCTCTTTTGTCAGGCTTTTTTCGATCTTCAGCGCAAGCAGGATTTCGTACAGTTTGCGATTGAAGGTCTTTTCGCGGCTCAGGTAGAAATTGCGCGCAACCTGCATGGTGATAGTGCTGCCGCCCTGGCGACGGCCCCCGCCCATGAGGTTGAGCAGGGTTGCACGGGTGAGTCCGGCGAAGTCGACACCGCGGTGTTCGAAGAAGCGGTCGTCTTCAGCAGCGAGGATGGCGTGGATCAGATCCGGGGGAACATCCCGGTAGGCGACGAAAGTACGCCGTTCCTCGCCGTATTCGCCGATCAGCGCGCCGTCCGCGGTATATACCCGCAACGGTACGCGTGGCTTGTAGTCAGTCAGGGCTTCCAGTGTCGGAAGCTTGGGATAGGCAAACGCGGCAGCGATACCTAGCGCGGCAGCGCCGAGCAGGGCAAGTGCGACCAGGGCAGCAACAAGGATGGTCAGCCAGCGAGCGAACATGGGTTTCCTTCGATTGGCCGACCATTATAGGCCGCCCCATTCGTCGGCCCTGAGCCAGCCGCCGTTCGGCGTCGAATTGCTTTACTAATTCGACGCCTTACTGCTAGGATTTAAAGTAGTTTGTGGTTAGTGCGCCTAACTATCGGATTTTAAACGATAATTAAAGGATGGCTCCACTGTGATTGATTTCAGCGCCCTGCTGGGGGGGAAGGCGCGGCCCTTGATTGGCCTCGATATTTCCTCGTCGGCAGTCAAGATGGTCGAGTTGTCCGCGGCGGCCGCCAACCAGTACCGGTTGGAGCGGTATGCCATTGAGCCACTCCCGCGTGATGCGGTGACGGACGGAAACATTGCGAGCCTGGAAGGGGTTGCAGAGTCCGTTCGACGCGCGTGGAAGCGTTTGGGTTCCAGTACCCGTAACGTGGCCTTGGCCCTGCCTGCTTCTGCCGTCATTTCCAAGAAGATTGCGCTGCCTGCCGGGTTGCGCGAACTGGAGATGGAAGTGCAGGTCGAGTCCGAGGCGAACCAGTACATCCCGTTCGCCATCGAGGAAGTCAATCTCGACTTCGAAGTGCTTGGTCCGATGCCGGGTAGTCCTGACGAAGTCGAAGTGATGATCGCCGCCTCCCGCAAGGAAAAGGTCGAGGATCGCGTCGCTGCCGCAGAGGCCGCTGGACTCAAGGCGATCGTCATGGACGTGGATGCTTTCGCTGCACAGGCCGCTTTCGACCTGATCCGCCAGCGGTTGCCGGATGCCGGCAAGGGCAAAATCGTGGCGATGGTCGATGCTGGTGCGACGGCGATGAAGGTCACCATCATGCGCGACGACAACGTGCTGTATTCGCGTGACCAGGCTTTTGGCGGCAACCAGCTGACACAGGACATCTCGCGCAATTACGGCATGAGCCCGGAAGAGGCAGAGGCTGCGAAGCGCTCCGGCACCCTGCCCGAGAACTACGAACATGATCTGATGCGCCCCTTCATGGACAGCCTGGGGCTGGAAGTGTCGCGCGCATTGCAGTTTTTCTTCACATCCACCCAGTTCAACCAGGTCGACCAGATCATTCTTGGCGGCGGTTGTTCGGTCGTGCCGGGTCTGGATCAGGCCGTGTCCAGTCGGACCCAGGTTGCAACGCAAGTTGCCAACCCTTTCGTAGGCATGGCGTTGTCGCAGAAGATCCGGCCCAAGAGCCTGGCCGGTGACGCACCGGCGCTGCTGGTGGCGTGTGGACTGGCCATGAGGAGGTTCGACGCATGATCCGCATCAACCTCCTGCCGCACCGGGAAGAAGCCCGCAAGCGGCGCCGCCAGGAGTTCTACACCCTCATCGGCCTTGTGCTGCTGATGGCGCTGGCGATCGCATTCGTCGTGCACACGCTGATTGCCAATTCGATCGAGCAGCAGCAGGACAAGAACCAGTTCCTGAAGCGCGAGATCGCGGTGCTGGACAACGATATCGCCGAGATCAAGCGCCTGCGCGAGCAGACCCAGGCGCTGCTGTCACGCAAGCAGGTGATCGAAGAGTTGCAGAGCAATCGCGCCGAGACCGTGCATGTCTTCAACGAGCTCGTGAAACAGACGCCGGAAGGCGTGTACCTCAAGTCGGTCAAGCAGACCGGTAGCGTCATCAATCTGGTGGGCTACGCGCAGTCGAATGCGCGCGTGTCGCAACTGATGCGCAACCTGGACGCTTCACCTGCCCTGCAGTCGCCGCAACTCATCGAAATCAAGGCTGCGGACGTCAATCGTCGGCGTGTCAGTGAATTCAACCTGAACATCTCGATCGAGCGGCAGGTTGTCGAAGACCCGAGCAAGCCCGCTGGCGACGCCAGTGCGCCTGCCGCCGCAGGAGGTGCGCGATGAAGGGTGGTATCAATTTCAACCAGATTGCGGATGACTTCCGTGGCCTGGATCCGAATGACCCCGGTGCCTGGCCCTTGGTGCCGCGCGTCGCGGTGTTGGTCGGCTTGTTGGCCCTCGCCTTGGTGGCGGCTTGGTGGTTCGACTGGAGCAGCCAGATGGATGCCCTGGAGCAGCAGCGCCAGGAGGAGATCAAGCTCAAGGAAGAATGGACAGGCAAGAAACGCCAGGCAGTCAATCTCGACGAATACAAGAAGCAGCTCGCCGAGATCGATCGTCAGTTTGGTGCCCTGCTGAAGCAGCTGCCCAACCGTACCGAGATGGAAGGCCTGTTGGTTGAGGTGAACCAGGCTGGCCGCGGCCGTGGTCTGCAGTTCGATCTGTGGAAGCCCGGCGCTGAGGGCATGAAGGAGTTCTATGCCGAGTTGCCGATTGCCATGCGCGTCGTCGGCGGTTACCACGACCTCGGCAACTTCGTCAGCGACGTCGCGCAGCTGCCGCGCATCGTGACTCTGCGCGATCTGTTCATTGAACAGAGCAAGGAAGGCGGCCTGAAGATGGAGGCCAATGCCGTGACCTACCGCTATCTGGACGAAGAAGAGGTGGCCAAGCAGCGGCGCGAAAAGGCTGAGAAGGACAAGAAGAAATGATCCTGATCCGTAAGCGCATTGCGTGGTTGTGCATGCTGCCCCTGTTCCTGGGGGCGTGCTCGACCGAAGAGCACAGCGATCTCAAGGCCTGGATGGACACAGAGGCAGCGAATATGCGGGGTCGCGTTCCGCCCCTGCCGCAGCTCCAAACCTTCCCTGTTGTGGCCTATGACGTCGGCGGCATGGCAGATCCGTTCCAGGCCTCCAAGCTCGAGCCGCAAGGACGGGGTGGCGCCAACCGTCCGGATACCAATCGACGCAAGGAGCCGCTGGAGTTCTATGCGATCGAGACCATGAGAATGGTAGGCCTGCTGCAGATGAAAGGTGTTCCGGTGGCGCTTGTCCAGGCCGACAAGAACATCCATCAAGTGCGGGTGGGCAATTACATCGGCCAGAACTTCGGCGTCATCACGAAGATCACCGAGTCTGAAATTTCCATCAAGGAACTCATCGAAGACGCCAACGGCGACTGGGTAGAACGTGTCGCCGCCATGCAACTGCAGGAGCAGGAGGTCAAGAAATGACAAGAACCATTCGACTGTGCGCAGTGCTGATGTACGCCGTGGGTACGATCTTCACCACCGGTGCATCGGCCCAGACGCCGGCTCCGGCGACGCCTGCCGCGGCTGAAGGCCGCAACGCCATCGAGTCCATCCGTGCCGAGCAGAACATGGGTACGGTGACTATCCGTGTCACCCTCAGAAGGCCGCTCGATGGTCAGCTTGGCACTTTCAGTGTCTCCAATCCGGCCCGGGTGGCGATCGATTTTCCGGCAACCTCCAATGCAACCGGCTCGGGATCCAAGGCGCTCAACGAGGGTGATGTGCGCAGCGCCAACCTCGTCCAGGTTGCCGACCGGACTCGCCTGGTGCTGAACCTGACCCGTCCTCTCGCGGTCGAGACGAAGACGGAAGGACGTGATGTCGTCATCAATCTGACCGCGGCGACCTCCAAGTCCCCCGAGGCGACGACGACCGCGCGTTTCGTCGAGCAGAAGGGTGGCCCGGATCAGCACAACATCAACGATATTGCGTTCCGCCGTGGCAAGGACGGTGAAGCCCGTCTCGTGATCGATCTGTCCGATTCGAATACCGGTATCGATATCCGCCAGCAAGGCAGCAATCTCGTCCTCGAATTCCTCAAGACATCCGTGCCGGATCGTCTGAAGCGCCGTCTGGATGTGACCGATTTCGGTACGCCGGTAACCGACGTTGTTACCACCCAGCAAGGCAACGCGGTTCGCGTCGTCGTCACGCCCAAGGGCTTGTGGGAGCACAGCGCCTACCAGAGTGACAACCAGTTCGTGCTGGAGGTGAAGTCGGTCCAGGAAGATCCGCGCAAGCTGGTGCAGAGTTCCAACAAGGCTGTGAAGTACGCGGGAGAGAAGCTGTCCCTGAACTTCCAGAACATCGATGTGCGATCTGTCCTGCAGGTGATCGCCGACTTCACCAACTTCAACATCATCACCAGCGACACGGTGTCAGGCTCTCTGACCCTGCGTCTGAAGGATGTGCCTTGGGATCAAGCCCTCGAGATCATCCTGCAGGCCAAGGGTCTGGACATGCGCAAGAACGGAAACGTAATCTGGATTGCGCCCAGCGACGAACTGGCGACCCGCGAAAAACTGGAACTTGAAGCAAAGTCGCAGATCCAGGATCTGGAGCCGCTGCGTACCGAGAGTTTCCAGGTCAACTATCACAAAGCCAAGGCGATCTTCGATTTCCTGAAGCAGAAGGATCAGACCATGCTGTCCAAGCGTGGCTCCGTGGTGGTGGACGAGAGAACGAACAAGCTCTTCGTGACCGACGTCGGTGCGCGACTGGATGACTTCCGTCGTCTTCTGACGGAAATTGACGTGCCGGTTCGTCAGGTATTGATCGAAGCGCAGATTGTGGAAGCCAGCGATGCCTTTGCACGCAACATCGGCATGCGCCTCGGCGTAAACATGGCGGGGAACGCAGCGGGGCGCTACAGTTTGGGCGGCAAGCTGTCAAATACCGGTTATCAGACTGGGCAGATCAGCACTGTTCCGAATTTCGGTGACTCATTGTCATGGGATAACCAGGCGCCCAGCCTCTCCAGCAAAAACGTCGGTGCGTTGTCCTTGGTTCTCTGGAATAGTGCCGCGACCCGCTTCCTGAATCTTGAGGTATCAGCGCTGGAAACCGACGGCCGTGGCAAGGTGGTGTCCCGCCCGCGTGTCATGACTGCCGATCAGACCGAAGCAACGATCGAACAGGGTACCGAGCTACCTTACCGGCAATCTACGAGTTCCGGCGCGACATCGATTGCGTTCCGCAAGGCCGTATTGGCACTCAAGGTCAAGCCGCAGATCACGCCTGACGGCAAGGTTTTCATGACCCTCGACGTCAACAAGGACACCCCGAACGAACGCCTGAACAACCCGGACATCGGATATGCCATCGATACCAAGCACGTGAAGACCGAAGTGCTGGTGGAGAACGGCGGTACTGTGGTGATCGGTGGCATCTTCCAGCAGGACATCCGCAACAACACTGCCAAGGTGCCGTTGCTGGGCGATATCCCGGTGCTGGGCTACCTGTTCAAGGAAAACGAGCGTCAGGACACCAAGACCGAACTGCTGGTATTCATCACGCCGCGTATCGTGTCTGACCAGACGCTGGTGCGTTGAGCGATATGACCCGATGCGGTGACTGAGCTTGCCCGCTTCATGGCAGGCTCAGTAACATAGGCGGGTGATACAGCAAGGCAACATCTATCTCATCGGCCTGATGGGGTCTGGGAAGACCACCATCGGGCGGATGCTCGCACGGCGCCTCGGGCGCCGTTTTCTTGATTCGGACCACGAGATCGAGCAACGCACGGGCGTGAAAGTGCCGGTGATCTTCGAGCTCGAGGGCGAAGCGGGCTTCCGCCAGCGCGAGGCGCAAACCATTGCGGAACTGACGCAGGAAGCCGGCATCGTCCTGGCAACCGGTGGCGGTGCCGTGGTGACGCCGGCCAACCGGGAGGCGCTCGCCGGGTCTGGCTGGGTGGTCTACCTGGATGTGCCACCCGCCGTGTTGTTCGAGCGGACCCGGCACGATGGCAACCGGCCTTTGCTCAAAGTGGCTGACCCACTCGGGCGTCTGACCGAGCTCCGCGCGCAACGTGACCCCTTGTACCGCGAGATTGCCGACCTCATTGTCGATGGCGGTCGGGGTAACTCGCAGCTCGCTGTAACGAAAATCCTGAAGGAATGGGAAAAGTGGTACGCACACTCGACGTAGCGCTGGGCGACCGCGCCTATCCGATCCGTATCGGCGACGGCTTGTTGTCGAAGCCTGAGTTGATCCTGCCGTACCTCAAGCGGCCGCGTGTCGCCATCGTGACCAACGATGTCGTTGGCCCCCTCTACCTCGAAACCCTGTCTGCTACCTTGCGCGACGCAGGCGTCACGGTCACGCCCATCGTCCTGCCTGACGGTGAAGCGAACAAGAACTGGGAAACCCTGAACCTCATCTTCACCGGCCTGCTCGAGGCTCGTTGTGAGCGCTCGGTGACGCTGATCGCTCTCGGCGGCGGGGTCGTCGGTGACATGACGGGTTTCGCGGCAGCGGCCTACCAGCGGGGCGTGCCTTTCATCCAGGTGCCGACCACGCTGTTGTCGCAGGTGGATTCCTCTGTGGGCGGCAAGACCGCCATTAACCACCCGCTCGGCAAGAACATGATCGGTGCTTTCTATCAGCCCCGCCTGGTGCTGGCCGACGTGGGGACCTTGCGCAGTCTGCCCATCGAAGAGCTGCGCGCCGGGCTCGCAGAAGTCATCAAGCACGCACTGATCCGCGATGCCGCGCGCGTCGAATGGCTGGAGCAGCACATGGATGCACTGCTCGATCGCGATGTGGAGCTCCTCGCCGAAGCCGTCGAGTGGAACTGCCGCATCAAAGCCACGGTAGTGGCGGCGGACGAGACGGAACAGGGTGAGCGCGCTCACCTCAACCTGGGCCACACCTTCGGCCATGCGATCGAGACCGGCATGGGCTACGGTGAATGGCTACACGGTGAGGCGGTCGCTGCCGGCACCGTGATGGCCGCCGACCTGTCGGCGCGACTCGGAATGCTGACCGACGCAGACGTGCAGCGCGTGCGCCGCCTGTTCGAGCGGGCTGGACTGCCGGTCGTGGGGCCGAAGCTGGGTGGACCCGAGCGCTATCTGGAACTGATGCGCCACGACAAGAAGGTGGAGGACGGCAAGTTGCGCCTGATCCTGCTGGAGAAGATCGGTCGCGCGGTGATCTACGACCGCGCCCCGCTGGCCGACATCGAAGCCAGCATCCGCGCCTGCTGCGAGGCCTGAGATGCAGACACTCGCCGACTACGCGGTATCCGGCAGCAATTCCCGCGGCCGCGCAGTCAGTGAGCCGTCGCCGTCGGCGCGCAGTGAGTTCCAGCGCGACCGCGACCGCATCATCCACTCCACGGCGTTCCGCCGGCTGGAGTACAAGACGCAGGTCTTCGTGAATCACGAAGGCGATCTGTTCCGTACCCGCCTCACTCACAGCATCGAGGTGGCGCAGATCGCGCGTTCGCTGGCGCGCGCGCTGCAGCTGAACGAGGACCTGGTGGAGGCCGTGGCGCTGGCGCACGACCTCGGGCACACGCCATTCGGCCACGCCGGACAGGACGCGCTCAACGAATGCATGCGCGAGTCCGGTGGCTTCGAGCACAACCTGCAGTCGCTGCGTACGGTCGATCTGCTGGAGGAGCACTACGCTGGTTTCGACGGCCTCAACCTGACCTTCGAGACGCGCGAAGGCATCCTCAAGCATTGCTCGCTGCCGAATGCGCGCCTGCTCGGCGAGCTGGGCCAGCGCTTCCTCGACAAGACCCAGCCTTCGCTGGAAGCGCAGCTGACGAATCTGGCCGACGAGATTGCCTACAACAATCACGACGTAGACGACGGTTTGCGCGCTGGCCTGATCACGCTGGATCAACTGCGCGGCATCGATTGCTTCGCACGTCACAGTGCCGAAGTCGAAGCCCTTCATCCCGGGCTCAACGAGCGTCGCCTGATTCACGAAACCGTGCGCCGCATGATCAACGCACTGGCCATCGACCTCATCGAGACCACCCGCGCCAACATCGCTGCCCATGGTGTTGCCACGCTTGAAGATGTGCGCCGTGCGCCGCCCCTTGTGGCCTTCTCCGACGCGATGCGTCAGGAGCAACGTCAGCTCAAGCAGTTCCTGCGCGAGAACCTCTACTGGCACTACCGCGTGTTGCGCGAGATGGCCAAGGCAAAACGCATCATCAGCGAGCTGTTCGGCGTTTTCATGGACGATGCCCGACTGCTGCCGCCGCAGTACCAGAGCCGCGCGCGCGAAGACAAGCCGCGCGCCATCGCGGACTACATCGCCGGCATGACCGACCGCTACGCGATGAAGGAACACCAGCGGCTGTTCGCCATCGGCGCCAGCTGAGGCGGCCGTGGCGCGCCTTCCCCGTCTGTTCGTGCCCGGTATGCCGCAGTTGCTGCTGCAACGGGGCAATGACCGCATGCGCTTGTTTGCCGACGAAGCGGACCACGAACGCTACCTGTCGGACTTGCGCGAGGCTGCACGCGAAAGCGCGGTGAACATCCACGCCTATGTGCTGATGCCGGACCACGTTCATCTGCTTGTAACCGCGGCGGACGAGACCGGTGCTGGCGCCATGATGCAGCGCCTGGGCCGCCGCTACGTGCGCTACTTCAACGACCGTCACCAGCGCAGCGGCACCTTATGGGAGGGGCGTTACCGCTCCACCGTCGTGGAGCCGGAGGCGTGGCTGCTGGCCTGCTATCGGTACGTCGAACTGAATCCGGTGCGTGCCGGCCTGGTGTCCGACCCGGTGCACTACGGCTGGTCCAGCTGCGGGCACCATCTGGGCGTGGGGCAGGACCCGTTGATCGCCGATCACCCGCTGTACTGGGCGGCCGGCAATACGCCCTTCGAGCGGCAGGCTGCCTATCGCCGCCTGCTGGATGCCGGCTCGCCACCGGCTGAGCTGGATGCCATCCGCTATGCAGCGCACCGCGGCTGGATGCTGGGAGAACTGCCCGCCATTCGTCCGGGGAGTCCCGCGGCAAACCGACGGGGCCGACCGCTTCCGAAAGGGCGCCCGCGCCGGCTGGAAGAGGCTGCACCGGCCGACAATCCCGAGCCGTGACTACTTGCCTGGGGCGCGACTGAACACGCGTCCGCCCGCTATCACGGTGTTCGCCCCTAGAAGAATCAGCGCCCTAGACGCGGATCTGCACCAAGTTAACTCTGTCCCTATATTTTGTTGCATTGAAACGGTGCGCGTCTTTAAATTTACTCTGACCCCGTTTTTTACTGCTTGAAGCAGGTTTTCCACAGGCCTATAGTTCAAGCCCTGATGGTGGCGTGGTTATTGGGTCGGAAGCTCGTCTTGAGCCGGCCCATCTCGACGGGCCGTTCGGAACCCTCGCTTCGCCGCCCCGTGTTCCGTTCGTGTCCCTTGCCGCGCCAGAGTTTGGCCCTTATCCGGCCTCAACGGAGCCGCCGACATGCAAGAGCGCGACATGCAAGATCGAATCGAAAGTCAGGGACCTGTAGCCCAGGGCCTTTACGACCCCGCCAATGAACACGATGCCTGCGGCGTCGGTTTCGTTGCCCACATCAAGGGCAAGAAGAGCCATGACATAGTCCAGGGCGGCCTGAAGATCCTCGAGAACATCGATCACCGCGGCGCGGTGGGTGCCGATCCGCTGATGGGTGACGGCGCCGGCATCCTGATCCAGATCCCCGACCAGTTCTACCGCGAAGAACTCGCCAAGCAGGGCGTCAAGCTGCCGCCGCAGGGCGAGTATGGCGTCGGCATGATCTTCCTGCCGAAAGAGCACGCTTCCCGCCTCGCCTGCGAGCAGGAGCTGGAGCGCGCCGTGCGCGCCGAAGGCCAGGTGGTGCTGGGCTGGCGCGATGTGCCGGTGGATGCCGACATGCCGATGTCGCCGCGCGTGCGCGCCAAGGAGCCGGTGATCCGCCAGATCTTCATCGGTCGCGGCCCGGACGTGATGGTCACCGAAGCGCTGGAGCGCAAGCTGTATGTCATCCGCAAGATGGCCAGCCACGCCATCCAGCAGCTGAAGCTGAAGCACGGCAAGGAGTACTACGTGCCGTCGATGTCGGCACGTACCGTCATCTACAAGGGCCTGCTGCTCGCCAACCAGGTCGGCGTCTACTACAAGGACCTCGGTGACGCCCGTTGCGTGTCAGCGCTGGCCCTGGTGCACCAGCGCTTCTCCACGAACACCTTCCCCGAGTGGCCGCTCGCTCACCCGTACCGCATGGTCGCCCACAACGGCGAGATCAACACGGTGAAGGGCAACTACAACTGGCTGCGTGCCCGCGAAGGCGTGATGAAGTCCGCCGTGCTGGGCGAAGACCTCAAGAAGCTGTTCCCCATCGCTTACGCCGGCCAGTCCGACACGGCGACCTTCGACAACTGCATCGAGCTGCTGGTCATGGCCGGCTACCCGCTGTCGCAGGCCGCGATGATGATGATCCCGGAAGCCTGGGAGCAGCACGAGCTGATGGACGTGAACCGTCGCGCATTCTACGAGTACCACGCCGCGATGATGGAGCCGTGGGACGGCCCCGCCGCCATCGCCTTCACCGATGGCCGCCAGATCGGCGCGACGCTGGACCGCAACGGCCTGCGTCCGGCGCGTTACCTGGTGACCGATGACGACATCGTCATCATGGCCTCCGAGTCCGGCGTGCTGCCGGTACCGGAGAGCAAGATCGTCAAGAAGTGGCGCCTGCAGCCCGGCAAGATGTTCCTCATCGACATGGAAGCCGGTCGCATCATCGACGACAAGGAAGTGAAGGACGCGCTCGCCAACGCCAAGCCGTACCGCGAGTGGATCAGCCGCATCCAGGTGAAGCTGGACGAGGTGGACGGGCCCGAGCCTCAAGTCGCGCTCAAGGCTCCGCTGCTCGACCTGCAGCAGGCCTTCGGCTACACGCAGGAAGACACCAAGTTCCTGATGGCCCCGATGGCCACCGGTGCCGAGGAAGCCATCGGTTCCATGGGCAACGACTCGCCGCTGGCGGTCATGTCCAACAAGAACAAGTCGCTGTACAACTACTTCAAGCAGTTGTTCGCGCAGGTGACCAACCCGCCGATCGACCCGATCCGCGAAGCGCTGGTGATGTCCACCGTGTCCTTCATCGGCCCGAAGCCGAACCTGCTGGACCTGAACAACATCAACCCGCCGATGCGCCTCGAAGTCTCCCAGCCGGTGCTGGACTTCAAGGACATGGCGAAGATCCGCCACATCGATTCGTACACCGACAACAAGTTCAAGTCCTTCGAGCTGGACATCTGCTATCCGGTCGCTTGGGGCAAGGACGGTGTCGAGGCGCGCATCGCTGCACTGTGCGCGCAGGCCGAGGACGCCGTGCGTTCGGGCTACAACATCCTCATCGTGTCGGACCGCCAGATCAGTGCCGACAACGTCGCCATTCCGGCGCTGCTGGCCACCTCGGCGGTGCACCAGCACCTGGTGAGCAAGGGCCTGCGCACCTCCACCGGCCTGGTGGTGGAAACCGGTTCGGCGCGCGAGGTGCACCACTTCGCCCTGCTCGCCGGCTACGGCGCCGAAGCAGTTCACCCCTACCTCGCCATGGAAACCCTGCGTGACCTGGCCAAGGGCATGCCGGCCGACCTCGGTGCGGACAAGGCGATCAAGAACTTCATCAAGGCGGTGAACAAGGGCTTGAACAAGGTCATGTCCAAGATGGGCATCTCGACCTACATGTCCTACTGCGGCGCGCAGATCTTCGAAGCCATCGGCCTCAACCGCGACCTCATCGACAAGTACTTCGCTGGCACGCCGTCGAACGTGCAGGGCATCGGCATCTTCGAAGTGGCCGAGGAAGCGCTGCGTCTGCACGCCGATGCATTCGGTGCCGACCCGGTGCTGTCCAACGCGCTGGATGCCGGTGGTGAGTATGCCTTCCGCATCCGCGGTGAAGAGCATATGTGGACGCCGGACGCGATCGCCAAGCTGCAGCACTCGACGCGTGCCGGTTCGTTCCAGACCTACAAGGAATACGCCCAGATCATCAACGATCAGAGCGTGCGCCACATGACGCTGCGTGGTCTGTTCGAGTTCAAGTTCGACCCGGCCACGGCCGTGCCGCTGGATGAAGTGGAATCCGCCAAGGAGATCGTCAAGCGCTTCGCCACCGGTGCGATGTCGCTGGGCTCCATCTCGACCGAAGCGCACGCGACGCTGGCCATCGCCATGAACCGTATCGGCGGCAAGTCGAACACCGGTGAAGGTGGCGAGGATCCGGCGCGCTACAAGAACGAGATGAAGGGCATCTTCATCAAGAAGGGCGAGACCCTGGCCGGCATCATCGGCAAGGACCGCATCGAGCGCGACGTGGTGCTGCAGGAAGGTGACTCCCTGCGTTCCAAGATCAAGCAGGTGGCGTCCGGTCGCTTCGGTGTGACCACCGAGTACCTGACTTCCGCCGACCAGATCCAGATCAAGATGGCGCAGGGTGCGAAGCCCGGCGAAGGTGGTCAGCTGCCCGGTGGCAAGGTGTCCGAGTACATCGGCGCGCTGCGCTTCTCGGTGCCGGGCGTCGGCCTCATCTCGCCGCCGCCGCACCACGACATCTACTCGATCGAGGATCTGGCTCAGCTGATCCACGACCTGAAGAACGTCAATCCGAAGGCCGGCATCTCGGTGAAGCTGGTGTCTGAAGTGGGCGTCGGCACCGTGGCCGCAGGCGTTGCCAAGTGCAAGGCCGACCACGTGGTGATCGCTGGCCATGACGGCGGCACCGGCGCGTCGCCGCTGTCGTCCATCAAGCACGCCGGTTCGCCGTGGGAGCTGGGTCTCGCCGAGACGCAGCAGACCCTGATGATCAATGGTCTGCGTGACCGCATCGTGGTGCAGGCCGACGGTCAGATGAAGACCGGCCGTGACGTCGTCATCGCCGCTCTGCTGGGCGCCGACGAGATGGGCTTCGCCACTGCGCCGCTGGTGGTGGAAGGCTGCATCATGATGCGCAAGTGCCACCTCAACACCTGCCCGGTCGGTGTCGCCACGCAGGACCCGGTGCTGCGCCAGCGCTTTTCCGGCCAGCCGGAACACGTGGTGAACTTCTTCTTCTTCATCGCCGAGGAAGTGCGCGAGATCATGGCGCAGCTGGGCGTACGCAAGTTCGAGGACCTCATCGGCCGCGCCGAACTGCTCGACAAGAAGAAGGCCATCGCCCACTGGAAGGCGCAGGGCCTGGATTTCAGCAAGGTCTTCTACGTGCCGCAGGTCGACTCGCCGCTGCGTGTCACCGCGACGCAGGACCACGGCCTCGACAAGGCGCTGGATCACAAGCTGATCGACAAGGCGCGTCCGGCGCTCGACAAGGGCGAGCGCGTGTCCTTCATCCAGCCGGTGAAGAACATCAACCGCACCGTCGGCGCCATGCTGTCGGGCGAGGTCGCCAAGAAGTACGGTTTCGCCGGCCTGCCTGACGACACCATCCACGTGCAGCTGACCGGCACTGCCGGCCAGAGCTTCGGCGCCTTCCTGGCGCACGGCATCACGCTGGACCTGGTGGGCGAAGGCAACGACTACGTCGGCAAGGGCCTCTCCGGTGGCCGCATCATCGTGCGTAGCCCGAATGACTTCCGCGGCTTCGGCCCGGAGCACATCATCGCTGGCAACACCGTGCTGTTCGGCGCCATTGCCGGTGAGGCCTACCTCAACGGCGTGGGCGGCGAGCGCTTCTGCGTGCGCAACTCCGGCGCCACCGCGGTGGTGGAGGGCACCGGCGACCACGGTTGCGAGTACATGACTGGTGGGACCGTCATCGTGCTGGGCGAGACCGGTCGCAACTTCGCTGCCGGCATGTCGGGTGGCGTGGCCTTCGTGTATGACCCGGATGGCATGTTCGCCAAGAAGTGCAACACCTCGATGGTGGACCTCGAACCGGTGCTGAGCACTGCCGAGCAGACCGAGAAGGTCGACCGCGACATCTGGCATGCAGTGAGCCGTGGCGGCAAGGGTGAAACCGACGAAGCGGTGCTCAAGCGCTTCATCGAGAACCACTTCCGCTACACCGGCAGCCTGCGCGCCAAGGAGTTGCTGGAGAAGTGGGACGTGTCCCGCCGCGCCTTCGTGAAGGTCATGCCGAAGGAATACCGCCGTGCGCTGAAGGAACTGGCCGTCGCTGCACGCGCCAAGTCCGAAACTGCCACCGCCTGATTGCCGTCGCGAACGAAACTGATTGAGGAAAGATTGAAATGGGAAAGGTAACCGGCTTTCTTGAGTTCGAACGCCAGGACGAGCAGTACGAAGAACCGACGGCGCGCAAGAAGCACTACAAGGAGTTCGTGCTGACGCTGACCGACGAGGCAGCGAAGCTGCAGGGCGCGCGTTGCATGGACTGCGGTATCCCGTTCTGCAACAACGGCTGCCCGGTGAACAACATCATTCCGGACTGGAACGATCTCGTTTACAAGCAGAACTGGCAGGAGGCCATCGCCGTCCTGCACTCCACCAACAACTTCCCGGAGTTCACCGGCCGCATCTGCCCGGCACCGTGCGAGGCTGCCTGCACGCTGGGCATCAACGCCGAGCCGGTGGGCATCAAGTCGATCGAGCACGCGATCATCGACAAGGCCTGGGAAAACGGCTGGGTGCTGCCACAGGCGCCTGCGAAGAAGACCGGCAAGAAGGTTGCCGTGGTCGGTTCCGGCCCTGCCGGCATGGCCGCTGCGCAGCAGCTGGCACGCGTCGGCCACGAGGTTACGGTGTTCGAGAAGCGCGACCGCGTGGGTGGCCTGCTGCGTTACGGCATCCCCGACTTCAAGATGGAGAAGTCGCACATCGACCGACGCGTGAAGCAGATGGAAGCCGAGGGAATCACCTTCAAGACCAGCACCTACATCGGCGACGCAGAGCTGCCGAAGGGCGTGGCCTCGGACGCGAAGAACAAGGTCAGCCCCAAGCAGCTGATGAAGGACTTCGACGCCGTGGTGATCACCGGTGGCTCAGAAGTGCCGCGCGATCTGCCGATTCCCGGCCGCGAGCTGGAAGGGGTGCACTTCGCCATGGAGTTCCTGCCACAGCAGAACAAGGTGAACGCGGGCGACAAAGTGCCGGACCAGATCAAGGCCACCGGCAGGCACGTGATCGTCATCGGCGGTGGTGACACTGGTTCCGACTGCGTGGGGACGTCCAACCGTCACGGTGCGACCAGCGTCACCCAGTTCGAACTGATGCCGCAGCCGCCGGAGAAGGAAAACAAGTCGCTGGTGTGGCCGTACTGGCCGACCAAGCTGCGCACCTCTTCCTCGCACGAGGAAGGCTGCGACCGTGACTGGTCGATCACCACCAAGGAATTCCGCGGCGAGAACGGCAAGGTCAAGTCGCTGGTAACTGCCCGCGTCGAGTGGAAGCGCGACGAGAAGACCGGCCAGATGAAGATGAGCGAAGTGCCCGGTTCCGAAAAGGAACTGCCGGCCGACCTCGTGTTCTTCGCGATGGGTTTCACTAACCCGGTGGCCAGCCTGCTGGAAGGCTTCGGCGTCGAGAAGGATGCGCGCGGCAACGCCAAGGCCACCACCGACGGCCCCGGTTGCTACGCCACCAACGTGCCGAAAGTGTTCGCTGCCGGCGACACGCGTCGTGGCCAGTCGCTGGTTGTCTGGGCGATCCGCGAGGGTCGTCAGGCGGCTCGTGAGGTGGATGCGTTCCTGATGGGCGCCAGCGTCCTGCCGCGCTGAGCTACTTCTAGCAATGCAACAGAAAAGGGTGCCTCGGCACCCTTTTCTGTTTGTGGCGCCGGTGTTCTACGCTGCGTCGCGCTCGATGCCCTGCACCGCCGTGCTCAGCCGTTCCACCAGCGCGGCCGATTGCAGCAGGTCTTCGCTGAAGATTTCGCGGATGCCCAGTAGTGAGCGCACACGCTCGACGCCGGATGTGCCGCGTGCGGCTTCCGTGATGCGCGGCGCCAGCGGATCATTCAGTGTTTCCGCGCGCGTTGCGGCGCGGGCGACGAAGGCCATCCAGGCAGCGACGGCGCCTTCGAGGCTAGGGCTGGGTTGGCCGGCGGCTAAACGTTGTCGTAGCGGTGCGAGCAGGCGCGGTGGCAGCTTCTGCGAGCCATCCATGGCGATCTGCGCGGTGCGATGGCGCAAGGCGGTGTTGGCGAAGCGGCTGCGCAGCGAGTCGATGTAGGCCGTCGGGTCGGCACCCTGAGGCACCTTCAGCGTCGGCACGATCTCGTTCCACAGGCCGTTCACCTTCTCAGCGATGCGTGGGTCCGCCATGGTGTCGGCCACGGTCTCGTGGCCGGCCAGCTGGCCGAGGTAGGCGATGGTGGAGTGGGCGCCGTTGAGGCAGCGTAGTTTCATCGTCTCCCAGGCGTGGATGTCGTCGGAGAACACCACGCCCGCGATTTCCCACTGCGGCCGTCCTTGAGGGAAACGGTCTTCCACCACCCACTGGCTGAAGCGTTCGGTCACCACCGGCCAGGCATCGTCCAGGCCGGTCTGCGCGGCGATGCGTGCGCGCTCTGCGTCGGTGGTCGCGGGCGTGATGCGGTCGACCATCGAATTCGGGAAGGCGACCTCGGCGGCGATCCAGTCGACCAGCGTCGGCGCGGCGACGCGCGCGTAGGCCAGCACCGCGTCGCGAGTGCGGTCGCCGTTGGCGGACAGGTTGTCGCAACTCAGCACCGTGAATGGCATCAGCCCCTGTGCGCGGCGCTGGCGCAGGGCCTCCACGATCAGGCCGGGCGCGGTGCGTGGCGAGTGGGGTGAGGCGAGATCGGCGGCGATTTCCGGTGCATCCAGGCGCAAGCTGCCGCTGGCCGCATCCAGGTAGTAGCCCTTTTCGGTCAGCGTCAGGCTGACGATGCGGGTGCCGCGCGCGCACAGATGTTGCATCAGTGCCGGCAGGTCGGCTGCACCACCCAGCACGCTGCCGAGTGCGCCGATCACGCGCAGGCTTTCTTCTTCGCCCTGCTGGATGGCCAGCGTATACAGTCCGTCCTGCGGAACGAGCGCATCGCGCGTCGCGGTGGAATTGAGGCTGGCGCCGACGATGCCCCAGCGCAGATCGCCGCCCTGCAGCACCTGCTCTGTGTACCAGGCCTGGTGGGCGCGATGGAAGGCACCGAGGCCGAGGTGCACGATGCCGTGCTGGAGTGCGAGGCGATCGTAGGCCGGGCGTAGGACGGTGGGGCGGGCGTGGCTGAGGGTGCTGGCGGACAGGCGCATGGGTGGAGTTCCGGGTGGAATGTCAGTCCGGCGGGTTTACGCCGTATCGACGGGAAATTCGTTCCAGACGCACACTGGATTGTGCGTGCTAGTATGGTACATGGGTTCGCAGAAGACTCGGCGATGACCCGCGACAGGTGAATTGTGGGAAAGACTCAGGACAATCTGAAGCTCGTGGAAACGCTTGTGGACAGTGAGCTGGCGACGCCTTCCAGCAGCTTGCCGATCGGCGCGCAGCTGCATCGCCAGCTGCGTGACGCGATCATCCGCGCCGAGCTGAAGCCGGGGCAGGCGTTGTCGGAGGCGGAGGTCAGCCGGCAGTACGCAGTGAGCCGTCAGCCGGTGCGCGAGGCCTTCATCAAGCTGGCCGAGGAACGTCTCGTGGAGGTGCTGCCCAAGCGTGGCACCTTCGTGGTCAAGATCTCGATTGCCGATGTCATGGACGCACGCTTCGTGCGTGAGGTGATCGAGGTGGCGGTGGTGCAGGAAGTGGCGGTCGCTGCACCGGCCGAGCTGGTCGCCGACCTGCGCGAGCTGCTGGCGCTGCAGGCCGCCACCGAGCCGGGCGACCATGCGCGCTTCCTGGCGCTGGACGAAGCCTTCCATCACCGCATCGCGCATGCCGACAACCGGGAGCACGCCTGGCGCGTCATCGAGAGCGTCAAGGCGCAGATGGACCGTGTGCGTTACCTGAGTATCGACGTGGCGACGCCGGTCGAGCTGATCGTCGCCCAGCACCGCCGCATCGTGGACGCCATCGAGGCAGGCGATCCGGTCGCGGCCGGTGCGGCGATGCGCAGCCACCTGCGCGAGATCCTCAAGTCGCTGCCGGAAATCGCGGCGGCGCGCCCCGAAATCTTCGAGACACCGTCCGCCTGAGCGCGGGCGACGCTTCCCTGTCGCAGCGCTCATCGCGGCTGCGACGCCCGTCTCACCAGTTCCACAGCGTGCCGTCTTCCAGCCGCGCCACCGGCAGGTAGGCCGGGTCATACGGGTAGCGCGCGGCCAGTTCCTCATCGATATCCACGCCGTGTCCGGGGACTTCGCCGGGTGTCATGTAGCCGTTCTCGAAGTGGTAGGCATGCGGGAACACTGCATCGGTTTCCGGCGCATGCGCCATGTATTCCTGGATGCCGAAGTTGGGCACCCATGTGTCGAAGTGCAGGGCCGCGCCCATGCACACTGGTGACACATCGGTGGGGCCGTGGCTGCCGGTGCGCACCTGGTACAGCTCGGCCAGGGCAGCGATCTTGCGCAGGTGGCTGATGCCACCGGTATGAGTCACGCTGGTGCGGATGTAGTCGATCAGCTGGTTCTCGATCAGCTCCTTGCAGTCCCAGATGCTGTTGAACACTTCGCCCACCGCCAGCGGCGTCACCGTGTGCTGGCGGATCAGGCGGAAGGCCTCCTGGTTCTCGGCCGGCGTTGCGTCCTCCATCCAGAACAGGTGGAAGGGCTCCAGCATCTTGCCCAGCCGCGCCGCTTCGATTGGCGTCAGGCGGTGGTGCACATCGTGCAGCAGCGGCAGATCCTCGCCGAAGCGTGTGCGCAAGGCCTCGAAGAGTTTCGGCACGTGCGAAAGGTACTTGTCGGTGGACCAGATCGACTCGCTGGGCAGGCCCTTTTCCGCTGGCTCGTAGAAGCCGTTGGGCTTGCCCACGCCATACACCTTGGCCAACCCCGGCACGCCGGTCTGCACGCGGATGGCCTTGAATCCTTCTTCCAGATGGCGCTCCACGGCGGCGATGGTGTCGTCGATGGTGGCACCGTTGGCGTGACCGTAGACGAGACAGCCAGCGCGGCTCTTGCCGCCCAGCAACTGGTACAGCGGCAGGCCTGCGGCCTTGGCCTTGATGTCCCACAGCGCGGTGTCGACGGCGGCGATGGCGCTCATCGTCACCGGGCCACGGCGCCAGTAGGCACCCTTGTAGAGGTAGTTCCAGATGTCCTCGATCTGGTGCGGATCGCGGCCGATCAGGCAGGGCACGACGTGGTCGCGCAGATAGGAGGCGACCGCCAGCTCGCGGCCGTTCAGCGTCGCATCGCCCAGTCCCGTCATGCCCTCGTCGGTCACGATCTTGAGGGTCACGAAATTGCGGCCAGGACTGCAGACAATCACTTTCGCATCGAGGATCTTCACTTCGCTTCTTCCTTCTCCAGAGCCGCGCGGCGGGGTGCTTGCGCGGGCCGTCATCCGTGTCGGGTGCGGGAAAGCCCCAAGTCCTGCGGGCTTGTTCGTACCATACATGCAATCTACCATACATGATCAGAAGCGCACCTAGGGCTTTCCTGTGTGAAGTCAAAGGGCGCCGACGTTCCGGATCCGGGCGTCGATCAATTGGCGAATCAGCAATGGAAATGGCCCGGGCGATGCACCGGGTCATGGAGGAGAAGGGGTTTGGACTTCCGCAGCCGCAGTTTCCTGCTGGACCACCTGCGCAGCACCCTCGGGTTCTATGACCCGCGCTGCGTGGACCCGGCGGGCGGCTTCTTCCAGTGCTATCTGGACGACGGCACGGTGTTCGATCCGCACACCCGCAGCCTGGTCGCCTCCTGCCGCTTCGTCTTCAACTACGCGATGGCGGCCAGGCGGTTCGGCGAGCCGGCCTACCTTGACCGTGTGTGCCATGGCCTGCGCTACCTGCGGGAGGTGCATCGCAACCCGGCCACGGGTGGCTACGCCTGGCGAATTGAACATGGCCGCGTGGTCGATGCCACGCCTCACTGTTACGGACTGGCCTTCGTGCTGCTGGCCTACGCCAGCGCGTTGCGCGCCGGTGCGCAGGAAGCACGGCCCTGGCTGGAGGAATGCTTCGCCCTGATGGAGTCGCGCTTCTGGTTGCCGCAGCAAGGCGCCTATATAAGCGAGGCCGACGAGCGCTGGGTGCCGACCTCGTATCGCGGCCAGAACGACAATATGCACGCCTGCGAGGCGCTGATCATCGCCTTCGAGGCCACCGGCGATGCGCACTACCTTGCCCGCGCCCGCCAGATCGCTCACCGCTTCACCGTCGACCTGTGCGAGCGCACCGACGGCCAGGTGTGGGAGCACTACCACGCCGACTGGACACCGGACCTGGCCTACAACCGCGACGCGCCCGGCAACCAGTTGCGCCCCTGGGGCTACCAGACCGGCCACCAGACCGAGTGGGCCAAGCTGCTGCTGATACTCGACCGGCATGGCGCGGAACCGTGGCGCCTGCAGCGCGCTCGGGCGCTGTTCGACCGCGCCGTCGCGCTGGGCTGGGACGATGACTACGCCGGCCTGATCTACGGTTACGACCTGCAGGGCCAGCCCTGCGACCAGGGCAAGTACTTCTGGGTGCAGGCCGAGAGCCTCGCCGCCGCCGCGCTGCTGGGTGCGGCCTGCGCAGCGTCCGAAGACACCGCCACCTGGTCTGCCGCCGAAGGCTACTGGCGCTGGTACGACCGCATCTGGGCCTACGCCTGGACCCACTTCGTCGATCACCGCCATGGCGCCTGGTACCGCATCCTGCATCGCGACAACCGCCGTCATGACAATCGCAAGTCCTACAACAACAAGGCTGACTACCACACGATGGGCGCCTGCCACGAAGTCCTGAACGTCGTCGCGGTCTGAGTCCGCAGGGGCGAAGTCCGCAACACCGCAAGCAGCCCGCAGCACCACACACGGGTCATCGCAGGAAGCCGCCGGCAACGGAGGCGACTACTCACAAGGAGGAGCCATGAGCACCATCAAGAAACTGTCCGTCACCCTGTCCTCGCTGGCACTGGCCGTCATTGCGCCGGTGGCGCTGGCGCAGACCTACACGCTCAATGTGAGTACCTCGCAGGTCGCCGACGACCCGATGTACAAGGGCTTGCTGGAGTTCAAGAAGAACGTCGAAGCCCGTTCCGGCGGCCGCATCGCGGTGAAGACCTTCCCGGCCTCGCAGCTCGGCTCGGACGAAGACATCGTCGAGCAGATCAAGGCAGGCGCCGGCGTTGCGCTGGTAACGGACGGCGCACGGCTGGAGCCCTACACCAAGGAGTTCGGCATCCTCACCGCGCCTTACGTGGTGAAGAGCGCTGCCGACATGCGCAAGTTCACCACCTCGGCCATCTTCGAGACCTGGGTGAAGAAGCTGCACGACACCGGTGGTTTCCAGGTGTTCTCCTTCAACTGGTATCAGGGGGAGCGTCACCTCGTGACCAACAAGCCGATCACCAAGCCGGCCGATCTCGCTGGCATCCGCATGCGCACGCCGGGCGCACCGCTGTGGCTGGAGACGGTGCGCGGCCTCGGCGCTACGCCGACGCCGATGCCCTGGGCAGAGGCCTACTCCGCGCTGCAGCTGAAGGCCATCGACGCGGTGGAAGTGCAGCTGCCGTCGATCTGGGGCTCGCGTCTGTATGAAGTGACCAAGTACGTGACCAAGACCCGCCACATCCAGCTGGTGACCGGCCTGGTCGGCTCGGCCGCCTGGTTCGACAAGCTGCCCAAGGATCTGCAGACCATCGTGCGTGAAGAGTCGCTGAAGGCGGGTGACTACGCCACCAAGATCACTAACGACAACCTGGCCACGTATGAAAAAGACATCAAGGCCAAGGGCATGGTGGTGACCGAGATCGACCCGGCTGCCTTCATGGCCAGCACCAAGGGCGTCTACGACAAGTTCGGCTACGTCGAGCTGCGCAAGCAGATCGACGACATTGTCGCCAAGTAAGCGCCGTTACCCGATACGGGTATTCGAAAAGATCCGCATCCCGCGCAACGGCAGCGTGCTGTCGTTGCGCTCACCGGACTGAAAACATGACAAGCAAGCTGTACAAACTGGAGGAGGGGCTGGCCATGGCGTTCTTCGCCGGCACCTGCTTCATGGTCTTCTTGGGGGCCGTGTCGCGCACTGTCGGCAGCCCGCTCATCTGGTCGGTCGACGTCGCCCAGCTGCTGTTCGCCTGGTCCTGCGCGCTCGGCGCGGATATCGCGCTGAAGCACGGCAACCATGTCGTCATCGACATCTTCACCCGACGCCTGCCGGAGAAGCTGCAGGTCTTCCTCGCGGTGCTGTGGCAGGTGCTGATACTGGTCTTCCTCGGGCTGCTGATCTGGTTCGGCATGAAGCTGACCCTGCTCAACACGCAGCGCTCGCTGGGTGACGTCGGCATCAGCTACGCCTGGGTCACCGTCACGGTTCCGGTCGGCGCGGCGCTGATGGCCATCACCACGCTGGGCCGCCTGTGCCGCTGTGCCATGGGGCAAGAGCGCATCCTCATCCAGGGCCACGACGGAGATGCAATATGAGCGGCACCCTGACCATCCTCTTCCTGGCGCTGATGTTCCTCGGGATGCCCGTGGCATTCTCGATCGGCGTCGCCTTCATCCTGTTCTACCTGCTGGGGCCGATGCCGGCCAGCATCGCGGTGCAGAAGATCGTTACCTCCACACAGTCCTTCCCGCTGCTGGCGGTGCCGCTGTTCGTGTTCGCGGGACACCTGATGAACAACTCCGGTATCACCGAGCGGCTCATCGCGCTGTCGACCGTGCTCACCGGCTGGATCCGCGGAGGCCTCGCGCACGTGGCCATCATGCTGTCCGCGTTGATGGGCGGCGTGTCCGGCTCGGCAGTGGCGGACGCGGCGATGGAGGCGCGCATCCTCGGACCCGCGATGGTGAAGAGCGGCCTGTCGCGCGGATTCGCCTCGGCCGCGATCTCCGTCGGTTCGCTGATCACCGCGACCATCCCGCCCAGCATCGGGCTGATCCTCTACGGTTTCCTCGGCAACGTGTCGATCGGTCGCCTGTTCGTCGGCGGCATCGTGCCCGGCGTGCTGATGACCATCTTCCTGATGGGCACCGCCTACATCATCGCCCGCCAGCGCGACTACAAGCCGGAACTGGCGCAGCGGCCGACCTTGCGTGAAGTGCTGGTGCGCGCCTGGGACTGCAAATGGGCGCTGCTGTTCCCGGTGTTCCTCATCGTGGGGATCCGCTACGGCTTGTTCACGCCGTCCGAAGCGGGCGCCTTCGCGGTGGCCTATGCCATCGTGGTGGGTATGCTGGTGTTCCGCCAACTGACGGTCGCGAAGTTGCTGGACGCCTTGCGCCACAGCGTGCGCGACGTCGGCATGATCATGCTGATCATCATGCTGTCGTCGATGATCGGCTACGTCATCACGCTGGAGCAGGTGCCGCAGAACGCCACCGAGATACTGGTGGGCATCACCAGCAATCCGATCGCGCTGATGCTGCTGATCATCACCTTCATCATCGCGCTGGGCTGCCTGCTGGAGAGCACCGTCATCGTGCTGCTGCTGACGCCCATCCTCGTGCCCATCGTCAGCGCGGTGGGCATCGACCTGGTGCACTTCGGCCTGGTGATGATGACCTGCGTGACCCTGGGCTCGATGACACCGCCGGTGGGGGTGGCGATGTTCACGGTGTGCGGCATTCTCAAGACGCCGATGGATGAATACACCCGTGAAGCGCTGCCCTTCCTCGGGGCCGTCATCGCACTGGTGGTCGTGATGATCCTGTTCCCGCAGGTGGTGCTGTTCCTGCCCAACCTCGTGTTCGGTTGAGAAGCCGGAACAGCATGGTTCTGGCGTTGTTGCATTGCCTTGCCGTACTGAACGTACTGTCTGCGGCAATGCGCCTAGCCAGAACCGCTACGCTCAATGCTCTTCCGGCTTCTGGGTGAGCTCAGACTGGCGCGCGCCGCCATTCCCGGTGGCGCGCGCCAGCGCCTGCAGCAGTGCTGGCAGGTCGCGCGACTCGTCGCCGCTCAGCGCCAGCAGCGGCAGCGTGTCCGGTGCCAGCCCCAATGTCGCGGTCTCGCTACGCAGGGTCTGCATGTCCGTGCTGGCGTCATGCAGCAGGATGGTGCGCGGCAAGGCGGCGTACTCGGTGAGGGCGGCCAGCTCGAACACGCAGCCACGGTTCTGCGGGCCGAAGCCGCGCAGGTCCATCAGCACCACGGCGCTGGTGGCGACCAGCCGCTGCAGGGTGTAGCGCCAGGTGTTGTCGAAGCAGAAAAACTCTTCGGCGCGGTAGCGTGCATCCGCATCGCGCTGCGGTGCATGGCCGTCGAGACGACGATCCACCACATCCGGCCCGGTGACGAAGCTCTCGGCGAGGCGACCGCGCAGAAAGGCCATCAGCTCGTCGGGCTCGACGCTCTCGGTGGCGAGGTCGTAGCCGGCGATCATGCGGATCGGCCCGACGTGGCGCCAGTGCCGGCTCAGCGCATGGAACAGCGCGGGCGCGTTCCCCTTGCGGGCGAACACCCGCAGA
The DNA here is from genome assembly GCA_031119205.1 of Moraxellaceae bacterium. Lineage (GTDB taxonomy): Bacteria > Pseudomonadota > Gammaproteobacteria > Burkholderiales > Rhodocyclaceae > Uliginosibacterium. The sequence goes on along the minus strand of JAVHYF010000001.1, from coordinate 122,665 downwards.
AGCAGCAGCGCTGGGGCGTGCTCGCCGCGATGCGGCAGCAACAGCGCATTGAAGAGCCGCGACAGCAGGAACCACGCCGGGAAGCTGAGCAGGCCCAGCCCGAACCAACCGCCTCCGGAGAACAGCAGGCTGACGCTGTAGCTCACCGAGAACACCAGCCACAATGCCGCCAGCATCAGGCCCTGGTCGCCGATGCGCCCCGCCGCGTAGCCGCGGGCGATGGCGTGCAGCAGCCAGGCGCCCACGACGGTGGCCAGTGCCGCACCCGTGAGCGCCATGATGATGAGGCCACCCAGCGCGCCGAAACCGAGCGCGAACAGCAGACCGCCGGCTGCGTGCAGCCAGTCTTCCCTGACGGCAAGGACGGCGAGCAGTGCCAGCGCACCGCTGACCGTCAGCAGGCAGGCCAGGAGCACCGGCGGCCCTACGCTGCGCACGCGGCGGGTCAGGAAGGCGGCGAGGTAGAGCGTAGGCAGCAGGTTCACGATCAGCCACAAGCGCAGTGCATCGAACAGCGCCGGCAGCAGCGGCTGCCTGCTCAGCACGACACCCAGCACGAGGTACAGCGCGCTGCCACCACCCAGCACGAGCAGGCGCTGGCGTCGTGTGATGCCGGCCACCAGCAATACGGCGAGGATGCCCGGCCACAGGTGGGTGATGCCCAGCACCAGCAGGCGCGAGGGGCTGATTTCGATGTCGTTGGTGTGCAGGTACAGCCAGGCAAACCACAGCGCGAGCAGACAGGTGACGATGGCCTGTGCGGCGGCGGCACGCCAGGGGCGTTGCACCATCGCAGGCAGCAGGGGCGGAGCCTCAAGCGTTGCTACCGGAGCGGGCCGCGCAGGTGTGGGTGCCGTGGCAGGGCTGGTGGCCTGTGCCGGTGCGGTGCTGCGCATCGCGGCCTCGACCGCACGCACATAGCGCCACAGCAGCAGACGCGCCAGCGGATAGGCCAGCACGGCCGCCGCAATCAGGGTGAAGGTGATCTGGCCCGGCAGTGTCAGCGCTTCGCTCATGCCATGCCCTTGTGTTGGTGGCGATGGGCCTCACTGTAGTCCGTCGGCGCGTGCGCCGTGCGGACTGTGCCCGCCGGGGCGGACTGGCTGCCGTGAAGACTGAGTGAGCCCGGGAACAGGCCCTAGCGCCAGCTGGCGTGGAAGTGATGCACCGGGCCGTGGCCGCTGCCGACCTGCAGCTGGTCGGCGTTGCGTAGTGCCCCTTGCAGGTAGTCGCGTGCGCTGCGCACGGCGGACTCCACCGGCAGTACGTCGCCCGCACGCTGCGGCAGCAGGGCGGCGATCGCGGCGGACAGGGTGCAGCCAGTGCCGTGGGTGTTCTTCGTGTCGATGCGCGGGCCGGCCAGCTCGACCATGCGGTCGCCGTCGAACAGCAGGTCGACGACTTCGCTGCCGGGCAGGTGGCCGCCCTTCAGCAGCACCCAGTGGCCGTCACGCGTCGGCATCAGCGCGCGCAGGCGCTCGGCGGCGCGGTACATCTCGCGCAGGGTTTCGGGCGGGCGCTCGTTGAGCAGCACGCCGGCTTCCGGCAGGTTGGGGGTGATCAGCAGGGCGCGCGGGATCAGCGCTTCCTTCAGCATGGACACCGCGCTCTTCGCCAGCAGGTGGTCGCCGCTTTTGGCGACCATCACCGGGTCCAGCACGATGTTCTGCGCATCGAAGTGGATCAGGCGGTCGGCCACCGTAGCCACCACCTCGGCGCTGGCCAGCATGCCGATCTTGGTGGCGTCGATGCGTACGTCGGCAAACAGGGTGTCGATCTGCAGGCGCAGGAAGTCCAGCGGCGGGGTGTGCACGCCGGTGACGGCCTGGGTGTTCTGCGCGGTCAGCGCGGCGACCACGCCGCAACCATAAGCACCCAGCGCGGAGAAGGCCTTCAGGTCGGCGTAGATGCCGGCACCGCCACTGGGGTCGATACCGGCGATGCTCAGCGCATTGGGGATGCGGGGCGTGGTGCTCATGCCGCGTTGCGTCCGCTCACGGTGGCGGGGCGTAGCGTGCGCCAGATGCGGGTGCCGGCCCAGCCGGCGGCGTAGCCCAGCAGGCCGGCCACAGGTGCCAGCACCAGCACGCCGATGATCAGTTCGATGCCCATGTCACCGACGCGCGACAGCAGGCCCTGGGCGACCTCGCTGGTTTCCTCGGCGAGCTGTTCCGCCTCGGCCACCACCTTGCCCGGCAGCCAGGCGGTGATGGTCTGGCCCAGACGCCAGGCGCCGTAGTACAGCGGCGCGGTGGTGAAAGGGTTGGTCAGGAAGGTGCCGCCAGCGGCGGCCAGCAGGTTGCCACGCAGGAACACCGCACCGACCACTGCGAACAGCGTCTGCGCAAAGGGAATGAGGATGCCGAAGAAGAAGCCCACGCCAAGGCCGGTACCGATGGCGTGCGGGGTGGCGCGCCACAGGTTGCGGTCGAGGAGGCGGCGGGCATGGGGGCGAAGCGGACGGGAGCGCAGCAGGCGAAGCGGGGAAATCCTGAACATGTCTGGTGCGGGCAAGCCGGCTGGAAAGCGGAATCAGACCGGATGATGCCACCCCGTACCGCTTCATGGGCGGCTGCATTCCCGCTCACCGCAAAGATCACCGCCGGGCGGTTGGAACTGCGGTTTTATCGTTAAACACAGATTCAGCAATTGACGCAGTGCAGCAATCCGGGTTAATGGTTAACCCTGAGCAGGTGGGTGCGAACCGGCACCGGCCTGCGGCCAGGAGTAGCAGCATGGGTGCATCGGATGGAAGGCTGCCGGCGGTCGTGCCGGCAGGTGGGCGTAGCGATCTGAGGATTGCTTTCGCGCTGGGTGGATTGGGCGGCGGCAATGCCTTCGGCGCCGGTTTCCTGTCGGCGGCCCAGCAGCTGCGGGTGCGCCCGGCGGCCATCTCCTGCACCTCGGGGATGATCGTGTGGACCGCCCACTACCTGGACGGACTGGACCTGCGCCACAAGCTGCGCGATCACCTGGCCGAGATGCCGAAGACGCCTGAGGCCACGCCCTTCGGCAGTCCGTCCTTCGGCAACCAGTGGATGCTCGCCAAGGGCCTGCCCGGCGTGTTCCGCCCCGCCATGCAGGAATACTGGGAGCGCTGGTCCTTCCTGTCGCCCTTCTCCGAGCCCAAGCAATGGGCCGACCGCTTGCTGCCGGCACAGACCCATGTGCCGACCCGCGAGCCGGCGTACTTCGAGCAGATCGCCACGACCCTGGCGGAGACCGACGTCGCGGTGATGTTCAATGCCTTCTGCCCGCCGACCGGGCAGGAGGTGCTGTTCCTCAACGAGGCGGCGCGCGCGCAGCTGGGCGTCAGCTGGCAGATGCAGACGCCGACCCGCCTGTACATGCCGATCACCGCCGAGGGCGTCGAAGCAGCGCTGCACCTGTACAGCTACGGCTACGAGCGCACCTACTTCGATCTCAACCTGATCGATGGCGCCTACCACCGCCAGTTCATCCTCAACGAGCTGTGCGACCTGCGCGTGCCGCACAAGCCGGACGTGATGTGGATCGTGCGGCCGCAGAACTCGCGCTGGATCGGCGAGATGCCGGCCAACTACTTCGAGCAGCGCGACATGGAAACCGAGATCGGCATGAACAGCTCGTACAGCATGCAGCTGTCACGCATCGAGCTGATCAACCGCATGGTGCGCGACGGTCATCTGTCGCCTGACAGTGGCTACCGCCACATCCAGGTGGAGCTGCTGCAGTTCGTCGGCAAGCGGGATTACTTCGACTACTTCATCGAGACCGAGCACGTCTTCAACACGGCCTATCACCGTGCGCTGGACGCGCTGTCGACGCGACTGGGCTGGACTGCCTGAGCCCAGCCGGATGCCTCCCGGTGCGCTCAGTGCGCCGGTCGCACGCGGTGGAAGGTGAGCGGTGACTCTACCGTGCTGGGTGGCGGGCTGTTGAAGATGTGCTTCTTCATCTTGCTCACCACATGCATCTCGCAGGGCTTGCAGTCGAAGCGCAATGTCATGCGTTCGTTGCCGTTGATCAGCGTCATCGGCTCCGCCCGCACCTGACCCTGCACGCCCTGTACGCCCTTGGCCTGCTTGGGGCACAGGTTGAAGCTGAAGCGCAGGCAGTGCTTGGTGACCATTACCGACACCTCGCCGTCTTCCTCGTGTGCCTCGTAGGCCGCGTCGATCAGCCCCACGCCGTGCTTCGTGTAGAAGGCGCGGGCGGCATCGTTGTAGACGTTGGCCAGGTAGCTGAGTGAAGTCTCCGGATAGGCCACCGGCGGTTCCACCGCCGCAGTGCGTACCCAGCGCGACAGGCGCGCTGCGCGCTCCGCTTCCAGTGCCTCGATGCCTTCGCGTCTCAGGGTGTTCACCACCGAGGCCGGCAAGAAAAGTGGCTGTGACGGCTGCGCCCACACGATGTCGATCTCGCGTGCCGTGAAGATCGTGTTGCCGAGTTTGCCCAGATTTTCGCGCAGGCCGCTCTCCGCACGCTCGGCATGCTGGGCCGGCTGCTTCTCATGGTCGACGGTGACATAGGCACAGGCGCCGGTCTCGTCGGTGAGCGTCAGCGCGAAGCCATCGCTCGTCTCGGCGAACAGCAGGTTCACCGCGATGCGGCGCTCGGCAGACTTCTTCAGCAGGGCCTGTTCCCAGGCATGGTCGCGGTTGCGCGAGATGGCAGTGCCGACGCGCAGGCCGGCCAGTTCCTTCATGGCCTGGTTGGGCTCGACGCGCCACAGGCCCAGCGTGACGGGCTGGCCGGCGTGGTCCTCGTCCTGTCGTGTGCCGAGCTTCTTCACCACGTTGGCCTGCATGCCGCGCACTTCGCGCTTGTTCATGTAGGTCAGGCCGTCGCTGTTGGCGAGCGGTTCGGTGGCGGCGAGTTCGAAGAAGTCGCTGCCGATCTTCGTCACCGTGCCCAGCGGCAGGCCGACGTGGGTCGGTGCATCGAAGGCGCCGATGTCGATCTTGCGGCCGGTGACGAAGTAGTCCGTGGCGCTGCGGTTGAAGGTCTTGTCGGTCTCCGGCGTGAAGCTGAAGACGCTCGCCCCGTGCGAGGATTTCGCCAGCTCGGGGCGTTCGTTGAGGATCTCGTCGAGCAGCAGGCGGTAATGAGCAGTGATGTTCTTCACGTAGCTCATGTCCTTGTAGCGGCCCTCGATCTTGAAGCTGCGGATGCCGGCATCCACCAGCGCGCGCAGGTTGGCGCTCTGGTCGTTGTCCTTCATCGACAGCAGGTGCTTGTCGAAGGCGACGACACGCCCCTGGGCATCCTCCAGCGTGTAGGGCAGGCGGCAATCCTGCGAGCAGCTGCCGCGGTTGGCGCTGCGCCCCGAGTGCGCGTGGCTGATGTAGCAGTTGCCGGAGAAAGCCACGCACAGCGCACCGTGGATGAAGAACTCCAGCGCGATGGCCGGATCGATGGCGTCGTGGATCGCGCGGATCTTGTTCAGCGTGAGTTCGCGCGCCAGCACGATCTGCGAGAAGCCCGCCTGGCTGAGGAACTTCGCTTTCTCCACGGTGCGGATGTCGCATTGCGTGGAGGCATGCAGCTGGATCGGCGGCAGGTCCATCTGCAGCAAGGCCATGTCCTGCACGATCAGCGCGTCCACGCCGGCGTCGTAGTATTCATGCACCAGCTTGCGTGCGGCCTCCAGCTCGCTGTCATGCAGGATGGTGTTCAGCGTCACCATGATGCGGCTGCCGTAGCGGTGAGCGAATTCCACCAGTCCGGCGATCTCGCTCACCGTGTTCTCGGCATTGGTGCGCGCGCCGAAGGCGGGGCCGCCGATGTAGACCGCGTCCGCGCCGTGCAGCACGGCCTCGCGGCCGATCTCGGCACTGCGGGCGGGGGACAGGAGTTCGAGTTGGTGGGCGGCAAGACTCATCGGGAAACTCTGGAAAAACGCAGGTAAATCAGGGCTGAAGCGCCGCGGAGTGTACCGCCAACCGCATGTCGGCGCCCGCTGTCATTTACCAGGCGAACGAGCCAACACCAGACTAAAGGGCAAAGGCCGTCTGCCGGCCGACAAGCGTGACTTGTTGCGGGTATCCCGCGCGCATCCGCTCTCTATGATGACCGCGCGGTTCTGACTGGCAGAACCTCACGGTTTCGCCGTCGCCGCGTCCCTACCCCGGAAACAACTTATAAGGACTAACTCATGAAACGACAGATCACGGCACTCGCCCTGACCCTCGGCGCCGTTTTCGGCGCGGGCTGCGCCACGGCTGGCAAGCCCGCACCGGTTACGGTTCGCGTGGTGACGCCCTTCGCGACCGGCCACATCCTTGCCGACACAGCCCTGCAGTTCAAGCAGGAGCTGGAAAAGCGTGCGCCGCACATCACCGTGACGGTGCAGACGGCAGTGCTCAACGAGCAGACCATCAACCCGGCCATGCAGAGCTGCAACCCGGCCGAGCGCGTCGGCGACATCATGCTCACCGGTGGCCAGCCGATCCAGGACTACGCGCCGGAGTACTTCTTCTTCAACGGCCCCTACGTGATCCGCGACTTCCATCACCTGCAGGAAGTGTGGGAAGGCAAGCTGGGCGACAAGCTGGTGAAGATCCTGGAGAGCAACGGCAAGTACGTGGCCTTCGATCCGGTGTATCGCGGCTTCCGCCAGTTCACCTCCAACAAGCCGATCAACACCCCGGCTGACTTCAGCGGCCTGAAGCTGCGCCTGCCGCCGACGCCGGACTGGATCGCCGTGTGGTCCTCGCTGGGCGTGACCCCGGTGCAGGTGCCGCTGACCGGCATCTACGCCGCTCTGCAGAACGGCACCGCCGAGGCTTCCGAAGGCGACCTGACGCAGATCCAGTCGCTGAAGCTCTACGAAGTGCAGACCCATCTGACGCTGACCAACCACCTGGTCGGCTTCGGCATGCAGATGGCCAACGCCTGCTTCTTCCGCAACGAGCTGTCGAAGAGCGACCAGAGCAAGGTGCGCGCAGCACTGAAGAAGGCCGCGCAATGGGGCACCCGCACGATCCAGCAGCGCGAATCGACGATCCTGTCGCAGCTGCAGGCTGCCGGCATGACGGTGGTGACGCCTGACGCCGCGGCGATCCGCACGGCCGCCGAGCCGGCGATCAACAACCTGTTCGCCACCAAGTGGACGGTTACTACCTGGAAGAAGGTGCTGGACGAGTAAGAAGCCGCAGCAAAATGGTTCTGGCGTTGTTGCATCGACTTGCCGTACTGGATGTACTGTCGGCGTCGATGCGCCTGGCCAGAACCGTGTCGCTACGCTCCACTCCATTTTCCTGCGGCTTCCATTCCGGATCGCGCGCAAAAAAAGGCCGGCGACTTCGCCGGCCTTTTTTCTTGTGCCTGCGTGCCGGTGTTCAGGCCTTGTCAGCCCGCGTCGGTGCCGTGGCGAACACCGTCAGCCATGCCAGTGCCAGGAAGGGCCACAGGCGGGCGACCCACTCCGTGAGGCCGAGGAAGTTCAGTGAGTGGCCCGACAGCATCGCCTGCGAGATGTGCAGCACGAAGGGATTCTGCGGCGCCATGTTCACCAGCGCGGTGGCAGACAGCAGTGCCATGCAGGCCAGCGGCAACTGCAGCCAGGACGGCAGGCGCAGGGCGACCACCAGCAGCACCGCACCCAGCAGCAGGCCCTGCTGCGCACCCGGGCTGGCCCAGCGCAATGGATCCTCGGGTGCCACGAACAGCGTGGTGGCGAGGGTGACCACCAGCAAGCCTGTGAGCAACAGGAACAGCAGCGAGGCTATTCCCAGGCTGCGCTGGCAGCGCCGCGCGATGAGGCCGACCGCCAGCAGATTGGACGCGACTACCGCCGTTTCCAGGGCGATGTAGCGCCGCGCCGAGAAGCTCATCGGTCCCGGCAGTTCGAACAAGGCACGCAGATCGCCGCTGGAGAACAGCATGCCGTCGGGCCACAGCTGGGTCAGCCACCACAGTCCCAGCAGCAGCAGGCCCAGCTCGCCGGCATGGCCGGGCAGCACGCGGCGGATGCGCCAGCGATGCAGGGCCCCGCGGCGGTCGAACACCGTGTGCCAGCGTGCACCGGCCAACGCACCGATGAAGCCGCCCAGGCTGTTCATCGCCAGATCAAGGTTGGAGGAGATGCGACCCGGCAGGTAGTTCTGCATGGTCTCCACCGACAGGCTCAGCAATGCGCACAGCAGGCTGACCACCACGACCGTCCAGCCGGCTTTCAGCGAGGGGCGCAGCGCCGCCGCCGCGGTAAAGCCCAGCGGCACGAAACCCAGCACGTTGAACAGCAGGTCGCGCTTCGTGTAGTAGGGCGGCACTAGCGCGGTGAGGAAGTCGAACGGTCCTACGCCGCTGCTGCGCCAGCCACTGAGCGGGTGCAGGCAGGCGTAGGCCGTCAGCAGCGCGTAGGCCAGCGCCAGCGCTTGTGGCAGGCGCTGGGGGGAATGGCGTTCGCTCATGGCCGCCCCGCGGCTGCAGGCCTCAATGGTGGTGCGAGTGCGCCAGCGTGCTGGGCGTGTGGCGGATCCACTGCGGCAGCAGCGAGCCCAGCACCATGCCCACCGCGCTGATGGCCAAGCCGATCAGTTGCGGCGGCACCGGGCTTTCCTCGCCGATCAGCAGCTCGATGAGGATCCACGACAGCAGGCCGCCGAAGATCGCCGCCAGCGCGCCCTGGTTGGTCGCACGCTTCCACAGGATGCCGCACACCAGCGGGATGAAGGCGCCGGCCAGCGTCACCTTGTAGGCGTTCTCCACCATCTCGAAGATCGAGGCTTCGGAGTTCAGTGATACCAGCAGCACCATGCCGGCAAAACCGGCCAGGCTGGCGCGCATCACCCACAGGAAGTTGCGGTCGCTGATGTTCGGTACGAAGCCTTTCACCACGTTCTCGGCGAAGGTCACCGACGGCGCCAGCAGCGTGGCCGACGAGCAGCTCATGATGGCCGACAGCACTGCGCCGAAGAACAGCACCTGCGCGAACAGCGGCGTGTGTTGCAGCACCAGCGTCGGCAGCACCAGTTGCGAGTCTTCCGCCAGCAGCTTGTCGAACAATGCCGGGTCGATCAGCGTCGCCGAGTAGGCGATGAACATCGGCACGAAGGTGAAGCAGAAGTAGATGGAGGCGCCGAGCACCGAGCCCCACAGCGCCACCTTCTGGCTCTTCGCGGAGGTGACGCGCTGGAAGACGTCCTGCTGCGGGATCGAGCCCAGCATCATGGTCACCCAGGCGCCGAAGAACGCCACCCAGGTCCACACGTCGCCCTTGGGGAAGAACTGCAGCTTGCCGGCGGCGGCGGCGTGGTCGATGACGTTCATCGTGCCGCCGGTCTTGTCGCTCATGATGTACGCGATGAACATCAGGCCGCCCATGGACACCGCCATCTGCACGAAGTCGAGGATCGCCACCGAGAACATGCCACCGAAGATGGTGTAGGTCAGCACGATGGCGGTGCCGAGGATCATGCCCGTCTCCTGCGACACCGCGCCGTTGCTCACCACGAAGAAGATCAGGCCCAGCGCCTTGATCTGCGCCGCCACCCAGCCCAGGTAGGACACCACGATGCAGATGGTGGTCAGCACCTCCACCGTGCGGCTGTAGCGCATGCGGTAGAAGTCACCCAGGGTGATGATGTTCAGCTTGTACAGGTAACGCGAGAACAGCACGCCGGCGATGATCAGGCACATCGACGAACCGAAAGGGTCCGCCACCACGCCGCCCAGGCCTTCCTGCACGAAGGTGGCGGAGACGCCGAACACGGCTTCCGCGCCGAACCAGGTGGCGAACACGGTGGCCATCACCACCGGCCAGGGCAGGCTGCGGCCCGCGACGGCAAAGTCCTTGGTGTTGTGTACCCGCGTGGCGGCAAACAGGCCGATGCCGACAGAAACCAGCAGATACGCGACGACGAACCAGATGAGCATGATCGAGTTCCGTTAGGAAAAGACAGGGTCGTTGGACGGGAAGCGACGGCCGGCGCTGACCGCTTGCGTGGGCATGCGTGCATGCAAACCCGCGCGATTATATGTCGGTCCCCCGCGGCGGCGGATGTCGGCCATGCACTGAACGTGATGCCTTGCCATGTCTTGACGAGGCGCATAAACCCATGACCGGCAAGGAAAAAGCTTCGTGATGCCGGGGCCAGGCGGTAAAATGCCGGCCTTCCCCTGCTTCTACCCCTTGCCGCGCCATGACGCGGCGTCGTCGTCATGCTCATCGCCAACAACATCACCATGCAGTTCGGGGCCAAGCCCCTGTTCGAAAACGTCTCGATCAAGTTCGGCGACGGCAATCGCTACGGCCTGATCGGCGCCAACGGCGCCGGCAAGTCCACATTCATGAAGATCCTCGCCGGCGTGCTGGACCCCACCGCCGGCAACGTCGCGCTGGATTCCGGCGAGCGCATGGCCTTCCTGCGCCAGGACCAGTTCGCCTTCGAGGACCAGCGCGTCATCGACGTGGTGATGCAGGGTCACGCCGAGATGTGGGCGGTGATGAAAGAGAAGGACGCCATCTACGCCAACCCGGAGGCGACCGAAGAGGACTACATGCATGCCGCCGAGCTGGAGGGCAAGTTCGCCGAGTACGACGGCTACACCGCCGAGTCGCGCGCGGGTGAGCTGCTGCTGGGCGTGGGCATTCCCACCGAGCAGCACACCGGCCCGATGAGCGAAGTGGCGCCGGGCTGGAAGCTGCGCGTGCTGCTGTGCCAGGCGCTGTTCTCCAACCCCGACATCCTGCTGCTGGACGAACCGACCAACAACCTCGACATCAACACCATCCGCTGGCTGGAGAACGTGGTGAACGGGCGTGACAGCACGATGATCATCATCAGCCACGACCGCCACTTCCTGAACCAGGTGTGCACCCACATGGCCGACCTGGACTACGGCCGCATCCAGATCTGGCCCGGCAACTGGGACGATTACATGGAAGCCGCGCAGCAGGCGCGTGAGCAGCAGTCCCGCGACAACGCGCGCGCCAAGGAGAAAGTCGCCGAGCTGCAGGAGTTCGTGCGCCGCTTCTCGGCCAACAAGTCCAAGGCGCGTCAGGCCACCAGCCGCGCCAAGCAGATCGAGAAGATCAAGATCGAGGAATTCAAGCCGTCCTCGCGCCAGTACCCGTGGATCCGCTTCGACTACGACGAGAAGGAGAAGCTGCACCGCCAGGCCGTCGAGCTGGAGAACGTCACGTTCGGTTACGACGACAGCCGCACCATCATCAAGAAGCTGACCCTGGCTATCGACGCGGGCGACCGCGTGGCCATCATCGGCGAGAACGGCGTCGGCAAGACCACCCTGCTGAAGCTGCTGGTCGGCGAACTGCAGCCGCAGAAGGGCACGATCAAGTGGGCGGAGAAGGCCAAGCTCGGCTACTACGCGCAGGACCATGCCGAAGACTTTGCCAGCGGCGAGAACCTCACCGACTGGATCAGCGGCTACGTGCGCGAAGGTGGTTACGAAGGCGACGACGCGGTGACGCTGATCCGCGGCACGCTGGGCCGCCTGCTGTTCAAGGGCGACGACGTCAAGAAGTCGGTCAAGGTCATCTCCGGTGGCGAGCAGGGCCGCATGCTGTTCGGCAAGCTGATGCTCCAGCGCAAGAACGTGCTGCTGATGGATGAGCCGACCAACCACATGGACATGGAGTCCATCGAGTCCTTGAACGCCGGCGTGGCCGAATTCAACGGCACCCTGTTCTTCGTGTCGCACGACCGTGAGTTCGTGTCCTCGGTGGCGACCCGCATCCTCGAGATCAAGCCGGATGGTCAGATCGTCGACTACCGCGGAAGCTATGAAGAATACCTGGCAAGCCAGGGTATCGAATAAGCCGCGGACACCGGTTTTCCCGCCATGACGATGGCGTGGGTTCCGGTGTGTGACATGGCGGGCCCGGATCGCAGGGACTATGGTGAGAGTCCCGACGCCGAGGAGCCCCGCCATGAAGCAGACCATCCCCTTCCTCTTGCTTGGCGCAGTGCTGGCATTGCCTGTGCCGGCCGCCGCCATCGGCAGCGACGACCCGCCACCGAATGCCGCGAATGCCACCCGTGAGGATTTCTCGCGGGGACGCGAGGCCATCGACAAGGAAGACTGGCCGGCGGCCATCAATGCCTTCGGCCGCGTGGTGCGGGCGGAGCCGCGCAATGCGGACGCGTGGAACTGGATCGGCTACGCCAGCCGCCGTGCCGGCAAGCTCGACGATGCCTTCAAGGCCTACGACAAGGCGCTGGCTGCCGACCCGGCGCATCGTGGCGCGCATGAATACGTGGGCGAGGCCTGGCTGATGGCCAGCAAGCCCGACAAGGCGGAAGAGCACCTCGCCGCCCTGGCCCGCCTGTGCAATGCCCAGTGCAAGGAATACGAAGCGCTGAAGCAGGCGCTCGGCAACTACCTCGCGGGCCGCAAGCCCTCGGCGATGAGCAACTGGTAGCCGTGGGGTAGCCAGGCGCGCGGCGTGGCTACCGCAGCCGCCGCCCCGGACTTACTTCTTCTTCACCGGCCGCTGCCAGCCTTCCAGTGAGCTCTGCTTCACGCGCGAGACGGTCAGCGTATTGGCGGGGACGTCGCGGGTCAGCGTGGTGCCGGCACCGATGGTGGCGCCTTTGCCGATGCGCACCGGGGCCACCAGTTGCGAGTCGGAGCCGATGAAGGCGTCGTCCTCGATGGTGGTGCGGTGCTTGTTGGCGCCGTCGTAGTTGCAGGTGATGACACCGGCACCGATGTTCACCTGGCTGCCGACATCCGCGTCACCCACGTAGGCCAGGTGGTTGGCCTTGGAGTGCGCGGCCACGGTGCTGTTCTTCACTTCCACGAAGTTGCCGATGTGCACGTCTTCGGCCAGCACGGTGCCCGGGCGCAGGCGGGCGTAGGGGCCCAGCACGCTGTCGGCGCCGACGGTGGCGTCTTCGAAGTGGCAGAAGGGCTTCACCTCCACGCCGTTGCCGATCTTCACGTTCTTCAGCACGCAGTGGGCGCCGATGCGCACGTTGTCGCCCAGCTCCACGCGGCCCTCGAACACGCAGCCGACGTCGATCTCCACGTCGCGGCCGCACACCAGTTCGCCGCGTTGGTCGAAGCGCGCCGGGTCGATGAGGGTGACGCCCGCCTCCAGCTGCGCATAGGCCAGGTTGCGCTGGTGCACGCGCTCCAGTTCGGCGAGGTGGGCCTTGTTGTTCACGCCGAAAGTTTCCCAGTCGTCGGCCGGTTGTGCGGCGATGACTTCGACGTCGTCCGCCACCGCTGCGGCGATGACGTCGGTGAGGTAGTACTCGCCCTGGGCGTTGTTGTTCTTCAGCGCGTTCAGCCAGCCGCGCAGGCGCGCCACCGGCGCGCACAGGATGCCGGTGTTCACTTCCTGCACGCGGCGTTCTTCCGGTGTGGCGTCCTTCTCTTCCACGATGCGCAGCACCGCACCGGCTTCGTTGCGGATGATGCGGCCGTAGCCGGCGGGGTTGTCCATGTTCACCGTCAGCAACGCGACGCGACGGCCGCCCTCGGTGGCGGCGACCAGCGCATTCAGCGTGCTGGCACGGGTCAGCGGTACGTCGCCGTAGAGGATCAGGGCGATGCCTTCTTCGCCCAGTTGCGGCATGGCCTGCTGCACAGCGTGGCCGGTGCCCAGCTGCTGGGCCTGTTCCGCCCAGGACAGGTCGCTGTCCGCCGCGAAAGTGGCGCGCACCTGCTCACCACCGTGGCCGAACACCACGCACAGGCTCTTCGGCTGCAGGCTGCGGGCCGTGTCCAGCACGTGGCGCAGCATCGGCTGGCCGGCAATCGGCTGCAGCACCTTGGGCAGTTGCGAACGCATGCGCTTGCCCTGGCCAGCGGCCAGGACGACGACGTTGAGGGCAGGAGCGGGAGCGGACATGGCGGAAGTCTTTCGGAAGCGCTGTGGGGCCGCTGCGTCGGCGAAAGCGCAGCCGGAGCGGGAAACCGCGCATTCTAGCCCGCAGGCACGGCGACGCCTGCCTGCCCGGAAGGCGGGGGCGTCATCGCGCCTGTTTGACGCTGGTCACAAAGGTGTTGCGGTGCAATAGTTAGGATGTGCCCATATAAAAAGGACAAGCCCATGACTGACGCCGACACCGTGCCGGATCGCCTGGAGAACCGTACCTTCGACGAGATCGGGGTCGGTGATGGCGCTACGCTGGTGCGTACCCTGAAGCGCGAGGACATCGACCTGTTCGCCCTGGTGTCCGGCGACGCCAATCCCTCGCACATCGACGACGATTACGCGCGCGCTAGTGCCGTGGGCGAGGTGGTGGCGCACGGCATGCTGTCGGGCGCGATGATTTCCGCGCTGCTGGGTACCCGCTTTCCCGGCCCGGGCACGCTGTATGTCAGTCAGGCCCTGAACTTCCATCTGCCGGTGAAGGTGGGCGATACCCTTACCGTGCGTCTCAGTTGCCTGGAGAAGCGCCCCGAGCGCAAGCACCTGCTGATCGCCTGCGAAGTGGCGAACCAGGACGGCGCCATCGTGGCCGATGGTCAGGCGGTGGTGGCCGCGCCCACCGAGAAGATCAGCATCGAACGCTCCGCATTGCCGGAGGTGACCGTCAACGACAAGCAGCGTCGCTACGAGCAGGTGCTGTCGCTGGCGGACGGCATGGCGCCGGTGCGCACCGCCGTCGCGCACCCCTGTGATACCGAATCCCTCAAGGGCGCCCTGCTGGCCCTGCAGGAAGGCCTGATCATCCCCGTGCTGGTGGGGCCGGAGGCGAAAATCCGTGCCGTGGCCGAGCAACTGGGTGCCGATCTGGCCGGCTGCACCATCGTCGACACCGAACACAGCGTGGCCGCGGCCGAGCGCGCGGTGGCCATGGCGCGCGCTGGCGAAGTGCAGGCGCTGATGAAAGGCAGCCTGCACACCGACGAGCTGATGAGCGCGGTGGTGGATCGCGCCAATGGCATCCGCACTGCGCGCCGCATCAGCCACGTGTTCGTCTGCGATGTGCCGCGCTACCCGCGTCCGCTGCTGATCACCGATGCAGCGATCAACATCCAGCCGGATCTGGACGCCAAGGTTTCGATCGTGCAGAACGCCATCGACCTGGCTCATGCGATCGGCATTCCCGAGCCGAGGGTCGCCATCCTGTCGGCGGTGGAAACGGTCAACCCCAAGATTCCCTCCACGCTGGAGGCGGCCGCGCTGTGCAAGATGGCCGATCGCGGCCAGATCAAGGGTGGCGTGCTCGATGGTCCGCTGGCCTTCGACAACGCCGTATCGCCGTTCGCGGCACGCACCAAGGGCATCGTCTCGCCGGTGGCTGGTGTGGCGGACGTGCTGGTAGTGCCGGATCTCGAATCCGGCAACATGCTGGCCAAGCAACTGGAATATCTCGCCGGCGGCCTGCTCGCCGGTGTCGTGCTGGGCGCACGCGTGCCCATCGTGCTGACTTCCCGTGCCGATCGCGCCGAAACGCGTTCGGCCTCCTGTGCCGTCGTCAAGCGGCTGGTCGCGGCGCAGGCCGGTGGCCTCAAGTCCTGACGACGCATTCCGAAAACTTCCGGACATACGTCCCGATAACAACCCTCTCCCGCGGAGCTCCTCATGTCTTCCCTGCTGATCGTCAACGCCGGCTCTTCCAGCCTCAAATTCGCTGTCTACAACCTGCCGCTGGCCGAAGGTGCGCAGGCGGTCTTCCGTGGCCAGGTGGACGGCATCGGCGCCGACGCGCGCTTCTTCGTGAAGGACGCCTCCGGCAACCGCTGCCATGACCAGGAGCTGCCGAAGGGTCCGGACCTGGAAGCAGAACACCAGGCTGGCCTGGATGCCTTGCTGGACTGGCTGGACGCACAGAAGCTGACGCTGGCCGCGGTCGGTCACCGCGTCGTGCACGGCGGCGCGAGCTTCGCCGCACCGCTGCGTATCGACGCCGACAACATCGAGGAACTGGAGAAGCTGGTGCCGCTGGCGCCGCTGCACCAGCCGCACAACCTGCGCCCGATGCGCACCCTGATGCGCCGTTTGCCGGATGTGCCGCAGGTGGCTTGCTTCGACACCGCTTTCCACCGCAGCCAGCCGGCTATCGCCGAGACCTTCGCGATTCCGCGCGCGATCACGGCTGAAGGCGTGAAGCGCTACGGTTTCCATGGCTCGTCCTACGAGTACATCGCGCGCCAGCTGCCTGGCGTGCTCGGCCCGCGTGCCGAAGGCTCGGTGGTGGTAGCCCACCTCGGCAACGGTGCCTCCATGTGCGCACTGCGCGAGCGCAAGGCCGTCGGTTCCAGCATGGGCTTCACGGCGGTGGACGGCCTGATGATGGGCACCCGCACCGGCCTGCTGGATCCCGGCGTCATGCTGTACCTGATGGACACGCGTGGCTGGGGCAGCAAGGAACTGACCAACCTGATCTACAAGCAGTCCGGCCTGCTCGGCGTGTCCGGCATCAGCCAGGACATGCGCACGCTGCAGGAAAGCGACGCGCCGGAAGCGAAGGAAGCGATCGACCTGTTCTGCTACCGCGCCGCGCGTGAGCTGGGCTCGCTGGCGGTCGCCGCGGGTGGGCTGGATGCCATCGTGTTCACCGGCGGCATCGGCGAGAACTCGCCGGCCGTGCGCGCCGGCATCCTGGCGCACCTCGGCCTGTTTGGCGTGTCGGTGGATGCCGATGCCAACAACACGCGCGGCCGCCTGCGTATCGACAAGGCCGACAGCCGTGTCGCGCTGGCCGTCATCCCGACCGACGAGGAATGGATGATCGCCCACCACGCGCAGGAACTGCTGGGCTGAGCCTCAGGCACCGGCTCCGTAGCAGGGAGGGACGGCGTAGCGGCAGGGTGGTGCGCTATATTCCCGCCGCATGATCCTCCGCATCGCCCTCTTCCTGCTGCTTGCCGCCGGTTCGGCGTACTACTTCCTGGACTGGAATCCCGCGCAGACGTGGCGGCAGATCCGGGGCCAGATCGCGGCGCCAGAGCCCGTACCGATGTATCGCTGGCGCGACGCCAAAGGCGGCCTCGTCTATGGCAACCAGCCGCCACCCGGCGTGAAGGCCGAGCTGGCCAGTGGTGGTACCGTCAGCGTGGTGACGCCGCCGTTGCCCAAGCCCCTGCCGGCCCCCGCGCCGGCCGCGGCCTCGGATCCGCTCGCGGGTGGCAAGACCATCCGGGACCTGGCGACCGAGCGCGCCATCGAAGGGGCAACGCAGTAGAAAGCCGTAGAAAGCGGCCCTGGCGTCATTGCAGCTCCTTGCCGTACTGCTTGTACTGTCAGCGTCGATGCGTCTGGGTAGAGCCGCTTTCTACGGCTTTCCGCAAATCCGCCCCGCACTCTGCGCTCAGGCCCGCGCCAGCTTCACCTCGAAGAAACCTTCCTCCACACCCCGCGCATTGGTCTTGAAGTCCAGCCAGCGGCAGGCTTCCGCGTTGCGGTCGGTGAAGTCGCCCAGATCCTGCGGCGATCCTTTCTCGTTCAGCCAGTAGCTCTGGGTCGTCACGGCGCGATGTCCGGCCGCCTCGAAGCGCCAGTGGATGTGACGGCGCCGGCTGCCATAGTTGGCTGGCACGATGCTGTCGAAGGCGAAGCGGCCCTGCGCATCGGTGGTGCCACTGCCCCTAAGGTTGATGTCGGCAGGCTTGTAGCGGCTCACGTCGCCGTTGCCGTTCGGGTGGTAGTCGCCGCCAGCGTCACAGTGCCAGATATCCACCTTTACGCCGGCCAGCGGCGTGTTGCCGTCAGCGCCGCCCAGCACCACACCAGTGACCCGCATCGGCTTGCCGCGCGCACCGCGCGTGTTGATGTCGGTCGCTACGGCGACGTTGCGCACATAGAACGGCCCCTCGGTAGCGGCGCCGGTCGGCCCGCAATCCGTGGCGCAATTGGCCGTGGTGGCCGTGGTGCAGGCCTGCGCGCTGGGCCCACAACAGACCGACCGGCGCGGCGGCGAGCATGGCCGTCGCAGCATGGAGGAAACGACGACGAACTTCGCGACGGGACATGGCGCGGCTCCGCTGAGGGCTGATGCCGGCTTGGACGCTTTCCGCGCCGGCTGGTTCGCTGGTGTGCCCGCCGGGCGTCAGGGCGAGCCGTTGCCGGGCTGGTGCTCGGGTGCGGTGGCGTACAGGTGGGTGCGCGGGTCCATCGCCAGGCTGAGGTGACGTTCGTACTGGCGCAGCACGTCGGCCAGCATTTCCTGTTCGGTCAGATACTGCACGTCGTAGCCTTGGCGGCCGTCGGCGAAGTAGGTCTCGGGCAGGAAGGTGTGTGGGCGCGAGGACGCTGGCAGGCTGGCATCGTGCAGCGCGAATGCGGGCACTGCGCGGGTGGCACAACGCACGCCATAAATGAAGTTGCGCAGCGTGTCGTGCGGGACGTCCAGTTGCAGGGCACCGTCAGCGGTCGGGGCCACGGTGGCATGGACGCCACGTCGCTGCAACTCGGCGGCCACCTTGTCCAGCGCGGGGCGAACCGTGTCGGCGATGAAGCGCGCGACGTCTTCGGCCTTCGGCTGATGCAGGATCTGGTCGAGGCGACGCAACCACAGGTCACCGCGCCAGAACTGCGTGGCCGGCGCCAGGGTCTGCGAGAAATGCAGCCGGTCTACCGACATGCCGCGCCACAGGCCCACGCACAGCAGCAGCATGATGGTGCAGAACGGCAGTGCCGCGATGAGGGTCATGGTCTGCAGTGCCTTCAGCCCGCCAGCGGCGAGCAGGGCCGCTGCGGTGATGCCCAGTACCGCGGCCCAGAACAGGCGCTGCCACACTGGCGAGCGTTCGTCGCCACCGCTGGCGATGCTGTCCACCACCATTGCGCCCGAGTCGGCAGAGGTGATGAAGAACAGACCGATCAGCAGCACCGCCAGCGTCGACGTGACCCCGGACAGCGGCAGGTAGTCCAGGAACGCGAACAGCAGGCCGTCGATATTGCCGGTGGCATTTCCCAGTGCGCCGGCTGCCGGGCCCATGTCCAGCCAGATGCCGGTGTTGCCGAACACCGTCATCCACAGCAGGTTGAAGGCGGTCGGCACCAGCAGCACGCCGATGATGAACTCGCGCACCGTGCGTCCGCGCGAGATCCGCGCGATGAACATCCCCACGAAAGGCGACCAGGATATCCACCAGGCCCAGTACAGCAGGGTCCAGTCAGCGAACCAGCCGGCATCGCGCGCCGGTGCATAGGTGAAGGTGCGGAAGGTCATCGGCAGCAGGTTGAACAGGTAGTTGCCGACGTTCTCGCTGAAGGCACTGAGCAGGTGCACCGTGGGGCCGGTCACCAGCACGAAACACATCAGCAGGATGGCGGCGCCGATGTTGATCTCGCTGAGGATGCGCACGCCGCGCGCCACGCCGGTGGCCGCCGAGATGCCAGCCATACTGATGACGATGGCAATCAGGCCGAGCTGGAAAGCCTGGGTGCTGGTGTTCCAGCCCAGCAACTCCTGCAGGCCGGCGGACAGTTGCATGACGCCGAAACCGAGCGTGGTGGCGATGCCGAAGATCGTGCAGCACAGCGCGAAGACATCCACTGCGTGGCCGATGGGCCCGT
The DNA here is from genome assembly GCA_031119205.1 of Moraxellaceae bacterium. GTDB lineage: Bacteria > Pseudomonadota > Gammaproteobacteria > Burkholderiales > Rhodocyclaceae > Uliginosibacterium. The sequence goes on along the minus strand of JAVHYF010000001.1, from coordinate 103,236 downwards.
TGATGCGTTCGCGCAGCAGCGGGTAGAGGCCGGACCGCACCGTCAGCGGCAGGTTGTAGCGGAAGCCGAAGTAAGCCAGCACCAGCCCCACCACGGCGTAGATGGACCAGGCATGCAGGCCCCAGTGGAAGAAGGTGACTTCCAGCGCTTCCCGCGCGCTGTCCATGCTCTTCGCGTCTGCGGTCGGCGGGGCCAGGTAGTGCAGCATCGGCTCGCCGACGCCGAAGTACATCAGGCCGATGCCCATGCCGGCGGCGAACAGCATGGCCAGCCAGGCGCGCATGCCGAACTCCGGTTTGGCGTCGTCCGGCCCCAGGCGGATGCGCCCGAAACGGCTGCTGGCGATCAGCAGCAGCACACCGATGAAGCAGGCCACTGCCAGCGTGTAGAACCAGCCCAGGTTGTCGGTGATCCATGTCTGCGCGCTGCCCAGCATCTGTTCGGCGAGCCGGGGCGACCACACGCAGAGGGCGCTGAGCAGACCGACGATCAGGATGCCCGGGAGGAACACGGGTAGCCGGAAAGTACAGCGTAGCGCCGGGGTTGGCTGGGACATGTTTCGTCTCCTTGATGCGTGCCGGGGCCGTATTCTGACAGCCTGCACGCAGACGTGCATTGACGACGCGCTATGCGCTGGTCATTCGTTGCAGATAGCTATCGCCATCAATGCTGCGCAACGGCGCGCGCAGCGCAGCGATGCGCTGCCGGATCTGCGCGGGGGTGCAGGCCAGCGGATTCGTGGTGTCGCTGGCGCAGGCCATGAGCCAGCGGCCGCCATACAGCGGTATGTCCGCATGGATTATGCGCACGATGCTGAAGCAGGAACGCAGCCGGGCCAGCAGCGTGGCGATGCGGGCGGCGTGCGAGTCAGGATGACCGAGGTGCAGGCTGACCAGACCACCTGGACGCAGCACGTGCTTGCAGGCCAGCAGGAAGTCGTTGCCGTAGAGACCGCTGGCGGGGCTGTCCTCGGGGTCGGTGAGGTCGAACACGATCAGGTCGACCGAGCTGGCAGCCATCGTCGCCACCTGTTCGCGCGCATCGCCGATGCGCAACTGCAGGCGCGGGTCGTCGAAAGCACCCGCCGGCATGCCGGGCAACCAGCGGCGGGTCATCTCCACGACTTCGGCGTCCAGCTCGGCGACGGTCACGCTGAGCAGTTGCGGGTATTTGAGCAGCTCGCGCGCCGAGGCCCCATCCCCGCCGCCCAGCACGAGGGCGTCGCACAAGGCTGGATGGGCGAGTCCGGGCGGATGCACCAGCGGCTCGTGGCACAGGTGTTCGTCAGCAGTCGCGGCCATGGCGTGGCCGTCCAGACAGTACAGGCGGCCGTGGTCCGGGCTGTCCCAGACCGCCCAGGACTGCCAGGCGCTATGTCCCTGTGCGACACAGCGGACGACGCGCAGGCGCTGTCTGACTGCCTCACCGGGCGGTGGCTCCAGCCAGATGAAGGGTTCATTCATGTCTGACAAATCGAGAGTGGTGCCCGTACCAAAGGGCAGGGCGCTGCGCCGGTGGAAACGCTTACCGAAATCACTAGGGTAAGCCCGCATCGGCAGGATGGGGCGACCCCCTGGAGCGAACCGTGGCGACGCATTGCAGGATAGAACTCGAAGGCGATCTCACCGTACATCGTGTGGCCGAATGGTGGCCGCGCCTGCTGGCCAGCCTTGCGCCCGACACCGACCTCAGCCTGAGCCTGGCCAGCGCCGCCCGCATCGACAGCGCCGGCGTGCAGATGCTGCTGATGCTGCGAAGGGAAACGGTGGCTCGCCGCATGAGCTTGCGGCTCGAAGACGTCCGCCCCGAAGTGCAGGCCTTGCTGGAGTTCTACCGACTCGACATGGGCGTGGCGGGGGAAGTCTGAGTGAGCGTGGCCGGCGACGACTTCGACAGCAGCTTCCTGAGCGAAAGCGGAGAGCAGCTGGCTCTGCTGGAGAGCCTGCTGCTGCAGCTGGAACGCAATCCGGACGACATCGCCCTGGCGGACGCATTGCTGCGCAGCGCGCATACCCTCAAAGGCAGCGCCGGCATGATGGGGCTGAGCGCAATCGAGCAGCTGGCCCACGCACTCGAGAGCGTGCTGGAGCAACTGCGCAGCGGCGCACTGGTTGCTGCCGCTGTACCCGTCAGCGACCTGCTGGTGGCCGTCGACCTGCTGCGCAAGCTGGTGGGTTCGTGGTCGCTTGGCGACCCGGCCGGCCTGCGCCTCTACGAGGCCGAATGCCTGCGCGTGCAGGAAACACTGGCTCGCTATACAGACCTGGCGCCCGTCCGTATGGACGCCGTGCCTGACGACGCGGATGCGGAAGTGTGGACGCTCGAACTGTCGTTCGAGCCCGGCGTGCTGCGCCAGGGGCTGGACCCCGCGTACTTCCTGCATCACCTTGCGCACCTCGGCCGCATCGTCGACCTGAAGGTGCATGATGAGCGGCTTCCGCCTGCCGCGCAGTACCAGCCGGAAGACTGCTACCTGAGCTTCACTGTCCAGCTTGAAACCAGCGCTGACAAGGCCGACATCGAGCAGGTGTTCGCCTTCGTGCGCAGCGACTGCCATCTGCGCATGCACCCGCCAGCCTCGCGGCAGCGTGCGTTGCTGTCGCGTATCCGTGCGTTGCCCGAGGGGCGGCAGCGTCTGGCCGAGTTGCTGGTCGAGGTGGGCGCGATCACCGACGAGGAGATGCGTCGCGCGCTGGCCTTGCAGGCCTCTGGCGCGCATCCGCGCAGCATCGGTGAGGTGCTGGTGGATGCTGGCTTCGTCGACGCGGAGCTGGTGAGTGCTGCCGTCGAGAAGCAGGCTGACAACCGTGCCCGCCAGGCCGGCGAGGTGGAGACTGTGCGGGTACCGCGCGAGTCGCTGGAGGAACTGCTGGCTCTGGTGTTCAACATGGCCCAGGTGGCCCGCAACGTGCAGACCCAGGCCGGACGTGGTGGCGTCTCCCTGCAGGGCGAGCTGGAGGCGATGGACGTGCTGGCCGGTGAGGCGGTAGGGACTGCACGTCGTTTGTTGATGCTGCCCGTGCGCGAGGCCTTCCGCCGCTCGCACCGCGCATTGCGTGACCTGGCGCGCGAGCTGGGCAAGGAAGTGGAGCTCAGTCTGCAGGGCGAGGAGCTGGAAGTAGACCGCCTGCAGGTGGAGCGCCTGGGCGAAGTGGTGCTGCATCTGCTGCGCAATGCCCTCGACCACGGCATCGAGACGCCTGCCGAACGCGAGGCGGTGGGCAAGCCGCGTTGCGGCCGCATTACCGTCAGCCTGCAACGCGACGGCGACAGCCTGTTGATGAACCTCGCAGACGACGGGCGTGGCATCGATCCCGAACAACTGCGCCAGCGTGCCGTGGAGCGCGGCTTGCTGCGGGCCGACGCGTGTCACAGCGAGGCGGAATTGCTGGAGCTGATCTTCTCGCCAGGCTTCTCCACCGCGCGGGACATCACCCGCGTGTCTGGCCGAGGCGTCGGCCTCGATGTCGTGCGTGAAACCCTGCGCGCCCTGCGGGGCGACGTCACCGTGTCGACCACTTCCGGCACAGGCACCTGCTTCATCCTGCGCCTGCCTGCATCGGCAGCCCAGCGCACCCTGCTGGCAGACGGCAGCTGGCTGGTCGTCGACCAGACCCAACGCAGCATCCACTACAAGGCGGCATGAGCATGCACACCCTTCCACGCACTTCCCGCCCTTCGCGCCCAGCCATCCGTGTGCTGGTCGTCGACGACTCCGTGCTGGTCCGTCAGGCCGCGCGTGAGCTGCTGGATGCACAGCCCGACATCCGTGTCATCGACGTGGCGTTCGATCCCATTCACGCGATGGAGCGCATGCAGCAGGAGTGGCCGGACGTCATCGTGCTGGATCTGGAAATGCCGCGCATGGACGGCCTCAGTTTCCTGCGCAAGCTGATGGCCGAGCGGCCGACGCCGGTCGTCGTGTGCTCCAGCCTGGTGGGCAGCGGCGCCCAGGCCGGCATCGATGCGCTGGCGGCGGGGGCGGTCAGCCTGATCCCCAAGCCGAAGCTCGGCGTACGTCAGTTCTTCGAGGACGAATCGCTCAGCATCGTCGCGGCCGTGCGGGCAGCTGCGCAGGCGCGCATGGGCCAGATGCGGCGCCTGCCACCCACCCCCTTGCCGGCGAAGGCGGTGGCGAAAGAACCCCAGCTGCGCCAGCCGATCACTGCTGGAGGCGAGCGCATCATCGCGCTGGGCGCGTCCACCGGCGGTACGCAGGCGCTGGAGACACTGCTCACCGCTCTGCCCGAGCGCATGCCCGGCATCGTCATCGTGCAACACATGCCGGACGGATTCACGAAGATGTTTGCGCGCCGCCTCGACAGCCTGTGTACCCTGCAGGTGCGCGAGGCCCAGCATGGCGAGCGGGTGCTGCCCGGCGTGGTGCTCATCGCGCCGGCTGGCCGCCAGATGCGTCTGGTGCGCGAAGCGGGCGGCTATGCCGTGGATGTCATCGACGGTCCGGTCATCAACCGTCATCGGCCGTCGGTGGATTGCCTGTTCGGCTCGGTGGCACGCGCTGCCGGCCGCAACGCGATCGGTGTCCTCATGACCGGGATGGGGGACGATGGCGCGCTGGGGTTGAAGGAGATGTTCGACGCGGGCGCGATGACGGTCGCCGAGGCGGAGGAAAGCTGCGTGGTGTTCGGCATGCCGCGCGAAGCGATCCGACGCGGTGCCGCGCGGCAGGTGGTGCCCTTGCCGGGCATCGCCAACGCCTTGCAGGAGTGGTGCCGCAGCGGTGCGCTGGCTGCTACGTAAGGACGCCGGCGCGGTGCCGGGCAGCAAACAGAAACGCCCGGACCAGCCGGGCGTTTCTCATTTGACGCTGGATCTCACACCAGCCGCATGCCGCGCAGGCGGGCGATGCGCTCCTCGGTAGGCGGGTGGGTGGAGAACAGCCCGCGCAGACCGCCGCCGGACAGCGGATTCATGATCATCATCTGACCGGTTTCCGGGTGTGCCTCCGCGGTGTGCATCGGGATGCCGCGCGCGTAGTAGTCGATTTTCTGCAGGGCATCTGCCAGTGCATGCGGATCACCGGAGATCTCGGCGCCACCACGATCGGCCTCGAACTCGCGGGCACGCGAGATCGCCATCTGGATCAGGCTGGCTGCCAGCGGCGCGAGGATCGCCACCAGGATGCTGACGACGGGATTTGCCGGACGGCCTTCGCTGTCACGACCACCGAAGAACATCGCGAAGTTGGCGAGCGCGGAGATCGCACCGGCCAGCGTGGCGGAGATGGTCGAGATCAGGATGTCGCGGTGCTTCACGTGGGCCAGCTCGTGCGCCATCACGCCCCGCAGTTCGCGTTCCGACAGCAGCTGCAGGATGCCGGTGGTGGCCGCGACGGCGGCGTTTTCCGGGTTGCGGCCGGTGGCGAACGCATTCGGCTGGTTCTCGTTGATGAGATACACCTTGGGCATCGGCAGCTGGGCCCGCTGCGCCAGTTCGCGCACCATGTTGTACAGGTACGGCGACGTGGTCTCGTCGACCTGCTGCGCGTTGTACATGCGCAGCACCATCTTGTCCGAGAACCAGTACGAGAAGACGTTCATTGCGCCGCCGAAGACGAGCGCGAGGATCATGCCTTGCTGACCGCCCAGCGCGGCACCGATCATGCCGAACAAGGCCACGATGCCGGCCATCAGGACCGCGGTCTTGAACCAGTTGAACATCTGCTTAACCTTCCTTTCAGGAGTCGAGCGCGCTCATGCGCGCCCTGCTTAGATGGGGCGATCCGCAAAAAGATTCAAGTGGCCCGGTTGCGGGAAGTCAGGCGACTGGCAGATCGAAGCGGGCGCCGGGCGCCAGCGCGAAGCCGCGCAGGAATTCCGCAGTCGGCAGGCGTTTGCCGCCGGGCTTCTGCAAGGCGCTCAGGCGCAGTGCCGCTTCGCCGCAGGCCACCACGACGCCGCTGCCGTCGGCACGCAGCACCTCACCGGGCGTGCCGTGGAAGTCGACCGCCTCGCCAGCCCAGAGTTTCAGCACCGTGCCGGCAGTCGTCGCGCTGCAACCCGGGAAAGGGTCGAAGGCGCGCAGCTTGTTGGCAAGCTGGTGGGCCGGCAGGCGGAAGTCCAGGGCGGACTCGGCCTTGCTGATCTTGGACGCGTAGGTCACACCGGCCTCGGGTTGCGGCGTGGGCACCAGGGCGCCGTCACGCAGCCGGGCCAGTGCGTCGACGATCATGTCCGCGCCCAGCGTGGCCAGTTTGTCGTGCAGGCTGCCGCCGGTGTCGTCCGGCAGGATGTTCACGGACCCCTTCGACAGCATTGCGCCGGTGTCCAGCCCGATATCCATCTGCATGATGGTGATGCCGCTCTCTGCGTCGCCCGCCTCGATGGCGCGCTGGATCGGCGCCGCACCCCGCCAGCGCGGCAGCAGGGAGGCGTGGATGTTGATGCAGCCCAGACGGGGCTGGTCGAGCACCGCCTGCGGCAGCAGCAGGCCGTAGGCCGCCACGACCAGTACGTCCGGTACGCTGGCGGCGAGCGCGGCCTGCTGTTCCGGCGTGCGGAGCTTCTCGGGCTGGTCTACGGGCAGCCCGTGTTCGAGCGCCACCCGTTTCACGGCGCTGGGCTGCATCTGCATGCCACGACCGGCAGGGCGGTCGGGCTGGGTCAGGACCAGTGGCACCTCGTAGCCGGCGGCGAGGATGGCGCGCAATGCCTCGGCAGCGAAATCCGGCGTGCCGGCGAAAGCGACTCTCATGGGACGGCCCTCAGGCGCTGATGCGGCTGCGCTTCTTCAGCTTGCCCTTGATGCGGTTCTGCTTCAGCGCGGACAGGTACTCGACGAAGACCTTGCCATCCAGGTGGTCGATCTCGTGCTGGATGCACACCGCCAGCAGCCCCTCCGCCTCCAGTTCGAAGGGTTGGCCTTCCACGTTCAGCGCCCTGACCTTCACGAACTCGGCACGTGCGACTTTTTCGTAGATGCCCGGCACCGACAGGCAGCCTTCCTCGCAGACCTGCTCGCCGCTCTTCTCGATGATCTCCGGGTTGATGAAGGCCATCAGCCCGCTTTTGTCCTCGGAAACATCGATGACCAGCACCCGCTCATGGACATTCACCTGGGTGGCGGCCAGGCCGACGCCGGGCGCCGCATACATGGTTTCTGCCATGTCACGCACCAGTTTGCGGATGCGCTCATCCACGTTTGCCACCGGTTTGGCGACGGTATGCAGACGTTCGTCGGGATAATGCAGGATTGGCAGCAAGGCCATTGTTCAATCAACCTCTCAAATTACAGGCGACCGAGGCCGATAAATCCCTCGGTACGTCGGTTTTCCGCACTCCCCCATTCGTCAGAAAACCTTGATGGGTGAGGGAACTACGTGCAGAATCTAAAGCAAAACATGAATGTTCGCAGGGTTTTAGCGGCGTTTTTCCGCGACTGCTGCGCATTCTTTCGACCGGGCCTGGTGGTCCGGTAAAGAAGATCGGGGCCTCGATAATGCGAATTGTAACCGCGCTGCTGCTTGCCCTTACCGCGTCGGCCGTCCACGCCGCACCGGAAGACATCGCCGACAACGCGCCCGACAGCTACACCGTCCAGCAGGGCGACACGCTGTGGGGTATTTCCGGTCGCTTCCTGAAGCAACCCACGCGCTGGCCGGAAGTCTGGCGCATGAACCGCGAGCAGATCCGCAATCCGCACCTCATCTACCCGGGCCAGGTTGTCGTCCTTGACCGCCTGGCGGGTACGCTGTCGATCGGTAGTCAGAATAGCGGCGTGGCGGGCGGGACCGTACGGCTGTCGCCGCAGGTGTATTCGACGCCTGTCGACAATCCCATCGCAGCAGTGCCGATGGACATCATCCGTCCCTTCCTGACCGAACCGTTGATCGACGAGCAACCGGACCGCCCCAATCTGCCGGCCGTGGTGGCCGTTCAGGAGGAACGCATCGTTGCCAGCCTCGGCGATACGATTTTCGCGCGTTACCTGCAGTCCGGCATCGACAACTGGCAGATCTACCGTCGCGCCGCGCCGATCCGCGACCCGCGCACGAACCAGTTACTCGCTTTCGAGGCGCAGTATGTCGGCGCTGCCCGTACGACTTCCCTGATCACGCCCGGGGTTGCTACGGCCTTGCAGGTCATCGACTCCAGGGAAGAGGTCAATATCTCGGACCGCATGGTTCCGATGACCAAGGTCGATAACTTCAACTACCCGCCACATGCCCCGACCGCAGGCACCAATGGCCACATAGCCACCATTTACGGCGGCGTAGGCGAGACGGGGCGTTACGGTGTCGTGACGCTGAACATCGGCAAGCAACAAGGGCTGGAGCCAGGCCACGTGCTTGCAATCTTCCGTAGCCGCGAGCCGGTGGTGTATCGCGACGAAGGGCGCCCTGAGAGGCATACGATACCTGAGTCCCGCTATGGCACTGCCTATGTCTTCCGCGTGTTCAACCGTATTTCCTACGCGTTGATCATGGACGCCGAAGTTCCCGTTCGTCCCGGTGACGCCGTCCGCGCGCCCTGATCTACTGCCGGGGTGAATTCCCCGTCCTGTCCTGATCTTTCCGACTGGCTGCGCCTGGCTCTGGTGCCGGGCGTTTCAGCCGAGTGCCAGCGCCGCCTGCTTGCCGCATTCGGCCTGCCGGCGCAGGTATTCGCCGCAGGCCGTCTTGCGCTCGCCAGTGTCGTCGGTGAAGAGATTGCCGATCTGCTTCATCGTCACGACAACCTCGCGGATGTCGATACCGCTCTTGCCTGGGCGTCCCAGCCTGGCAATGCAGTCCTCACGCTGATTGACCCCGCTTATCCGCAAGCGCTGCTGCAGAGCGCAGACCCACCCTGTGTGCTCTATGCCAAGGGGCGGCCGGAACTGGCAAACCGTTCGGCGGTTGCCATGGTCGGGGCACGTAACGCCACCACGCAGGGCGAACGTAACGCCGAGGCTTTCGCGCAAGCGCTGGCTGATGCGGGCCTGGCTGTCGTCAGCGGACTGGCGCTCGGTATCGATGCGGCCGCCCATTGTGGCGGCCTGTTAGGGCAAGGCAGCACCATTGCGGTCATCGGTACGGGGGCCGACCGGATCTACCCCGCGCGCAACCAGAAACTGGCCCGCCAGATCGCGGAAGAGGGGCTGGTGCTCAGCGAATTTCCGTTGGGTACGCCGCCAGTCAACTACAACTTCCCCAAGCGCAACCGCATCATTGCGGGTCTGTCGCGCGCAACCCTGGTCGTCGAGGCGGCCATTGGTAGCGGTTCGTTGATCACCGCCCGTCTGGCCGGGGAGATGGGGCGCGAAGTGATGGCGATCCCCGGCTCCATCCATTCGCCGTTGTCCAAGGGCTGCCATCAGCTCATCAAGCAGGGGGCCAAGCTCGTCGAGAGCGCCCAGGATGTGCTGGAGGAGTTGCGCTGGGCTGCGCTTCCCGCAGCGCCGGTGCGCCAGGCAGAACTCGTTCCTTCGCACCCCGATCCGGAGGCGGCACGCGTCTTGCAATCCCTCGGGTACGACCCAATTGATCCAGACATGCTTCTGCAACGGGCTGGCTTGACGGCCGATGCGCTCTTCGCCATCCTGACGACACTGGAGCTTGATGGTCGTGTGGCGCGTTTGCCGGGCGGCCGTTTCCAGCGAGTCGATTGAGTCGCGTGCCACCGCCGGGTGGCGCCAAGGCGCAAGGCAGAGTCCTAGCGCTTCAACCGGGGCCTCTTATGATCGACATTCTGGTTTATCTGTTTGAAACCTATGGCTACGCAGATGCCTGCCCGGCCGAACCTGATCAACTCCACCGCAAGCTGACCGCCGCCGGGTTCGAAGAGGGCGAGGTCGATAGCGCCATTGAATGGCTTGAAGGCCTGCGTACGACGGCGACCGTAACCGTTGCAGCGCTGCCGGGCCAGCAGTCGTTCCGCATCTACAGCGACGAAGAATGCAATCGCCTGGACGCCAGTTGCCGGGGTTTCCTGCATTTCCTCGAGACTGCGGGGGTGCTGGATGCCGGGCGTCGCGAGATGATCATCGAGCGCGCCTTGGCGATGCCGGGCGAGGAAATCTCGCTAGGCAGCTTCAAGGTCATCGTGCTGATGGTCATGTGGCAGCAGCAGGCCAGCATGGACACCCTGATCCTCGAAGAGCTCCTGACCGACGAGGCGGACGAGTTCGACGACGAGGACAGCGAGTACCTGCTGGTTCACTGAACCGACCTTTTGCCAGAGCCCGCGCTTGCGCGGGCTGCGCGGCGCCTTCTATCATCGGCCCCCAAACGTACGCGGGACGCCGGATGCAGCACTCTTCCCCGCTTTCCTGACCATCGGGCGCTGTCCGCCATGCCCGCCGGTCCGCTTGTAGCGCAGACATGAGCAAACAGCTGATCATTGCCGAGAAACCCTCCGTCGCCCAGGACATTGCCCGGGCCCTTGGCGGCTTCACCCGTGAGGGGGATTACTTCGAGAGCGAGGACTTCGTGCTCTCCTCGGCGATCGGCCACCTGCTCGAACTGGCGGTGCCAGACGAATATGAAGTGAAGCGTGGCAAATGGAGCTTCGCCCATCTGCCGGTGATCCCGCCGCGCTTCCAGCTCAATCCGGTGGAGCGGACCGCCGAGCGCTTGCGCCTGCTGACGCGGCTCATCAAGCGCAAGGACGTCACTGGCTTGGTGAACGCCTGTGACGCGGGACGCGAAGGCGAGTTGATCTTTACCTATATTGCGGATCACTCCGGCACGGCCAAGCCGATCCGCCGCCTGTGGTTGCAGAGCATGACCACGCAGGCCATCCGCGACGGCTTCCAGGCCCTGCGTGCTGGCAGCGAGACCAGCGGTCTGCGTGAGGCCGCCATGTGCCGCGCCGAGAGCGACTGGCTGATCGGAATCAACGGCACGCGCGCCATGACGGCCTTCAACTCGAAGACCGGCGGCTTCCACCTCACCACGGTGGGCCGCGTGCAGACGCCGACACTTGCCATCGTCATCGAGCGTGAAGAGCGCATCCGCAAGTTCAAATCGCGCGACTACTGGGAAGTCGAGGCGCGCTTCGGTGTTGCCGCGGGCGAGTACGTCGGCAAGTGGTTCGACGAAGGCTTCAAGAAGCCGGACGACGACGAACACGCCCGTGCCGACCGCATCTGGGACAAGGCGCGTGCGGACGCCGTCAAGGCGAAGTGCGACGGCCAGCAGGGCAAGATCGAGGAGGAGGCCAAGCCTTCCACCCAGTTGTCGCCGCTGTTGTTCGACCTGACCAGCCTGCAGCGCGAGGCCAATGGCCGCTTCGGTTTCTCGGCACGCACCACGCTGCAGATCGCGCAGGCGCTGTACGAGAAGCACAAGGTATTGACCTACCCGCGTACTGACGCGCGCGCGCTGCCGGAGGACTACATCGGCCAGGTGCCGAGCATCCTCGGTGCGTTGCCGGATCAGTACACCAACTTCTCCACCGAGATACTCAAGCGCGGTTGGGTGAAGCCCAACAAGCGCATCTTCAACAACGCCAAGATCTCGGATCACTTTGCCATCGTGCCGACCGGCGCGCAGCCGAAGACGCTCTCTGAGGCCGAGTGGAAGATCTACGACCTGGTCACCAAGCGTTTCCTCGCCGTGTTCTACCCGGCGGCGGAGTACATGGTGACGACCCGCATCACGCGTGTTGCGGGTGAGTCTTTCAAGACCGAAGGCAAGGTGCTGGTGAATCCCGGCTGGCTGGCGATTTACGGCAAGGAGGCGGCCAGCGAAGGCGCTGAAGGCGAGGGCAGCAGTGGTTCGCTGGTCGCCGTGAAGGCGGGAGAAGGCGCAGCGACCGAAGAGATTGTGGTGCGCGCCATGCAGACCAAACCGCCGGCGCGTTACAACGAAGCCACTCTGCTGTCCGCCATGGAGGGCGCCGGCAAGCTGGTCGAGGATGAGGAACTGCGCGAGGCCATGAGCGCGCGCGGCCTTGGCACACCGGCTACGCGTGCGCAGATCATCGAGAACCTGATCGCTGAGACCTACATGCTGCGGGAAGGGCGCGAGCTGATTCCGACCGCCAAGGGCTTTTCGCTGATCACCCTGCTCAAGGGGCTCGGGGTCACCGAGCTGTCCTCGCCCGAGCTGACCGGCGAATGGGAATACAAGCTGGCCCAGATGGAGAAGGGCGAGCTGACGCGCGCGGACTTCATGGAGCACATCGTTTCCATGACACGCGACATCGTGGAGCGCGCCAAGACCTACGATTCGGACACCATACCGGGCGACTTCGGCATCCTCTCGTCGCCGTGCCCGAAATGCGGCGGCCTGATCCGCGAGAACTACAAGAAATTCCAGTGCAGCGACTGTGACTACGGGCTGTGGAAGATCGTCGCAGGCCGCCAGTTCGAACCCGCAGAGATCGAGACCCTGCTCACCACCGGACGCGTGGGGCCACTGGCCGGCTTCCGCAACAAGATGGGGCGGGCTTTCTCGGCGGAGATCCGCCTCAACGACGACAAGCTGCCCGAGTTCGACTTCGGCCAGCCACGTGAGGGTGAAGGTGGCGAGGCCCCGGACTTCTCCGGTCAGGAAAGCCTGGGCAACTGCCCGAAATGCGGCTCACCGGTCTATGAGCACGGGCTGTCCTATGTCTGCGAGAAGTCCGTCGGGCCGGAAAAGAGCTGCGACTTCCGTTCCGGCAAGCTGATCCTGCAGCAGCCCATCGAGCGCGAACAGATGCAGAAGCTGCTCACGGCGGGCAAGACGGATCTTCTGAAGGAATTCGTATCTGCGCGGACGCGCCGCAAGTTCTCGGCGTATCTCAAGTGGGACGCGACGGCGGGCAAGGTCGGCTTCGAGTTCGAACAGAAGGCGCCCCGCGCCACCGCGAAGAAGGCGCCTGCCAAGGCGAGTGCCAAATCCGCAGCCGCCGACGCTGGCGAAGAGGCGGCCGATGTGAAGGCCGATGACAAGCCCGCAAAGAAGGCTACCAAGGCCACGAAGGCAGCCAAGCCGGCTAAAGCTACAAAGTCGGGGGCGAAGAAGAGCAAAGCGGACGCCTGAGATCGGCGCCGGATCAAACAAAAAAGCGCGACCAACTGGCCGCGCTTTTTTTGTTCACCGCAGGATGGTGGTCATGCTTCTTCGCGCTGCTTCGCCTCCAGCTCGGCGATGCGTGCTTCCAGCTGGGACAGCCGCTCACGCGTACGAGCCAGTACTTCCCTTTGAACCTCGAATTCCTCGTGGGTCACCAGCTCCATCTTGGCGAAACCCGCCGCCATGAGTGCCTTGACGTTCTTCTCGATGTCCTTGGCCGGGGTGTGGGACAGCATTTCAGAGACCTTGGCGCCGATCTCGTCCAGCAGTTTCGTGTTCACCACCATGTTGGTAGCTCCTGATGCAAGGGGAATGATTTCACTCTAGCACAGCGCTCCGCGACAAGGCCTCCGGCCCGTTCAGCTGCTTGGCACTGTTTTGGTGCTCCTGGACCGGAGGGGGCAGGAAGTCTTTGCACTGTTTTTGCGCAGTCGCTGACATAAGGGCATGCGTAGCCGGGGAGCGAGCCGGTCTTTATGCATGGCACGAATCCCGCTTAAAGGTGCTGCCCCATCTTCCCTGTTCTACATAGGAGCAACACATGCGCAAAACCATCCTCGCTTCGCTGATCGCAACCACCCTGAGCGCCCCGGTTCTGGCCCAGGAATCGCCGCACTCCGTGACGGGCAACCTCGCTTTCGTCAACAACTATTTCTATCGCGGCCTGACCCAGACCGATGACAAGCCGGCTCTGCAAGGCGGCTTCGACTATGCGCACACCAGTGGTTTCTACCTGGGTACCTGGGCGACCAACGTCAGCTGGCTGGATGCCTCCGGCAAGAGCAGCCTGGAGTGGGACGTGTACGGCGGTTACAAGCTGGCTGTCGGCCCGGTGACGCTGGATTTCGGCGCGCTCCAGTACTTCTATCCGGGTTCGCAGGTCGAGGGTGCTACCGACGCTGACACGCTGGAACTGTATGCGGCGGCCACCTGGAAGTGGTTCACCGCCAAGTACTCGTACGCTGTCACCGACCTGTTCGGCGTGACGGACTCCGAGGGCAGCTACTACCCTGAGCTGAATTTCTCCGCCGATGTTGGCGCTGGCTTTATCGCAGCTGCGCACGTGGGTCGCCAGCACATCGAGAACGGCACGTCCTACAACGACTGGAAGCTGGGCGTCAGCAAAGAGGTATTCAGCGGCTTCACGGTGGGAGCCTACTATGTCGACACCGACATCAGCAAGCCGCGCGGTCTCATCAGCATCAGCAAGACGTTCTAATTACCAAACAGGCATGCCCCGTTCCGGGGCATGCCATATCAAGGAGCGATCATGAAATTCGTGACTGCCATCATCAAGCCCTTCAAGCTGGACGAAGTGCGTGAAGCACTGTCCGCGATTGGCGTGCAGGGCGTGACGGTGACCGAAGTGAAGGGTTTCGGCCGTCAGAAGGGCCACACCGAGCTGTACCGCGGTGCGGAGTACGTTGTCGATTTCCTGCCCAAGGTAAAGATCGAGGTTGCCATTGATGATGGCCTCCTGGATCAGGTGATCGAAGCGATCGAGAAGTCGGCCAATACCGGCAAGATCGGTGACGGCAAGATCTTCGTCTTCGACCTGCAACAAGCGATCCGCATCCGTACCGGTGAAACCGGTGCGGACGCGCTCTAAGAGAAATAAGGGGAGCTCAAATCATGAAGAAGTTTCTCGCGATCCTACTGACAGCGCTGACTCTGGGTGTGCCGGGTATCGCTGCCGCTCAGGATGCGTCCGCGCCTGCCGAGGCGCCCGCTGCAGTTGAAGCTGCACCGGCTCCGGCCGAAGCCGCTGCACCGGCCGCTGAAGCACCCGCGGAGGCCGCACCGGCCCCTGTGCTGAACTCGGGTGACGTGGCCTGGATGCTGACTTCCACCATGCTGGTCATCCTGATGACCATCCCGGGCCTGGCGCTGTTCTACGGTGGCCTGGCGCGCACCAAGAACATGCTGTCCGTGCTGATGCAGGTGTTCGTGATCTTCTCGCTGATCTCGATCCTGTGGGTGATCTACGGCTACAGCCTGGCGTTCTCGGGTGCCGGCAAGTTCATCGGTGGCTTCGAAAAGATCTTCCTGAAGGGCATCGGCCCCGACACCATGTCGGGCATCCTGGCGACCCTGCCGGAATACGTCTTCATCGCCTTCCAAGGTACCTTCGCTGCCATTACGACCGCACTGATCGTCGGCTCCTTCGCCGAGCGCATCAAGTTCTCCGCAGTCATCATCTTCTCGGTGATCTGGTTCACGTTCAGCTATGTGCCGATGGCGCACATCGTCTGGGGTGGCGGTCTGCTGGGTGCTGATGGCGCGCTGGACTTCGCCGGTGGCACCGTGGTTCACATCAACGCCGGTATCGCTGGCCTGGTGGGTGCCTATGTCCTGGGCAAGCGTATCGGTTACGGCCGTGAAGCCTTCGCTCCGCACTCGCTGACGATGACCATGATCGGCGCCTCCCTGCTGTGGGTGGGCTGGTTCGGCTTCAACGCAGGTTCGGCGGGCGCTGCCAACGGCGCTGCAGGTCTGGCCTTCATCAACACCGTGGTTGCCACGGGTGCCGCGACGCTGGCCTGGATCCTGGGCGAGGCGATGTTCAAGGGCAAGCCGTCCATGCTGGGTGCCGCTTCCGGCGCCGTTGCTGGTCTGGTGGCGGTGACGCCGGCAGCTGGCTTCGTCGGCCCGATGGGCGCCATCATCATCGGCATCATCTCCGGCTTCGTCTGCCTGTGGGGTGTCGGTGGCCTGAAGCGCATGCTGGGTGCGGATGACGCGTTCGACGTGTTCGGTGTCCACGGCGTGGGCGGTATCGTCGGCGCCATCCTGACCGGCGTGTTCGCTTCGCAAGGCCTGGGCGGTACCGGTGGTCTGACCCCGGACACCTTCTCGATGGGTAGCCAGGTCGTCATCCAGGTCAAGAGCGTGATCTTCACGATCATCTGGTCGGGTGTCGTGTCCTTCATCGCCTTCAAGCTGGTCGACATGTTCGTCGGTCTGCGCGTGGCGGAAGACGAAGAGCGCGAAGGTCTGGACATCGCCAGCCACGGCGAGTCGGCCTACCACTACTGATAGTCAGTCTGATCAGGGCCCCGCTTCTGCGCGGGGTTTCTCCTCGGGGCGCCTTAGGGCGCCCCGTTTTTTTGTGGCACGCGCAGAAAAGAAAATCGGCGCTACGCGAGCACCGATCCGGGGGTCAGTATTCTGCTCAGGCCGTGACTGGTGGGCCGTCCTTGCAGTGTCTGCAGTTCACCAGCGAAGGATGATCCATTGCGGGACTGTCAGGCCCGACTCCAGTCCTTCATGCTTCACGAAGACACCGTCGCCCTTGCGGTCGACCAGGTAGTAGGACGGACCGATGCGCGGCGTTACCTTCACCATGTAGAGCTTGCCGCGGATGCGGTATTCCTCGACGCGGTCTTCGCCGCGATCGCGGATCGTCACTTCCGGCTCCAGCGCGGGGTCCGGCTGGTAGCCGGGCGGCGGCGGGGGCGGTTCCGGAATCGGCTCCAGCTTGGTCTGTGCATGCAGCGCCGGACTGGCCAGCAGCCAGGTGCCCAGGACCACGGTCGGCAGGATGGGGGTTCTCATGCTTGGCTCCTGTTTTGCACAAAATGATCGATGACGCCGGCCACGATGCCGTCGTCCCCCGATGCGGTCAATACGATCCTACCGGCGCCCAGCTGTCCGGCGCCGGTGGCGATGCGCGCATGCGACACGAACAGCGTGCATTGCTCCAGCAAGGTCTTTCCACCCGGCAATTCATCCAGCCGTCGCAGCGCCTCAGTGCTCGTCACGATCAGTCCGTCCAGCGCCCCCGTCTTCAAGCGCGCACACAGCGGTGCGAGGTCGGGCGATGCCGGCACGCGCCGGTAGCATTGCACTGCGTCGACCAGCGCTCCTCGTGCGCGCAATGTGCCGGCCAGCAACTCGCGGCCACCGTCGCCTCGCAGGATCAGTACACGCTGGCCGCGCACCGATTCCTCCGTGAACGCTGGCAAGGCAAGCACCGCCTCGCTGTCGAACTGCCCTTCCGGCACCAGCACCGCATCGAATCCCGCTTCGCGCAGTGCTTCTGCACTGCCCGGTCCGATCGTCGCCACCTGCAGATGGGGTGGCCATTCGTAGCGTTGCAGCACGGCCATGGCGTGGCGCACAGCGTTGGGGCTGACGAAGAACGCAATCCGGTAGTCAGACAGGCGCTGGCCGGTTTGGTGCAGCGCTGTCGTGTCAGCCAACGCCTCGATGTGAAGTAGGGGTAGGCGCCAGACCTCTGCGCCGGCGGCGGCAAGCGCCTGGGCCAGCCCCTCGGTCTGCTCGCGCGGGCGGGCGACGGCCAGGCAGCGTCCGCGCAGCGGGTCGTTCACGACGCCTCGCGCGCAGCCGCCAGCAGCGAGGCCGCGCCTTGTGCCAGCAGATCGTCAGCCAGACGGCGGCCGAGTGCAGAGGCTTCACCGGTGGAGGCGGAGCCCTCGGCGCGCAGGATGCGGCTGCCATCCACGGCGGCAACGAAGGCACGCATATGGAGCGCGGCATCGCGCGGCTCGCAGAATGCGCCGATGGGCACTTCGCAGCCGCCTTGCAGGGCGTGGGTCAGCGCGCGCTCTGCGGTGACGCAGGCGGTGGTCACCGGGTCGATCAGCGGCGCTACCCAGGCGACAACCTCGGGCCGGTCGGCGCGCGCCTCGATGCCCAATGCCCCCTGTCCAGCGGCGGGCAGGGATTGTTCGGCAGGCAGTACGCTGCGGATGCGCTCGCCCAGCCCCAGGCGTTTCAGGCCGGCCGCGGCGAGAATGATCGCGTCATACTGGCCTTCGTCCAGCTTGCGCAGGCGGGTATCGAGGTTGCCGCGCAGCGGCTCGACGCCGATGTAGGGATAGGCGGCATGCAGCTGCGCCTCCCGGCGCAGGCTGGAGGTGCCGACCACGGCGCCCGGTGGCAGGTCGTCGAGGCTGTCGTAGCGGTTGGACACGAAAGCATCCAGCGGTGTCTCGCGCTCGCAGGTGGCAATCAGCGCAAAGCCCGGCGGCAACTCGGCCGGTACGTCCTTCATCGAATGCACGGCAATGTCGGCACGGCCGTCCAGCAGCGCTTCTTCCAGCTCCTTCACGAACAGGCCCTTGCCGCCGACCTTCGACAGGCTGCGATCGAGGATCTGGTCGCCGCGCGTGGTCATGCCCAGCAGTTCGACAGTGCAGCCCGGCCACGTCGCTTCCAGGCGTGCCTTGATGTGCTCGGCCTGCCACAGGGCGAGGCGGCTCTCGCGGGTGGCGATGACGATACGTGTCGGGGTGGACGAGGCAGCGGAGGAGGGGCTGGACTGCGGGACAGGGGTGGGCATGGAAGTTGCAGCTGAACTGCGCCGGAAACGGGTGTCGTGAAGTTTACACGGGCGCTGGAGTCCTGCCGTACGAGCGCGAGGAAGCGCCGGCTGCTAGAATCGCAAGCTTTTGTTTTGCGGGCGAAAGCTTGTCGCTGGGCGTCGTGCGGGCAGTGTTGCCGCGACGCAGAGTCCCGCAATCTTCCTGTACCCCGAGGCCCCGGCACATGAGCACGATCAACGAACACGACAAGGACACCCCGCTGCGCGAAGACATCCGGCTGCTGGGCCGCATTCTGGGCGACACGGTGCGCGCGCAGGAAGGCGACGCCATCTTTGCCCTGATCGAGCGCATCCGCCAGACCGCCATCCGCTTCCACCGCGACGACGACCTTGCCGCCCGCAAGGAGCTGGAAGACACCCTCGACAACCTGTCGCGCGAAGAGACCACCCACGTCGTGCGCGCCTTCAGCTACTTCTCGCAGCTGTCGAACATCGCCGAAGACCTGCACCACATCCGCCGCTCGCGCGCGCACCAGTGCGCCGGTTCCGCACCGCGCGAGGGCACGATGGCGCGCGCCATCGCTCAGGCAACCGAGGCGGGCGTCAGCGACGACAAGCTGGCCGAGTTCTTCGGTGACGCCTTGGTGAGCCCGGTACTGACTGCCCACCCGACCGAAGTGCAGCGCAAGAGCATCCTCAACTGCCAGCTGCGCATCGCGGAGCTGATGGACCAGCGCGATCGCATCCAGCTCACCCCGGAAGAGCTCGCCGACAACGAGGAAGGCATCCGTCGTGCCGTGCTGGTGCTGTGGGAGACGCGCATGCTGCGTCCCACCAAGCTGTCGGTCGTCGACGAAGTGGCCAACGGCCTGACCTACTACGGTTACAGCTTCCTGCGCGAACTACCGCGCCTGTACGGCAACATCGAGGACATGCTGGCGCGCAAGGACAAGCGCTGGGAAGGTGCCGAGCTGGCCTCCTTCCTGCGCATGGGCAGCTGGATCGGCGGCGATCGCGACGGCAACCCCTTCGTGACGGCCGAAGTGCTGAAGAAAGCACTGCGCATGCAGGCCGAAGTCGCCTTCGACCACTACCTGGACGAAGTGCACACCCTGTCCTCCGGCATGTCGCTGTCCAACATGCTGGTGGAAGTCTCGGACGAACTGAAGACGCTGGCGGCCAAGGCGCCGGAAGTCAGCCGGCACGGTGACGACGAGCCCTATCGCGCAGCATTGCGCGGCATCCATGCCCGCCTGTTCGCGACCGCCAAGGCTTTGCTCGGCGAAGTCACCGGCCACGTCACCTGGGGTAATGGCGAGCCCTATGCCAGCGTGGATGAATTCATCGGCGACCTGGACGTGATCCATCGTTCGCTGTGCGACCACTGCTCGCCGGACATCGCGCGTGGCCGCCTGCGCCGCCTGCGCCGTGCCGCCCGCGTGTTCGGCTTCCACCTCGCTGCCATCGACGTGCGCCAGAACTCCGACGTGCACGAGCGCACCGTCGCCGAGCTACTGGAGCTGGCCCGCCCCGGCACGAAGTACCTGGAGCGCGACGAGGAAGGCCGCATCGCGCTGCTGACCGAAGAGCTCGCGACCTCCCGCCCGCTGTCGTCCGCCTACCTGCAGTATTCCGCCGAGAGCGAAGGCGAGATGGCGATCTTCCGCGCCATTGCCGAAGCGCACAAAGCCTACGGCCCGGCCTGCGTGCCCAACGCCATCATCTCGAAGACCGATGGCGTGTCCGACATGCTGGAACTGGCTGTTCTGCTGAAGGAAGTCGGCTTGCTGCGCCCGCATGACAAGCAGCTGGCGGTGAACATCATCCCGCTGTTCGAGACCATCGGCGACTTGCAGAATGCCGCCGGCATCATGGATCGCCTGCTGTCCATTCCCCTGTACCGCGAGCTCGTGACTTCGCGCGGCGGTTCGCAGGAATGCATGCTCGGCTACTCCGACTCCAACAAGGACGGTGGCTTCCTGACCTCCGGCTGGGAGCTGTACAAGGCCGAGATCGAACTGGTGGACGTGTTCCGCAAGCACGGTGTGAAGCTGCGCCTCTTCCACGGCCGTGGCGGCTCCGTCGGTCGCGGTGGTGGCCCCAGCTACACCGCCATCCTGGCGCAGCCGGGTGGTGCCGTGCAGGGCCAGATCCGCCTGACCGAGCAGGGCGAGGTCATCTCCTCCAAGTACTCCAATCCGGAAGTGGGTCGCCGCAATCTGGAAGTGCTGGCCGCCGCCACCATGGAGGCCACGCTGCTGGCCCACCCGGAGGCCGCCCCGCGTCCCGAGTACCTGGCGATCATGGACGAGCTGTCGGATGCCGCCTTCAAGGCTTATCGCGGCATGGTCTACGAGACCGATGGCTTCGAGAAGTACTTCTGGGAGTCCACCGTCATTTCAGAGATCGCCAACCTGAACATCGGTTCGCGCCCGGCCTCGCGCAAGAAGACCACCGCGATCGAAGACCTGCGCGCGATTCCCTGGGTGTTCTCGTGGGCGCAGTGCCGCCTGATGCTGCCGGGCTGGTTCGGTTTCGGTTCGGCGATCAATGCCTATCTGGCCAAGCACGGCGACGCCGGCATGGCCAAGCTGCAGGACATGCACAAGGAGTGGTCCTTCTTCAGCACCCTGCTGTCGAACATGGACATGGTGCTGGCCAAGAGCGACATCGCCATCGCTTCGCGCTACGCCATGCTGGTGAAGGACGCCGCGCTGCGCGACGCCATCTTCCCGCGCATCAAGGCCGAGCACGAAGCCACCATCAAGTCCCTGCTGGACATCACCGGGCAGAAGGAGTTGCTGGATGGCAACCCGTTGCTGAAGCGTTCGATCATCAACCGCTTCCCCTACCTCGATCCGCTCAACCACGTGCAGGTCGAGCTGCTGCACCGTCACCGCGACGGCGCGCAGGACGACAAGGTGCAGCGCGGTGTGCACCTGTCGATCAATGGTGTGGCGGCGGGTCTGCGTAACTCGGGCTGAGCATCGCGCAGTAGCAACGCAGAAAGCAGAAAGGCGACCCGCGGGTCGCCTTTCTGTTTTCTGGCGGAGACGCTCAGGCCTTCTTCTGGTCGGCCATGGACTGCGCCTGGATGGCAGTCAGGGCGATGGTGAACACGATGTCATCCACCAGCGCACCGCGCGACAGGTCGTTCACCGGCTTGCGCAGGCCTTGCAGCATCGGGCCCACGCTCACCACGTTGGCGCTGCGTTGCACCGCCTTGTAGGTGGTGTTGCCGGTGTTGAGGTCGGGGAACACGAACACCGTGGCCTGGCCGGCGACCGGGCTGTTGGGCGCTTTCTGGCGACCGACATCGGCGACCGAAGCGGCGTCGTACTGCAGCGGGCCGTCGATCAGCAGTTCCGGGCGACGTTCTTTTGCAAGGCGGGTGGCCTCGCGCACCTTCTCGACTTCGGCGCCGGTGCCGGAGCTGCCGGTGCTGTAGCTGATCATCGCCACCTTGGGTTCGACGCCGAAGGCCAGCGCGGACTCCGCGCTCTGCACGGCGATGTCGGCCAGCTGGTCGGCATCCGGGTCGGGGTTGATCGCGCAGTCGCCGTACACCAGTACCTGGTCGGGCATCAGCATGAAGAACACCGAGGACACGATGTTGGAGCCCGGTGCGGTCTTGATGAGTTGCAGCGCCGGGCGCACCGTGTTGGCGGTGGTGTGCACCGCGCCTGACACCAGACCGTCCACATCGTCCTGCGCCAGCATCATGGTGCCCAGCACCACGGTGTCCTGCAGCTGCTCGCGCGCCTGGCCGGCGAGCAGGCCCTTGCTCTTGCGCAGTTCGACCATCGGCTCGACATACTTCTCGCGCGTCTCATCCGGGTCGAGGATCTCCAGGCCGGGGGGCAGGGTGACGCCCTGTGCGGCGGCCACGGCTTCGATCGCATCGCGCTTGCCCAGCAGCACGCAGCGGGCAATCCCCTTCTCCGTACAGATGACAGCGGCCTTCACGGTGCGCGGCTCGTCGCCTTCCGGCAGCACGATGCGCTTGCCGGCAGCGCGCGCCTTCTGGATCAGCTGGTAGCGGAACGCGGGCGGCGACATGCGGGTGGAGGCCGGCATCTTCACGCCGCTGGTCAATGCATCGGTGTTCAGTTGCTCCGCCACCGTGTCGAGCACGTCTTCCATGCGCTGCATGTCGTCGGCGGCCACCTGGGTGGGCACGCGCGAGATGATGCTGGCGGTGCCGAAGCTGTCGGTGTCGGTGCGCAGGATCGGCAGGCCGCTGTGGAAGGCCTGCGAGCCCAGTTCGAATACGCGCGGGTCCATGTCGGTGGAATGCGTCAGCAGCAGGCCGGCGAGCTGGATGCCGCGAGAGGCGGCCAGTGCGGTGGCGATCATGATGTCGTCACGGTCGCCGGAGCTGACGATCAGGGCGCCGGGCTTGAGGCGCTCGATGACTTCCGGTGCGGAGCGGCCGGCCACCACGGTTTCCAGCACGCGGCGGGTAGCCATTTCGCCTTCGACGATGACATCGGCGTCCAGGTGGCGGGCGACGTCCAGCGTGCGCGGCGCCAGCAGTGCCGGATCGTGGCGGATGGCACCCCACAGCGTCAGCTTGCCGAGGCCGGCCTTGAGCGCGGGTTCGTCGAAGTCGGTGGCGACGTGGTTCATGATCACGCCGGCTACGTGCAGGCCAGCGTTCTCGAAGCGGCTGGCCGTCTGCTTCAGTTCGGTGACGGCGTCCGGCGCCTTGGCCGTGCCGACGAGGATCACCTCGGCCTGCAGGCTGCGGGCGATGTCGATGTTGAGGCGGGCCGTCGGCGGAAAGCCGGGGTCGGTGTGCAGGCCTTCGACGATCAGCACGTCGGCGCCTTCGGAAGCCTGCATGCACAGGCTGACGATCTCTTCCATCAACTCGTCATGGCCGCCGCCGGACACGCGGTCGGCCACGCTGGCCATCGGCAGGGCGTCACGCACCTGCAGGTTGAAGATGGCACGCGCGAAATGCAGTGAGCGGTCGAGGGCTTCCTCGTCCTGGGCAACCGGCTTGGCAAAGCCCACGCGCAGGCCCTGACGCTGGAAGGCACGCACGACGCCGAGGGCCACCGAGGTCAGGCCGACATTCTGTCGGGCGGGGGAGAGATAGAAGGTCTGCATGACATCCACCTTTTCGTATGAGGGCACAGGCCGCTTCCTTACGATGCAGGAAACGATGGGCGGATGCTATTACTTTGTGCGCTGCGGCAGGTTTCAGAATCGTGGATGTTTGATCCTGCTTCGGGTTTTCCCTCGGTGCGTTGCGTGCGGACACAAAAAAAGCGGGCCGCAGCCCGCTTCTGTGCTGAGTCGCGCCGGGTTCAGCGATGCGGAATCTGCGTCACGTCGCGCACTGCACCGGTGTCGGCACTGGTGGTCAGCAGGGCGTAGGCCTGCAGCGCGGCGGACACGTAGCGTTCGCGCTTGGCCGGCTTCCAGGCCTGCGCGCCGCGCGCGTCCATCTTGCCGCGACGGTGGGCCATCTCCTCGTCGCTGACGGCGAGGTGGATGGTGCGGTTGGGGATGTCGATCTCGATGGTGTCGCCGGTCTCCACCAGGCCGATCTCGCCACCCATCGCCGCTTCCGGCGAGGCGTGGCCGATGGACAGGCCGGAGGTGCCACCGGAGAAGCGGCCGTCGGTGAGCAGGGCGCATTGCTTGCCCAGGCCGCGGCTCTTCAGGTAGCTGGTGGGGTACAGCATCTCCTGCATGCCCGGGCCGCCCTTGGGGCCTTCGTAGCGGATGATGACCACGTCGCCGGCCTGCACTTCCTCGCCGAGGATGCCTTCGACGGCATCGTCCTGGCTTTCGTACACGCGGGCCTTGCCGGTGAACTTCCAGATGGATTCATCGACGCCGGCGGTCTTCACGATGCAGCCGTTGCGCGCGATGTTGCCGTAGAGCACAGCCAGGCCGCCATCCTGCGAATAGGCATTTTCCTTGTCGCGGATGCAGCCCTTGCTGCGGTCCAGGTCCAGCTCGGTGTAGCGGCGGTCCTGGCTGAAAGCGACTTGCGTCGGCACGCCACCGGGGCTGGCACGGTAGAAGTCGAACACTGCGTTGTCGTGCGCATGGATCACGTCCCACTGCTCCAGCGCGCCCTTCATGGTGTGGCTGTGCACGGTGTGGGTGTCGGTGTGCAGCAGGCCGGCACGCGCCAGTTCGCCGAGGATGCCCATCACGCCGCCGGCGCGGTGCACGTCCTCGATGTGGAACTTGTCGGTCATCGGCGCCACCTTGCACAGGCAGGGCACCTTGCGCGACACGCGGTCGATGTCGGCCATCGTGAAGTCGACGCCGGCTTCGCGTGCGGCAGCCAGCAGGTGCAGCACTGTGTTGGTGGAGCCACCCATCGCGACGTCCAGCGCCATGGCGTTCTCGAAGGCCTTGAAGGTGGCGATGTTGCGCGGCAGGACGCTGGCATCGTCCTGCTCGTAGTAACGCTTGGCCAGGTCGACCACCAGGCGGCCGGCACGCAGGAACAGCTGCTTGCGGTCGGCGTGGGTGGCGACGATGGTGCCGTTGCCCGGCAGGGACAGGCCCAGCGCCTCGGTCAGGCAGTTCATCGAGTTGGCGGTGAACATGCCGGAGCAGGAGCCGCAGGTGGGGCAGGCGGAGCGTTCGATCTCGGCCACGTCGGCGTCGCTCACCGTCTTGTCGGCGGCCTTCACCATGGCGTCCACCAGGTCCAGCTTGATGACCTTCTCGGCGCCCGGCGTTTTGGCGATGACCTTGCCGGCTTCCATCGGGCCACCGGACACGAACACGGCGGGGATGTTCAGGCGCATCGCGGCCATCAGCATCCCCGGGGTGATCTTGTCGCAGTTGGAGATGCACACCATGGCGTCGGCGCAGTGCGCGTTCACCATGTACTCCACGCTGTCGGCGATCAGCTCGCGCGAGGGCAGGCTGTACAGCATGCCGCCGTGGCCCATGGCGATGCCGTCATCGACGGCGATGGTGTTGAATTCCTTGGCGACGCCACCGGCGGCCTCGATCTCGCGGGCCACCATCTGGCCCAGATCCTTCAGGTGCACGTGGCCGGGGACGAACTGGGTGAAGCTATTGACCACCGCGATGATCGGCTTCTCGAAGTCGCCGTCCTTCATGCCGGTGGCGCGCCAGAGCGCGCGGGCGCCGGCCATGTTGCGGCCATGGGTGGTGGTGCGTGAGCGGTATTGCGGCATGAAACGGACTCCAGGCTGAATGATGCAGGTGCGCCCGGCGGACGCAGCACTGCAGCCGGCCCGTATGGAGAGGTACTTTGGCGAAATACGTCTGGCGGCCGGTGGAATCCGCCATTTTACTGCAAGCGCCGGCCCCGCCGCCTATCTCTCAGGGACGGGGCTGCGGGGCGTGTTGCGGGTCAGGAGCCCAGGTTGAGGGTGCCCTTCATGATGCTGCTGTGGCCGGGGAAGGAGCAGAAGAAGGTGTAGGCCTCGCCGGCCTTGAGCTTCGACACGGCGAAGCTCACCTTGTCGCGCTCGCCGCCGCCGATCAGCTTGGTGGTGGCAATCACCCGTGCGTCGGCCGGCTTGAGGAAGCCCTTGTCGACGCCGGCAGCCATGCCGTCACTCGCCACCGCCTGCAGGTCGGCGGTCTTCACCAGCACCCAGTTGTGGCCCATGGCGTTGCGCGGCAGCTTGCCGGTATGCACCAGCTCCACAGTGAACTGCTTGCAGGCCTTCGGCACGGTGATCGCCTTGGTGTTGAACTGCATGGCGTCGTTGCTCTCGACGGTCAGGTTGCATTGCTGGGCCCAGAGCGGTGCGGCGGCGCTGGCACACACGGCGGCGATCATCAGCTTGCGGATGGAAGACATGGCATTTTCCTTGTGGGTTGTAGGAGGGAATGAGTGAGTCCCGGCCCCCAGTCTGGCCGACGAGCATGGCGCCGCACCTTGTCGGATATCAACTCTTGCGCGATCGGCTGCGTGCGTGCGTGCGCGCGGAGGGGCAGGCTGCCTGAGGCACGGCCTGCCGCAAGCGGTACCGCCATGCGCACCAACGCCGGCTGCGCCACAATGCGCGCATCGACCTGCCTTGCTGCAACCATGCCCCGCTTCCCTGCTGCCATCGAATCCCGCCTGCCGGACGTCGGCACGACCATCTTCACCGTGATGTCGCGGCTGGCCGCGGAGCATGGTGCGATCAACCTGTCCCAGGGCTTCCCGGATTTCTCGCCGCCGGCTGCACTGGTCGACCGGGTGACCCACCACATGCGCGCCGGCGCCAACCAGTACCCGCCGATGGCAGGTGCGATGCCCTTGCGCGAGGCGCTCGCTGCCAAGATGGCCGCGCTGTACGGCACGCAGTACGACCCCGAGCACGAGATCACTGTCACCGCCGGCGGCACCCAGGCGCTGTACACTGCCGTGGCGTGCATGGTGCGCCCGGGTGACGAGGTGATCGTGTTCCAGCCGGTGTACGACAGCTACATTCCGGCCATCGAACTGAACGGCGGCAAGGCCGTGGTGGCGACCCTGCAGTACCCGGACTACCGGCCCGACTGGGTGGCGGTGCGCAAACTGGTGACGCCGCGCACCCGGCTGATCATGCTGAACACGCCGCACAACCCCAGCGGCAGCGTGTGGACCGCGGAGGACATGGCACAGCTCGCCGACATCGTGCGCGATACGCGCATCGCCATCGTCAGCGACGAGGTGTACGAGCACATGGTGTATGACGGCGCGCGACATGAAAGCTGCGCGCGTCACCCGGAGCTCGCCTCACGCAGCTTCGTGTGCAGCTCCTTCGGCAAGACCGTGCACGCCACCGGCTGGAAGGTGGGCCACGTGGCGGCGCCACGCGAGCTGATGGCCGAGTTCCGCAAGGCCCACCAGTTCACCGTGTTCACAGTGAATACCCCCGTGCAACTCGCGCTCGCCGACTGGATGCAGGACCCGTCCGGCTACCTGGAACTGGCCGACTTCTACCAGCGCAAGCGCGACTTCTTCCGCGACGCGCTGGCGGCTTCGCGCCTGCAGCTGCTGCCCTGTCGCGGCACCTATTTCCAGCTCGCCAGCTACGCGGCGATCAGCGACGAGGACGACGCCACGCTGGCGCGGCGCTGGACGCAGGAAGTCGGCGTGGCGAGCATTCCGGTGTCGGCTTTCTATACCGATCCGGCGCAGGGACAACACAAGGTGTTGCGCTTCTGCTTCGCCAAGAACGAGGACACGCTGGCGCGGGCTTGCGAGAAACTGGTGCGGCTGTAGCGAAGGCTGAAGGTAATCGTGTTGGGCTTGCTTCGGCAAGCTCAGCGAAGCCCAACCAAGTCCTGCGGCAAGGAGGCGCAACGAAGCCAGCACCGCTTCCTGCAGACCCCTTAAACCTCGCCGATTTCCTCGAGCTCTGTCTGTATCTCCAGCCAGCGCATCTCCGCCTCGTCGATGCCATTGGCAAGCTCGCCCTGACGCTTGAGCAGGGACTGCACTTCGCCGCTGTCCTTGCCGGTGTACAACTCCGGATCGGCAAGTCGTTCGTCCAGCGTCTTCTTCTCGGTCTGCCAGGCAGCCAGTTTCCGGTCCAGCTGCTCGACTTCCTTCAACAACGGGCGACGGCGCTGCAGTTTCTGCTGGCGCTCAGCCGCGGCGTTCTCGCGTGCGGCGATGCGAGCGGCCTTGTCCTGCGCGGCGTCGGTGTTCTGCAGTGCGGCCTGTTCCTGGCTGCGACGGGCGTCCAGCCATTGCAGGTAATCGTCCACGTCGCCATCGAAGGCCTGCGCACGACCGTCGGCCACCAGCAGGAAGTCGTTGCACACCGTGCGTAGCAGCGCGCGGTCGTGGCTCACCAGCACCATGCTGCCCTCGTACTCGGCCAAGGCCAGGGTCAGCGCATGACGCATCTCGAGGTCGAGGTGGTTGGTCGGCTCGTCCAGCAGCAGCAGGTTGGGGCGGTGGCGGATCAACAGGGCCAGGGCGAGGCGGGACTTCTCGCCGCCAGAGAAGGGCGCGATCTTCGCGTCGGCCATGGCGCCGCGGAAGTCGAAACCACCGAGGTAGTCGCGCAGGTCCTGTTCGCGGGTCTGCGGTTCCTGCCGCACCAGGTGTTGCAACGGGCTTTCGTCCGGCCGCAGTTGCTCCAGCTGGTGCTGGGCGAAGTAGCCGATGGCCACGCCCTTGCCGACCAGCGACACACCGCCTTGCACGGCGAGCTCGCCGGCGAGGTGGCGTATCAGGGTGGACTTGCCCGCGCCATTGGGGCCCAGCAGGCCGATGCGTGCGCCGGGTCGCACGGTCAGGGTCAGGCCCTGCACGATGCTGCGCTCACCGTAGCCGAGTGCCACCTTGTCCAGCGTCATCAGCGGATCGGGTGCGCGTTCCGGTTCGGCGAAGCTGAAGCTGAAGGGCGTGTCGACGTGGGCGGCAGCGATGCGTTCCATGCGGTCCAGCGCCTTGATGCGGCTCTGTGCCTGGCGCGCCTTGGTGGCCTGAGCGCGGAAGCGGTCGATGTACTTCTGCAGGTGCGCCACCTCGCGCTGCTGGCGCTCGAACATCGCCTGCTGCTGCGCCAGCTGTGCGGCGTGCTGGTCTTCGAAGCCGGAGTAGTTGCCGCTGTAGAAGCTGAGGCGTCCTTGCTCCAGGTGGGCGATGTGCGTCGCCACGCCGTCGAGGAAGTCGCGGTCGTGCGAGATCAGCAGCAGGGTGCCGCGGTAGCCCGCCAGCCACTTTTCCAGCCACACCACGGCATCGAGGTCGAGGTGGTTGGTCGGTTCGTCCAGCAGCAGCAGGTCGCTGCGGCACATCAGCGCCTGGGCGAGGTTCAGCCGCATGCGCCAGCCGCCGGAGAACTCGGACACCGCGCGGCGCAGGTCTGCCTCGGCGAAACCCAGGCCGTGCAGCAGCGTGCTGGCGCGCGCCTGGGCGGAATAACCGTCGATGTCCTGCAGGCGGGTGTGCAGTTCGGCGACCCTCAGTCCGCCCTGCTCGCCGTCGTGTGCGGTTTCCGCGTCGGCCAGCGCGCGCTGCACGCGGCGCAACTCCGCATCGCCGTCGATCGCGTAGTCCAGCGCCGTGGTCTGCAAGGCGGGCGTTTCCTGCGCCACATGCGCAATGGTCCACGCGGCGGGCATTTCGAGGTCGCCCGCATCCTGGTGCAACTCTCCGCGCAACAGGGCGAACAGGCTGGACTTGCCCGTGCCGTTGGCACCCACGACACCGACCCGCATGCCGGGGTGGATCTGCAGGCTGAGGTCTTCGATGAGACGGCGTACGCCGCGGGACAAACTGAGCTGACGGAACTGGATCACGATGGGGGCGGACCAAACAAAAGCCGAAGCAGGTAAGACGATGCCGACAGCAGTATCCGTCGGACAGGGTGGCGAGCCTGCCCCAAAAACAGGGACAATATTGCCCGTTGCGCCACCACGCCGGGCTTGCCGCCATGGCAAAGCCCTGACGGCGCGCCCCGCATTGTAGACAAGTCGATGAAACGAAGTCCGATCCGAGCCCCGATCCGAGCCCTTCTCCGTGCAGCACTGCTGCTGCAAATGGGCACCTGTCTTGCACAGGGCAGCGAGCCGGTGGCCCCGACGAAGGGGCTGGACGCCGAGTATCAGCGCGCCACCGCCATGCGCCGCGAAGCGGCCAGCATGCAGGAGGCTGCACTGCAGTTGCGCACCCGGGAGGAGTACGAATGCCAGTCGCGCTTCCTGGTGAATCGCTGCCGCGAGCAGGCACGTGATCGCTACCTGGAGGTCGTGGAGGAAGCACGCAAGCTCACCGCAGACGCTGCGGTCATCGAGACCGCAGCGCGCCAGGCGGAGGTGGCCGAGCGCGATCGCGAGCTGGCACGTCGTCGCGCGGAGCTGAGCGCACCGGCCAGCACGCCGGTTGCCGATACGCCGCGTGTGCCCATGCCCAGTGCGGCGCCGCTGCCGGCCCCGGGGGCGCCGCGCCAGGTGGAGCCTACCGTGCAGCCCCTGCCGTCTGCGGCTGAACAGAAGCAGCGCGAGGCCCAGCGCCAGGCCGAGCGCGCCGCGCAGGAGAAAGCCGCCGCCGAGCGCGCAGCGACGGCCCGTGAAAGTGCCGCCGACTACGACCGCCGCAAGGCCGAGGCCGCCAAGCGCAAGGCCGACAACGAAGCCCGTGCAGCCCGCAAGGCCGCCGAGAAGAAAGCGGCCGCCGAACGCGCCGCCACCCCGGCGCCCGCTCCCTGAGGCCTGCCCTCCCTGTTCCGCTCCATCCCCATCCCCGAACTGGCAGCCCACAAGTACACGGGCTGCCCATTGAACGGATAACTCCATGAAGCGATTGCTGTCGCCCAAGCTGTGGATCGTGCTGGCCGTGCTGCTGGCCATCGTCGTCGTCGTGGCCATGCGCGGACGCCCGGGACCGGCAACGGCGCCAGTGGCTGCGTCTGCCGAGGCCGTACCGGAGATCGCCGCGGTCGACCTCGCCATCGTCAGCGACAAGGCCCTGTCCAGCAGCGTGCCGCTGACCGGGCTGCTGAAGCCGGTGCAGCAGAGCTTGCTGACCGCCGAAGTGGAGGGCCGCCTGCAGGAGGTGATGGTGCGTGCGGGCCAGAAGGTCAGCAAGGGGCAGCTGCTGGCACGCATGGATACGCGTGACCTGGAGAGCCGCGTGGCCGAAGGCCGCGCCAACGTTGCCAACGCACGTGCGCAGGTAGACCTCGCCGACAGCACCCACCGCCGCAACGAGCAGCTGCTGGCGCGTAACTACATTTCCGAAAGCGGCCTCGACACCAGTCGCAGCAACCTTGACGCGGCCCGCCAGGGCCTGCGCGCGCGCGAGGCCCAGCTGGCTCTGCTGCAACAGGCGCAGGGCAAGGCGGTGATCCGCTCGCCCATCGCTGGTGTGGTCGCCGAACGCCAGGTCGAACCCGGCCAGCACGTCGGCATGAATGCACGCCTGTTCGCCATCGTCGATCTGACGGTGCTGGAGTTCGAGGCCAAGCTGCCGGTCACCGAAGTCGGCGCCGTACGCCCCGGCCTGAATGTCACCCTCAACGTCGATGGCCTGACCGACAGTTTCACCGGACAGGTTGAGCGGATCTCGCCGGTGGCAGACGAGGCCTCGCGCATGATTCCGCTGTACATCCGCGTGCCCAATCCGCAGGAGGTGCTCAAGGGCGGCATGGTGGCGCAGGGCCGCCTCGCGCTGCGGGAGAGCCGCAAGGGCCTGAGCCTTCCGGTGCAGGCGATCCGCGACGAAGGCGGGCAGACCTATGTGCTGGCCGTCGTCGGCGACAAGCTGGAGCGGCGTGAGGTACAGCTGGGCCTCGAAGATGTGGCCGGCGGGCAGGTCGAGGTGAAGGGCGCCATCGCAGCGGGTGACCGTGTCGTGCTGGCCAGCGTCGGTGGTGTGCGCGCCGGCCAGACCGTCAAGCTGATGCCCTGAGCGGGAGGCTGCGCCATGTGGTTCACCCGCGTCAGTATCAACAACCCCGTCTTCGCATCGATGATGATGCTGGCCCTGCTGGTGCTGGGCCTGTTCTCCTACAACCGCCTGGCGGTGGAGGAGTTCCCGGATGTGAAGTTTCCGGTCGTGGTGGTGGTCACCGCGTATCCGGGTGCGTCTTCCGAAGTGGTGGAGACCGATGTGTCGCGGCGCATCGAGGAAGGCCTGTCATCCATCAACGGGATGAAGAACCTGTTCTCGCATTCCTACCAGGGCCGCTCGGTGGTGGTCGCCGAATTCGAGCTGACGGTGGAGCCCGAGTCCGCGGTGCAGGACGTGCGCGAGAAGGTGGCGGCCGTGCGCGCGACGTTCCGTCGCGAGATCGAGGAGCCGACGATCAGTCGCTTCAGCCCCGACGATCGTCCCATCGTCACGGTGTCGCTCACCTCCGACACGCTGGATCTGCGGGCGCTCACCACGCGCGCGGAACAGTTCGTCCGCAAGCAGTACCAGACGCTGACCGGCATCGGCCAGGTCAACGTCATCGGTGGTGCCAAGCGCGAGATCCAGATCCAGCTCAACCCGGACGCCATGCGCAGCGCCGGCGTTGGCGCCGACCAGATCGTCAGCGTGCTGCGCGCGGAGAACCAGGAGCTGCCCGCCGGCAGCATGGTGGTGCGCGCCGAGGAGTACCAGGTCCAGCTCAAGGGCCGGCTCGCCAGCCCGCGCGACTTCGAGCGGCTGGTGGTGGGCAAGCGTGGTGACACCACCATCACCCTGGGCCAGGTAGCGAAGGTGATCGACGGCGAGGCCGAGCGCGAATCCGCTTCCATGATCAACGGCAAGACCGCGCTGACCCTGGACATCGTGAAGGTGCAGGGTGGCAACACCATCGCGGTGGCTGACCTGGTGCGCAAACGCACGGAAGAACTGGCACGCGAGCTGGAGCCTGAAGGCATCAAGCTCGCCGTGCTGAACGACAGTTCGGAGGGCGTGCGCAACTCCCTGTCCGGTGTGCGTGACAACCTGATGGAGGGCGCCCTGCTCACCATCATCATCGTCTTCCTGTTCCTCGGTTCCTGGCGCAGCACGGTGATTACCGGCCTGACCCTGCCGGTGGCGCTGCTGGGCAGCTTCTTCATGATCTACCTGTTCGGCTTCACGCTGAACGTGATGACCCTGATGGCGCTGTCGCTGTGCGTCGGCCTTCTCATCGACGATGCCATCGTCGTGCGCGAGAACATCGTGCGTCACGCCGCGATGGGCAAGAACGCCTACGACTCGGCCATGGACGGCACGCGCGAGATCGGGCTGGCCGTGCTGGCCACCACGCTGTCCATCGTCGCGGTGTTCCTGCCGGTGGGCTTCATGGGCGGCATCATCGGGCAGTTCTTCTTTGCCTTCGGCATCACGGTGACGGCGGCGGTGCTGATCTCGATGTTCGTCAGCTTCACGCTGGACCCGATGATGTCCTCCGTGTGGCCCGACCCGGACGCGCACAGCCATACCCGGCGCGGGGTCATGGGCCGCGTGCTGAACCGTTTCGAGGCCTTCCTGGAATGGCTGGCCGATGGTTATGGCCGTCTCATCGCGTGGAGTCTCGGCCATCGCAAGACGGTGATCGCCGTGGCGCTCGGCTCACTGGTCGGCGCCTTCGCGCTGGTCGGCGTGGTGGGCGCGGAATTCGTGCCGACGCCGGATCTGTCGCGACTGCAGGTGCGCGTCGACGCACCGGACGGCGCCTCGCTGGAATACACGGAGGCCAAGGCCCGTCAGGTGGAATCCGCCCTGCGCGAGTTTCCGGAAGTCATTGAGACCTACGCGAGCGTGAACGTCGGCGGCGCCATGGGCAAGAACGCCGCCAACATCGAAGTGCGCTTCAAGCCCCGCGCCGAACGCGAACGCAGTCTTGCGGTGCTGACGCCCTTGGTGCGCGAGCGCATCGCGCGCATTGCCGGCGTGCGGCTCAAGAGCATCCTCGTGGCCGAAGGGCCGGGGGGCGACCAGAAGCCGATCTACCTGTCCATCCAGGGCGGTGACTTCCGCGAACTCAAGCGCATCTCGGACGAAGTCACGACGCGCATGGCGAAGATCCGTGGTGTCGTGGAGCTCGACACCAGCCTTGCCGCGTCGCGCCCGACCCTGAACGTGACCCTGAACCGCGAACTCGCGAGCCAGGTCGGCCTGTCCCTCGACAGCGTCGGGGCAGCACTCCGCCCGCTGATTGCTGGCGAGGCAGCCACCAGCTGGCTGGCACCGGATGGTGAGACCTATGATGTACGCGTGCGCCTGCCGCGCGACGAACGCAGCTCGATCGGCCACCTTGCCGAGATTCCGTTGGCGAGTGCGCGTACCGACAGCGCCGGGCGTCCGGTGATGATTCCGCTGTCGCAGGTCGCGCACATCGCCGAGACGACGACGCCCGCGCAGATCAACCGTCGTGCCCTGCAGCGCGAAATCGCCATCACCGCCAACCTGGACGGCCGGCCGCTCGGCGAAGTGAGTGCGGAGATCAAGCAGATCACCGACAGCATCAAGTTGCCACCGGGCTATCGTTTCGACGTGCAGGGCTCCTCGCGTGACATGGAGGAGTCCGCAGGGTTCGCGCTGTCGGCGCTGATGCTCGCCATCCTGTTCATCTACATGGTGCTCGCCAGCCAGTTCGGCAGTTTCATCCAGCCCTTCGGCATCATGAGTTCGCTGCCGCTGTCGCTCATCGGCGTGATGCTGGCGCTGCTGTTCTCCGGCAGCACGCTGAACATCTTCTCGATCATCGGCGTCATCATGCTGATGGGTCTGGTGACCAAGAACGCGATCCTGCTGATCGACTTCGTGAACCAGGCGCGCAAGGAAGGCCACCGGCGTACCGAGGCGATCATCGAGGCCGGCCGGGTGCGCCTGCGTCCGATCCTGATGACCACCTTCGCCATGGTGTTCGGCATGCTGCCGATCGCGCTGGCGGTGGGCGAGGGCTCCGAGCAGCGTGCACCGATGGCGCACGCCATCATCGGCGGGGTCATCACCTCCACGCTGCTGACGCTCATCGTGGTGCCGGTGGTGTTCACCTACCTCGACGACCTGTCGCACAGGATCCGCCGCAAACCGGTGGATCCACCCCCACCGCCGGATGCCCCGCCGGCCAAGACCGCCTGACGCTGGTGTAACCATGGTGCCCGCCTCCGACCTCATGCTGTTTGCCGGTGCCGCGCTGCTCATCGCGCTGACGCCGGGACCCAACATGCTGTACCTGCTGTCGCGTTCGCTGTGCCAGGGGCACCGCGCAGGCTTCATCTCGCTCCTCGGCGTGGTGACGGCCTTCCTCGTCCACATGCTGTCGGCGGCGCTGGGTCTCACCGCGCTGTTCCTCGCCGTGCCGCTCGCGTATGAACTGCTGCGCTGGGCCGGCGCGGCCTACCTGTTGTGGCTGGCCTGGCAGGTGGTGAGGCCGGGTGCGCGTTCGCCCTTCGAGACGCGCGAACTGCCTCATGACTCGACCCTGCGTCTGTTCGTCATGGGCTTCCTGACCAACCTGCTGAACCCGAAGATCGCGGTGTTCTACCTGTCGATCTTCCCGCAGTTCGTCACGCCGGCGCATGGCTCCGTGTTCGCGCAGAGCATCGTGCTGGGCTGTACGCAGCTGGTGGTGAGCTTCGGCGTGAATCTCGCCGTGGTACTGGGCGCCGCTCGGCTGGCGTCCTGGTTCGCCCGCCGTCCGGGCTGGCTGCGAGTGCAGCGCTACGTCATGGGTGGGGTGCTCGGAGCGCTGGCTGTCCGCATGGCGCTGGAGCCGCGCAGGACGGTCTGAGCGCGGCCTGCCCTTCCGCCCTTGTCCGGTGGGCAGTCTGAATAGCAATCCGCATCAGGACAGGCCTTCGGACTTGCCCCATCTTGTGCCGCCTTGCGCCCGATGCCACGGGCATTCATGGCATGGGTGCGCATCGGTCGAACTGGAGGGTGCGGGTAGATGAGGGGAAGGTACGTCGCAGGAGTGGCCCGGTTTTCCGTAGTGGCGCTGGTGGCCATTGCCTGTGCCAACAGCCAGACCGTCAGCGCGGAGACCCTGTTGAGCGGTGTGGTGGCGCAAGGAGGTCCGGTGGCTGCTGCCCGGATCACCGTCGTCGACAGTGCGGGGACCCGTCTTCAGGCAAGCACCGATGCCAACGGACGCTATGCGATGGACATCGGTGGTCTCGTCGCTCCCTTGCTCGTTTCCAGCATCCCGGCTGGTGGCAACACCAACTGTCGCTACAACGACCGCCCGCGCGCGGCCTGCATGGCTGCCTATGTCGCGGCGCTGAAGCCCGGCGGCAATGTCGCCAACGTCAATCCGCTGACCGACCGCATCGCTTCCGACATTGCGGTTGCGCTCAAATACATCGGCCCGCAGCAGATGGTGGGCAGTGGCAAGGCGCGCATTGTGGATGCTGCCGTATTGCAGGTGGCGCTCGGTCACCAGCGAGCGGGCTTCTCTTCCGCGCTTGCGGCGGCCGGGGTAAGCGATGTTGTTGCCTTCGACCCGGTGTCGACGCCGATGAATGCAGACGGCAAGGGTGTGGATGCCGTACTCGGCCTCATCCATCACACGCGCAACTACGACAACAACACCGGCGAATCCGCGCATACGGTGCTCACCGACATCAGCTTCCGGCCCATCGTCGGCCTGTCGGGCAGCGGTGCCTACGAACCGCTGGATTTCGTGCGCGCGCAACGCGAGCTGGAGCAAATCCGCACGGCCAGTGTGCGGGTGCTGGTCGTGGGTGACTCCACCGCGGCGACCTATGAGCTCGGCCGTTCGCCACGCATGGGCTGGGGCCAGGTTTTCGAGCGCCGTTTCAAACCGGGTAGTCGTGTGAAGGTGCTCAACGGTGCGCGCGCCGGACGCGCCTCGCGGGATTTCTTCAACGGCGGCTGGTACGGGCAGATGGCGCGTTTCATGAAGGCGGGCGACTACGTGATCATCAACCACGGGCACAATGACCAGAACTGCGATGGCCGCAGGGCAGTGCGTGGTGCGGCTGACGTGGCCAACCTCTGCACTTATCCGAACGATGCCGCCGGCAAGCGGCAATTCCCTGCCTCGCAGCCTGGCATGTCGTTCCAGACTTCCTTGGAAAACTACGTGTCACTGGCAAGAGCGGCCGGCGCCACGCCCCTGCTGATGACGCCGACGACGCGCTACTGGAATGTCGACCGCATCACCGCGTATACGTCTGGCGACATGCGTCCTGTAGTGCCCAACCACTTCACCGAGCAGAACGAGGCCAATGGCTTCGCCTTCGTCGGCGACTACAGCCAGACCATCCGCGATACCGCGAATGCCAATGGCGTGGCGCTGATCGACCTGGAGGCAAAGAGCATCGCCTTCGCCAATGCTCATGCCAGCGACTGGAAGGCGTACTGGCTGGCAGTGGATGCAGCCGATCCCCGCTACCCGTACTACAGGACACAGACCACGGGCACGCTTGCCAGCCCGGACACGACGCACTTCCAGCAAGCGGGTGCAGAGGCGGTGGCCGACATGGTGGCTCAGGGCATCCGCGAGCTGCCATCGCTGACCGGGCTGGCAGCCTTGCTGCAGTAGCCCTGCCTGATCGCGGGCTGCCAAGAAAGAACGGCCCCACTGCGCGTGCAGTGGGGCCGTGGAGCTGGCTGCTTCAGGCTTCGCAGCTCAGATCATGGCGGTGTCAGTGCCTCAGTGCAGCTTGCGCTTGAAGGCTTCGTTGAGCCGCTCGGCTGCGAATTTCTGCGCGTCGCGCGCGTCGGCCACTACGTCGCCCATGCTGAAGAACTCGTGGGTGACCCCCTCGTAGTTGCGCAGCACGGTGGCAGGGGCCTCTGCCTGCAGGCGGATGGCCAGCGTCTCGGCTTCCGAGCGCAGGGGGTCGATCTGGGCGGTGATGACCGTCGCGGTGGGCAGGCGGGACAGGTCGGCATCCACCACGTTCAGCAGCGGGCTGTCCTTGCTGGTGTCCCCGGTAATGACCTTGTCGGCAAACCATTGCATGCCGGCCTTGTCGAGCGGGCGCGCATGGCGATACTCATGGTAGGACGGGGTCTCCATGTCGGTCGCGACAAAGGGATACACCAGCACCTGGTGCACCGGCATCTGCGTACCCGCGTCGCGGGCACGGATGGCCACGTTGATGGCCAAGTTGCCGCCAGCGCTCTCGCCCATGATCGCCACGTTGGCCGGGTCGCCGCCGAGCTGGGCCGCGTTCGCGAGCACCCATTGCCACGCGGCGAAGGCGTCGTCATGCGCAGCAGGCAGCGGATGCTCCGGGGCCTGACGGTAGTGAACGGAGATGACGAGTGCGTCGGCAAGATGTGCCATCGCACGCGGCGTCGCGTCGTAGGTTTCCAGATCGGCAATCACGAAACCGCCGCCGTGGAAGTACACCACGACTGGTAGGCCTGTGCCTGCGTTCGCCGGCCGGTAGAGGCGGGCGGGCAAAGAGCCCGCGGCGCCGTCCACCATGATGTCGCGCACTTCGAGTTCCGGACGCACCGCGAAAGCGGCGTCCAGCGCACGGATCTTGTCCACTGCATCAGCCAGTGAGGGTTGACGGCGGGCCTCCTCGACGGAGAGCGTCGAGAGCGGTTTGGCGCCCAGGTCGGCATGTGCGTCCAGCACACGCTTCATGCCGGCGTCGAGATCGTCGTCGTTGTCGGGGGCGATGCCCATGGCGGACTTGATGTTGCCCAGCAGTTGCGAGATTTGCATGGTGTGTTCTCCTTGTGTCGTCAGGTGTGGACGTTCGTGATGCCGGATGTTTCAGAAGGAGCGGATCGGGGCGCTGCCCGCGACGCGCAGCGCACGCATCGCGGCGCGGGTCTGCGCCGCGCCTTCCGGGTGCACCACGACGGCCCAGCGGCCGCGGCGGGTGGCGTTCGATACGCGGTCGATGACAAAGGTATGGTCTGGCCGCAAGGACAACAGACCGCCCAGCATCAGGCCGGCGAGCATGCCGAAGGCGGCGATCACCACCGTGCTGACCAGGGGCGCGCTGAGCGAGCCGGGCCAATCGACTGCCACCAGCCACATGCCGGCAGCAAGACCCGCCAGCATGCCGACCAGGCCGAGCAGGGCGTGGGTGCGCAGCAGGGTGCGGGCGATGCCGCCTTCTTCCGGCTCCAGCTTGCGGCTCAGCGCGGGCTCACCGGGGCCGGCCACTGCAACTTGCCAGCCGGCCAGCGGGCAGCGCTGGTGTACCAGCGTGGCGGCCATGCGCGCGGTGTCACGATTCTCGAACGTGGCGGCGACGAGCGTCAGCGATCGTTCGCCGAAGAGGTGCAGGTTGTCCATGACCGGCTCCTTCCGAACAGATGACCTGCTGCGCTCTTCGAAGCAGGTCCTTGAACTCATTGAACACTGCTGCCCCTGTGCAGTCGCCCGGAAGAACTCCTGAATGCCTGTCGGCTCTTTCCTACGCGGCCATCCCGCGTGTCGCTTGTGCGCGACGTCGTGGTCGTTCCATGACGATTGCGTGAGCGGTGCCGTGACGTGAACGGAGAACGGGGGCGTCCGTTGCCGGACGCCCCCGTTCAGGGTGCTACGTGCTGCTCAGGAACTCAGTTCTGGTAAGCGCACTTGTTGGGCGAGCCACCGGGATCGCTGCCAAACGAAGCCACGGTACAGGCGATGCTGTTGCCGACGCCGACATACTTCGGTGCAGTCCACTTGCCCTTGCGGCCGAACGCCACCCAGCCACCGCCCTTGCTCACCGAGCAGGTTGCGCCTTCGTCCGAGCACTTCGAGAAGCCGGTCGGGTAGTCGCCCGTGCCGCTCAGCACCGGTGCGCTGCCGCCACCCGAGGAGCCGCTGCCCGACGAGGAGCTGGAAGAGCTGGAGCTGCTCGACGAGGAACTGGACGAGCTGCTGGAGCTGGACGAGGAACTGGAGGAGCTGCTGGAAGAGCTCGACGACGAGCTGGAGCTGCTGGACGAACCCGTGCCCGAGGACGAACTGCTCGACGAGGACGAACCGGAGCTGGAGCCACCGCCCGAGCAGGAGCCACTGGACTCAGCCAGGTTCTTGCCGGCACCTGCCGTCGCTTCCACGATGGCCTTCACGCAGGCTGCACCGTCCAGCGCATAGCTGTAGCCGGGGGCGCTCATGGCCTTGGTGGTGGTCCAGTTGGTGGCGTTCACATAGGGCTTGCTGGTGGATTCCGGCGCGTCCCAGGTGATGTTGCCCGTCACGTAGTTGTTGCGCAGGTCCCAGTAGCCGATGGCTTCGCTGTCACGCGAGGTAACCGGGTTCTTCACGTTCTCGAAGTAGTTGTTCTCGATCAGCGACTGGCCGCCCATGCGCACGTTGATGCCCGACGTGCTGGCATCGCCGAAGTAGTTGTTGTAGATGTGGGTCACACCACGGCGCTGCAGCGGCAGGCGCGACTTCACGTTCACGAAGCGGTTGTGGTGGTAGGTGGCGCGCATCGCGTCATGCGCGGTGTCGCTGTCCGAGAAGCCGTTGAGGCTGACCTTCTGGTAGTCGTACACGTAGTTGTACGAGATGGTCACGTTGGTCACACCCTTCTTCAGGTCGATGCCGCCGTCGAAGCTGGCGTCGCCGGCTCCCGGGCAGTCGATGTTCTTGGCGAAGATGGTGTTGTGGTCGATCCAGATGTTCTTCGGCACGCCGCTGGACACGCCTTCCATCGAGATCGAGTCCGCCGATTCACCGCCCTGCAGCAGGCCGATGGTCATGTTGCGGATGATGATGTTGCTGGATGCGCCGACGATCTTGATACCGAAGTTGGCCGACGAACCATGGGCACCGATGATCGAGATGTTGCCCTTGTTCTTGATCTCCAGCGTCTGCGCGGACTTCTGCCACTGGGCGCACACATCGGTGATGGACGCGAAGTTGAAGCTGCCGGTGTAGTTCAGCACCAGGCCCCCGCTGCCGGAGTAGGCGTCGATGGCAGCCTGGGCGGCGGACAGCGAGCTGACATTGACCGGACTGGCACTGCCGCCACCGGTGGTGCTGGCGCCGTAGCCGACCGGACCAGCGATGGCGGAGCCTGCCGCCAGGGCGAGAGAGCAGGCAAGGACGTGTTGCTTGAGCTGAAGGTTCTTCATTGTTGTGGTCTCCTGGGTTCCTGTGTCGTACGACTTTGGTATTGCCGTGGATCGCAAATTAAGCGTTTTTGACAAATCCACGCGTGCAGTCTTTAACGTTTGTTGTTCGGTCGAACTTGGGGGAAACGCCTATTCAGAATCCCGGGTCCGGCGCCCGCCAGACGTGTTCAGCCAAGCAGGAATTCCAGCGGGATTTGCCGGAAAACGGGGCTACGGCTTTGCCTGGCGCGGACGGGCAGGCGGGGGACGACAGCCGGTGAGGCGGGGCGGGGGCGCCGTCGTCATGGACGACAGCGGGGTGCCGAATCCCGGCCGTATCCGGGGCATGGGACGAACGGCGGGTGGCGATGCGCGGGCGGCCCGTCGCCAGGGCCGCAGACGGGCGTCAGCGCTTCAGTGTTCCGGAGTAAGCAAGCTCACCGCGCGGATTGAGGGATAGCGTCGGAGGCTGCCGGGACAGCTCCACCATGAACAGGGAGTCGCCGCCGGCATTCACCACATTGCCGGCCACTTTCTCCAGAGGGATGTCCAGCGAACCGATGCGGGCGTAGGGGGAGGTCACGCGCACGGTGCTGGCATCCAGCTTCGTGACCGTCACCACGACGCCGTTGCGGGAACTGCCCTGGGAGTCGGACATGACATCCCCGGCATACCGGCCTACCACCAGATCGGCCAGGACCTCGTCCGCCTGGCCCGGCTCGGCCGACGGCGTCGGCGCGGGAGCAGGAACAGGCGCAGGCGCAGGCGGAATATCGATCCCGGCTTCCTGGCCCTGGTCCGTTTTGCCGGTCGCGGGGTCACGCGACAGGTAGGCACCGGCCAGCACCAGCACCGCCACCGTTGCACCGACGGCGAACCAGCGCTTGCCGGAAGGGTTTGCGGGGCTGCCGGCAGGGCGGGTAGTGGAGCCCGACGCAGACGGCTGGGGAGGAGACGTCACGGCAGGTCGCGCTGCCGGCTGCCGCTGCGTCACATGGGTGATCGCCCTGCACAGCGCCTGGAAGCCTTCGTGCCCGGGCTCCCCCCGCCAGCCCAGCAGGTCGGAGGTCTGCTTGCGGCGGAATTCGAGCGGCAGCTTCACGTCGGATATACGCAAGGGCAGCAACACGCCCCGCTCCGCCGCTGCTGCAGCTTCGTTCTTCACCCACTCCGATGCGACGGAATGCTCTGACCACACCACCACCACACAGGCGGCGGCTTCCAGCTCACGCTCGATGGCATGGTCGAAGGCTTCGCCGGTGACGATCTCGCGATCCCACCACACCGACCAGCCCTGCGCTGCCAGCGCCTGCGCGAGCAGATGCGCGCTGGCACGGTCCTCCGATGCATAGCTGATGAACACGTCTGCCACGACAAGCCTCCCTTGCGGACCGGATGATCGTCGCCACAGCCTTGCGTGGTGACGGTCCCCGCATCAGGCCAGATCAGGGGGCCGCGGTGCAATTGTCCGAAGGGCCGGCGGCAGGGCGTGTCGTCTCGTTTCGCCCCGCTATTTCGTGGTCGGCGTGTCAGCCGGCCACTTTCTGGATTGTCCTGACGTCGATCTCGAACTCACGCCAGTCCTTGTCGACCTCGCCTTCGATGCGGATCTCGTCCTGCGGCGTCACGGTCAGACCCTGCCA
This sequence comes from Moraxellaceae bacterium, assembly GCA_031119205.1. Lineage (GTDB taxonomy): Bacteria > Pseudomonadota > Gammaproteobacteria > Burkholderiales > Rhodocyclaceae > Uliginosibacterium. Next base: position 60,889 of record JAVHYF010000001.1, on the reverse strand, counting down.
GCGCTTGTCGTCGATCTTCAGGACCACCGTGCCGCTGCTGTCGCGGAACTCGTAGCGCTCCTTGCCGAGGCTTTGCGTGATGCGTCCCTGCAGGACCACCCAGGTGTCATCGGCAAGTTTCTGGGCCTGCGCTGCCGTCGTGGCCGCTGCCTGCGGGCCGACGAAGCCGCCGCGCGGCGTAGCGGCGGGGGCACTGGCCGCCGGGCCGCTGAAACCGCCTGGCTGGGCAGTGGCGAGTGCGGCGGCGGACAAGAGAACGGCGGCAATCAGGGGTTTGATACTGGGCATGCGTGACTCCTTATGTCAGAACGATGGGTCTGCATGTGGGATCAGCTGGCCGCGTCAGCGTTCATCCAATGGGACGTCAAACTTGATGTCGCGCAGGAAACGCCTGCCGCTTCATGTTCGGTATGCACGGTCGTTATAGCTACCAGACGCACACGCAGTGTTGCCGAAGTCACACCGGGTCAGGCGGGCCGGCGATGGCGCCTGGCCGCACCACGTAAGCTCCTGACAACGACGCTGCACGCAGAAGAGCCAGATCCATGCTGTTACGACATCGCACCTGCTTTACCTTTGTCCTCGCATCATTCCTGATCGTCATCCCGCCCGTTACGCGTGCCAGCGATCTGCTCGAAATGAGCGAGAAGCTGGACCAGCTGGATCGCATGGAGCTGGACGAATCGCTTGGCAAGGCCGAGCGCTGCGTCCGCGCCCGCAATTTCGACTGCAGCGAAACGAATCTCCGCCAGGCCCGCAAGTACGCGCACAGCGCCAAGGACCGCAATGACATCCAGCGCGTGGCCCTGACGCTCGCCGCCGAGCGCAAGCGGGTGCAGGACGAGGAAGATGCGCTTGCCGAGCAGGAACGCCAGCTGGCGCTGGCCGAAGCCCGCGCCCAGCGCGAACTGGAACGCGCAGAGACCGAGGCCGAGCGCAATTCAGGGCCCACCCTGGGTGAGGCGCTCGTCATCGCCGGCATGCACGGGCTGCAGACTTACCAGCAGAATCGCGCAGCCCAGCGCAGCGCCGAACTGGCAGGCCAGCAGCGCTTCGACCAGATGCAGGCCGACCTGCGTGCCGCCAACCAGCGCCAGCAGGAGAAATTCGCGGCAGAGCGCGAGCGACTGGCTGCGGCACGCGCCGCCATGCAACGGCCCAGCGAAGCGCCGCGTAGCACGACCACGCCACGCGTCGCCTCGGCGCCCGCAGTCACCACGACAGCCACGGCAGTCAGCACCAACCAGTACACCAGCGCCGCCAATGCGGGCACGACCAATGACGAAGCCTTGCGCCGGGGTCTCCAGTTGGCCGGGCTGCCGCCGGACGCCCTGAGTCGTGACACGACGGCCCAGGCCAGAAGCAATACCAACATTGCGAACAATGCGAACACCGTGACGAGCACGAGCACGAGCACGAGCACGAGCACGAGCACGAGCACGAGCACGCAGCGCGACGCCGCAGCTTCGCGGGCGACGCCGCCCGCCGCACCGGACAGGAGCGATGCCACCACCACGCCCACCAGCCGTGCGGAGCCGGCGCGTCACGTCTTCCTATGGCCGGGCAGCCTCAATTCCGACCCGCTGCATGCCACCGAGGCAGATGCCCGCGCTGAAGTCGCGCGCCTGGGCGAACGCGCGCGCCGTGGTGAAACCGAGCCGCTGAAGATCCATCGCGGCATGGTTCTCGCCGCCGTGTCCTACGAATGGGTGAAGACTGGCCCGACCTCCTGCAAGGAGAGCCGGCACGGTGCAAAAACCGTCTGGCGTTGCTGGGCGGAAACCGAATACCGCGTCGTCTCCCTGCAACCGCGCCCTGTCGACAGCGGCCCTGTCACGGCTTCGGGCGGTGTCGCGCGCTGAAGCGTGGCCCATCTCGCAATCCGATCCGCCCTGATCAACCACTGCCTTCCCCGCTGTCGGCGGGGAGGAACGTCAAGCACCGGCCCGTATCGCCCATGAAGAACGCCATCGCCATCCTGAGCACCGCCCTTCTCGCGACCCAGATCGCGCCACACGCGCATGCCCAGCAAGCTGCGTCGCGCCCATCGGCAACCGCTGCCCCCGCCCTAACCGCTACCTTGCGTCTTGGCTGCGATGACGAAAGCATCGGCGCGGAAGTCAGCATCAACGGCCAGTTCCGCGGCGAGTGCCCGTTCGACGCCATGGTTCCGGAAGGCGTGCTGAACATTCGAGCCGTGAAAGCCGTTGGCGCCGACAAGGAACGGGTTTTCGAACAGCAGCTACGCGTTGGTGTCGGCACCGCGGTGCGCCGGGAAATCGTTCTGGGCTTGCCCCAGCTCACGGCAGTTGCCCGCCAGCGGGAAGAGGCGCGCCAGGAAGCCGAGCGCCAGGCCAGGGCCGAGGCCGAACGGCAAGCCCAGGCTGCGCTGCAGGCCGACTGGTCGGCGGCTGACCAGGGCAATCCCAACGCCATGCTGGTAATGGCGGAGCGTTACATGCAAGGCAAGGGCGTGGCGAAGGATGCGGCGCAAGCCCGCGCCTGGCTCGTCAAGGCCGCCGAAGCCGGTAACGCGGAAGCCATGTTCCGCCTGGGGGAGGCGCATGAAATGCGCTGGCCCCCCTTCGACTACGGGCAGGCCCGCCTGTGGTACGGCAAGGCCGCTGAAGCCGGCCACGCGGGTGGCATGGCGGGCCTCGGTGCGATGCATATCAACGGTCAGGGTGGCCCCGTGAATGACGCGCAGGCGCGTCTCTGGTTCGAACGTGCAGCTCAGGCAGGTAATGGCCGTGGCATGAACGGCATGGCTTCGCTGTACGAAGAGGCCCGGGGCGGCATGCCGAAGAACATGGCGCTCAGCACCCAGTGGCGCGACCGGGCGCTGGCCACGGGCGACGTCCGTGCCATGCTGGCTGTCGGATGGCAAGTCATCGGGGGTGAGCGCACCGGCCGTGAAACACCGGCGCAAGCGCTCAACCTGATTCGCCAGGCTGCCGACGCGGGCTGGCCAGTTGCGATGCACTACATGGGTTATGTGTACATGGAGGGCAAAGGGGGGCTGGAGAAAAACGACGTCATTGCATTGGACTGGTTCCACCGTGCGGCTGATCTCGGCGTCGCCGACGCTATGGTCAGCATTGGCTACCTCCAGGAGCGTGGTCGTGGCGGCTTGAAAGCCAGCAATGCGCTGGCAATCGATTGGTATCGCAAAGCGGCAGAGGCGGGCAGCGAGACAGGCCGGCGTAACCTGCAGATACTGCGTGGGCAATGAACCGAGGCGATCCTCGTCATTACTGGCGGCTTCAGCTGCCACGCATCACGATAGTTTTCATGACATTACTTCACCGCTCCAGACGCACATGACCCGACTCCAGTTTTCCATGGCCCTGCTGTGCTTCATCTCCGTGCCGTACGCGCAGGCCCAGCAGGCGCCGGCCCGCACTACCGGCACTGCTGAACGCGCCACCCTGCGCATCGCCTGCGAAGGCGATGCCATGGATGCCGAAGTCATCGTCAACGGCGAATTCAAGGGCGAGTGCCCGCTGGACTTCAGTGCGCCAGCCGGCAGCATCGAGCTGCGCGTCATCAAGAAGCAGGGCAGCACCCATGTCCGCAGCTTCGAGAAGACCTTGCGCATGGGCGGTGGTACCGCGCGCCGCATCGACGTGGAGCTGGGGCCGCCGACCCTGACCGAAGAGGGCCGGCGTATCGAGGAGTCAAGGCGCCAGCGTGAGCAGGCGGAAGCCGCGCGCCTGGCTGCCGAGAGGGCAGAGACGGCGCGACGCGAGCGTGCCCGGGAACGCACGCGCATTGACGCGGTGGCGGACCAGATGCTCGCGGAGTCCCGCGCCCGCAATGGCGTGTCGCCGGTTGAGGGCTGCCCGGATTGCCCGCCTGTGTTGCGCCCGGCCAAGCGCCCAGGCCTGGAGATTCCCGTTACGAATGAGGCCACGCTGGCCGCCTGGTTGCCGCAGGCAAGGGCCGAGGTACAGGCCTACCTGGCCGATGACGGCGCCAGCTTTCGCCCGCCTGCGCAGATGCAGGCGCTGCCCTGCGAATCGGCGGCATTCACGATGCGTAAACTTGGTGGCCTGCTCGATCCGGAGGATCGCTCTCCCGAAGAACAGAACCAGATGCGCGAGCAGATCAAGCTGCTGAAACTCAAGCGGCATACCGATTACATCCGCGACGTGAAGCTGTGGCCGGTGCAGGCGCGCTGCGAGCAGGGCGTACTGAGCGGCCCGCTGAGTTTCTGGGCGGCTGGCGTGCAGGTGACCGAGACCGAGCAGTACACGACTGTTCACTCCCGACTGGTGCGCGTGGAGACCAACATGGTCGGCGGCGAAGCAGCTGGGCTCATCAGGCTGACGAGTCGCAACGCCAGCCCGCTGATGCGCTTTGCCGACACGCCGGCTGCCAACCGCAACAACCAGCCCGGCACCCGCAACGAATGGGTCAGCTTCGACTATCGGTTCGCCAATCCAAAGCAGGCGCCCGAGGCTCTGCGCATCACCTTTCTCCTCGATGAGAGTGCAGGTTCCGGCGATTTCTTCGGACGCACCCGCACGACCTTCAGCCTGCCCCGCGGCAATGGTCGTAGCGAGAACCTGGAGTACGACGGCCAGCGTCCCTCGGCGCGCAGCTACAGCCGCAACGGGCTGCTGCACGGGGAGATGACTATCTTTGCCTACAGCATGTCGACGGGCCTGCTGACGGCGGACATCAAGTACCCGGCACAGACGGTGTGCTACCGGGACGGGGTGGCCATCAATATGAGTCCCTGCCGGGTGGACTGAAGCGGCTCAGTACATGAAGTCCGTGCTGTCCGGCCGCCCCGGAAGGTCGAGCGTGGCCGTCGCCGCCGGCGTACTCGCCACCAGCCTGCCCGCGCGCCACACCTTGAGCCGTGCCGCACGCAAACGGATCGCTTCCACCGTGTTGCGTGCCTGTAGCAGCACGAGGTCGGCGTTGCAGCCGACATCCAGGCCGTAGCCTTCGAGGCCGAGGATCTTCGCGGGTGTGCCGGTCACGGCGGCGAAGCACTGGCGCATCGCGTCCTGCCCGGTCATCTGGCCGACGTGCAGGCCCATGTGAGACACCTCCAGCATGTCGCCGCTGCCCATCGGGTACCAGGGGTCCATCACGCAGTCGTGGCCGAAGGCGACCGGCACGCCGGCAGCAAGCAGTTCCGGCACGCGGGTCATGCCGCGGCGTTTCGGATAGGTGTCGTGGCGACCCTGCAGGGTGATGTTGATCAGCGGATTGGCGATGGCGGCAACGCCCGCCTCGCGGATCAGCGGGATCAGCTTGGACACGTAGTAGTTGTCCATCGAATGCATGGAGGTGAGATGCGAGCCGGCGACGCGGCCGCGCAGGCCGAGACGGTTGGCGTGGTACGCCAGCGTCTCGATGTGGCGGCTCATGGGATCGTCGCTCTCGTCGCAATGCATGTCGACGCGCAGGCCGCGCTCGGCAGCCAGCTCGCAGAGGATGCGCACGGACTCGGCACCATCGTTCATGGTGCGCTCGAAGTGCGGAATGCCGCCGACGACGTCCACGCCCATGTCGAGTGCGCGCTTAAGGTTGTCCAGCGCGCCGGGGCTGCGCAGCACGCCGTCCTGCGGAAAGGCGACGAGTTGCAGGTCGAGGTAAGGCTTCACCTTCTGCTTCACATGCAGCAGCGCCTCCACCGCCAGCAGGCGCGGGTCGCAGATGTCGACATGTGAGCGGATCGCCAGCAGGCCCTTGGCCACCGCCCAGTCGCAGTAGGCCAGCGCGCGTTCGACGATGGCTTCCTGCGTCAGTTGCGGCTTCAGCTCGCCCCACAGCGCGATGCCTTCCAGCAGGGTGCCGGACTGGTTCACGCGAGGAAGCCCGTAGCTCAGCGTGGAATCCATGTGGAAGTGCGCATCCACGAATGGTGGGCTCACCAGCAGGCCGCCAGCGTCCACCGTCTCGCCAGCCTGCGCAGGCAGTGCCGGGCCGATGGCGGCGATCTTGCCGCCGGCGATGCCGATGTCGATGCCGCTGCGGCCATCAGGCAGCGCGGCGCTACGGATGATCAGGTCGAGCATCGGAGACTCCGCCCGGTGATTATGGGATGTCAGGGATCATGACACAGCGGATCGGCGCGTCCTTGTCTGGCACCGAATGAGTGCCATGCGATCCGCCGCAGGCCGGTCTGCACCGCACGCGGGCATCGCCGGTGGCTTGCCGGTTGCGTCGGGCTAACGCTCGCCGCGCCGGAAAATTGTGCGCAAATCCGTACTGGTGTCCGCCTGCGGGGTGAAAACCAGGCTCTCCTCGAGGTGGTCCAGGTGGCGCTGCATGAGGTTCATCGCCGGTCGCGCCTTGTGCGCCCGCAGGTGCTTCAGCAGGGTCGCGTGGTCACCGTGCCAGCATGACAACCCGTTCGGGTTCTCGTACAGGCTCACCACCAGCGAGGTGCGTGCGACCAGCTGCTTCATCAGGTCACAGAGGATCGGGTTGCCGGTGATCTCCGCCAGCAGGATGTGGAACTCGCCGGAGTGCTTGATCGCCTCGCGGATGCGGCCGGCATGCCGGCATTCGTCCTCACGCGCGATGTTCTGCTCCAGGCGTTTGAAGTCCGCGCCGCTGGCACGCAGGGCCACCGCTTCCACGATGCCGGCCTCCACCGTCTTGCGCGCCGACAGGATCGCGCGCGCCTCGTTCGCGTCGGAGCTGGCGACGAAAGCCCCGCGATTCGGAATCAGCGTCACCAGGCCATTGAAGCTGAGCCGCAGCAGCACCTTCTCCATCTCGCGGCGCGACACCTTGAACACCTCGCACAAGGCCAGCTCGTTGAGACGCGTGCCGGGCAGGATGCGCTGGTCGACGAGTGCATCGACGATCTGCTCGTAGATGTCGCCCTGGGCGGGCGGTTGGTCCGTGTTGCCGGCGGGCCGACGTGGCATGGCTGGAGTCCTCTGGAATTGCGCGCAATTTCAACGACGAATATCGCACAAATCACTTTATCTGTTCTGCGCAATATTCACGCTGGCGTGGCATGCCGGTTGCTATGAAGGATCGGTCACTTACACCGCAGGGAGATTGGCATGAATGCAGTAAATGGATGGGCCAGGGGATGGAGCAGGGGCTGGATCGGGCGTCTCATTGCCGTGGTAGCAGGAAGCGTGCTGGCTCTCGGAACGAGCACGGCGGCGACACTGGTGAAGGTCACCTTGAACGCGCCCTTCGATGGCTCCAATGCAGCGTTCTTCCTGGCGCAGCAGAAGGGTTATTACGCGGCCGAGGGACTGGATGTGCAATTCGACCCCTCGGGTGGTTCGGGTGAGGTCGCCACGCGTATCGGCAGTGGTGCCTACGACTTCGGCTTCGGTGACGTCAACGTGCTGATGGAGTTCAACGCCAAGAACCCGAGCGCCGCGGGCAAAGCGGTGTACATGCTGTACTACCGCTCGCCGCTGTCCGTCGCCAGCTTCGCCAAGGCGGGCATCAACAAGCCCACTGACCTCAACGGCCGCAAGCTGGGCGGCGCGCTGACCGATGGTGCCTTCAAGCTCTTTCCTGCCTACGCGGAGCTGGCAGGCGTGAAGCCGGAAACCGTGAAGTGGGAGTACGGTGACCTGCGCCTGCGCGAGGTCATGCTGCTGAAGGGCGACGTCGACGCCGTGCTGGGTTTCGACTCCACCATGTACTTCAGCTTCGTGCGCCAGGGCATCAAGCCGGAAGACATCAAGTTCCTCTACTACGCCGACATCGGCCTGGACATCTACGGCAACGGCATCGTCGTGTCGAAGAAGATGCTCGATAGCAACCCGGCCACGGTGAAGGGTTTCGTGGCAGCCACCGCAAAGGGATGGCGCGATGCGATTGCCAATCCGGGCGCTGCCATCGCCGCGCTGAAGGGCAAGTCGGCCCTGGTCGACGAGAAGCTGGAACTGGCCAAGCTGGAGTGGCTGATCAAGAACCAGATCGTCACCGGCGAGTCGCGCGCCGACGGCATGGGCGGCGTGCGTGCAGACCGCATGAACAAGGCCATCGACACGCTGACAAAGGCCTTCGCCCTGCCTGCGAAGCCGAAGCTGGAGGACGTGTTCAACAGCGCCTTCCTGCCACCGGCCGACATCCGCAAGTTGCCTTGACATGGCAAGCACCAGCGAGACACAGCTGCCCGCGGCAACCGGTACCGCGGGCGGAGAAAAAAAGGGGCTGAGCACGCGGCAGCAGGAGGCCCTGCTGCCGTGGCTGTTCATCGGCAGCATGATCGTCCTGTGGCAGATCGCCTGCCTTGCACTCGATCTCCCGGCCTTCGTGCTGCCCAGCCCGGTGGCGGTGGCGGAATCCATCCAGAAGTGGGGGCTGCCGATCCTGGAGAACGCGGCGTACACGCTGCTGGCCACGCTGTGCGGCTTTGCCATCGCGGTGGTGCTGGGCGGCGCGCTGGGCGTGGCGATCGGCTCGTCGCGTTTCATCTACCGCGGCATGTACCCGGTGCTGATCGGCTTCAACAGCATTCCGAAAGTGGCGGTGGTGCCGCTGTTCGTCATCTGGTTCGGTGCGGGTACGGTGCCGGCGATCCTCACGGCCTTCCTCGTGTCCTTCTTCCCGATCGCGGTGAACGTATCTGCCGGCCTCGCCAACGTGGAGCCAGAGCTGCTGGACGTGCTGCGCGCACTGGGCGCATCGCGCAGCGACATCCTGCGCAAGGTTGGCCTGCCGCGCACGCTGCCCTACTTCTTCGCGTCGCTGAAGGTGTCGGTCACGCTCGCTTTCGTCGGCGCGATCATCGCGGAGACGGTGGCGGGGCGTAACGGCATCGGCTACCTGATGATGGCGGCTACCGCCAACTTCGATACCGCACTGGTGTTCGCGGGCCTGACCATCATCTCGCTGATGGGCATCATGATGTACGCCATATTCGCCTTCATCGAGAACCGCATGACCCGCTGGGCGCAGCGCGACGGAGGGATGATGTCATGAGCACGGGCACCCCTCTTTTCGACACCGTCATCCGCAATGGCACAGTGGCTACCGCCGCCGACGTGTTCCGCAGCGACGTAGGCATTCGCGGCGGCCGCATCGTCGCACTGGGCGAAGGGCTGGGCGGCGGCGCGCGCGAGATCGACGCCAGCGGCATGTACGTGCTGCCCGGCGGCATCGACGCGCACTGCCATCTCGACCAGCCCAAGGCCGAGGGCCTCGCCGCGGCGGGCTCGGTGATGGCGGACGACTTCCTGTCCGGTTCGCGCTCGGCGATCTTCGGCGGCACTACCACCATCGTGCCCTTCGCGGTCCAGCATCGCGGCCAGTCGGTGGTGGCGGCGGTCGAGGACTATCACCGGCGCGCGGCGGGCAAGGCCTACTGCGACTACGCCTTCCATCTCATCGTGTCCGACCCGAGCGAGAAGGTGCTGCGCGAAGAACTGCCGCAGCTCATCACCAGCGGCTACACCTCGGTCAAGGTGTACATGACCTACGAGGCGATGCGGATCTCCGACCGCCAGATCCTCGACGTGCTGGACGTGACCCGCGAGCACGGCGCGCTGGCGATGATCCATGCCGAGAACTTCGAGTGCATAAGCTGGCTGACCGAGAAGCTGGAGGCTGCCGGCAAGACGGCGCCGCGTTACCACGCGACCTCCCGCCCGCAGGCGGTGGAACGCGAGGCCACTCATCGCGCGATTGCGCTGTCCGAAGTGGTGAGTGCGCGCCTGCTGATCGTGCACGTGTCGGGTGGCGAAGCGATTACCGAGATCCGCCGCGGTCGCGAGCGTGGCGTGCCGATCTTCGCCGAGACCTGCCCGCAGTACCTGTTCCTGTCGGAGGAGGATCTCGACCAGCCGGGCTTCCACGGTGCCAAGTGCGTGTGCAGCCCGCCGCCGCGCGACAAGGGCAACCAGGAGGTGGTGTGGCGCGGCATCGAGGATGGGCTCTTCGATATCTTCTCCTCGGACCACGCGCCCTACCGCTTCGACGAGAACGGCAAGCTGCGGCACGGACCCGACGCGCCCTTCCGGAAAGTTGCCAACGGCATTCCCGGTCTGGAGACGCGCGCGCCACTGCTGTTTTCCGAGGGCTTCATGGCCGGTCGCATCGACCTGTGCCGTTTCGTCGCGCTCAACTCGGCGAATTCGGCCAAGCTGTACGGCATGTATCCGCGCAAGGGCACCATCGCGGTGGGGGCGGATGCCGACATCGCCATCTGGGACCCGCAACGGCAGGTCACGATCCGCAACGAGATGCTCCACCACAACGTGGACTTCACGCCCTACGAGGGGCGCACCCTGCAGGGCTGGCCGGTCACGGTGATGGTACGTGGCGAGCTGGTGTGCCAGGACGGCGAGCTGCTGGGCCGGCCGGGCTACGGCGAATTCATCGCACGCCGCAGTAGCGCGCGCGACATCCAGGACAGGTCAGCGGAGGCAGCATGGATCTAGGTATCAGCGGCAAGCGGGCACTGGTGCTCGGCGGCAACCGCGGCATCGGCCTCGGCATCGCCCGGGCACTCGTGCAGGAAGGCGTGCACGTGGCGATTGCTGCGCGCGATGCGCAGCGCCTGGAGGCGGCCAGCGCGGAGCTGTCCGCCCTCGGACCCGGCAAGGCGGCCGGCTTCGCGCTGGACCTCGGCGAGCCGGACGGACTGGCCGCTTTCGTCGAGCACCTCACGCAGGCTTTCGGCCCCATCGACATCCTGGTGAACAACACCGGCGGCCCGGAGTACGGCGGCGCCAGCGGGCGCGGCACGACGGCCTGGCGCGACAGCTTCGAGCAGATGGTCATGTCGGTCATCGCGCTGACCGATGCGGTGCTGCCGGGCATGCGTGCGCGTCAGTGGGGGCGCGTGCTGACGGTGGTGTCGTCCGGCGTGGTGCAACCCATTCCTGTCCTAGGTATTTCAAACAGCCTGCGCGGCGCCTTGCTGGGTTGGTCGAAGACGCTGTCGACCGAGGTCGCGGCCGATGGCGTGACCGTCAACGTGCTGGTGCCCGGCCGCATCGACACCGAGCGCGTGCGCCTCACCGACGAGGCGGTGGCCGAACGCGAAGGCATCAGCGTCGAGGAGGCGCGTCGGCGTTCCACCGGCATCATCCCGCTGCAACGCTACGGCAAGGTGGAGGAGTTCGCCGCGGTGGCCGCCTTCATCGCCAGCGAGCGGGCGAGCTACGTCACCGGCAGCATGGTCCGCTGCGATGGCGGCATCATCCGCAGCGTATGACGCATGAAGGCGTGGTGAGCGCTGCGCAACGCTTCCGGCAGGCCGTGCGTGCCGGCGTGCACGACGGGCTCACCACCGGCTGCGCGCAGGGTTTCGTGCAGGCCAACCTGGTGCTGCTGCCGCAGCGACACGCGCACGACTTCCTCGGCTTCTGCGCCGCCAACGCCGCGGCCTGCCCGGTGCTGGCGGTCGGCCAGCCGGGCGACGTCAGCCTGCCCGGACTCGGCGAGGACATCGACCTGCGGCGCGACCTGCCGGGCTATCACGTGTACCGCGGCGGCCGCTTCAGCGAGGCGCGACGCGATGTGCGGGACCTGTGGCAGGACGACCTGGTCGGCGTGGCCATCGGTTGCTGGTTCTCGATGGAGGACGCGCTGCGGGAAGCCGGTGTGCGGCTTCGTCACGTCGAGCTCGGCATCCAGGGGCCGTTGTTCCGCACGAATGTCCGCGCGCGCAGCTTCGGCCGCATGCAGGGGCCGCTGGTGGTATCCATGCGGCCCTTCCGGCTGGCGGACGTCGCGACGGTGCGCAGCGTGAGCGCCCGCTATCCGCGCGTGCATGGCGCCCCCATCCACGAGGGTGACCCTGCCGTGCTGGGCATCACCGATCTGCACGCACCCGACTTCGGCGAGGTGCTGCTACCGTTGCCGGGTGAGCAGGCGTTGTACTGGGGCTGCGGCCTCACTGCGGTCTGCGCGTTGCAGACCCTGCAGATCGACTTCATCACTCACGCGCCGGGCAGGATGCTGGTCACGGACCTGCTCAACCAGTCACTCGCCGAAACCGAGGAATTGCCATGACGATCACTGTCCCCCGTCTCAAGCTGACGCACGAAGGTGCCCTGCTGTTGCTCAACGCCGCAGTCGCCAAAGCGCTGGAGATGAACACGCCGCAATGCATCGCCGTGGTGGACGACGGCTGCAACCTGCTGGCCTACCTGCGCATGGATGGCGCCAAGGTGTTGTCCATGGAGTCGACGCTCAACAAGGCGGTCACCGCGGCATCCGACCGCAAGCCGACGGGCGAGATGGATCATGAGCTCGGCACCAAGCTGGCGCTCGCCACGCGTGGGCGCAAGACCCACCTCAAGGGTGGCCTGCCTATCATCGTGGACGGCCAGGTCATCGGCGGCATCGCGGCGGGCTCGGGCACCGGCGAGCAGGACCGCATTGTGGCCAATGCCGGGCTGGCAGCCTTTGCCGGCGCGCAGGTGTTCGACTACGTCTGAGCGGACAGCTCGCACACCATCAGAACGATCCGAACAAGGTGCCGAGCACGATGACGGTCGCCAGCGCGAGGATGGCGCTCACCACCGCGGCCATCACGATGTCGAAGTAGCTGTCCTTGTGCGTGCAGCCGCACACCGCCATCAGCGTCACCACGGCGCCGTTGTGCGGCAGGCTGTCCAGGGTGCCGGCGCCGATCACCGCCACGCGGTGCATCAGGCCGGGGTCGATGCCGCTGCTGTGCGCGATCTGCATGTAGGTGCTGCCCAGCGCATCCAGTGCGATGGACAGGCCACCACTCGCCGAACCGGTCAGCGCGGCGAGGATGTTGGTGGCGACCGCCAGCGAGACCAGCGGACCGCCCTCGATGCCCAGCACCCATTCGCGCACGGTGGCGAAGGCCGGTAGCGCCGCGACCACGGCACCGAAGCCCACCAGGCTGGCCACCGACATCACCGGCAGCACGGCTGCGTTGGCGCCGGCATCCATGCTGCCGCGCAGGGCAGTGAGGCGGCTGCGGTTCAGCACCACCAGCACGACGATGGCGGCCAGCAGGGCGACGATCACCGACCACACGCCGCCCACCGCGGCGAGACTCGTATTGCCCCACGCGGGTGTGGCGAGGTAGGTGGTGTCCAGGCGCGGCAGCACGGCGAAACTCATCAGCAGATTTACCGCCACCACGACCACCAGCGGCAGCACGGCGATGCTGAAGGAGGGTGGGCGTACACAGCGCTCGCCGTGTGCGATCTCGCCGGGGTCGAACTCGCTGGCGGTGGTGATGTGCTCGCGCGTCAGCAGTGCCTCCGCCACTTTCTCGGGCGGCGGTGCGATGAGCCCGCCGTAGCCTTCACCACCGCGGCGTGCCGTGGCCGCGCGCCGCTGCAGCCACCACATGCCGAAGCCGAACATCACCGCTGCGGCGATGATGCCCAGGCCCGGCGCGGCGAACGGCGTGGTGCCGAAGAAGGGCATCGGAATCGCGTTCTGGATCGCGGGCGTGCCCGGCAGCGCGGACATCGTGAAGGTGGTGGTGCCGAGTGCGATGGCGGCCGGCATCAGGCGTGCCGGAATGTCGGCGGCGCGGAACAGGGCCTGCGCCATCGGCGCCAGCACGAAGAAGGCGACGAACAGGCTGACCCCGCCATAGGTCACCAGGGCGCCGGCCAGCACCACCGCGAGGATCGCGCGTTGCGTGCCGAGCTTCTCGGTCATGGTGCGCGCGATGGCCTGCACCGAGCCGCTGTCGTCCATCAGCTTGCCGAACAGCGCCCCGAGCAGGAACAGCGGGAAGAACTGCGCGACGAAACCTGCCGCGCCCTGCATGAAGGTCAGTGTCCAGTGCGCCAGCAGCGGCTGACCGGACAGGGCGGCGGCGATGACTGCGGCCAGTGGTGCCAGCAGCAGCACGCTCCAGCCGCGATAGGCCAGCCAGATGAGCAGGCCGAGTGCGATGAGGATGCCAAGGAGTCCCATGCTCGTGCGCCCGGATGTTCCCGCTGCTAGGTCACCGCGTCGAGGTCGACGCTGCAGCGCTTGCCGAGATTCGGTGCCTGCTCCTGCAGGAAGGTCTCTGCACTGCGCCGGCCCTCGTCACGCAGCATGCACAGGAAGTCCCATTCGGCATTGAGCTTGGACGAGTAGCCGAGTTGGGTCATCGCCTCGGTGGCGATGCGGTGGATGCGTGTGCGTGCCCACAGCGCGCCCTCGCAGTTGCCGGGGTTCGCGACTTCGCGCAGCACGGCGATCATGCGCAGTTCCTTCAGCAGCGTGGCGTTGAAGGACACCTCGTTCACCCGGTTGGCGATCTCCTGCGCGGTGCGCGGCGTGCCGGCACGCTCCACCGGGTTGATCTGCACCAGCACGATGTCGTCCGACGCGCATTCGCGCACCAGTGGCGTGATCGTCGGGTTGCCGGCGAAGCCGCCGTCCCAGTAGGGCTCGCCGTCGATCTCCACGGCCTGGAACAGCGTCGGCAGGCAGGCGGATGCGAGCAGCACCTCGGGCGTGATGTCGGCATTGCGGAACACGCGGCCGCTGCCGGTGCGCACATTGGTGGCGGTGACGAACAGCCGCACCGGTGCCTCGTGCAGGCGGTCGAAGTCGATGCTGGCCTCCAGCACCTCGGTGAGTGGATTGCGGCCCTGGGGGTTGAGGTCGTAGGGCGAGAACAGGCGCGCGGCGAGATCGAAAGCGATGAACATCGGCGAGGTGTCCAGCGTCCAGCGGCCCAGAAGCACATCCAGCGGACTGCGACGGAAGGGGCTCAGCAAGGCGGCATCCGATACGCGGCGCCAGAAATCCTCCAGCGCCGCCTTCGCGGTGTCGACGCCACCGCGCGCGAGGCCATCGGCCAGCACCGCGGCGTTCATCGCGCCGGCGGAGGTACCGGAGATGCCTTCGATGCGCAGCCAGGGCTCTTCCAGCAGGCGGTCCAGCACGCCCCAGGTGAAGGCGCCGTGGGCGCCACCGCCCTGCAGGGCAAGATCGATGGGCATGCCATCGGTGGTGGGTGTTGCCTTGCTACGCTTCTGCTTCGTCATCCCTGCTCCTGCCGTTCATGCGCGTTGTGTGCTGCGTCGGAAGATTGTGCCGCAGCACGCCTCCCTGTTCATGACAGCGCGATGACGCGCGGGTTCAGCGCTCCCCTTTGCGGTAGGGCTTCATCAGCGCCTGCGGGTAGGCCGCACGACGCGCCATCACGATCAGCGCGAGGATGGACAGCAGGTAGGGCAGCATCAGGTAGAGCTGGTACGGCAGCGCGCCGCCCCCCGCCTGTTGCAGGCGTAGCTGCGCCGCGTCGAAGGCCGCGAACAGCAGGGCACCCAGCAGGGCCTTGCCCGGCCGCCAGGAGGCGAACACCACCAGCGCGACGCAGATCCAGCCACGGCCGTTGATCATGTTGAAGAAGAAGGCGTTGAACGCCGACAGCGTCAGGAAGGCGCCGGCCAGCCCCATCTGCGCCGAGCCGGCGACGATGGCCGCGGTGCGCACCGCCACGACGTTCAGCCCTTGTCCCTCGGCCGCTGCCGGGTTCTCGCCCACCATGCGCAGCGCGAGTCCGGCGGGCGTGCGCTGGATGATCCATCCCACCAGCGGCACCAGTGCGATCGCCAGCAGCGTCAGCGCGGTCTGGCTGGCCAGCACCGGCCCGATCCACGGCACCGCATCCAGCGCCTGCAGCGGCGCGAAGGGCTCGATGGTCGGCGGCGTCGTCACCTTGGGAAAGCTCACCCGGTAGGCGAAGTAGGACAGGCTGGTGGCGAACATGGTCAGGCCCAGGCCGGCGACGTGCTGCGACACCGTGAGCCACACCGTCAGCACCGCGTGCAGCAGCCCGCAGGCCGCACCGGTCGCCATCGCGACCAGCACGCCGGTCCACAGGTCCGCGCCCTGGTACACCGCCAGCCAGCCGGTGAAGGCACCGGCGACCATGATCCCTTCGATGCCGAGGTTGAGCACGCCTGCGCGCTCGCAGATCAGCACCCCCAGGGTGCCGAGGATCAGTGGCGTGGCGACCCGCAGCGTGGCGATCCAGAAAGCGGAGCTGCCGAGCATGTCGGCGAGGGTGGCGAGGAGTTCCATCATGCCCGCCCCCATCGCACGCGGTAACGCGTCAGCAAGGTGGCCACCAGCATCGCCAGCAACGCGGTGGCGACGATCACGTCGGCGATGTAGTTCGGCACGCCGATGGCGCGGCTCATGCTGTCGGCGCCGACCAGCACGGCGGCGATGAACACCGCGGACACGACGACACCGAGCGGATGCAGGCCGGCCAGCATGGCGATGACGATGCCGGCGTAGCCGTAGCCCGGCGACATGTCGAGCGTGACGTAGCCCGCGCGCCCCGCCACCTCGCCGACGCCGGCGAGACCCGCCAGCGCGCCGGAGATCAGTGCGCACACTAGCATCGTGCGTCGTACCGGCAGGCCGGCGAAGGCAGCGGCGCGTGCGTTGGCGCCTACCGCGCGTAGCGCGAAACCGAAAGTGGTGAAGCGCTCCACCCCCCACACGACGACCGCAAGCCCGCAGGCGAGCAGCAGGCCGCTGTGCACGCGTGAGCGTTCCATCAGCCGCGAGAACTCCAGCTCCGGGTTGATGGCGACCGACTGTGGCCAGCCCATCGCCATCGGGTCCTTCATCGTGCCGTCCAGCATCAGCGACACGAACAGCAGCGCCACGAAATTGAGCAACAGGGTGGTGACCACTTCGTCGACGCCCAGCTTCGTCTTCAGCCAGGCGGGACCGAGCAGCCACAGCGCCCCCGCCGCGGCACCGGCAAGCAGCATCAGCGGGAAGAGCAGCATCGGCGGCAACTCCCAGCCCGTGCCACCGTGCAGGCCACCGACCGCCACCGCAGCCAGCGCGCCGAGGTACAGCTGACCTTCGGCGCCGATGTTGTAGAGCCGTGCGCGGAAGGCGACGGCCGCGGCGAGACCGGTGAGGATCAGCGGCGTGGCGCGGGTCAGCGTTTCCGACAGCGCGAAGCGCGACCCGAAGGCACCTTCGAACAGCAGCGCATAGGTCTGCCCGATCGGCGCGCCGGCCCAGGCCACCAGCAGCGCGCACACCGCCAGCGTGAACAGCACGGCCGCGAAGGGCGCCAGCAACAGGGCGATGCGCGAACTGCCGGCGCGTGCCTCAAGCCGCATGCGGTACCTCCGCCTGCGTGCCGGCCGCCGTGCCCGCCATGGCGAGACCGATGTCGGCGAGCGTCCAGTCCTCGGTCGCGCGCGGCGCGCCGAGATGCCCCTTGAACATCACTGCGATGCGATCGGCAATCGCGAACAGTTCGTCCAGGTCTTCCGAGATCAACAGCACTGCAGCGCCCGCTGCAGCCGCGTCCAGCAGGCAGCGATGCACGTAGGCCACCGCGCCGATGTCCAGCCCCCAGGTCGGCTGGTTGGCGACGATCAGGGTCGGCGTGACGCCATCGCCTGCTACCGATAGCGCGCGGCCGAGGATCAGTTTCTGCATGTTGCCGCCGGACAGTACGCGGGTGTTCGCGTCGATACCGGACAGGCGTACGTCGAAGCGTTCGACGAGTTGCCGCGTGAAGGCGCGCGCCGCCTTGCGGCGTACCACGCCCCAGCGCGAGAAGGCCGGCGTGTGCAGGCGCTCCGATACCGCGTTCTCCCACACCGGCAGGTCGCCGACGATGCCCACCGCATGGCGGTCCTCGGGAATCCGTGCGACGCCGCGTGCCAGCCAGGTGCGGGCCTGCGCCGGCATGGCCTCGTCCTTCAGACGCACGCTGCCTTCATCCGCCGCTAGCGTGCCGCACAGCAGCTGCGCCAGCGCGAGCTGGCCGTTGCCGGATACGCCGGCGATGCCGACGATCTCCCCGGCATGCACGTCAAGGTCCAGCCCGTCCAGTGCGGCCACGCCACCCTGCATGGCGCGCACGCCTTGCAGGCGCAGCATGGCGTCGCCGCGCGGGCGGCGCTCACGCTGCGGCAGGCTCACCTCGCGCCCGACCATCAGCGCGGCCAGTTCGGCCTTGCCGGTTTCGCGCGTCGCGCGGGTGGCCACCAGCTTGCCGGCACGCAGCACCGCGACGCGATGCGACACGCGCAGCACTTCGTCCAGCTTGTGGCTGATGAAGATGATGGACAGCCCCTGCGCCACCAGTTGCGCCAATGTGGCGAACAGGGACTCGCTCTCCTGAGGCGTCAGCACGGCAGTGGGCTCGTCGAGGATCAGGATGCGCGCACCGCGATACAGCGCCTTGAGGATCTCCACGCGCTGGCGCTCTCCGACCGACAGCGTGGCTACGCGCGCATCCGGGTTCACCGACAGGCCGAAGCGCTGCGCCGTCTCCACCAGCTTTGCGCGTGCCGCACGCCGACGCGAGAAGAGCTGCCACAGCGGCTCGGTGCCGAGCATGACGTTGTCCAGCACCGTCAGGTTGTCGGCCAGCGCGAAATGCTGATGCACCATGCCGATACCCGCCGCCAGCGCAGCCTTCGGATCGCCCGCGGGAAGCGGTTGTCCGGCCACCTCGATGTCACCTTCGTCGGCCACGTAGTGACCGAACAGGATGCTCACCAGCGTGCTCTTGCCCGCGCCGTTCTCGCCCAGCAAGGCAAGCACTTCGCCGGAGGCGAGTTCCAGGGAGATGTCGTCATTGGCGACGAGACTGCCGAAACGCTTGGTGATGCGCGACAGACGCAGGGCGGGCGGGGTCT
The DNA here is from genome assembly GCA_031119205.1 of Moraxellaceae bacterium. Lineage (GTDB taxonomy): Bacteria > Pseudomonadota > Gammaproteobacteria > Burkholderiales > Rhodocyclaceae > Uliginosibacterium. Next base: position 42,314 of record JAVHYF010000001.1, on the reverse strand, counting down.
GGGTCATGGGTGTTCCGGATGCACGCTCGCCGTCATGCCTTCGTGTGCAGGGCATGACGGCGAGTGTTTCGAACCGGTCAGTTCGACTTCGGCTCGCTGTCGTTCACCTTCACCGTGAACTTGCCATCGAGGATGGCCTTCTCCTTCGCGCGCACTTTGCTGACGATGTCGGCCGGTACCTTCTTCTCGAAAGTGCCGAGCGGGGCGAGTGCGCTGCCCTTGTACTTCATCATCGAATACTGGCCGTAGTCCTCGGCGGAGAACTTGCCGTCCTTCACTTTCTTCAGCGCGATGTCGATGGTCGGCTCCATGTTCCACAGGGCGGAGGCGACCACGGTGTCCGGGTATTGCGGCTGGGTGTCGATGACGTTGCCGATGGCCAGCTTGCCCTTCTCCTTGGCCGCGTCGGACACGCCGAAGCGTTCGGCGTACAGCACGTCCGCGCCCTTGTCGATCATCGCGAAGGCGGCTTCCTTGGCCTTGGGCGGATCGAACCAGGAACCGATGAAGCTCACCGTGAACTTGGCCTTCGGGTTGATTTCCTTCGCGCCTTCCATGAAGGCGTGCATCAGGCGGTTCACTTCCGGAATCGGGTAGCCACCGACCATGCCGATGTGGCCGCTCTTGCTCATGCCGGCGGCGATCATGCCGGTGAGATAGGCCGGTTCCTGGATGTAGTTGTCGAACACCGAGAAGTTCGGCGCCTGCGGTTTGCCGGAGGAGCCGAGCAGGAAGGAGGTCTTCGGATAATCCTTGGCTACCTTGCGGGCGGCGGCTTCGACGGCGAAGGCTTCACCGACGATGAGGCCGTTGCCCTGCTCGGCGTACTGGCGCATCACGCGCTCGTAGTCGGCGTTGGTGACGTTCTCCGAGAATACGTACTCGATCTCGCCACGCGTCTTCGCCGCATTCAGTGCCTTGTGGATGCGCGACACCCATTGCTGTTCCACCGGCACGGTGTAGATCGCAGCCACCTTGAGTTTCTGCTGGGCGAAGCTCGCCGGCGACATGAGCGCGGCGGCGGTGGCGAGTGCGGCACACAGCAGGCCGCGACGGGTAAGGGTGTTCATCGGAAATCCTTTCCTGGCAGATCAACGAAAAGTACGGAGTGCGGGAAGTGCGGAACGCATGAAGAGCTTAGACGCCGCGGCATGGCCTCGCCATCCCGGCCCACGCATGGGGGTCAGTGCACAGACGAATGATGCTGAAGGCATGCTCGCCATCAGGCCGACAGGCCGCAGGCGCGCAGCACGAAGTCCTCGACGTGGGTGGTGGCGCGCGCCACCTGCTTCGGCCCCATCGGTGCGCCGACCACGGCGCTGACCTGCGGCTCGAAGTCGGCATAGGTCTGGGTCATCGCCCACAGCGTGAAGAAGAGGTGCACCGGATCCACCGGCGCCATGCGGCCCTCGGCGATCCACGTCTCGACGATGCGGGCTTTGCGGCGTACCAGCAGACGCAATTCGCCGCGCAGCATGTCGCCGATCTGCGGTGCGCCGTGCAGCAGCTCGTTGGCGAACACGCGGGAAGCGTCCGGCCGCTCGGCGGTGAGGCGCATCTTGTGGCGGATGTAGCGCGACAGCGCCTCGCGCGGCTCGGCGCCGGCCTGTATCGCGTCCGTGCCTTCCAGCCATAGTTCCAGGATGTTGGCGAGCACCGCGCGATGCAGCGCCTGCTTGGTGCCGAAGTAGTAGTGCAGCGTCGCTTTCGGCAAGCCGGCAGCGAGCGCGATCTCGTTCATCGTGGCGCCGGCGAAACCGGCGCGCGCGAAGACCTGCTCGGCCGCCTGCAGGATCGCGCTCTCCTGCGCCTGGCGGATGCGTCCGGCGCGGACGCGCGGGGCGTCCGGTTCTGCGCTGTCCGTGGTGCGCGCGGCACGCCCCATCACTTCGTTCCGAAGATGCGGTCGCCGGCGTCGCCGAGGCCCGGCACGATGTAGCCGTGGTCGTTGAGGTGGGAGTCGATGGACGCCAGTGACACCGGCACGTCGGGATGCGCCGCAGTCAGGTTGCGCAGACCCTCCGGCGCAGCCAGCAGGCAGGCCAGCTTGATGCTGGTGACGCCGATCTCCTTCAGGCGGTCCAGCGCGGCGATGGCAGAGTGACCGGTGGCGAGCATCGGGTCCAGCACGATGACCAGGCGGTCCTGGATGTCGTCCGGCACCTTGAAGTAGTACTCGATGGCCTCCAGCGTGTCCGGGTCGCGGTACAGGCCGATATGGCCGACGCGCGCACCCGGCAGCAGGTCGATCATGCCGTCCAGCATGCCGGTGCCGGCACGCAGGATGGACACCAGGCACAGCTTCTTGCCGCTGATGACCGGGGAGTCGAAGGTGGTCAGCGGCGTGGTGATGGAGACCTTCTCGGTCGGCAGGTCACGGGTGATCTCGTAGGCCATCATCTGCGCGATTTCGCGCACCAGCCGGCGGAAGTTGTCGGTCGTCGTGTCCTCGCGCCGGATGAAGGTCAGCTTGTGCTGCAGCAGCGGGTGGTCGATGACGGTGACATTGGGAAAGTCGGTAGCGGGCATGGTGGATTCTCCGGTCATCGTTGGTCGGGATGAAGCTCAGGTTCGATCGGTCAGCGCGCGGCAGGCCAGGTGATAAACGGAGCGGCGCAAGGATGCACTCAGAACACCGTGCCGTCGCTGACAAGGGTCAAGGGTGGCCCGCCACCGGGCCGTTTTTCTGCGGCGATGCGTCGGCCGGCGGCCCAGGTGCCGCCTTCCAGCACGCGCGCCAGCGGGAACTGCGCTTCGCTGAGTTTCAGGCGCTGGCGTACCGCTTCGGCGATGCGGTCCAGTGCGATCACCGTCACCGCGCGCCATTCGACGATGGGCTCCGCACTCACTTCCCAGGCCGTGCCGAAGAAGGCCGGGTCGCGCGGTTCCAGCAGGCCGATGTCGATCAGCAGGCCGCCGTTGCGGTACTCGGGCAGGCCGGTCAGCGCGTCCAGTCCTTCCACGCGCAGGCCGGCTTCTTCCAGCGGCTCCAGCAGCGAGTAGGTGAGCCACTGGGTCAGCTTGTGGAAGGGCACGTAGCCGTCGGCCAGTGCCGGGTGCTCCCAGCAGTCACCCAGCGGCACGCCTTCCAGGCTCATGCGGCCGGGCCACACCGGGCCGAGCGCGCGCAGCAGGGTGCCGAGGATGAAGGCGGCATTCACGCGGCCATCGCGCGCATGGGCCAGGAGGTAGTCGTAGAGGTTGCCCAGGCGTGCCGGCGTGCCGAACACCGCGGGGGTCTTGGCGATGACATGTCCCAGCGAGCGCAGCAGGGCGGCGCGCCCCTGCACGCCCACCAGCGGGCTGCCGCCACCGGCCTGGAAGGCCTTGGTGATGTGTGCCGGGCCAATGGCCTGCAGTCCGGCGGCATCGCTGCGCAACGGGTGTTTCAGATCGGCCGAGAAGGCACCGGCTTCGAACATGCGCAGGCTGGCGACACCGAGGCCTTCGGAGCGCTTCAGCGTCTGGCCGGTGGGTGCGTCGAAGTAGCGCCAGGCGGCACCGGCGCCAGCGTCCAGCAGCACGCTGGGAATCGCGAGGTCGATGGCGACGCGCGCACGTTCCGCGACATCCTTCTCCAGTCCGTGTTTCTCGACCAGCTGTGCCCAGCGGTCGACCTCACCGGATTCGAAGTGGCGCCAGCGGCTGTGGTACGGCACCTTCAGGTCCGCGTAGCGTTCATGGATGGTGTTGGCGACGTACAGCGATACCGCCTCCATGCGATCGGCATGCCAGGTGAAGTGGGGCGAGCCACCTTGTTCCACCCAGCCCATCACCGCTTCGCAGCGCATCCGCACTGCGCTGGCGGACAGCAGCATGGCCGCGGGGTGGGTGCGCGGCACCGGCGTGTGCCAGCCCTCGCCGCTGCCGTCCGAAATGCCGGCCCTCATTCTTCCAGCCCCCGGCCCTTGGCGACAGTCAGTTCGGCCATGGCCGGCACGCTTTCGCTGAAGTAGCCAGCGGCCTTCTTGGCATCCATCTCCACCTTGGCGTCAGCAGGGATCAGCTCGTCCGGAATCGGCACGCGCTCCACCACCTCGATGCCCTGTGCGGTGAGTGCGCCGTGCTTCATGTTGCTCATCGAGGCCCAGCGGTCGATGCGGGTGATGCCCAGCCAGTGGAAGACGTCAGGCATCAGTTCCTGGAAGCGCATGTCCTGCACGCCGGCGACGCACTCGGTGCGCTCGAAGTAAGTCTCGGCGCGGTCACCACCGACCTGGCGCTTGCGTGCGTTGTAGACGAGGAACTTGGTGACCTCGCCGAGTGCACGACCTTCCTTGCGGTTGTACACCACGAGGCCGACGCCGCCCTGCTGGGCCATCTCGATGCAGACCTCGATCCCGTGCGCGAGGTAAGGCCGGCAGGTGCAGATGTCGGAGCCGAACACGTCGGAGCCGTTGCATTCGTCGTGCAGGCGGCAGGCCACCTTCGTTTCCGGCTTGCCGAGCTTCTCGACGTCACCGAAGAAGTAGAGTGTCATGCCACCGATGGGCGGCAGGAAGACCTTGAGGTCTGGCCGCGTTACCAGTTCCGGGAACATGCCACCGGTCTGCTCGAAGAGCGCACGGCGCAGCGCGCTTTCCTTGATCTTGAAACGCTCGGCCACGCCGGGCAGGTACCACACGGGATCGATGGCGGCCTTGGTGACGCGCACATCGCCGTTGGCGGACAGGATGTGGCCGTCCGGCTTCAGGCGCCCGGCCGCGATGGCAGCGCACAGCTCCGGCATGTTGATGTGGGCGCGGGTGATCGCGATGGTCGGGCGCACGTCCATGCCGGCAGCGATCTGCCCGGCGAAGGCCTCGGCGACACGATGGCCCCAGGGGTCCAGCGAGATGATCTTCGCCGGATCACCCCACTGCGGGTGCGGGCCGATGCTGGCCACCGGCGCGGTGTTGGTGAGGTCCGGCTTGTGGTCGCGCTGCAGGTGGCCGGCGGCGACCGCGAGCGCGCGGTACACCGAGTAGGCGCCCGAGTGGGTGCCGATGACGTTGCGCGTCGCCGGTTGCGACAGCCCGCCAATGAGGGGGCCGCGCTCCTGCGGCGTGGCGGCGCCCCAATGTATGCCCGAGGCGTGCGGTGTCTTGCTGGCACGCGGGTGGGAGGTGAGCACGATGTGATCCGGCATCTGCAATCTCCAGAAAACCTGACCGGTTGGTCAGCTTTTGCAAAAGTAGAAGCCAGTTCCATGCCACGCGGAAATGGCGGTTTACCGCAGGAAAACCGGCGCGCGATGCACCGCGTGGACGCAGCCGCGCACAAACCGGCGCCGCGCTGGTGCGCCGGCCTACAATCCCTGCATGGAAGACAAACCTGCAAAGCCGGCTCCGGCTGCCCCGCCCGCAAGCGACCGCAAGGAGCAGACGCCAGCGCCCGCAGCACCCACGCTCGACAAGGCTGACTCAGAACTGTTGCGCAAGGATTGCCGGCCGGATTCCGCCAAACTGCGGCGCTTGCTGCAGCGGCGTTAGGACGTTCCGTTCAGTTCGCTGGCTTCAGCAGGCCGCGCTCGCTGAGGAACTGCTGGATGATGTCCAGTCGCATCACCGGGTCGTCCAGTTCCAGCAGGCGCTGGCGGGCGAGATTCGGGATGGGCAGGATCTCCGCGTAGCGGTAGCCGATCCAGGCGGGGTCGTCGAAGTGGTGCGGTGGCGGCATCACCTTGGCACCACCATCCGCTGCCACGGCCTGCAGCAGCGGCACCAGTTGCTGGTGCGTGTCCGAGAGCGGGGCGGCCGGCGCTTCGTCCAGCCAGCGCACCGCTGCCCGCACCAGCCCTTGCGCGTCGGCGCGATGCTCGACGATGCGGAAGCGCCGCGTGCCGCGCACGGTGAGGCCGAGCAGGCCGGGCTGGCTCATGTCCCAGTCCACCACACGGGCGGACACGCCCACTTTGTGCGGTACGGCCGGCGTGCCGACCTCCTGGCCGTCGGCGATCAGGCATACGCCGAACTCGCTCTCCTCGCGCATGCAGGTGGCCACCATGTCCATGTAGCGCGCCTCGAAGATGCGCAGGCTGAGGCGGCTGGCGGGGAACAGCACCGTCTGCAACGGAAAGATCGGCAGGGTCTGCGGCAGGCCGGTGGCCGGGGTGTCGGACATGAAGGATGCGTGAGAGAGGCGGGGAGAGTGCCGGGAAGCGGGTCGATTGTACGCGGCCGGTAGAATGCGGCCCATGCAGTCCATCCACCAGCTCCCCGCGCCCGGCGCCGACGCCCTCGCGCATTCCGACGCGCTACTCGCACACACCCGTACGCAGATTGCCGCTGAAGGCGGCTGGATCAGCTTCGCCCGCTACATGGAGCTGGCGCTGTATACGCCCGGCCTGGGCTACTACAGTGGCGGTTCGCAGAAATTCGGCGCGGAGGGCGATTTCATCACCGCGCCAGGCATCACGCCGCTGTTCGGCCAGTCGCTGGCGCGCCAGGTGGCGCAGGTGATGGCGGCCTCCAGCGCGGAGGTGATCGAGGTGGGCGCGGGCACGGGTGTGCTGGCGGTCGACCTCTTGCGCGCGCTGGACGAACTGGACGCGCTGCCGACGCGCTACGCCATCCTCGAACTGTCCGGCGAGCTGCGCGCGCGCCAGCGCGAGACGCTGGAGCGCGAGGCGCCGCAGTTCGTGGATCGGGTGGAATGGCTGGACCACCTGCCGGAGCAGTTCAGCGGCTGCGTGGTGGCCAACGAGGTGCTGGACGTGATGCCGGTGCATCTGCTGGTGTGGCGTGCCGACGGCATTCACGAGCGCGGTGTGGTGGCACCGGCGGAGGGAGGGCTGGCGCATGCGGACCGCCCCGCGACGGGCGTCGTGCTGGCGGCCGCGCAAGCCTTGCCGGTAGATGTTCCGGAGGGCGACTACGAATACCTCAGTGAGCTGTGCCTCGCCTCGCGCGCCTGGGTGACCGAATGGGCTCAGCGCCTGCAGGTCGGCGCGCTGCTGCTGATCGACTACGGTTACCCGCAGGCCGAGTACTACCTGCCCTCGCGCAGCACCGGCACCCTGCAGTGCTACTACCGCCACCGCACCCACACCGCGCTGCTGCACTGGCCGGGCCTGAACGACATTACCGCTTTCGTGGACTTCACCGCCACGGCGGATGCCGCCTTCGCCGCGGGCCTGCAGGTGCTGGGTTACACCAGTCAGGCGAGCTTCCTGCAGAACTGCGGGCTGCTGGAACTGCTGCTGCAACGGGGCGAAGGCCGCAGGGAGTCGCCGGACTACATCCGCGCGGCGCGGGCGGCGCAACGCCTGATCGCCCCCCACGAGATGGGCGAGCTGTTCAAGGTGCTGGCGGTAGGACGTGGCATGCCGCAGCCGCTGCTCGGTTTCGTTCGCGGCGACCGCCTGCACGTGCTGTAGCGTCGTCGAGTGCAGGCTGTAGGCACAACTCCTACAGCTGGGCGCCGTGCTCGGCGGCTACTACTTAAGTCATACAAATCCCCGCGTCGTATACATATTAGGCGGCGAGCGGTGAGCGCCACCGCCTGTCGGGTGCTGCGCCGCAGCACCCTCCTGCCCCCGGAGGCTATGCCGTAGAAAGGGCTGCAGCACCTTGCAGCACCGTCACAAGAATTCGGAAACGCCGGGGGATATCATGACTTACGCCAAGTTGCTGCTGGCCTTTTGCCTTGCAGCCATCCAGTTGTTCGCCGCGCCTGTCCAGGCGCAATCCGCAGCCGCTACCGCTACGCTGAGCGCCAACGAGGCCGCCAGCCGCCTGCGCGTGGTGCCGCAGCGACTCTCGAAACTCTACCTGCAGACGCGCCTGAACATCGACCGCGAGCTGTCCACCGTCCGCATCCAGGACGGGATCAAGCAGTTCGACGGCCTGCTTGCTGTCGTCCAGCGCAGCCAGCCCAGCGGCAAGGCGCAGACCACGCTGCTGACCATCGAGACGCAGTGGGCGAAGATGCGGGTGGACCTTCTTGAGCTGCCCAACGATGCCGTGGCCCAGCGCCTCAGTGCGGACGCCGAGCAACTCGCGGCGGCTGCCCAGTTGCTCTCCACGCAGCTGGACGCCGATCCTTCCCCCATCAGTCGCCTGGCCGACATGGCCCTGCGCAACGACATGCTGGCGCAGCGCATGGCCCGCCTGTACATGCAGGTGAAGGCCGGCGCCGGCGGCAACCAGAGTGCCGACATTGAGAAGATCCGCAAGGAGTTCGCCGACGCGCTCACCGCGCTGTCGGAAGCGCCGCAGACCTCCAACACCATCCGCAGCAACATCGATCTGGCCCGCCTGCAATGGGGCTTCTTCGAAGCTGCCGTGGGCACCAAGGGCTGGGATGAGGCGACGGTGCGCAACGTGGCGACCACCAGCGAGCGCATCAGTCAGGTGCTCAGCGACATCGCCAGCAGCTACCGGAAGATGCGCGCCTGACCGAACCGCGTTGAGGCGCCGGCAAGCGCCAGCCGGTTCAGGATCGCTCATGAAGCCCCGGCAATGTCCGGGGCTTCGTCGTTCCAGCGCCGGCGCTTAAAACGCCTGCAACACGCGCCACGCATAGTGCGGATTTAACCTCCCGCACTTCATCATGACCCGCAGCATCCTGCTTGCCCTTGGCATCGCGGCAAGCACTGTCTTCTGCCCGGCCTACGCCCAGTCCGTGGCCAGCCTTTCCAGCTTCGACGCCGCCAGCCGCCTGCGCACCATGCCGCAGCGCCTGTCCAAGCTGTACCTGCAGACCCGCCTCAACGTCGACCGCGAGACTTCGCTGCTGAAGCTGGAAGAAGGCATCCGCCAGTTCGACAGCCTGCTCTCGCAACTACAGCGTGGCCGCCTGGAGGGCAGCGCACGGCGCAACCTGGAGCGACTGGAGACCCAGTGGGCGGACATGCGTGGTGGCCTGCAGCAGGCACCCAGTGATGCGCTCGGGCAACGTCTCAGCGGCGAGGCGGAACAGATCGCGATGGGGGCCCAGCGCCTGACCCTGCAGCTTGAGTCACCCGACGAGTCTGCCGGCAACCGCCTGGCCGAGCTGGCCCTGCGTAACGACATGCTGGCGCAGCGTCTGGCACGCCTGTACATGCAGATGAAGGCCGGGGCGAATGCCACCAGCCACCGCGTGGACATGGAGCAGACCCGCAAGGAATTCCTCACCACGCTGCGCGAGCTGACCATTGCGCCGCAAAGCACCGGCGGCATTGCCCGCCGTCTGGAGCTGGCGCGCCAGCAATGGCAGTTCTTCGAGCAGGCCGTACAGGCCCAGGGGCACGACGACAGCGCGGTACGCAACGTCGCGACCACCAGCGAGCGCATCAGCCAGGTGATGAACGAACTGGCCGCCAGCTACCGCAGCGTCCCTCCACGTTGAGGGAGGGGCGTCGTGCTCGCCATGCACGGCGGGCAGGGTGGTTGCCGTGCGGAAAATGAAAAGGCCGCGCAATCGCGCGGCCCCAGCACCAGTGGCTCCTGCGCCTGTTCAGGCGAGGAGCCTCGTCGTCCGGTGCGACCCTGAGCGGGTCGCGCTCAGCACGGAAAGCGCGGAACGGGTCATTCCTGCGACAGGTACAGTCGCTTCAGGAAGGAGTCGGGATCGGCCAGCACTGCTGCGTTGAACGTCGCACGCGTGCTGCTGACTGCGCTCTGCAGACCGGCTTCAAGCATCGGTTGCGGGAGCCAGCTTGCGTTCAGCACTTCGTCGCCATAGCGGTCGAAGGAGTTGTGGGCCTCGCCTGTCGTCATGTCCATGATCGTCACCATTTTGTTGACTCCCGGTGTTGGGGTGCTGCCGTGAGCAATGGGCCTTGCTCACACTCTTCATAACGGACGATGAGACCGAAGGTTGAAAGTCCTGCCTGCGACGCCGTGCAAAAAGAATCACACTCGACTACCGGAACTGCATGCCCGGAAAGCCGCGCCACAGCTGGCTTTGACAAAAGTCACACTGCCTTGCTGAACGCAGTGGCAACACGGCTACGCAGTTTCCGTAGCCGCATTTTCCACTTTCCGGATGACATGGATTTCAGCAGCCGTGTTTGTTCAATACAAGCTGGCGGAAAGGGCAAAGTGCCAAAAATGTCAAGCTCTGCCCGAAGGTCTGATTATGGTTTTGTCATGGCGCGGGCGGCCACGGACGATACGGCAGGGGCTCGAAGCGACGGTTGGTGACGCTGCTCAGGCGGCCTGCCAGGGCGTCGCGACGTGCTTCGGAGGCGGGATGGGTGGATAGCAGCTCGGGCGCACTGCCAGCCTGTTTCGCCAGCGTATCGAAAAAGGCCGGCATGCCGGCCGGGTCGATGCCGGCCCGTAACAGCGCCTCGAAACCGGCGTTGTCGGCTTCACGCTCCGCATCGCGCGAGAAGCTCAGGCTCATCATGCGCTGCGCCGCTTCACCAGCCAGCGCTCCACCGACGTCACCGGTCGCCAGCGCCCACACTGCCGACAAGCCCGCCTGCTTGATGAGTCCCTTGAGGCTGTGACGCAGCTCGATGTGCTGCACTTCGTGCGCCAGCACGCCGGCCAGTTCTTCCGGCGTGCGGGTGGCGTTGATCAGGCCGCTATGCACGACGACGATGCCGCCCGGCATCGCGAAGGCGTTGATGGCCTTGTCTTCGACGACGTGGAAGCGATAGCGGTAAGCCGAGCCTTGGGTGAGACGGCTGCCGATTTCGCGTACAGCGCGCGCAGCTTCACCCTCGTCGCGCAGCTTCAGGCTCGCCTGCATCGCACGGAAGCTGGCTTCGCCCAGCGCCTCCTCCTGCGCCTGCGGCACGCGCTGCGCGATCCACCCGGCGATCCCGTCCGAGAACGCGAAGAATCCGGCCAGCAGCAACAGCGGGGCGGCGAGGAACAGGGCCAGTGCCGACCAGCCCAGGGCCCGGCCCTTGCGATGGCGCCGCGTCGTGCCGGCCAGTTGCGCGAAGGCCTCCTCCCAGCCGGCCGGGGGTGTTGCGCGCAGGGTGGTCGCGTCGGCGGCTGCCAGCACCTGCAAGGCCCAGCGGCCGGCATCATCGGCCCACGACAACTCCAGTCCCGCGAGGTCGAAGCCGGCGCTGCGCAGTGCCCCGCCTGTGGAAGGCAGACGGGTTTCACCGCCGGCCCACTGGATGCGACCACTGTCGGTCTGCCATTCACAGGCCTGGCCTGCGGCGGGCAGGCCGGGGCCGAAGAGTCGTGCTTGCATGGAGATGGATCCCGGACGGGCCTGGGGCGAGGGCGGAGAAATGTTGGAGCACCAGGCAGGCGCGGGCGTTGCGGCGATGGCCGCTACGCCCGTGGGCACAGCACTGGGTGCTTACTCGTTGTCGCCGTCGAGCAGGCCGCCGAGCAGCGAGCCCTCGCCGCGGCTCTGGCCACCTGCTGCCGGTGCTGCCATGACGATGCGGTTGGCCAGGCGCGACAGCGGCAGCGATTGCAGCCACACGCGGCCCGGGCCACGGAGGGTGGCGAAGAACAGGCCTTCGCCGCTGAACAGGGCGCTCTTCAGCTTGCCCACGTACTGGATGTCGAAATCCACGCTGGGCTGGAAGGCCACCACGCAGCCGGTGTCCACGCGCAACACCTCGCCGGGGGCTAGGTCCCTGACCGCCAGCGTGCCGCCGGCGTGCACGAAGGCCATACCGTCACCTTCCAGCTTCTGCATGATGAAGCCCTCGCCACCGAACAGACCGGTGCCGAGCTTGCGGTTGAAGGCGATGCCCAGCGACACGCCACGCGCGGCGCACAGGAAGGAGTCCTTCTGGCAGATCAGCGTGCCGCCCACGGTCGTGAGGTCGACCGGCACGATCTTGCCCGGATAGGGGGCGGCAAAGGCGACGCGCGACTTGTTGCGGCCTTCGTTGTGGAAGATGGTGGTGAACAGCGACTCGCCGGTCAGCAGGCGTTTGCCGGCTCCCAGCAGCTTGCCGAACAGGCCGCCCTGCTGTGCCGAACCATCGCCGAAGATGGTATCCATCTGGATGCCGTCCTCCATCAGCATCATGGCGCCGGCCTCGCCGATGGCCGCTTCGCCGGGGTCGAGCTCGACCTCCACGTACTGCATCTCGTTGCCAAAAATCTCGTAGTCGACGACGTCCATCGCCATGGTGGAGCTCCTGCTGGTGAAGAGGAAAAGGGAGGAAAAGGAAAAGGTGAAGCGGAAAGGGTGAAACGAGACCGGATTCTGGCGCCAATCAGGTGACGGATGTAAGTGCCCTGCGTGGCGCCAGCGACTGGGAATGAAAAAAGGCGCGGAGGTTCCCGCGCCTTTCCTTGTTGCCGCCGGACGGTTCAGCGACGACCGTTGGGCTTGGTGGTCAGCTCGATGTAGCGCGTGCGGTCGGCTTCGAAGCGGGCGCGCAGGATCTCGATGTCGCGCTGTTTGCTGGCGATCACGCTGCGCGTGGCCGACAGCTCGGAGCCGATGGTGTCCAGGTCTTCCACCAGATCGCGCGGGATCGGGCCGGATGCCGGCTTCAGTTTTTCCAGCTTGGCACGGTCGGCCAGCAGGGAGGACTCGCGGGCCTGCGCGCGCTTGAGGTCGCCGTCGACGTTGGCGACTTCACGGTCGCGGCGCTTGTCGATCTCGTCCACGGTGGCGTAGGAATCCACCAGCACGCGGTCGCGGCGCTTGGCTTCCGCCTCGCGCGCTGCACGTTCGCGCTGGGCGCGGATTTCCGCTTCGCGGGCCGCGCGCTGTTCCGGCGTCAGCGGGGCTTCCACCTCGCGCAGGGTGCGGCCGCTGGGCGTCACTTCGCGGTAGGCCTTGTCGAAACAGGCCTGCGGCAAAGTGTCGCCGCACATGCGCTGGCCACTGGCGTCGCTGCAGCAATACACGCGCGACTGGGCCTGTGCGGCGCCCGAGGAGAGCAGAAGGAGCGACAGGGGCAACAGGGCGCGCAGCATCAAGGCATCACACTCCGTAGGTGTCGCGATAACGCTGGACGGCCGGCAGGTGAGTCGCCAGTTCCGGGCTATCGGCAATGAAAGCCATCAGGTCGCGCAGGTTGGCCACCGCCACTACCGGCACGTCGAACTGCGCCTGCACTTCCTGCACCGCGCTCAATGCGCCGGTGCCGCGTTCCATGCGGTCCAGCGCGATCAGCACACCGGCCACTTCGGCACCCTGGCCGCGGATGATTTCCACCGATTCGCGTACCGAGGTGCCGGCGGAGATGACGTCGTCGAGGATCAGCACGCGGCCTTTCAAGGGGGCGCCCACCAGGGTGCCGCCTTCGCCGTGGTCCTTGGCTTCCTTGCGGTTGAAGCAGAACGGCGTGTTACGGCCGCCCGCGGCAAGCTGCATGGCGGTGCCGGCCACCAGCGGGATGCCTTTGTAGGCCGGTCCGAACAGCATGTCGAAAGCGATGCCGGAGGCCTTGATGGCCTGCGCGTAGTAACCGCAAAGCTCGCCGAAGGATGCGCCGTCGTCGAACAACGCCGTATTGAAGAAGTACGGCGACAGACGACCGGCCTTGGTCTTGAACTCACCGAACCGGAGCACACCCTTGCGCACCGAGAGTGCGAGAAAATCGCGGCTAAAATCCACGTTCCTGTCATTCCTCTGGACGAAACCCGGCCGATGTTACGCGTCATCACGTTGAACCTCAACGGCATCCGCTCTGCCGCCAACAAGGGCTTTTTCGAATGGCTGGCACAGCAGGACGCCGATGTCGTCTGCCTGCAGGAGGTCAAGGCACAGGAGGCCGACCTCGCCGCGCACATGCTGGCTCCAGCCGGTTTCCACGGTCATTTCCACTGTGCCGAGAAGAAGGGCTACAGCGGTGTGGCCATCTATTCGAAGCAGAAACCCCTGGCCGTGAAGAGCGGTGTCGGCGTGCCGGAATTCGACGCCGAGGGTCGCTACATCCAGGCCGATTTCGACGGTTTCAGCGTGGTGTCCCTGTACCTGCCTTCCGGCTCCAGTTCGGAGGAGCGCCAGCAGGCCAAGTTCCGCTTCATGGAGATCTTCCTGCCCTTGCTCGCCACCCTGGCGACGAGCGGGCGCGAAACCATCGTGTGTGGTGACTGGAATATCGCCCACAAGGAAGCCGACCTGAAGAACTGGCGCAGCAACCAGAAGAACTCCGGCTTCCTGCCCGAGGAGCGCGCCTGGCTGTCGCGGGTGCTCGACGAACTGGGCTGGGTGGACGTCTACCGCCGTCTGCACCCCGAGACCACCAGCGAGTGCTACACCTGGTGGAGCAACCGCGGCCAGGCCTGGGCCAACAACGTGGGGTGGCGTCTGGACTACCAGCTTGCCACGCCGGGCATTGCGGCACGCGCCACGGTCGCCGGTGTCTTCAAGACCCAGCGTTTCTCGGACCACGCCCCGCTGACCATCGATTACGCATGACGCGTATCAGCTTTCCGCCCGGCCAAAGTCGTACCCTGTCGCCATAAACAACTGCAGCACAACAGCAACAAGGAGCCCCGCGATGTCCAGCCCACTCGAAGATGCACGCCAGGCCATGGCCGAGGCCGACTGCCTGGTGCCTGACCGCGAAGTCGAGACTGCGCTGGACACGATGGCCACCGCGATCACCGCGCGCCTGAAGGACAGCAACCCGCTGGCCTTCGTCGTCATGAACGGCGGGCTGGTGCTGGCTGGCCGCCTGCTGCCGAAGCTGCCCTTCCCGCTCGAAGTCGCCTACCTGCACGCTACCCGCTACGGCCATGCGCTCAACGGCAACCTGCTGGACTGGCGGGTGCGGCCGACGCAGGACCTGCGCGGCCGCAGCGTGCTGATCCTCGACGACATCCTCGACGAGGGCCACACCCTGAAGGCCATCGTGGAGCATCTGCAGAAGGAGGGCGCGGCGGAGGTGCTGACTGCCGTGCTGGTGCACAAGGATCACGCACGCAAGGCCGTGCCGGGCATGCGCGCGGACTTCACCGGGGTGGATGTCGCCGACCGCTTCCTGTTCGGTTGCGGCATGGACTACAAGGGTTACTGGCGCAATGCGCCCGGCATCTACGCATTGAAGGGGCACTGAAGGGCCACTGAGGCCCCGGGGTCGGCGACGCGCCCGGCGTCCGTTCAGCGCGCAGTGGCGGCGCGCTCCCGGTACCAGCGCACGAACTCTTCTGCCGGCATGGGGCGCGCCAGCAGATAGCCCTGGATGCTCTGGCAGCCGCCCTGCTTCAGGTAGTCGCGCTGTGCCTCGGACTCGACACCTTCGGCCACCACCTGCAGGCCGAGGTCACGCGCCATCGACAGCGTGGCGGTAGTGATCGCCGCGTCTTCCACGTCGCCCGGCAGATCCTGCACGAATGAACGGTCCAGCTTCAGGCGCTCGATCGGCAGGCGTTTCAGGTAGGCCAGGCTGGAGTAGCCCGTACCGAAGTCGTCGAGCGCCAGGCCGATGCAGGCGGCGCCCAGGCGCTGCAGATTGCTCATCAGTTCGTCGGTGGGCGCCATCAGCGCGCTCTCGGTGATCTCCAGCTCGATCATGCGCGGATCCGCCGCCGTCTCGGCGAGGATCTGCTCCACCCTGTCGACGAAATTGGCCTGCGCGAACTGCAGGGCCGAGATGTTGATGCCCACGCGCATGCGCAGGCCGGCCTGCGCCCAGCGCACCTGCTGGCGGCAGGCTTCTTCCATGACCCAGTCGCCCAGCGGCACGATCATGCCGCTGTCTTCGGCGAGCGGGATGAACTCCATCGGCGGTACCAGGCCGCGCTCCGGGTGGCGCCAGCGCAGCAATGCCTCGCAGGCCGTGACCTGCTGCGTGGCGAGGTCGAGCTGGGGCTGGTAGTACAGGATCAGTTCGCGGCGCTCGATGGCGCGGCGTAGCGCGGACTCCGTCTGCAGGCGGTCCACCGCGCGCTGGTTCATCTCCGGGATGAAGAAGCGGTAGGTGTTGCGGCCCGCCTGTTTGGCGCCGTACATCGCCACGTCGGCGTGCTTGAGCAGGGTGTCGACGTCGTTGCCGTCGTCCGGGTAGACGGCGATGCCGATGCTCACCGCGACGTTGAGTTCGATCTGGTCGATCAGCACCGGGACACGCAGGCTCTCGATGAGCTTGTTGGCGACGATGGCGACATCCTCGGCGCGGCCGATGCGCGGCAGCAGCACGACGAATTCGTCGCCGCCCAGCCTCGCCAGCACGTCGTAGTCGCGCAGGCACTCGCTGAAGCGATGGGCCACCTCGGTCAGCAGGCGGTCGCCAATGGGGTGGCCGAGCGAATCGTTCACCATCTTGAAGCGGTCGAGGTCGAGGAACAGCACGGCGCAGCGGTCGTCATGGCGCTGCGCCACCAGCAGGCTGGCGCGCGTGCGCTCGGTCCAGTCCATGCGGTTGGGCAGACCGGTGAGGGCGTCGTAGCGGGCCAGGTACTGGATGTGCGCCTCCGCCTCGCGGGCGGCGGTCACGTTCTGTACCGTGCCGCGCAGGTACAGGCTGCCGTCGGCGGCGGGTGCGCTCTCGATCTGGAAATGCAGCACCAGCGTTTCGCCGCGCACGTTGCGCACGGTGCCGTCCAGCGCGGCCGAGCCGGCTTCGTTGCGCAGGTGCTGGACGGCGAGGTCCAGCGGCGTCTGGTCCTGCTGCGCCAGCATGCCCACCAGGTCGGGCCAGTGCAGCAGGCCGCTGTCTGGCAGGCCGAACATGCGGCGCAGTTCGTCGGAGCCATCGATCTGGTTGCCGTTGCCGACCTGCACCCAGCTGCCCATGCGGGCCAGTCGCTGCGCCTCGGCCAGCGTGGCCTGCTGGTCGTGCAGGCGCTCGCCAGCCAGGGCCAGCTCGGAGGTGCGGATGCGCACCTGCTCCTCGACGCGACGGGTGTAGCCGGTGGTCACCAGCAGGAAGATGCCCAGCATGGCGACGATGCCGACGCCGACGGCCAGCGTGGACCACACCGCCCAGCTGGTCACCGCGCTCATGTACTGGTCGTTGGCGCGCAGCACCAGGCTCCAGGGGCGGTCGGCAAAGGTGATCGGCACGAACTGCTGCAGGCGGGTGCCGCGGGTGTCCGGCTCTTCGCAGCCCTCCTCGCCGTAGAGGCGGCGGTTGCCGGGCTTGCCCACCATGTCGACGATGCACAGGTCGATGCCGCTGACCGGCACGCCCATCAGCACGGCGGACATCGCGTCCCCCATGCGGAAGGCGCCGGTGACCAGGCCCTTCAGCTTGCGGCCGCGCCCCTGGCCGTTGGCGGCACTGGGACGCTCGAAGACTGCGAGATACACCACCACGCCGCGCTGCGAACCTTGTTCCTGCACCAGGCGGATCGCGGCACTGGCGGCGGGCTGGCCGGTGACACGGGTCACCGCGATGCCCTCGGTGGCAGCGGGCAGCGACAGCGGGTTCATGCCGAGCGCCCGCTCGTTGCCCTGCATCGGTTCCACGTAAGTGATCGGCAGGTACTCGTCGGCCTCGCGCGCGGCGAACAACTGGCCGGCGTCGTCACGGTCGAGGATGTGGTAATCCGGCAGGCCCGCCGCACGCATTGCGCGTTCGAAGCGCTCGCGATCGGTGGCGGAGACGTAGGCGTTCCACGAGAAATTCTGGGTGCCGGGGTAACGGTCCAGCAGCGGCATCACGAAGTCGTGCCATTGCTCGCGGCTCACGTTGTCGCTGACGCTCATGAGGCGCTGCAGCGCGATCAGCATGTCCAGCTGCGCTTCCAGGCGGCGGCTCACCAGGCTGGCGAGGTTCTCGGTGTCGCGGCGGAACTGCGTTTCCACGCGTACCTGCTCCCATTCGCGCACCTGCACGAAGGAGAACGCCAGCACCGCCAGCGCCACCAGCAGCGGCAGGGCCACCACGTTGCGACGTGGCCGCCATTTCTCGGCCGGTGCACCGATGAAGGTCAGCACCAGCGGCGCGAAGACCATCACCCCCAGGGTGTCGCCCAGCCACCAGTTCCACCAGCTGAACAGCGCTTCGCCGGGGTGCAGGGCGCCGCTGAGCACCAGGGTGGGCACCGCGAGGCTCGCGCATACCAGGCAGCCCAGTGGTGCGACGACGCAGAAGAACAGGACGATGGAACGATGGGTGTCGAGCGCGTCGCGCAGGCCGACGAGCCGCCGCGCCAGCCAGGTGCCGGCCAGTACCTGCAGCGTAGCGAAGGGGGCGACCAGCAGCGGCCCCCACCAGGCCGGACCGGTGACGTTGCTGCTGAGGCCGGCGGCCAGCTGCACGGCCAGCGAGCCGACCAGCACGGCCGGCCACAAGCGGTAGCCGAACACCAGCAGCGCCGCCAGCGCGATGCCGGCAGGCGGGAAGACCGGGGCTGCGTAGCCGGGCGGCACTGCGATCTGCAGCGACAACCAGCCGGTGACGGCATAGATCACCGTCAGCAGCAGGCCCTTCATGCCGGGAAAATGCAGAAGCTTCATCGACGCCGTCGGCAGATTCCGGCTCCTTGGCCGTGCGATTGGAAGGGAGCGAGGGGTGCCGCGCAGTCGCGCGTCACCCGGCGCCATCGTTTCTCTAACGGACTCGGGTCCTGAAACCTGAGTCTGGACTGGCGTTCAAGCGTGCCAGATGCCCTGTTCCGTCAACTGTTTCGTCGCTGCCGCAGACCAGCCCCGGTTGGCTGCCGGGCTGGCCGGGCTGGGGTGCAGCACGCGGCCGTAGCGCACCGGCAGGCCGGCACAGGCGAGGCGGGCGCGGCTCTCGGCCCAGGCGCCCACGCCGATCACCCATTCGGCCTGCAAGGCCTCCACCAGGGTACGCAGGTGGCGGTCGCAGGCCGCCAGCAGGGGGGCCTGTTCGGCCGCCGGCAGTTTGTCCGGGGTGGCGTTGCGGCCGCCTTCGAAGAAGGCCAGCGGGCAATAGTTGGCCACAAAATGATCGGTGAAGAAGCCGTCCGCGGTGCCGAAGCGTTCGGCGAACAACCCCCACAGGCGACGACCACTGACTTCCGAGCGCGGGCAGGCAAACCCCTCGATCGGCCGCGCCGGGTTCTCCACGGGCGGCTTCGTCACGGCTGCCTCGATGCCCATCCAGTCGCGCACCGCGGCGATCTCGCCGAAAGGCACGCCGGTCTGCACCATGCCGAAGGGGCCGGGGTTCATGCCGAGGAACACGATCTTGCGCGGTGCGTTGCCAAAGCGGCGCAGGTACTGCTCGTGTGGCGCCCAGGCATAGGTCAGCGGGTCGTAGGCGTGGGTGATGGGCGCGGCGAAGCGCATTGGCGCCAGCTCTTCGGACAACGTGCGGGCGGCAGTGACGAGGGTGTCGGCAATCATGGACGGTTTAGTCATCGGCCGGGCCGGCCGTGGCAGGGGCGGTGAGTGCGCGGATCGCCGCACGCATCCACCACACCATGACCACGCCGGGCACGGCGATCAGGATGGAGAACAGGAAGAACACCGGCCAGCCGAGGCTGACCGACAGCACGCCGGACAGCGGGCTGACGTAGATGCGGCCGACCGCCGCGAAGGCGGACAGCAAAGCATAATGGGTGGCCGTGAAGCGGCTGTTGCACAGGCCCATCAGCAGGCCGACGAAGGCCACCGTGCCCATGCCGCCGGTGATGTTCTCGCCAGCAATGACGGTCATCAGCAGCCAGTCCAGCGCGGCCGGCTCGGTCAGCGCCATGAAGCCCCAGTCGAAGGGCTGCACCATCACCGACCCCCAGGCGCCACGGCCCAGCGAGGCCAGCACGTAGAAGCCCAGGTTGGACAGCAGCTGCAGCACGCCGAACAGCAGCAGCGCGCGGTACAGCTTCAGCCGCAGCATCAGCAGACCGCCGAGGATGCCGCCGAGGATGGTCAGCCAGAGGCCGATGAGCTTGTTGGCGATGCCGACTTCCGCCTGCGTGAAGCCCATGCCCTTGATGAGGAAGGGCGTGGTCAGGCTGCCGGCGAAAGCATCGCCCAGCTTGTAGAGGATGATCAGCAGCAGGAAGGCGCCGGCGCCGCTCTGCGCGAAGTAGCTGGTCAGCGATGCGTTCAGCGTCTCGAAGCGCGCCTTCTTCGCCGCCCACCAGGCCATCGGCAGCGCGACTGCGATTTCGGTGACGACGAACAACAGCTGGATCCAGCGGTTCTTGTCCGCGACGTCGAAGCCCAGCGCCTGCAGGGCGAGGCGGGCGATCCAGTAGCCGGCCAGCACACCCAGCAGCATGGCGATGAAGCCGCGCAGGTCATTGCCCGCATTGGTCATCAGCGGCGCATTGCCAGTGACGCGGGGTGCCGCCAGCGTGGTGACCACCGCCAGCCCCAGCATGATCGCCGCCATGGTGCGGTACACCGTCGGCCAGTCCCACTGGTCAGCCCAGATCAGCGCGATGCCGCCGGAGACGATCATCGCCAGCCGGTAGCCGAAGACATGCACCGACGCGCCGAGGCCGTGCTCGGATTTGTCGGCGAGCAGGTCGGTCCGGTAGGCATCCACCACTACGTCCTGCGAGGCCGACAGGAAGGCCACCAGCACGGCGGCCGCGGCGAACAGGCCGGGCTGCGCGGAGGGCGAAATTCCCGCCATGAAGAACAGCGTGCCGGCGAGCGCGAGCTGCGCCAGCGCCACCCAGCCGCGTCGCCGGCCGAGCCCGGGCGGCTCGAAGCGGTCCATCAGCGGCGCCCACAGGAACTTGAAGGTATAGGGCAGACCGACCAGGCCCAGGAAGCCGATGGTGACGATGTCCACGCCGTCCACCGTCAGCCAGGCCTGCATGGCCTGCCCGGTTAGGGCCAGCGGCAGGCCGGAGGCAAAGCCCAGCAGCAGGATGGCGGCCATGCGCCACCAGCGCTGGAGCCGTGCGGCGTTCAAGCGGCGGCCCGCCCCAGGCGGTAGATCGCCACGCTGGCGAAGTTGTTCGGGTCGATGGTGATCTCGCGATCCTCGTCGTAGGCGAAGCGCTCGCGCACCACGATGCCGCGTTGCGCGCACAGCTCCTCGAAGTCCGACATCGTGAAGAAGCGGACGTTGGGCGTGTTGTACCACTGGTACGGCAGGCTGCGGCTCACCGGCATGTGGCCTTCGGCCAGCGAATCGCGGTGAGGCCAGTAGCCGAAGTTCGGGAAGCTGACGATGGCCTCGCGCCCCACGCGCAACATCTCGGCGAGGATGCCCTCGGTGTTCTTCACTGCTTGCAGTGACTGGCTCATCACCACCACGTCGAACTGCGCGTCCTCGAAGCCGGCCAGCCCCTGTTCGAGGTCGATCTGCAGCACCGGCACGTCGTTGCGGATGCACTCCACCACGTGCGGTGTGTCGCGTTCGATGCCATAGCCACTGACGCCGCGGGCGTTCATCAGATGACGCAGCAAGCTGCCGTCACCGCAGCCGAGGTCGAGCACGCGGGCGCCCTGCGGCACCCAGCGGGCGATTACGTCGTAGTCGAAGCGGACGTCCTGGAGATGCACCATGGTCACACCTCGATGTTCTGGAAGTAGGCCCGCAGCGCGGCGTGGTAGTGCGCGTCGTCGAGCAGGAAGGAGTCGTGGCCGGCGTCGCTGTCCAGCTCCGCGTAGGTCACGCGGCGGCGGTTGTGCAGCAGGGCGAACACCAGCTCGCGCGAGCGTTGCGGCGAGAAGCGCCAGTCGGTGCTGAAGCTGGCGATGAAGAAGTCCGCCTGCGCGCGTGCCAGCGCGGCTTGCAGGTCGCCCTCGTAGGCGAAGGCCGGATCGAAGTAGTCCAGCGCCTTGGTGGTCAGCAGGTAGGTGTTGGCGTCGAAGAAGCCGGCGAACTTGTCGCCCTGGTAGCGCAGGTAGGACTCGATCTCGAACTCGATGTCGTAGTGGTACTTGTGCTCGCCGTGGCGCAGGCGGCGGCCGAATTTCTCGGCCATGGCGTCGTCCGACAGATAGGTGATGTGGCCGATCATGCGCGCCAGGCGCAGCCCGTTGGTGGGCACCGTGCCATGCGCGTAGTAGTCGCCGCCGTAGAACTCGGGGTCGGTCAGGATGGCCTGTCGCGCCACCTCGTTGAAGGCGATGTTCTCCGCCGACAGCTTGGGCGCGGCGGCGATGACCATGCCGTGGCGCACCCGCGTCGGGTAGCGCAGCGTCCAGTCCAGCGCCTGCATGCCGCCCAGGCTGCCGCCCAGCACGGCGGCCCAGGTGTTGATGCCGAGTTGATCGGCCAGGCGTGCCTGTGCGTCCACCCAGTCTTCCACCGTCACGAAGGGGAAGCTCGCGCCCCAGGGTTTGCCGGTGGCCGGGTTCAGCGACATCGGGCCGGTGCTGCCGTAGCAGCCGCCCAGGTTGTTCACACCGACGACGAAGAACTTGTCGGTATCCAGCGGCTTGCCGGGGCCGACCAGGTTGTCCCACCAGCCCAGTGATTTCGCATCGTGCGCGTACGTGCCAGCCACGTGGTGCGAGCCGGACAGCGCGTGGCACACCAGCACTGCGTTGCTCGCACTGGCGTTCAGCGTGCCGTAGGTTTCGAAGACGAGGTCGAAGGCTGGCAGCACGCCACCGCTTCTGAGCGTGAGCGGCGCATCGAAGTGCGCGCGCTGCGGGGCGACGGTGCCGACCGATCCGGGTGCAGTCATGAGAGCGAGGAACGCAACAGCAGTACCAATGAAAAAACCCGGTGCGAGTCAGGAGGCTCGGACCGGGTATGTCCTCGATTTAGCTGGATTTATTACGCGCCCGCAATCTGAGCCAAATCGGCGCGATGACGGGAAGCTACCCCCGCAGGGTGGCGCTTGTCAAACCGGTGGGGGCTGTGGCGGGGCGGGCAAAAAGAACGGGATGACGATCGCCATCCCGTGCTGAACCGCGAGGGGTCGCGGTCTGGAGCCAACAATAAAGGCCATCGCGACGAGCAGGTCGCCATGGCTGGAGGCGAAACTACCAAAGGAGTCGGGCGCCAGATCGGGCGCGGCGAAATATATGTTCGGCCCGTGAGAACGGGCCGGAAACGGGCGTGGGGCTGAGGCCTGCTGCGGGCCTCTTCCTCGCGTCTGTACGGCCTCAGTCGGCGCTGACGACGATGCCGTTCACCACCACCTGGCTGGCGTTGCCGAAGCGGGCTTCCAGCAGCATCAGCGTGCGGCTGAAGTGCTCCCGCAGCAGTCGGCTGGCCAGCGCGGCGTCGCGCGCCAGTGCCGCGTCCATGATGGCGCGGTGTTCGTCCGGGGTGTTGCGCTGGGACTCGCTGTGCGCATCGCCGAGGAAGCGGTAGCGACCAGCCTGATGCATCAGCTCGTCGGACAGGCGACGCAGCCATGTGGAGCCGGCCGCGCCGATCAGGGCGTGGTGGAAGTTGCAGTGCAGGGCTTCCCACTGGCGACCGGCTTCGTCCATGCCGGTGCCGCGGTCGGCCGCCAGCAGGGCGGCATGCGCGGCGAGCAGCGCCGCTTCCCAGGCCGGGCTGGCATTGCTCACCGCCTGCTCCAGCGCCTGGCAGTCCACCAGGCAGCGTGCCTGCACCAGCTCGCGGAATTCGCGCAGGCTGGCCGGCCGCACGTAGAAGCCGCGTTGCTCGCGGTGTTCCACGAAGTTCTCGCTGGACAGGCGGTTGAGCGCCTCGCGTACCGGATTCACGCCGATGCGGTATCGCGCGGCCATTTCATCGATGGCGAGCTTCTCGCCCGGTGCCAGCAGGCTGTGGATGATGTCGCTGCGCAGGCGGTCGTAGACGGCCTTCACGGCGGTGGGCTTGGCGGTGACGCTGGCTGCTGCGGATGCGATGGCGGTATTCATGCTGCGGCTCGGCTGTATCGGTGTCGTTCGTGACTGGCAGATGGCATTGCCGCAACGAACAGGGCGCATTTTGCCAAGCAGCGAACAAATAAGGCGCAACTGTGTCACGCCGTCCGGCGGGAACCGCATCAGGGCTTAGCCTTACATGCGGCGCAATCTTGCAGTGGCGCAGGCTTGAAGCGGCCCCCGCCGTCTGCCAAGCTCGCGGCCTTGCCAACGTATCGCCGCCATCCTGCGCCATGAAGAAAGCCGGTTCCTGGGTCCGCCGCATCCTGCTGGGCCTCGTCCTCCTGGTGCTTGCTTACCACCTGTGGCTGCTCGGCCATGTGCTGTGGTGGAAGTGGATGCCGCCGGGCGAAACCAGTTTCATGGACATCCGCCTGTCCGAACTGCGCGAGAAGGACCCGAAGGCCACGCTGCGCTACA
The DNA here is from genome assembly GCA_031119205.1 of Moraxellaceae bacterium. Lineage (GTDB taxonomy): Bacteria > Pseudomonadota > Gammaproteobacteria > Burkholderiales > Rhodocyclaceae > Uliginosibacterium. Next base: position 18,362 of record JAVHYF010000001.1, on the reverse strand, counting down.
CCTGGGTGGATTACTCGCGCATCTCGCCGCATCTCAAGCGCGCGGTCATCGCTGCCGAGGACGACAAGTTCGTCGACCACGAGGGCTTCGACTGGGAAGGCATCCAGAAGGCCATCGAGAAGAACCAGAAGAAGGGCAAGCCGGTGCGCGGTGGCTCCACCATCAGCCAGCAACTGGCCAAGAACCTGTTCCTCACCCCGGCGCGCAGCTACGTGCGCAAGGCCGAGGAAGCCATCATCACGCTGATGATCGAGGCCCTATGGGACAAGCGCCGCATCCTCGAGGTGTATCTCAACGTGGTGGAGTGGGGCAACGGCGTCTTCGGTGCCGAGGCCGCTGCAAGGCGCTACTACAACACCTCGGCCGCAGGGCTGGGCCCCGCCCAGGCAGCGCGGCTGGCGGTGATGCTGCCCAACCCGCGGCGATACGAGAAGAGCTTCGGCCCGCGTCTTGCCGCCCATGCCGCTCGCATCGAATCGCGCATGCGGTACTCCGAAATTCCCTGAGCCGCGTTAGGGGTAGCACCCGGGCCGGAACCGGGCTCGCGAGCCATGCGTCGCGGCACCGCCACGCCGCGCGTCACAGGCAGGGCGGCGTTACGCCTGACTGTCACAACTTTGCAGCTACACTCGGGCCTTGCACCGCAGCAAGCCCGACGAAGGGAATCGCTTTTTCATGAGCCAGGCCGAACACCTCCAGCGCAGCGATGACATCCAGCACACCCTGCGGGAAGTGCAGGCGTTGCTCGGCAGTCAGAAGGTGGAAGAGGCCCTGGTGCATCGTCAGAGCGGGCCGAAGCACGACATCGTCGAAGGCCTGGTGCACAAGCAGAACATCGCGCGCATGAGCAAGAAGCTCATGTCGCTGCACGCGGCTGACATCGCCTACATCCTCGAAGCCCTGCCGCTGGACGACCGCCTGTTCATCTGGGACCTGGTGCGCGGCGAGAACGACGGCGAGATCCTGCTCGAAGTGTCGGACGCGGTGCGCGAGACGCTCATCGAGACGATGAACAACGCCGAGCTGGTGGCCGCCGCCGAACAGCTCGACGCCGACGAGCTGGCTGACCTCGCGCCCGACCTGCCGAAGGACGTCATCGAGGACGTGTACCTCGGCATGGACGCCGACGAGCGCGAACAGCTGCGCGCCGCCATGTCCTACCCCGACGATGCCGTCGGAGCCTTGATGGACTTCGACATGGTGACCGTGCGGGAGGACGTCACGCTGGAAGTGGTGATGCGCTACCTGCGCCGCTTCGACGAACTGCCCGACCACACCGACCAGCTCTTCGTGATCGACCGCGAGGAACGCCTGCGCGGCGTGCTGCCGCTGGGCACCATGCTGATCAACGACCTGGAGGCGACGGTGGGCGACGTGATGCTCACCGACATGCTGAGCCTGCATCCGGCCGACAGTGCCGAGGACGCTGCGCACGCCTTCGAGCGTTACGACCTGGTGTCCGCGCCGGTCATCAACCGCGACCGTTCGCTGGTGGGCCGGGTGACGGTGGCCTCGGTGGTGGACTTCATCCGCGAGCAGTCGGAAGTCGAACTGCTCAACCAGGCCGGCCTGAAAGAAGAGGAAGACATCTTCGCGCCGGTCATCGACTCGGTGCGCAACCGCTGGCGCTGGCTGGCCATCAACCTCGTCACCGCCTTCGTCGCCTCGCGGGTCATCGGCCTCTTCGAGGACTCCATCGAGAAGCTGGTGGCGCTCGCTACCCTGATGCCCATCATCGCCGGCATCGGCGGCAACTCCGGCAACCAGACGATCACCATGATCGTGCGCGCCATCGCCATGGACGCCGTGCGCCCCGACATGCTCAAGCAGTTGCTGCGCAAGGAAATGGGCGTGGCGATGATCAACGGACTGGTGTGGGGCGGCGTGCTCGGCGTGGCCGCCTGGCTGCTCTACGGCAACTGGGAGCTGGGCGCGGTGATGACCATCGCCACCACGCTGAACCTGATGCTAGCCGCATCGATGGGGGTGATGATCCCCTTCGCCATGATGCGCGCTGGCCGCGACCCGGCACTGGGCTCGTCGGTGCTTATTACTGCGTGCACCGACTCCGGTGGCTTCTTCATCTTCCTGGGGCTGGCGGCTCTGCTGTTGATGTAGGCCTGCTCGCCTTCTGGCCGAGCCGCCCGCTTGGGGTACAACCCGCCGAGCAACCAGAAACTTCTCGTCATTCCCGAGCAGAGGGGTAAGCAGGCATTTCGGCGAATGCCGAAAGCTCGCAAAGCGGGAATCCAGTGTCGTTGTCTTTGCCTTGTGGTTCTGCCGGCTCCCGCCGCGAGTGCGGTGGTCACGAGTTGCGCTTGGCCGGGAGCTCGCCCCGGCGCGGCTTCGAGATGAAGCACGGACTCTACGGCGGGAGCCGGCAGAACCACTCCACAGAAAAGCAACGACACTGGGCCCCTGCCCTCGCAGGGGCGACGGGTGTTTCGTGGTCGTTCGACGGGCCGTGCGGGATACGCGACGGAGTGCGCTTAGCCGCCCCACACACTCCTGATAGCCGCCACCCCATGAGCCCCCGCTGCACGCGCGGTAGCGTCATCGGCGGCAGACAAACCGCCGATCGCGAACACCGGCATCGGCAATTCCTGAGTCATTGCACTGAACGCGTCCCAGCCCAACGGCTGCGCATCTGGGTGCGTCACCGTCGCTGCCACCGGCCCCAGCACCGCGTAGTCCAGCCCCAGCGCGGCGACGCGCTCCAGTTCCTCCCGCGTGTGGCAGGACGCGCCCACCCACCCGAAGTCCGGACGTGCGTCGAGTGCGGCGAGACGATGCGCGGGCAGATGCACGCCGTCAGCACCGATCTGCGCGGCGAGCGGGATGTCGTCGTTGATCACCAGCACCGCACCCGCGGCCTTGCAGCGCGACAGCACCTGTTGCGCGAAGGCGAGACGCTGGTCGGCGGGCAGTTCACGTTCGCGCAGTTGCACCAGGCGCAGGCCGCGTGACAGGGCTGCGTCGAGTGCTTGTAGCTGCACGTCCACACCCAAGACATGCGCCTGCGTGACGCCCATCAGGCGCGGTAGCGACAGGCCTTTGAGGATGGGGCCGTTGGCGGGGAGCATGGGTGAGACGTCGAGCTTGCCGGGCTGTGTCCACACCAGCTTGCTGTGCACGTGGTCGGCGATGTCGCCACTCCAGTGCGGGATCTCGAAGAAATGCAGGCGGACGTGGGCGTGTTCGTAGTGATGCTCGCGCATCAGCCAGGGCCAAGCGGCGTGCACGGTGATGCCGAGTTCTTCTTGCAGTTCGCGCACTACGGCATCGCGCGGGGTTTCGCCGGGCTCCACCTTGCCGCCGGGGAATTCCCAGTAGCCCTCGTAGATGGCGCCGGGCGCGCGCTGGCCGAGCAGGAAGCTGCCGTCGGGGCGGGTGATGACGGCGGCTGCGACTTCGACTTTCTTGACCATCAGGCGAGTCCGTTGGGAGCGGTGTGGATGAGTTGCGCGGGGGCGTCGGCTACCAGGCAGACCTGGCGGGCGTAGATGCCGGGCAGTGCCTCGCGCACGGTGGCGAGGCCCAGCACGCTGTCGTCGAGCGCGGTGTCGAGCACGGCAACGCTCATCGCGGCGAGTGCGGGCACGGAGACCGGCGCGAAGCTGAGGTGCCAGGGTTCGGCGTGGATGCCGCCGCGCTCGGCGTCGTAGGGGCGGAAGAAGCCATAGCGCGCCATGTTGGCATCCAGCCATTGCGTGAGCGTGGCGAACACGCCGCCGGCCTCGTACTCATCCGGCATCAGGCGCAGCTTGTAGTCGGGTGGCTGCGCGGCGCGGTCGTGCACGTCGAACTCGCTGCCCCAGTGGTGGCGGCTGGCGCCGGGCAGGGCGGACCATTCGAGGATGGCGGCGATAAGTGCGGGTTCGTCGAGGTTGGCGTGATCCAGCACGCTGCCGTCGGCGGCGTACAGCACGCGTTCGCCGCGGAACTTGCGGTTCCAGATGGCGAGCTGGCCGTCGAAGTCGCGGAAGGCGCTGGCGACGGTGAGGTCGATGCCGGATTTCGCGGCCTCCGCGCGCATGGCGAGGAAGGCGGTGGCGGCGACCGGGTGGGCGGTGAAGCCGGGCGGGTCGAAGCGCAGCACGTGCGTGCTGGCCCGGCCGGTGAGTTCTGCTGCAGTCAGTGTCAGTTCAGCCAACTTCTGCTCAGACATTGCTGCCACCTCCTGCAATGAAGGACAGGCGCTGGATGTCGCTGCGTACCTGCCAGCCCATCGCCTGCCAGAACTGCAGGGCGGGCTCGTTGCCGCTCAGCACGTCGATGTGGCTCTTGTGGATGCCCAGTGCAGCGAGCTGCGCGGTGCAGCGCTCCACCAGTTGCCGGCCGATGCCCTGGCCGCGATGCGACTCCGCCACCAGCAGGTGCTGCAGGTAGCCGCGCCGGCCATCGTGCCCGGCCATGATGCCGCCGACGATGCGGCCGTCATCCTCGGCGACGAAGCTCAGGCCGGGGTTGCGGTCGAGGTAGCGACTCACCGCTTCATAGCCGTCGGCGTCACGCACGGACACGCCGGGCGTGGATTGCCACAGTGCGAGGAGTGCCGCGTGGTCCGTGGTACGCATCGGACGGATCCGGATGCTCACGCGTCCCCCAAACGCCCCGCGCAGTCCCGCGCGAACTGCCAGGCCACGCGCCCGCTGCGCGAACCGCGCATCAACGACCACTGCAGCGATTCCTGTCGCAGTGTTTCCCAGTCGGTCAGCGCGACGCCGAACTCGCGCAGCCAGTGCTGCACGATGCTGAGGTATTCGTCCTGGCTGAAGGGGTAGAAGCTCACCCACAGGCCGAAGCGTTCGGACAGGCTGATCTTCTCTTCCACCACTTCGGCGGGGTGGATCTCGTCGCCGACGTACTTGGTGCGCGCGTTCTCGTCGAAGTACTCGGGCAGCAGGTGACGGCGGTTGCTGGTGGCGTAGATCAGCACGTTGTCCGGCACCGCGGCGAAGGAGCCGTCGAGCACGCTCTTGAGGGCCTTGTAGCCGGGCTCGCCTTCGTCGAAGGAGAGGTCGTCGCAGAAGATGATGAAGCGCTCGCTCCGCGTGGTCACCAGGTCCACGATATGCGCGAGGTCGATGAGGTCGCTCTTGTCCACCTCGATGACGCGCAGGCCGCGCGGGGCGTATTCCGTCAGCATGGCGCGGATCAGCGAGCTCTTGCCGGTGCCGCGGGCACCGGTGAGCAGCACGTTGTTGGCGCGGCGGCCTTCGATGAACTGGCGGGTATTGGCGTCGATGCGCGCTTTCTGCGCGTCCACGTCCTGCAGGTCGGCGGGGCGGATGCCCTGCAGCTTGTGGATGGGCTCCAGCCAGCCGCGGCCGTTGCGGGTGCGCCAGCGGTGGGCGTGGGCCTTCCAGTCCGGCTCTGGCGGGGCCGGCGGCAGGGTGGCTTCGAAGCGCGCGAGCACGTGCTCGGCGCGGGCGATCAGGCGGTCGAGATCAGCGGGGCTCATCGTTGGAGGTGGTCCGGGAATCAGTCGTGGAGTCGGCGGTGTTGGCTGCGGGGGTGACGTCGGGCTTGCGGGCGGGCGCGGCAGGGGGCTGCTTGCGCGGCTTGCTGGCCCACACGATGGCGAACAGCAGGCTGAGCGCGACGAGGGCTTCGAGAAGCAGGATCCACATGAGACGGTGCGGGCTGGAAGCAGAGACCGCCAGTATACTTTCGCGCTTCCGCCAGCGTGTGCGCTGCGGCTCTTGCAGGAACTCCAGCCAGTGCCCGCTATCTCACCCGACCTCATCCAAGCCGTCTGCCCCGGGAACCTCTGCCGATGATCTGTCCAATCAGGAAGCCGCTGTCTGTCCTGTCTGCGCTTGCCACGCTCGTCGTGCTGGCCGGTTGTGCCGCCACGCCATCGCAACCGACCGCGCCGGTGGCGGGGCCGGTTGCGCCCGCGCAGTGCCCGCCGGTAGCGGCCGCACCGGTGTGCCCGGAGCCGCGCACGCCGGACGCCAAGCCTGAGCCCCCACCCGCGGTGCCGGCCTTCCAGGCGGCCGACTGGGCCGCGCTGCCGGAATGGCAACGCGATGATCTGGCGCAGGCCTGGGGCGGGTTGCTGGCGTCCTGCCGCGCGATCCGCGAGCCGGCAGCGCGCGAGGCCTGGAGCGTGAGCTGCGAGGCGGCGCGTGCGCTGGGTGACAAACCGCTGACGGCCAACGTCCGCGCCTTCATGGAGACGCACCTGCAGCCCTGGCAGATCGTCAATGCCGATGGCACGCAGGAGGGACTGGTCACCGGTTACTACGAGCCCTTGATCCGCGCCAGCCGCTGGAAGAGCGCGCGCTTCACCACGCCGGTGTACGGCGTGCCGGACGACATGCTCAACCTGGATATCGCCAGCCTGTACCCGGAAACCAAGGGCCTGCGCCTGCGTGGCCGCGTGGAGGGCCGCAAGGTGCTGCCGTACTGGTCGCGCGAGCAGATCGAAGCGCAGGGCGAGCGCTTCCCGGCCAAGGTGCTGGCCTGGGCGGAAGACCCGGTGGAGCTCTTCTTCCTGCAGGTGCAGGGCTCGGGCCAGGCGGAGTTTTCGGACGGTAGCCGGGTGCGCCTGGCCTATGCCGACCAGAACGGCCACCCCTACATCTCCATCGGCCGCTACCTGATCAACAAGGGCGAGATGAAGCTGGAGCAGGCCAGCATGCAGGGCCTCAAGAACTGGGTGAAGGCCAACCCGACGCGCCAGTCCGAGCTGCTCAACGCCAACCCCAGCTACGTGTTCTTCCGCGAGGAGGCCGCAGGCAACGAAGGGCCCAAGGGCTCGCTGGGCGTGCCGCTGGCGGCAGGCCGTGCGATCGCGGTGGACCCACGCACGGTGCCGCTGGGCGCGCCGGTGTTCATCAGCTTCCCGAAGCCGGAGGGCGGCCAGATGAATCGCCTGGTGATGGCGCAGGACACGGGTGGTGCCATCCGTGGTCGCGTGCGGGCGGACTTCTTCTGGGGCTTCGGTGCCGAGGCCGGGGCACAGGCCGGACGCATGCGCCAGCAAGGCAAGATGTGGCTGCTGTGGCCGCGTGGCGCAGTGCCGCCGCCGGCCAACCCCTGAACGGGCATTGCTGGCGTTGTCGCGGCTCCTGGCGATGACGCCGCTGCGGGGGAGGGCAACGTGTACCGCGTTGCTGAATGGTTGAGCAGAACCGGCCGCGTTTTGTCTGACGAAACGACGCGCCGGTTTTGTGGCAAGTTGTTATTTCTCTAGGGGAATTCCCTAAACGTTTGGTCGGACAACCCGTTACCTGCAGACGAAGTCAATCGTTTGCCAGGTGGTGTCTCCGATGCGTTCCCTGCTGTTGTTCGTGGCGCTCTGCGCCCAGTTCTCCGTGTCCGTCCGGGCCGAGGACATCAAGCTCATCTACAACAAGAACGAAGCCAAGCACTTCGTACACATGCTGCAGGAGGCCCTGGAGCATACGAAGGAGATGGGCGCCTACGAGCTGGCCGAAACGCCCAGTCCGATGGCTGCGCCGCGTGCGATCAGCGCCATCGTCGACAACACCGGCGAGCTGCATGTCATCACCCGCGGCTCCAACATCGAAGACGAAAAGAAGCTGCTGCCCATCCGCATTCCGCTGGACCGCGGTCTGCTGGGCTGGCGCCTGATGCTGGTGCGCAAGCAGGACCTGCCGAAATTCGCCGCCGTGAACTCGCTGGAAGACCTGCAACGCCTGAAGGTCGGGCAGGGCTCGCAATGGCCGGACACCAAGATCCTGCGCGAGGCCGGCTTCAAGGTCGTAGGCGGCAACTACTCGCCGGGCCTGATGCGCATGCTCAACGAAGAGCGTTTCGACATGTTCGCCCGCGCCCCGTGGGAGGCAGCGCCCAGCCTGAAGACCGCCGAGGACATGCCGGACCTGGTGCTGGAACCCAGCCTGGTGCTGGTGTATCCGCTGCCGCGCTACTTCATGGTCAGCCAGACCGGCAACGGCCCGGCACTGGCCAAGCGCATCGAGACCGGCCTGCGCCGCATGATGGCCAGCGGCAAGTACGAGGAATTGTTCGAAAAGTATTTCGGCAGCTTCGTGGAAAGCACCCAGCTGAAGTCGCGCAAGGTCATCCGTATGGACAACGCCACCTTGCCGCCCGAGACCCCGCTGAACGACGCCAGCCTGTGGTTCGACCCGACCGGCACGCCGCCGCCTGCCAAGGCACCGGTGAAGACCGCCGCGAAGTCCTGAGCCGTCGCCACGCTCTGAATACCCATACGAACTCGAACATCTCGCCGCCCACGCCAGAGAGAACGCCATGAACAAGACCCTGCGCTTCAACCCCAACGCCATCAGCTTCCGCCTCAACCTGCTGTTCCTCGTCATCGTGACCGCCGTGCTGGCGATCTCCGGCGGCCTCAACTACCTGAAGCTCAAGGGCGACCTCGAACGTGGCCTGAAGGAAGACCTCGACGCCGCCACCGTGCGCCTGCAGAGCAACCTGTCGCAGCCGCTGTGGACCTTCGATACGCCGACCATGGTGAACATCCTGAAGGCCGAGCTGGCGAGCGCCAACGTCGATGCGATCAGCATCAAGACGCCGAAGGGCTGGACCCTGGTGATCGGCCGCGACAGCGAGGGCAAACCGGAAGAGCTGAAGGACGCCAAGGAAGTGCCGGCTGGCGGCCTCAACCACACCGGGCAGATCAGCTACAAGGACGGTGACGCCGACCGCGTCATCGGTGACTTCAACGTCGGCTACAACCGTACCGCGGTGGATGCCGAACTGACCGGCTCCATCGGCCGCCTGCTGGCGCAGATCGTCATCCTGGACATCATCATCGTGCTGGCGCTCGTGGTTGCCCTGCGTGTCGTCGTCACCCGCCCGTTGCTGCACATCCGCGACGCGCTGCGCAGCATCGCGGAAGGCGACGCCGACCTCACGCGTCGCCTCGATGCGCGCGGCAAGAACGAGTTCGCCGAAGTGGCGCACTGGTTCAATACTTTCGTGGCACGCATCCAGACCGTGATCGTCGACGTTGGCCAAGGCGTGCGCGAGCAGCTGGACGCTGCCCGCTCGCTGACCGCGGTGGCTGAGCAGGTGGACCACGCCTCGCGCAGTCAGGCTGAAGCGGTGGAAGCCACCGCTTCGACCATCGAGGAAATGTCGGTCAGCGTGAGCCACATTGCCGACACCACTAACGGTGTCGAGCGTGAGACCCAGCGTGCCGCCGACGCGGCGCGCACCGGCGCCAAGACGGCCGATGACGCCGCGCAGGGCATCCGCCAGATTGCCGAGACCGTCACCCGCGTCAGCGAAACGGTGTCCGTGCTGGCCAAGCGCTCGGAAGAGATCGGCAGCATCGTGAACGTCATCAAGGAAATTGCCGACCAGACCAACCTGCTGGCGCTCAACGCTGCCATCGAAGCGGCGCGCGCCGGCGAGCAGGGCCGTGGTTTTGCCGTGGTGGCCGACGAAGTGCGCAAGCTGGCCGAGCGCACCACCTCCGCCACGCAGGAGATCTACGAGAAGATCGCTGCCGTGCAGCACGACACCGCGCAGGCCGTGGTGGGCATGGACGAAGCGCATGGCAAGGTGGAGGAGGGCGTGCGCAGCACCCAGGCCGTCACCGAGTCGCTGCGTAGCATCGAGTCGCAGGCGGCGAGCACGGCGAACAACATCGCCACCATCGCTTCCGCTGCCACCGAACAGAGTGCGGCCAGCCAGGACATCGCCCGCAACATGGAGCGCATCTCCAGCGCCAGTCAGGAGAACCTGACGGTGGCGGAGACGACCAGCCGCCTGTCCGACGAGCTGGCGACGATTGCGACGCGGCTGGACGGCGCGGTCCGTAAATTCACTGTCTGATTCACAGGCTCGACGAGAAGAAGGGGCGCTGCGGCGCCCTTCTGCGTTTACCTGTGGGAATGATCCTAAGGAGCCTCAGCTTTCCAGCAAGGCCGGCACGTCCGCCAGCAGACGCTTGATCGGTGCCGGCAGGCCCAGGCTGGGCAGGGTGTCGGCATCCGCCCAGTACAGGCTGTCGTCGCTGGCCATGCGTGGCAGCTTCGGCAGCTCGATCAGCCAGGGCGTCAGCGTCAGCGTGAAGTGGGTGAAGCTGTGGCGCAGCGGCGGCAGCGCGGTGGCGTCGGCTGCAGCAATGCCGAAGCGGCGCTGTGCGCAGGCCAGCGGACTCTCTCCCTCCCCGCATTCCGGCAGGCTGTAGAGCCCGCCCCAGATACCGCTGGCGGGGCGGCGCTCCATCAGCACCCGGCCCCTGGCGCGGAGTACCAGCACATCCAGCGCACGTTGCGGCACCGGCTTGCGCGGGCGGGCGGCGGGCAGCTCGGCCTGGCGGCCGGTCTCGCGCGCGACGCAATCGGCGGCCACCGGGCAGATGGCGCAGGTGGGGCGGCTGCGGGTGCACAGCGTGGCGCCGAGATCCATCAGCGCCTGCGTATAGGTGTCTATGCCCTCGGCCGGCAGCAGTGCATCGGCCAGCGCCCACAGGTGGTTTTCCACCGCGCGCTCGCCGGGAAAACCATCCACGCCGCGGTGGCGGCACAGCACCCGCTTGACGTTGCCGTCGAGGATGGCGGCGCGTTCGCCGAAGCAGAAGCTGGCGATCGCTGCCGCCGTGCTGCGGCCGATACCGGGCAGCTCCACCAGCCCTGCGGCGGTCTGCGGGAACTGGCCACCATGCTGCGCCATGACGATCTGCGCGGCCTTGTGCAGGTTGCGGGCGCGGGCGTAGTAACCCAGCCCGCTCCACTGCGCCAGCACCGCGTCCTGCGGAGCGGCCGCCAGGCTGGCCACGTCCGGGAAATGCTGCAGGAAGCGGTCGTAGTACGGAATGACGGTGTCGACCTGGGTCTGCTGCAGCATGATCTCCGACAGCCACACGCGATACGGGTCGCGGGTCTGCTGCCAGGGCAGGTCGTGGCGACCATGCTGACGCTGCCAGGAAACGAGGGTGTCGGCGAACTTGCTCATGTCGTGCTTTGGGCCGCAAGGGGCCGTGAAACCGGAATCTGCCTCGACGGAAGCCGGGCGCGCACGGATAATGCCGCTTTTCCCCGACCCCGTGGGCTTCGCCAACGCCGTGCGATCCCGGACGCCGTGACTACCCCCAGCCCCCAATCCCCCCACGCGCTTGTCCCCGAAGATCCCCGCGATCCGCTGGCTTTCCGCCGTTGCCTTGGCCAGTTCGCCACTGGCATCACGGTGGTGACGACGCAGCTCGCCGACGGGACGCTGGTGGGCATGACGATCAATTCCTTCAACTCGGTCTCGCTGTCGCCGCCGCTGGTGGTGTGGAGCCTGTCGCTGCACCTGGCCCAGCGCCCGCTGCTGGAGGCCTGCGAGTACTACGCCATCAACGTGCTGGCGGCCGATCAGGAGCCCGTGTCCCGGCGTTTTGCCAGCAAGCAGCCGGACCGCTTCGCTGGCGTGGAATGGACGCCCGGCCTCGGCGGTGCACCGCTGCTGCCGGGTTGCGCGGCGAGCTTCGAGGTGCGCAACACCATCCGCCACGCCGGTGGTGACCACCTGGTGTTCATCGGCGAGGTGGAGCGCTGCAGCCGCAGTGACCGCGAGCCGCTGCTGTACTTCGGTGGCCGCTACCGCCAGCTCGCACCGGTGGTGATCGCCGATGCGCAGAACTGAGGGCGGCGCGGTGACTGTCGTGCCGGGCGCGCTCATTAGATTAACGCTCAGCACATTCACCCTCTGCGCCCGCGACGGTTGAGCCGCCCGTCACTCAGGTTGTCATCCGTCCTCCCCATAATTCCCGCATGTCTTCCGCTTCCCCGACTGCCGACCGCCTGCGCCAGCGTCTGCGCGGGCTCTGGCCGCAGACCCTGAAAGGTCAGCTCCTGCTGGCGCTCTTCAGTGGCGTGCTGATGGTGTTCGCCTATGAACCCTTCGGTCAGGGCTGGCTGGCGCCGCTGGGCTGGCTGGTGCTGTGGGCGCTGTGCGATGGCTGTGCGACCCCGCGTCGTGCCGCACTCGCCGGTTTCGTGTGGGGCATCGGCTTCTTTGCGGCCGGGCTGGGCTGGATGTACGTGGCGCTCAACGTCTACGGCGGCATGGCGCCGCCATTGGCTGCGCTGTCCATCCTGCTGCTGTGTGCCTATCTCGCGCTGTTCACCGCGCTGGCCGGCTGGCTGCTGCTGCGCCTGCGCAGCGGCCGGCCGGTGTGGGATGCCGGCCTCGCCGCCGCGGCCTACATGTTGGGCGAGTGGCTGCGCGGCAACCTGTTCACCGGCCTGCCCTGGCTGATGATCGGCTACACCCAGACGCCACCCAGTCCGCTGTCCGGCTGGGCTCCTGTGTTCGGTGTGTATGGCGTCAGCATGATGATGGTTTTCGTGCTGGCGCTGGTTGGGCAGACACTGCGCGGCCGCCTGCGCTGGCCGCTGGCTGCCGCGGCGGTGGTCACCGTTCTGGCCGGGGGCGTCGTCCTGCGTGGTGTGGTGTGGACGCAGCCGGAAGGCGCGCCGCTGAAGGTCGCCCTGCTGCAGACCAATATCCCGCAGGACCAGAAGTGGGACATGGCCCGCGTGCAGGACTGGCTGGCACTCAACGCCGACATGGTGCGGCAGCATGCGAGCAGCCTTGTCGTGCTGCCGGAAACCACGCTGCCGATGTTCGACGAGCAGCTGCCAGCCGGTTACCTCGATCATCTCGGTGCGCTGGCGCGCGCGGCGGGGGGCGACGTGGTGCTGGGCATCTTCACGCGGGACGAGCAGGGCCGCGTGTTCAACAGTGCCATCTCGCGTGGCGCGAGCCCGGCGCAGCACTACGGCAAGAACCACCTGGTGCCCTTCGGCGAGTTCCAGCCGCCGGGCTTCCGCTGGTTCTTCTCGCTGGCGCAGATCCCCATGGCCGACCAGAGTCGCGGTGGTGCCACGCAGCCGCCGCTGCAACTTGGCGGGCAGCGGATCGCCATGAACATCTGCTACGAAGACGTCTTCGGCGAAGAGTTGCTGCATGCCTTGCCGGAGGCGACGCTGATGCTCAACATCTCCAACCTCGCCTGGTACGGCGACAGCCACGCCCAGCCGCAGCACCTGCAGATCGCGCAATGGCGCGCGCTGGAAACCGGCCGGCCGATGCTGCGTGCCACCAACACGGGCATGACTGCCCTGGTCATGCCGGACGGCAGCGTCAGCGCCGTGCTGCCCGCTTTCAAGCGCGGCGCGCTGGAGGTGGAAGTGCAGGGCCATCGTGGCCTGACCCCCTATGCACTATGGGCCAACGGCCCTTTTCTGACCGTACTGGGCGGTATGCTCGTTGCGGCTGTCTTTCTCAGGCGCCGTTCATCCTTGCGGCAGGGCCGCTGACGGACCTTCCTCCGCCTCCGGTCCAACGGTCCGGCGGCGCTCCGCGTAGTACCTAAAATTCCAGAACCGATAGAGATGCGGTGCCCGGGTGGCGACCGTATCCAACAGCTGCGGCATGTCCGCGCACAGGAAAATTGGGGGAGGCGGGCATGTGGTTCAGGAACCTTGCTGCAGTGGGGCTGTTGGCCTTGTTGACAGCCTGCGGTGGAGGTGGTGGCAGCGACAGCGGTAGCGGTGGCACGGCCACCACGGCCATTCCGGCCAGTTGCACCTATGCGGCCAGTGCGGAGCCGAACATTGCCGACAACGGCAGCCATCCCACGCAGCAGGAGGCTTCACGCTTCCTGGCGCAGGCGAGCTTCGGACCGCGCGAGGCGTCGATCAATGCGCTGACCCAGAGCAGCTACGCCTCGTGGCTCAACAACCAGTTCGCGCAGCCGCAGGCCAACCACCTGACCTGCGTGAACCAGGAGCTGGCGCGTGCCGCGGCGCTGGGGCAGGGCGGCAACCAGGACTTCTTCTTCCAGAGCTGGTGGGGCCAGGCGATGACCCGTCCCGACCAGTTGCGTCAGCGCGTCGCCTTCGCGCTGTCGCAGATCTTCGTGGTGTCCTTCGAAGGCAACCTGTCGGAAAGTTATCGCGGCATCGCGTCCTACTACGACATGCTCGGCCGCAATGCATTCGGCAACTACCGCCAGTTGCTGGAGGACGTGTCCCTGCATCCGTCGATGGGTATCTACCTGTCGCACCTGCGCAACCAGAAGGAAAACAGCAGCGGTCGCGTGCCCGACGAAAACTACGCGCGGGAGGTGATGCAGCTCTTCTCCATCGGCCTGTACGAGCTGAACAACGACGGCACCATCCGTCTCAGTGGCGGCAATCCGATCGAGACCTATACCAATGACGACGTATCCGGTCTGGCCAAGGTGTTCACCGGCTACAGCTGGGCGGGGCCGGATCGCAGCAACGCACGCTTCTCCGAGAGCAACAGCGCGCGCGACCCCAATCGCGACGTGTTGCCGATGCAGGGCTATCCGCAGTACCACTCGATCTCGCAAAAGAGCTTTCTCGGCACCACGATTGCCGCGCAGGGTGCGGCCACCGTGGCGAGTATGGACAGCGATCTAGATATCGCCCTGGACCGTCTCTACAACCACCCCAATGTCGGCCCCTTCATCGGCCGCCAGCTGATCCAGCGGCTGGTGACCAGCAACCCCTCGCCGGCCTACGTCAACCGGGTTGCCAATGCCTTCAACAGCGGTTCGGCGCACGGGTTCGGCAATGGCACGCGTGGCGACATGAAGGCCGTCATCGCCGCCGTGCTGCTGGATGCGGAAGCGCGCCCGGCTTCGCCCGGCACCGGCGACGGCAAGCTGCGTGAGCCGGTGCTGCGCCTGGCCAACTGGGGCCGCGCTTTCAACACCAGCTCGGCATCCGGCTCCTGGCGTATCGGCAACACCGACAGCTCCACCGGCAGCCTGGGCCAGACGCCCATGCGCTCGTCCTCGGTGTTCAACTTCTATCGCCCCGGCTACCTGCCTCCGAACACCCACATGGCTACTGCCGGCCTCGTCGCGCCAGAGATGCAGATCACCCATGAGACCTCGGTGGCCGGCTACGTCAACTTCATGCAGAGCGTGGTCCAGAACGGAGTGGGTGCCAGCGTGTCGGGCCTGCGCGATGTCAGGCCGGACTACAGCGCGGAGATCGCGCTCGCCAACAACAGTGATGCCCTGATCGACCGGGTGAACCTGCTGGTGGTGCGCGGCGGCATGAAGGCCTCCACGCGCGCATCGATCAAGACCGCGGTGGATGCCATCACCATATCCAGCACCAACGCGACCAACGCCGCCAATGCGCGGCGCCAGCGGGTCTACCTCACGGTGTTCCTCGCCATGGCATCGCCCGAATACCTGATCCAGAAGTGAGCGCGCAGCCATGAGACAACCCACCCGCCAGACCCGCCGCGAGTTCCTCAAGCGCCTGGGCGCACTGTCCTCGCTGGGCACTGCCGCGCCCTTCGCCCTCAACCTTGCCGGCATCGGTGCAGCCAGCGCGCAAGCCAACGATTACAAGGCCATCGTCTGCCTGTTCATGTTCGGCGGTAACGACCACTTCAACATGGTCATGCCCTACGACACCACGCCGCATGCCGAGTACATCGCCGTGCGCGGCACCCAGGGCGCCGGGGGCATCGGTTATGCACGCGCATCACTGGCCGCGACCTCTTTCGGCACCCTCACCGCGCAGTCCTACGGCAGCCAGTTCGCGTTGTGTCCCAGCATGTCGGCGCTGAGCACGCTCTATGCGCAGGGCAATGCGGCCGTGCTGGCCAACATCGGCCCGTTGATCACGCCGACCAACCGCACCCAGTACCGTAACAACAGCGTGCCCATGCCGCCCAAGCTGTTCTCGCACAATGACCAGCAGTCGGTGTGGCAGGCCTATGCCTCGGAAGGCGTGCGCACGGGCTGGGGCGGCCGCATGGGGGACCTGCTGGCCAGCCAGAACACCAACACCATCTTCACCGCCATCTCGGCGGCCGGTAATGCCGTGTTCCTCGCCGGCGACAGCATCTTCCAGTACCAGATCAGCAACACCGGTGCGACCGCGATCAACGCGCTGGCCACTCGTCCTTTCGGCATCCCCAGCGCAACCGGCAGCGCGTCGATGGACGCGCTGCGCAACATCATCACCGATGCCAGCAGCACCAGCACCCTGAATCTGGAGCGCGACCACGTCGACGTGGTGAAGCGTTCCGTCAATGCTGCAGGGCTGGTCACCAGTGCGCTTGCAGCGAAGCCCGCCAACAGCACCGGGATTGCGCTTCCCACGGGTTCGACCGGCAATCGCGTTGCCCAGCAACTGCAGGCCGTCGCCCGCCTGATCAGCCCCGAGGCCCGCGCCTTCACCGGTGCGCGCCGGCAGGTGTTCTTCGTCAGCATCGGTGGGTTCGACACCCACGACAACGAGACGCTGGCGCTGCAGGACGATGCCGCTGCCGGCCGCCAAGGCCTGCACGGCCAGGTGTCACGCGCCATCGAGTACTTCTACAACGCCACCGTGGCGATGGGCATGCAGAACAACGTCACGCTGTTCACCGCCTCCGACTTCGGCCGCACGCTGACCTCCAACGGCGACGGTACCGACCACGGCTGGGGCGCGCACCACTTCGTCGTCGGCGGCGCGGTGAGGGGGGGCGACATCTACGGCACCATGCCGCTGACGCGCCTGCACACGCCCACCACCGCCAACGACCAGGACTCCGGTTCCGGTCGCCTGATTCCGACCACGTCGGTCGACCAGCTGGCCGCGACACTGGCAACCTGGTTCGGCGTGTCGGGTGGCGACCTGACCGATGTGGCGCCCAACATCGGCAACTTCAACGCCAACCTCGGCTTCATGATCTGAGCCGCAGCAGGCCGCGCAGCACGGAAGCCGGCACAACCTCGGCCACAAAGCAGAAGGCCGCGGATCGCTCCGCGGCCTTCTGCTTTTTCCGTGTGCGGCCGGAGCCGGCTCAGGGTCTTGGCTTCGCGCTCAGTTCGGCACTCAGGTCATCCCACCAGTACTTGTCGGACAGCGGGGTTTCCGGTGACAGCTGCGTGTTGGTCAGGCGGAACACGCGGCGGCCGGCGAGGTTCACATCCTTCAGCACCAGACGCTTGTAGTCCTGATAGCGACGCTCGAATTCGCCGCTCTTCTGCAGGCGACGCAGACCGTCTTCGATGCGCTCGGCCATCTTCTCGCCCTCCGGCGTGCGCGGCACGAAGAAGTAGCGCGGCAGCGGGTAATACAGCATGAAGCTCTTGTCGATCACCAGGTTCGGCAGGGTGTCGCGGTGTGCTTTCCACTCCGCGTCGATCTCGATGGCACCGCGCGAGAACAGGTCGAAGCGCTTCGCCGACAGCATCTGGAACAGGCCCTCGTAGTCGTCCGCGATCACGAGTTTGAAGCCCGCGTTCTGCAGGATCTTCACGTCCGTCCACGCGGAGTTCTGGCCGATGGTGTACTGCTGGAGCTCTTCGAAGGTGCGCACCTTCTCCAGCTTCGCCGCGGTGTCCTGCGTCACCAGGAACAGGCGGGCGCCGAGCAGACCCTTGTCCAGCGGCAGGCGGATCGGCCGCAGGCGGGTTTCGAGGTCGATGTTGGTGCCGCGCGCCACGATGTTCACGCGGCCCTTACCGCTTTCCACCTCGGCGGCGGCGCGCTGGAAAGTCATCGGTGTGGCGTAGGGCTCCACCGCGAAATCGCCGTACTTGTCGCGATTGCTGGCCAGCGCGGCTTCCAGCACCTGCCAGTAGTACAGGTGGCGCTGGTCGTTGGCGGTTTCCGGCGGCGGAAAGGTGAAACGCGTGACCGGATTGCTCTGGGCCAGGGCCCAGGATGAGGCGCACAACAGCAACAGCCCGAGCAGGATGCGGCGTGCCATGACCTAAACCTTTGTTATAGATGTGGGTGCTGCCTTGTAGCACACAACAGCCAGCGTTTGCGCGGCTCTGCGGGTAGACCCGGGCCGCTTGCGGCAGCACACCGTGTCAGGCGCGCAACTCCCTGTAAAATGGCGCGTTTCGTTCCGCCCACCGGCCTTCGTCGACCTCGTACCACCCATCATGACGGACACCTCCCGTACCAACGCCGACATCCCCAGCTTCCAGGACGTCATCCTGCGCCTGCAGACCTACTGGGCCGCGCAAGGCTGCGCCCTGCTGCAGCCCTACGACATGGAAGTCGGCGCCGGCACCAGCCACACCGCCACCTTCCTGCGCGCCATCGGCCCGGAACCCTGGCGCGCCGCCTACGTGCAGCCCAGCCGCCGCCCCAAGGACGGCCGCTACGGCGAGAACCCCAACCGCCTGCAGCACTACTACCAGTACCAGGTGGTGCTCAAGCCCGCGCCGGACAACATCCTGGAGCTGTACCTCGGCTCGCTCGAAGCCCTCGGCTTCGACCTGAAGAAGAACGACGTACGCTTCGTCGAAGACGACTGGGAAAACCCCACGCTCGGCGCCTGGGGCCTGGGCTGGGAGGTATGGCTGAACGGCATGGAAGTCACCCAGTTCACCTACTTCCAGCAGGTCGGTGGCA